>JAFDZI010000022.1 GCA_018266955.1 Bacteroidota bacterium
ACAATTTATTAGATGATTTTTTTTTTGTAAAATTACCGTGCAACGGTCTTAATATAGGTTTTAGCTCTCATAAAAATTCTGGAACTAGTGATCCAACAATTAATAGTGGAGCATTAAGATTGTATCAAAATAGTACAAAAGGTGGTAGTATCAAAATATATCCTCAAAATGGTGTAACAATTACAAAAATTATTTTTAATGCTAACCTTACTGATGGAAAAGGTCCAGCAAAATATAAAGTTACTGGAGATACTAATGATTATAGTATAACTAATGTTAATGGCAAATATACCCTATCAAATCTTAATGTAAATCAAATTTTAGAATTTTTCAATGTTGGGTCTTCATCTACTACTAGAACTTATGTTCAAAGTATTGAAGTTACCTACACACTACCCTCAACTTGTACTTCACCCACCACACAATCTACCTCTTTTTCTGCGAGCAGCATCGCACAAACCACAGCTCAGCTAAACTGGGTAAGAGGGAACGGCGACAAAGTATTGGTGGTTGGAAGAGAAGGAGGTGCCGTAAATGCAGCTCCAGTAAGCGGAACTCCCTACAATGCCGATCCCATTTTAGGGTTTGGAGACCAAATAGGTACAGGGAACTTTGTGGTGTATAACGGAAATGGCACAGGAGTCAATCTAACGGACTTAACCGCCAATAAAAATTATCATTTCGCCATCTACGAATACAATGACACTGGGGTTTGTTATAATTTGGCAAGCCCATTAACTGGGAATTTTACGACACTATCGTGTAGTCCAAGTACACAATCTACCTCTTTTTCTGCGAGCAACATTGGACAAACCACAGCTCAGCTAAACTGGGTAAGAGGGAACGGCGACAAAGTATTGGTGGTTGGAAGAGAAGGAGGTGCCGTAAATGCAGCTCCAGTAAGCGGAACTTCCTACAATGCCGATCCCATTTTAGGGTTTGGAGACCAAATAGGCACAGGGAACTTTGTGGTGTACAACGGTACCGGCACTGCAGTTAATCTTACAGACTTAACCGCCAATAAAAATTATCACTTCGCCATCTACGAATACAATGACACTGGGGTTTGTTATAATTTGGTAAGCCCTTTGACTGGGAATTTTACGACTTTAGCATTGCCTCCTTCTTATTTTAGATCCAAAGCAACAGGAAATTGGACTTCTTCAGCGACATGGGAATCTTCTTTGGATGGAATCACATGGAATAATGCAACCAGTTCACCAAAAAGTACAGACCAAAGCATTACCATACAAAACGGGCACACCGTAACCGTTAACAGTGCCGTTACAGCAGATGAAATTATCATACAAAATGGAGCAACACTTTCTGCAAATGGATCACTTACCGTAAACGATGGAACTGGAGATGACATAATCATTGAAAATGACGGAAAAATAATCTATACCGCATTGCCAAATTTTAGCGGTTCCAGCACTTTACGAGTAAAAACAGGAGGGGTTTTATCTTTACAAGGAGCAAGTTTAACAGGTAGCTCATCTGTAATTCATTCTAAAACTATTTATGAACACCAATCAATTCTAGAATGGAAACACACAAGTGGAACACCTGCAACAGCCAATATAACCTTTTTTCCAAATGTAGATGACACTACTATTCCAATTTTTAGATTTTCTGAAAATGCGAATGGAATGGGAGGTAGTAATCCTACAACAATTAAAGGTATTGTAGAAATAATGTCTGGAATTAACATTTCATTTACTGGATCGAGCACAGGAAGCAAAACCATCAGAAATGGTATAATTGGCTTAGGAACTTTCACTCAAAATGATGGAGGAGCCGTAATTTTCAGTGGTGCAAATTCAGAAATAGGACAAGGAACAACGGTAAATTTCAATACCAGCAGTGGCTTACAAGTTGATGGAAATTTACAAGTAAAAGGAAATGTAAATTCTGGTAAAATAACCAACAACGGTAGCATTACCGTAAAAGACGGTGCCAATTTCATACACGAGGCTTATTCGGGTACAGGTTCGTTTTCATTAGAAAAAACCACCACATCCAATGCCGATAAATATGTATTTTGGTCTTCGCCAGTGGCAGAACAGAATATGTACAATCTGTACGCTACGGCATCCCCATTTGTAATGACCTATAACACTACCACCGACTATTACGATACCGTTGCCAATCCTACAACAAGTGCGTTTGGTACAGGCTACTCGGTAAAAGTACCAGCAAATAATGCTCCAGCTACCTTTACTGGTACGCCTAATTTGGGCAACCAAACGGTAACATTAATCAATACAGCTAACGCGAATGGCAATGCCTATAACTTGATTGGCAATCCATATACTGCCAATTTGGATTTGGCCGATTTCTATTTGGAAAATTTGGATAATGTAGGAGAAACCTTCTACTTCTGGGTTCCTAATGTGGGCGATAATACCCAAAATGGGGCAACAGCAACGATGAATCCGGGTTGGGCGGTGTACAATGCCAATACCACTACTTGGAGTAGAGCGGCTTCTGGAAGCAACTCCATCATCCGACCGGGACAAGCCTTCATAGTAAAAGGACTTACCTCCAGTGCTTCATTCATAAATGATATGAGAACTTCTTCTAACACAGGCGTTTCTTTTTTCAACAAAAACAATGCAGCTGTTGGCGAAGGTAAATACTGGTTGCAATTGTCGCTTCCTAACCAAAGTGCCTATCAAATGGCTGTAACTTACAGTGCAGGAGCCAGCAATAACTTAGATGCCAGCGACTCCAAAATGATGTCTGTAGGAAATGATGCGCTTTACTCAACCGTTGGAGGAGAAAAATTAGCCATTCAAGGTAGAGGAAGCTTTGTGAATACCGATGTGGTAATCTTGGGCAACAAGCATGCACAAAACGGAAATTATTCAATTTCCTTGGTAGGCAAAGAAGGTTTGTTTAACAACGGACAAGCCATCTACTTAAGAGATAAACAAAACGGAACATACACAGATCTTAGTGTTCAGGATTATAACTTTACTGCAACTGCTGGTGAATTGACCAACCGTTTTGAGATTGTTTACTTACCACAAGGTTCCCTGGCCACCACAGAATTGGTGAAAGAAGAACTAAAAGTATATAAAGACCAAGAGGTATTTATTGTTGAGAACACGGCAAAAATTAAGAAAATTACCGTGTATGATGCCAGCGGCAGATTAGTAAAAACCCTTACACCGAATGCCAACAAGGCAGTTATTGAAGGACTAACCAAAGGGATGTATCTACTCAACATTGAAACTCAAGGAAAAGTAATCACTAAAAAAATAGTAAAATAACATGAAGAAAATAGCATTAATTATAGGATTTATTGGAAGTACTGCACTTAATATGGCGCATGCTGAAGACAAAAGCTTCACGATGTTTGAAGAAGAAAACCCAAAACAAGAAGAAATTGTTTATTACCAAACCATGGAAACCGATCCTGGATCACCAGGAGACAACACTTCTCCAATCAATCAGTATTTACCATTACTGTTGATTTCCGGAGCAGCACTTGCCCTGTACTTTGGTAAAAGAAATAGAAAAATAACCGACTAAAATTAACAAACATCTAAACAAATAATCCACGGCATAAGTCGTGGATTATTCATTTACTACAGATAAGAGAATCCCAACTAAAGATTTGGATACTTGCTGAAGGTTGGTTAATTTTACTAATCAATTCCTTATAAAATAAATGGATACAAACTTTAAGCAACTGGTGTATGAAATTGCCCGACAAATTCCATTGGGTAGAGTAAGTACTTATGGAGCAATCGCAAAAGCCATCGGCTTTCCCAATCATTCTCGCCATGTGGGAAACGCCATGGGAGGATGTCCCAAAGATGTTCCTGCCCACCGAGTGGTTGCTGCTTGTGGTGTTCTCCGTGTACATGAATTTCAAAAAAAAATAGAAGCAGAAGGCATTATAGTCACCGATATGAAAATCCGGAACTTTAAGCATATTTTTTGGGATCCTTTAGTGGAAATCCAACTACCATGAAGCAAAAAACCCCTGGAAATCCAAGGGTTCAACAGTTCCATAGTCTGAAATTATTTTAACTTCGAAAAGCTTTTTGCAATAAAATCGGTTAGTTCTTTTCCTTTTAAAAGGTTTTGAGAAAGCTTTGCTAAATCTAAAGCATAAGCAATTTTAGCGTTTTTCTCTTCGGAATTTTCGGTTTTCAAAATTTCTGAAGCCAATTCGGAATTGGAGTTGACTACCAAATTGTACATTTCCGGGAAAGCTCCCATACCGAACATACCACCGCCACCTGTTGCTTGCATATCTTTCATTCTACGCATAAACTCTGGTTGGGTAATCATAAATGGAGTATCTTGGCTATCCAAATCCTCTAACTGTACCGTAAATTTAGAATCGTTAACTGCAGTTTCCACTTCTTTTTTCAAAGTTTCTTTTTCAGTATCGGTTAGTTTTGCGATAATAGGCTCATCTTTCTTAATCAAATTATTGATGTGGTCGGCATCTACTCTGGCGAATTGGATTTTTTCTTTAGTGGTCTCCAATTTTTGTATCAAATGCGGAACAATAGGAGAATCCAATAGCAATACTTCATACCCTTTATCCAAAGCCGTTTGGATGTACGCATGTTGCTCATCTTTATTAGTTGCATATAGGATTACGGTATTTCCGTCCTTATCGGTTTGGTTGATTTTGATTTTCTCCATCAACTCTTCCCAAAGATAAGATTTGCCTTCTGTAGATGGGTAGAGTGCGAATTTATCGGACTTTTCGTAGAATTTATCTTCAGAAATCATTCCGTACTCGATCACTACTTTTATATCATTCCATTTTTGCTCGTAATCTTCACGATTAGTATTGATAAGGGAAACCATTTTATCGGCTACTTTCTTGGTGATGTATGAAGAAATTTTCTTCACAGCACCATCCGCTTGAAGGTAAGATCGAGAAACATTCAAAGGAATATCTGGTGAATCGATTACCCCTCTTAGCAACATCAAGAAATCTGGGACAATTCCTTTCACCTCATCGGTAACGAAAACCTGATTTTGGTAGAGCTGGATTTTATCTTTTTCGATGTTTAAATTATTGCCCAATTTAGGGAAATATAGAATACCGGTAAGGTTGAACGGATAATCTACATTGAGATGAATATTGAATAAAGGCTCCTCGAATTGCATAGGATACAACTCGTGGTAGAAGCTTTTATAATCTTCTTCATTTAGTTCGCTAGGTGCTTTGGTCCAAGCTGGCGATGGATTATTAATGATATTATCCACCTCTACCGTTTCCGGCTTCGCATCTTCTGCAGCTCCTTCAGGTAGAGGAAGGGTTTCGGTTTTAGTTCCGAATTGAATAGGAACCGGCATGAATTTGTTGTACTTAGTCAGTAATTCTCTAATTCTGAATTCTTCCAAAAACTCGGTAGAATCTTCAGCAATATGAAGGATAATTTCCGTTCCTCTTTCGGTTTTTTCTACTTCCTCTAAGCTAAATTCAGGGCTACCATCACAAACCCAACGCACTGCAGGAGCTTCTTTATAAGATTTGGTAATGATTTCCACTTCGCTAGCTACCATAAACGCAGAATAGAAACCTAAACCAAAATGCCCAATAATCCCAGAATCTTTAGCAGAATCTTTGTATTTTTCTAAAAACTCTTCAGCACCAGAAAAAGCAACTTGATTGATGTATTTTTCCACTTCCTCGGCCGTCATCCCAAGACCTTGGTCGATGATGTGTAGGGTTTTGTTTTCTTTATCTATTTTTACTTCAATCTTGGGATTTCCGTATACTAATTGCGCTTCGCCAATAGAAGTTAGGTGTTTTAATTTAAGCGTAGCATCGGTTGCGTTGGAAATTAACTCGCGAAGGAAAATTTCGTGATCGCTGTACAAAAACTTTTTGATAAGTGGGAAAATATTCTCCACCGAAACATTGATATTTCCTTTAGTCATGATTGTAATTTTATTATTAAAAAATTTGATTAGAATTTGACAAAAAAAATACCATTCAGCCAAATGTGACAGAATGGCATGATAAATTAATCTATATTTGCCTTGGTTTAAAAAAAACATAAATGTTATTCAGGAATGATATTCAAGGGCTACGCGCTATAGCTTTTTTATTGGTCTTTATATTTCATCTTAACGCAACATGGCTGCCGGGCGGATTTTTAGGCGTCGATTTATTTTTTGTTATTTCGGGTTATTTAATCACCTGTATTTTGGTTCAAGAAGAAGATCAGCATCGATTCAGTTTTTTACAATTTTTTCAGAAGAGATTATTTAGGATTGTTCCTGCCTATCTATTCATGTTGTTATTCGTGGTTATCGCTGGTGCTATTGTTTATTTGTATGTTGATATAAAGTCGCTAAAGTATTACCTTAAAAACTCATTATTTTTTATTTCAAACACCGTATTCTCCAATGGTGAGTCTTATTTTGGAGCCAAACTTTCGGAGAACCCACTGTTGCATACATGGTCTTTGGCGATAGAAATGCAGTTTTACTTAATCCTTCCTTTTCTGGTGCATTGGTTTAGGAAATATTTATGGCAAGTTTTTTTGATGATTTCTATTATTCTTATTGCCTACTCATCGTACAACCTCTATTTTCTTCACGCTCAAACATCCATGTATTTTTCTCTATGGGCTAGAATTCCTGAGTTTTTGATAGGAGGATTGTTCGCACTTTGGTTTAAAAACGGGATAGACATCGGAAAAAAAGGAAATACTATTTTGGCCATCGTCAGTTTTCTTATTTTACTCACTTGTAGTTTTCTAATATCAGAGTCCAGTCCATTCCCAGGAATCTTAGCCGTTATTCCGTGCATTGCATCGGCATTGCTTTTGGTTACGAAAAACCATGCTTTGTCCTCATTTTTTTCTCATAAAATAATGGTAAAAATAGGTGAGTATTCTTATTCACTGTATCTATGGCATTGGCCGGTGATGGCATTTATCCGGTACAAATACGAGACCTATGATTTTTCATTTGGTCAAATTATTTTCATCCTATTTTTCACGATTCTGATGTCCTATATCTCCTACCAATTTATAGAATCGGTTTTCAGGAAAAAAAGTAATAGGAAGTCGTATTCAATTCTTGCTACAAAAACCATTGTGGTGGGAAGTTTAATCTATTTTTTGCCCCATCTCACAGCGCAAAACAAAATTGATGATTTTTATACTCGTCCTACTATGGGACTTGCTTCTCATAAGGAAGGTATTGTTGAAAGATTTGGAGATGTACGAAAACAAGATAAAATTTTATTGATAGGAAACAGTAATGCATTGATGCTTAAACCATTTTTTGACAAAATAGGAAAAGAAAATGGTTTTTCCTTCAGAACCCTTACCAGCAATGCATTTCCAGCAATAGAAGGCGTCTCTGAAAAAGATGCCAACCCTAAGCAAAAAGAAATGTACGCTTGGTCCCAATCATTAATCCCCAAAACGAAACTAGAAGTGGAAAAAGCAGAAATCATTTTCTTCTGTACCACGGCACTGGATGAGCTTCCTTCGGTAACCCAGGCTTTGAAAAATTTTGCAAATCACATTCGTCCAGATCAGAAATTGGTTCTGATGGTAGGCTTTCCCACATTGGACAAAAGCCCCATTCGAATAAACAATTCCTTTCTTAAAAAATCTGACTATTCGTTTACCGTTAGTCCAAGATGGAAAGACGCCTCCATCATGCAAAATATTGCCAAAGGGAAAAAGAATATTTTTGTCTATAATGTAGCCAAAAGTTCGCTTTTCAAATCAGCACCTTATGCAAAAGACACCATAATATACTATGACAATGGACACCTCAATACTTTTGGATCATTAAAACTCGCAGAGAGTTTAGAAAAAGACTTTATGAATTTTTACAACACGCATTTAAAATAAAAAAGAGTTGCCATAAAATGTTTGGCAACTCTTTTTTATTTTGGTAGAAGCAATTTATTTATTCTTTAATGCTTCTTTAATTTTATTTTCCAGTTCTTCTTGCAATTCTGGATTATCTTTTAAGACTTCTTTCACCGCATCTCTACCTTGCCCTAGTTTACTATCTTCATAGCTAAACCAAGAACCACTTTTTTTCACAATGCCCATATCTACGGCTGCGTCCAAAATTTCTCCCACTTTAGAAACTCCTTCTCCATACATAATATCAAATTCAGCTTGTTTGAAAGGAGGAGCTACTTTATTTTTCACAATTTTCACTTTCACACGGCTACCAATGGCTTCATCACCATTTTTGATAGGAGCAGATGCTTTACGAATATCCACACGAACAGAAGCATAAAACTTCAGTGCATTTCCACCGGTAGTGGTTTCAGGATTTCCAAACATTACGCCAATTTTTTCTCTAAGTTGGTTGATGAAAATCACGGTACATTTCGTTCTGGAAATGGTAGCGGTAAGTTTTCTTAAAGCCTGCGACATAAGACGGGCATGAAGTCCCATTTTGGAATCCCCCATTTCGCCTTCTATTTCAGCTTTAGGAGTAAGAGCAGCAACCGAGTCGATTACCACAATATCAATAGCACCAGAACGGATCAGGTTGTCGGCAATTTCCAATGCTTGCTCGCCATTGTCCGGTTGCGATATGATTAAGTTATCTAAATCTATTCCCAATTTTCCGGCGTAAGTTCTATCGAAGGCATGTTCGGCATCGATAAAAGCGGCAATTCCTCCTTGTTTTTGAGCTTCAGCAATGGCATGCAGGGTTAAGGTAGTTTTCCCAGAAGATTCAGGTCCATAGATTTCAATAATTCTTCCTTTTGGATAGCCCCCAATTCCCAAAGCGATGTCCAAACCTAAAGATCCGGAAGGGATAACCTCTATGGTATCATCTATAGAGGAATCTCCCAAAGTCATTACGGTTCCTTTACCATAGGTTTTATCTAGTTTTTCGAGTACTAAACTCAGTGCTTTTTTCTTGTCTTCGATATTGCTCATTTGTAGAAAATAATTTTGTCAAAAGTAAGAAATATTCCTTCAAAAATTGGGATAATGTGGATAAATATATAGTGGGTTCCATTGGTTTTAAATTAAAAAAAAGTAGATAATAGATAATGTATAAGCACTGAATGGTACTTTATTCCAAAGAAAAAACCTCCAAAAAAAGGAGGTTTTAATATAGATTTATAGCGTTCTATTTCAATTATAAAGAAGCAGAGTGAATTAATAAATCAGTTAATTTATTAGAATAACCTGTTTCGTTATCATACCAAGAAACCACTTTCACAAAGTTAGGAGAAAGCATGATACCCGCATCTTTGTCGAAGATAGAAGTTCTCTTATCGCCTACGAAGTCTTGAGAAACAACCAAATCTTCTGTATAACCTAAAATACCTTTCAATTCGCCTTCAGAGGCAGCCTTCATGGTAGCACAAATTTCATCGTAAGAAGTTGCTTTTTCTAATCTTACGGTTAAATCAACAACAGAAACATCTACAGTAGGAACTCTGAAAGACATTCCGGTTAGTTTCCCGTTCAATGAAGGGATTACTTTACCTACCGCTTTAGCAGCACCAGTAGAAGAAGGGATGATATTATTCAAAGCAGAACGACCACCTCTCCAATCTTTCATAGAAGGACCATCTACTGTTCTTTGGGTTGCTGTAGCCGCATGTACGGTGGTCATTAAACCTTCTACAATACCGAAGTTTTCGTGTAATACTTTAGCAATAGGTGCCAAGCAATTGGTTGTACAAGAAGCGTTAGAGAATATTTTCACATCATCTTTCAATTCTTTGTGGTTTACCCCCATAACGAACATTGGAGTATCGTCTTTAGAAGGAGCAGAAAGAATTACTTTTTTAGCCCCTGCATTTAAGTGCGCATTTGCTGTATCTGCAGAAAGGAAAAGCCCAGTAGATTCCACGATATAATCAGCGCCTACTTCATTCCATTTCAAGTTGTTAGGATCTCTTTCAGCAGAAACTCGAATTGTTTTCCCGTTTACTACCAAGTTATTTCCCTCTACACTTACTTCACCTTTAAATTTCCCGTGTACAGAATCATACTTCATCATGTAAGCCATGTATTCGGCGTTGATAAGGTCATTAATTCCTACGATTTCGATGTTTTCTCTTTCCAACATAGCGTTGAAAACTAAACCTCCAATTCTTCCGAATCCGTTGATTCCTACTTTGATTGTTGACATAATTTAAATAAAATTTTAGTTTTGTATGTTATTTATAAGGCCAAAACTTCTGAAATAAGAAGTAGGTCTTGGTTAATTTCGTTATGTTTTTTAATAGCATCGTCTATTGGGGTATAGACCAATTGGTTGGATTGTATTCCTGCCATTACATTGGTTAGTCCTTTCAGTAAACCAGTAACTGCTCCAAAGCCCAATCTACTTGCCAGCACTCGATCTGCACAACTTGGGGATCCTCCTCTCTGTATATGTCCTAAGATGGAAACACGAATGTCATAATCCGGGAATCGTTCTTTGGTTCTTTCTGCCAACTGATAAGCATTTCCTAGTTTATCGCCTTCTGCTACGACAACAATACTGGAGTTTTTTCCTCTTTTTTTTGCTTTTTCAAAACTGATGATTAAATCCTCGAAACTGTCTTTTCTTTCAGGAATTAATATATCTACAGCGCCTGATGCAATCCCACTGTTTAGGGCTATAAAACCAGCATCTCTTCCCATTACTTCAACAAAAAACACACGATTATGAGAGGTTGCTGTATCTCTAATTTTATCAATGGCTTCCATAGCGGTATTCAGTGCAGTATCATAGCCTATGGTATTATCGGTTCCAAAGATATCGTTGTCTATTGTCCCGGGAACACCAATGACTTTTATCCCAAACTCTTCAGAGAATATTTTAGCACCTGTAAAACTACCATCGCCACCGATGACCACCAAGGCTTCAATATTATGTTTCAAACAATTGTTGTATGCTTTTTGTCGGCCTTCTTTGGTTTTAAACTCCATAGAACGGGCAGAACGCAATACCGTACCTCCTAAGTTGATGATATTACTCACCGAACGAGGTCCCATTTTAGTGAAATTTTCCTCGATAAGTCCGTTGTAGCCCTCACGAATTCCTACGCATTCTAAGCCATAATAATTGGCTGATCGGACTACTGCACGAATGGCGGCATTCATTCCAGGGGAATCGCCTCCTGAAGTTAACACACCAATTTTTTTGATTAATTGTTCTCCCATATTTTTTTTTGCCCCACAAAATTACAAAATATACATTATATAGAATGCAATTAATACGGAAAGAATTATTAATCGACTTAACTTATGATGGATAGGCTATTGCACTCCATTTTTAAATTGTTTTTTATGAATTTTCACTAAACTTTTATACAAAAAAAGGATTCCTTAAACGCAGCATTTATTATCAAATGCCTAAATGCCTTACCCTATTTTTAATTTGTTTTCAAATTCTTATCTTTGAAATCTTTAAAACAACAGAATTTTTAGACAAATTATGATATATTCATTAAAAGGTAGCGTACAAGAACTCAGCCCTACTTCTGCAGTTATAGAAGTAGCGGGAATTGGCTATTTTGTAGGCATCAGTTTACAAACTTCACAAAAACTGACTCTTGGACAAAGTACTTTTATCTATATACAACAAATATTTCGTGAAGACGCCCATTTACTTTTTGGATTTTCTACTCAAGAAGAAAAAGAAATTTTCAATTTTTTAATTTCTGTGAACGGCGTTGGACCTGCTTCTGCTCTTATCATGCTTTCTTCACTTAGCAATCAGGAAATTGCATCAGGAATATTATCGGGCAATGCTCTCATGTTGCAAAAGGTAAAAGGCATTGGAGCAAAAACAGCCGAAAGAATCATCGTAGAACTAAGAGATAAAATGCAAAAATTCAACAGCATAGATGCCGTTTCTACTCCTATGATTCACAATAAAACCAAAGACGAATCGTTATCTGCATTAGAGGTTTTGGGAATTCCCAAAAAGACCAGCGAAAAACTTGCCGATCGATTCCTAAAACAAAACCCCAATCTTTCTGTAGAAGAATTGGTAAAACAAATCTTAAAAAACCTATAAGTTTTGATAAAAAAATCGTCCTTAATATATCCTTTATTTTTGTTATTTTTCTTCTCATGCTCTATGATGGTGTGGGGACAGAAAAAACCCGTTCAAGATTCAACTTTTGTAAAACAAAACTATGAATTACCCGACCCTACAACCTACGAGGCTTTTTTCGACATCCCATCGGGAATGTATTTCGTTTATCCCAAAATAGGCAATGTAATCTCCGGAAACGCGGTATCCATGACTCCTGAAGAGTATGGAGAATTTATGCGACTGAGAATGGCAAGGGAATTCTATAAGGAGAAATCCAACAAATACAGTTTGCTTTTCCGCAAAGACAAGACCGATGCCCAGAAGAAAGGCTTAATTCCTGCATTGTATATAAAAAACAGAATTTTTGAAACTATTTTTGGTAGCAACAAAATAGAAATCATCCCCAATGGTTTTGCTTCTTTTGATGTGGGTGGTTTGTATCAAAAGATTGATAATCCTTTAATTTTACCTCAAAACCGAACCAGTTTCGCTTTCGACATTCAACAAAGAATACAATTGGGACTATTGGGAAAGGTGGGAGAAAACCTACAATTAAAAGCCAATTACGATACCCAAAGTGGTTTTGCCTTCGAAAATAAAATGAACATGGTGTGGCAATCCAAAGGCACCTGGAAGGATTTGCAACAAAAAGGGTTGAATGATCCTACTACTGGAGGAGAAGACCGATGGCTCAAAAGATTAGAATTTGGTAATGTGAATATGCCTCTTTCCACTTCGCTTATTCGAGGATCCGAATCTTTGTTTGGTTTGAAATCCGAGTTTCAGTTTGGCAAAACCAAAGGAACTCTGGTATTGTCCCAACAGCAAGGTGAGGCCAGAAACATCGTTGTACAAGGCGGTGGTGTGATGAATACTTTTAAAATTAATGCCATTGACTATGAAGACAACCAGCACTACTTTGTGGGGCATTATTTCTTAAATAATTATGATGCTGCGGTACAGAATTATCCGCTCATCAATTCAAAAATATCCATTACCCGTATGGAAGTTTGGGTACTGGATCAAGGTAATAGCAATCTGAGCAATCAAAAAAGCATTGTTGGAGTAAGAGATTTGGGCGATGGCCTAAGTGGCTACCCCAACAATTCGCAAAATAATTTGTACAATGCCATCGTAGCTTTAGGACCTGGACTCAGAAATGTAGATACTTCCTACAACACCATCAATGGCCAATCTTTGCCTAATGCCAATGGAGGTACGGAAAACTTTGTAGATGGTGAAAACTTCATCTTTAATCGAAAAGCCAGAAAACTGGGACAAAATGAGTTTAGTTTTCACCCGCAACTCGGATATTTATCATTAAATCAAAGACTGAACGACAATCAGCTGTTGGCAGTATCCTATTCCTTTACCGTAAACGGGTCGAATACAGTGTACAAAGTAGGTGAATTTTCTGAAGAGAGCTCCGTTATTGTTTCCAAGCTTCTCAAACCCAATTCCATTGTCAAGACGACTTCGCCAATGTGGAATTTGATGATGAAAAATATTTATTCCCTCAATACACAAAACATCAATAAAGACGGTTTTTTACTCAATGTATATTACCGAGATGCCCAAACAGGGGGGAAAGTAAATTACCTACCCAACACTGCTGTACAGGATCAAATTCTATTAAAATTATTCAACTGGGACAGGCTCAACACCAACAATGATTTACAACAAAACGGCTCCGTTCTAGGAGATGGTATTTTCGACTTTGTGCCTGGGACTACAATTTTACCAGAATCCGGCAAGCTTATCTTTACCAAAGCACAACCCTTTGGCTCATACATGGCTTCGGTACTGGGAGGCACCAACCCTCAGTATGTATTTACTGATTTGTACACCCAACAGAAACAAGTGGCAGCACAAAGTAATTTGGCACTTCGATACACAATGGAAGGCCGATTTAAAGGCACTCAAGGTCAAGGTATTTCTTTAGGCGCGATAAATGTACCTCAAGGTTCGGTAAAAGTAACAGCCAATGGAGTCCAATTACAAGAAGGAGTGGACTACACTGTGGATTATATGCTGGGTACAGTAAACATCATCAACGAAACGGTGAAACAATCTGGACAAGCCATCAATATTTCGTTAGAAAACCAACTGACCTTTAATACACAAAGAAAAAGATTTTTGGGCTTAAATTTAGAAAGAAAATTTAACGAACATCTTACCATTGGCGGTACCGTGGTTAATTACAGAGAAGTTCCACTAACGCAAAAAGTAAATTTCGGTCAGGAAGCCGTGAACAATACCATGGCCGGCATGAATATTTTGTACAACAACCAATTGCCATTCCTTACCCGTTTAACAGATAAAATACCTTTCATAAATACGGAAGCACCTTCCAATTTGAATTTTAGAGCCGAAGGAGCATATCTTCTTCCGGGGCAAAATAGTGGCATCAACAACCAATCGTACATTGATGATTTCGAGCAAACTTCCTCTAAAATTTCCCTTAAAGAACCCAATGCTTGGTCTTTAGGATCAAAGCCGGAGAAAAACCAAAACGACCCTGTATTTGCAGGAGCTGGTGCATCCAACGCTTTATCCAACGGCAACGGAAGAGGTTTGCTTACATGGTACCAGATAGATCCTCGTTTCTATGGTGTGGGCGGAAAAACCCCTTCGGGAATTGATGCCGCAGCTGTGTCCAACCACATCTCCAGAAGAGTAAAAATGCAGGAAATATACAACTACAAAGATTTTGTAGCCGGAGATCAAACCTTTATAAACACCATGGATATTTCCTTTTTCCCAAGCGAAAGAGGCCCTTATAATGTAAATCCAAATCTTGAAACTACCCAACAAAGATGGGGCTCGCTCATGCGACCTATTTCGGTTTCCAATTTCGTGAATTCCAACATTCAGTATGTTGAATTTTGGATGATGGATCCTTTTGTGGATGGACAAACGCTGGGCACCAATCCTAAATTATTATTACAATTAGGAAATGTAAGTGAAGATGTGCTAAAAGATGGATTGATGCAGTACGAAAATGGACTTCCTACCGCCAGTACTCCTTCCACAACCACCACTTCCAATTGGGGAATTCAGCCAAAACAAAACCCTGTACTCTACGCATTCTCTACCGAAGGAGCCGAAAGAACACAACAAGATTTAGGCTATGACGGGTTGGATGGAGCTGGAGAAGCGGTTCGATTTGGAGTAAATTTCAACAATCCAGTAACCGGAATGGCTGACCCCGCATCAGATGACTTTGTTTTTTATCTTTCGGATCAGTTTACTGGAGCATTAGCTTCGTCCGTTAGACAGCGCTACAAATACTTCCGAAACCCTGATGGCAACTCCAAAAGCAACTCTATGGAGGTGGCCACCCAAACACCGGATGCTGAAGATTTGAATAGGGATTACAATTTGGATCAGAACGAGAACTACAATCAATATAATATAGAACTAAATCCTGCACAAATGGTTTTAGGACAAAACCATATTGTAGATGTGAAAACAGTGCCGGTTACCTTCCAAAACAATCAAACCTCTACCACCAAATGGTATTTATTCAGAATTCCGGTATCGGATTATGCTCCTGCCAGTGATGGAGGAGATGCAGACCCAGCAATTCTTAACAATATTCGTTTTGCTCGTTTGGTGCTCAAAGGTTTTGACCAGCCTTCCACTTTGCGTTTGGCAACCTTTGACTTGGTAAGATCCGATTGGAGAACCTATACCAAAAATATCGCAAAAGACAATTCTTCCTCTACCAACGAAGGAACCATCTTGGTTGATAATTCCAATTTCGACTTAGGTTCGGTAAATTTAGAAGAAAATGGACTAAACCAACCTCCGTATGTATTGCCTCCTGGAATAGAAAGGCAAATACTAAGTGGCACTGCTGGAGCCCAAAGACAAAATGAAGCGTCCCTCTATCTCAAAGTAAAAAACCTGGCCCAAGAAGCTAGAGGAGTGTACAAAAATGTAAGTTTGGATATGAGAAGGTATAAAAAGCTTAAACTTTTTGTACATGCTGAAAATTTAAATCAAGGACAAGTATATCCAGGAAATTACGATGAAAATGCTAAATTCTTTATCCGTTTTGGTAGCGATGCCACAGATAACTATTATGAATATGAAGCTTCACTAAAATACACCAACAAAATGGCTACATCGCCCATGGAAATTTGGCCTGCAGAAAATGAAATGAACATAGATGTACAAGAGTTTGTAGATGCTAAACTCCGTAGGGATAAAAATTTTGCTTCATTAATTATGAACAGAATTCAGGATGTGGAATATGGAGATACCAACAGAAGAATTTACATCAAAGGAAGACCGTCTATGGGAAGCATTACCACCATTATGTTGGGGGTAAGAAACCTTAGCGATCGAGAACACAAAGATCTTGTACTTTGGGTAAACGAATTGCGCTTGGCAGAAATAGACAACAAAGGAGGATATGCAGGAAATGCAAGTTTGAATTTTAACTTAGGAGATTTTGCCACCGTCAATACCAATGCATCCTACTCCACCGTTGGATTTGGGAATATAGACTCCCGACCGGCAGAAAGAAACCAAACCACACAGTCGGCTTTCAGCATCAATACCAATGTGAATGTAGATAAATTCTTACCTGAAAAAGCCGGCATGAAAATTCCTTTGAATTATTCCTACTCACAAACCATAGAGGATCCTAAATACAATCCTTTGGACAACGATGTGGAATTTGACAAAGCCAACAACAAAGCCGAACTGAAAAAAGTAGCCCGTACTTATACACAACAAAGAAGTATAGGCGTGGTAAACATGCACAAGGAAAGAGTAAACCCTAAGAGCCAACCTAAATTTTATGATGTAGAAAACCTATCGGTAACCGCTGTGTACAATGATGATTTTTACCGAGACATCTACACCAAAAATAATTATAGACAATACCTAAAAGGGTATATTGACTACAACTTCAGCCCGAAACCTTGGGTGATAAAACCTTTTGCTAAAGTAGGAGGCACCCAACCTTCTGCCACTAAATACCTGCGCTGGTTAAGAGAATTCAACATCAACCCGATACCTACCCGATTGTCTTTCCGAACGGAAATCGATAGAAATTATAATGAATTAGAATTTAGAAACATCGATGCCCTACTCAGTGGAAATGCGGCAACCGATTTTGATGTATTAAAAAACAGAAACTTCTATTTCGGGTGGCAATATGCTTTAGGATTTAATTTTTCAAAATCTTTAAAAGCAGAAGTAAATTCTGTCATGAGAACCATGAACGACCAAATGGATGTAAACTTAATGAACAACAATTCCATTTTCAATGATGTGTTCCGTGCCGGAAGACCGGTGTTATACAACCACAAAGTACAACTCAACTACCGTTTACCATTTGAATACATCCCGTACATGGATTTCATCAGTGCTGAAGTAAGTTATGGATTAACCTATAACTGGAATACCCGTTCCACGGCATTATTGTCCAGTCCTGAAGGTAATTTGGGTACCATCGGTCAAAATACCAATACCAAAATGGCTACCGGTACTGTCGATTTTCCTAAATTTTTGGGCAAGTTTAATTATTTCAAAAAAATAAATTCCAAACTCCAAAAGAGAAAACAAGAAATAGACTCATTAAATACCGCTTATACCAAAGATTGGGAGAAAAAGAAATTTAGTTATAAAGGATATAAATTCAAAAACAAACTAACTCCTTTTCAAAGCATCGCTTCTTTATTCTTGGCGGTAAAACAAATTGATTTCAACTACAACGAAAACAACGGAACGGTACTCCCTGGCTTGCTTTCTGCTCCTAATTGGTATGGATACGGACAAACAGCAGGTGGACCATCCTATGGTTTCCTATTAGGTTCCCAAGCAGACATCCGAAGACTGGCCATAGAAAATGGTTGGATAACTGGCTCTACCTTAATGTCCGACCCGTACTCTCAAATGACCAATCGAAACTTTACTGCCAATATGCAAGTTATGCCGATCAATGATTTGAGAGTAGATTTCAATGTATTGCACAACTACAACCGCACATTTACCCAAAGCGGATTTAATGTAGATGCCAATCCTACAACTCCTGAGTTCGAATTCTCTTTTGGTAACGATTCTTTTACCTATTCCAATACGAGCTTCACTGCCAGAACAGCCTTTACCGATGGAAGAGCACTTTATGCTAAGATGATTGAGAATGCAAAAATTATTTCCCAACAAATGGGAGGAGTGCTCAATCCGGATGGCTTTACCCAAGGACATGGCTTAGGAAATTCTTATGTAATTATTCCTGCCTTTAGAGCAGCAATAGAAGGTAGAACGCCAGATGGTCCCATTAAAAATGCAAAAAAAATAGGCATCCCACTACCCAACTGGAAAATCACTTATTCCGGACTTAGAAATATTCCGTTCATCAATGGACAGTTTACTAAATTTGACATCAATCATTCCTATACCTCTACCTATACTGCGACGGGAATTATGTCCAACATCGATTTCTACAACAATCCTTACGCTATAGATGTAAATGGAAACAACATCAATCCTTTCGTGTATTCCTCAGTAGGCTATGTAGAAGCATTTGCCCCTTTGGTGGGAATAGATTTCACGATGAGAAACAACATTCAATTCCGTGCACAGTACAACCGGGACAGAATGTTTATGCTCGGTTTGGTGAACAATACCCTAACCGAAGATTCAGGCAATGAAATTGTCCTAGGATTTGGCTACATCATTAAGGATTTCCAATTGGGAATGAATTATGGAAAAAACAAAAAAAATTACAAAAGCGACTTAAATATCCGTGGAGATTTTAGAGTAAGAGACAACATGACCAATATTACCAATATACTGCTGAACGACTCCCAAATTACTGGTGGACAAAGACTTTTTTCCATTAAGCTATCAGCAGACTATAATGTGTCCCAAAACCTCAATCTAAGATTATTTTACGACCAAATGATGACCAAATACAAGGTATCTACCGCCTTCCCTCTTTCCACCATAAGAGCAGGAATTTCCGCTACTTTTACATTTGATGGAAAATGATGACATAGGTTTTCTACATTTATTTGGAAGCATCGATTAATTTTAAATACATTTGTACAAAATAAATTTATAAAATGAATATACCAGCAGAATTAAAGTACTCTAAAGATCATGAGTGGGTGAAAATTGAAGGTAATATCGCAACCATCGGTATTACAGACTTTGCACAAAGCGAATTAGGAGATATCGTTTTCGTAGATGTGGACTCTGTGGACGACGAACTTGCTACAGGAGATGTTTTCGGTAGTGTCGAAGCCGTAAAAACGGTATCCGATCTTTTCTTACCTATCGCCGGAAAAGTAATCGAGTTCAACGAAGAACTAGAAGACCAACCCGAATTATTAAACTCCGACCCTTATGGAAAAGGATGGATTGTAAAGGTTGAAATCGCAGCAGATGCAGACCAATCCGAATTGCTTTCAGCAGAAGATTACCAAGCAACCCTTGGATAAATATACCCCCATATTTCGTAAGATTTTGCCCATTTATTGGGCATTTCTTACTTATATGCTCCTGAAACCAGGCAAAGAAAACCAAGAATATTTCTTTATGTTCTCTGGCATCGACAAATTATTGCACCTCAGTATTTTCCTGCTATTGGGGTTATTCTTTCTTTTGGCTTTCCCCAAATTCAAAACAACTACCTTCTTTCTCATCATGCTGGCGTATGGCATCCTTACCGAATATCTACAATTCGCTATGAACATGGGACGAGCCGCAGAATTATTAGACCTCATCGCCGATGTATTAGGTGCCGGAATGGGATTTCTATGTTACAAAAAATTCTATCCTCAGAACCATCACTAATTTTTTTTTAGGAGCTATTTCCCGCTTTCACTACTCGCTTTTTTACGCCAAAGCTTTTCCCAAGCAAGTAAAAAGAGCTCAAACAGGCCGTTCAATCGGGGCTATAATTGTGGTGATGAAGTGATAAGGAGATGAAGTGATGGAGTGATGGAGTGATGGAGTGATGGAGTTATGTGACTACACAGCAATGATTCTATCATATCACACTGCTTACCATTTACCATTCACCACTTACCATTTACCATTCACCACTTACCATTTACCATTTACCATTCACCACTTACCATTTACCATTCACCACTTACCATTTACCATTCACCAAAAACCAAACTATTGAAATAAATTAATCCCTAAAAAATCTCTTTCGCAATGGTACAGATATTATCGCTTTTCCCCATGGAATAAAAATGCAAGACAGGAACTTCAAAATCCATTAAGTCCTTGCATTGTTCTATCGCCCATTCTATTCCTAATTGCTTTACCGCAGCATTGTCTTTCGCTTTTTCTATCTCTTTAATCAGCGTTTCTGGCAAATCTATTTTAAAAGTTTTGGGCAACATTTTCAAATGATTTTTTGTCGCAATGGGCTTTATCCCCGGAATAATAGGAACTTGTATGCCTATGGCTCTGGCTTCAGCAACAAAATCCTTGAATTTTTGATTGTCGAAAAACATTTGTGTTACTACATAATCAGCTCCGGCTTCCACTTTTTCTTTTAATTTTTGTAAATCATACGCCAAGGAAGGCGCCTCAATATGTTTCTCCGGATATCCCGCAACTCCGATACAAAAACGGTTCTCTTGGTCGTGGGCAATTTCACCGCTGAGGTATTTCCCAGCACCCAAATCGTTGATATGTTGTACCAAATCTTTAGCCAAAATATGTCCCCCATCAGTAGGAATAAAATGAGATTGTCCCTTCATGGCATCTCCACGAAGTGCCATTACATTGTCAATACCAAGATACAGACAGTCCACCAAAAGATATTCGGTTTCTTCTTTGGTAAAGCCTCCACAAAGCACATGCGGAACGGTATCTACATGGTATTTATGTTGAAGTGCTGCACAAATCCCTAAAGTTCCTGGACGCATACGGGTGATTTTTCTTTCCAACAAGCCATTGTCTCTTTCCAGATAAACCCACTCTTCTCTGGAAGTAGTTACATCGATAAACGGAGGTTTGAATTCCATCAATGGATCGATGTTTTTGTACAAATCTTCTATTCCTGTTCCTTTGGTGGGTGGAATGACTTCGGCGGAAAAAAGAGTTTTGCCTTGTGCTTTTTGTATATGTTCTGTTATTTTCATTTTTTTAAATTGATGAATGTGATGAAGTAATTTGGAATTTAGGCTAAATTGGCATTCAACCACTTTTTAGCTTCGCTTTCGCTGATGTTTCTTCGGAGTACATATTCTTGCAACTGATCGTCTTTTATTTTTCCCAAGCCAAAATATTTACTTTCAGGATGGGAAAAATAATATCCTGACACCGATGCTGCTGGCCACATGGCCAAACCTTCGGTGAGTTGTACTCCTATTTTCTCTTCCACCTGCAATAGTTTCCAAATGGTTTTTTTGTCCAAATGATCCGGACAGGCTGGATACCCCGGAGCCGGACGAATTCCTTTGTATTCTTCTTTAATGAGTTGTTCGTTATCCAAATTCTCATCTGAAGCATAGCCCCAATAGTGGGTTCTTACTTCGTGGTGGAGGTATTCCGCAAAAGCTTCAGCAAAACGATCGGCCAATGCTTGTACCAAAATTGCAGTATAATCGTCGTGGGCTTCTCGGTATTTTTGCGCCAATTCTTCGGTGCCAAAACCAGCACTCACACAGAAACAGCCCATATAATCTTTTATTCCAGAATCTTCGGGAGCAATAAAATCGGATAAAGCCAGATATTTTTTTCCTTCAGATTTTTTTAATTGTTGCCTTAGGGTAATAAAAGTAGCCAACTGATTTTCTGTTTCGTCTTTTACAACGATATCGTCTTTCACCGAATGGGCAGGAAACAATCCGAAAATTGCCTTAGCGGTTAATCTTTTATGCTGAATTAAATCCCATAACACTTTTTGGGCATCCTGAAAAAGTTCTGTGGCTTGGTTTCCGACCACTTCATCTTTCAAAATATCTGGATATTTACCATGCAGTTCCCAACTTCTAAAGAACGGCGACCAATCAAAATAAGGTAGAAGTTTTTCTAAATCCTGATCTTCGATAATTGTAATGCCCAATTGTTTCGGGTGGTGGATATCTTCTGCTTTAAAATCAATTGTATATCGGTTTTCTCTGGCAAATTCTATCGATACATATTCTTTATGATCGCCACGGTTGAGGAATTTTTCTCGGAAATCTTCGTATTCAGTTTTAATTTCAAGACCGTAAGAAGTAGATTTTTCTTTGTTAATTAAACTTGAAACCACGCCCACCGCTCTGGAAGCATCGTTTACATGAACCACCGTTCTGGAATAGGAGGTATCTATCTTCACCGCAGTGTGTGCTTTGGAAGTGGTGGCACCACCGATGAGGAGAGGAAAATCTAGATTTTGTCTTTCCAGCTCGCTTGCCACATGTACCATCTCGTCCAAACTTGGGGTAATGAGTCCACTCAGCCCAATGACATCTACCTTTTCATCAATCGCTCTTTGTATAATTTGCTCGCAAGGAACCATGACTCCTAAGTCAACAATTTCATAATTATTACAACCCAACACCACGCTCACTATATTTTTACCAATATCATGAACATCTCCTTTTACGGTAGCCATCAGTACTTTTCCTGCAGATGGTCTTTCGCTATCTTTTTCGGCTTCAATAAAAGGTTGAAGATAGGCAACTGCTTTTTTCATTACTCGGGCAGACTTTACTACCTGAGGTAGGAACATTTTCCCACTTCCGAATAAATCGCCTACTACGCCCATACCTGTCATCAGATTCACCTCGATAACATCCAAAGGTTTTGCCGATTGTAAGCGGGCTTCTTCTACATCTTCAATAATAAATTTATCAATTCCTCGAACCATGGCATGGGTAATTCTGGACTGCAAATCTTCATTTCTCCAAGCCAAATCTTCAACTTTATCTTTTTTTACCGATTTTACTCTTTCAGAATAATCCAACAATCTTTCGGTAGCGTCCTCTCTTCTATTGAGCATGACATCTTCCACCAGTTCTAGCAGTTCTTTAGGAATGTCATCATAAACCTCCAACATATTCGGGTTTACAATTCCCATGTTCATCCCTGCTTTTATCGCATGGTATAGGAATACCGAGTGCATGGCTTCTCGCACGGTATTGTTTCCTCTAAAAGAAAAAGAAACATTGGAAACGCCACCGCTAACATTTACAAAAGGTAGGTTTTCTTTTACCCAAGCGGTTGCTTCTATAAAATCGAGGGCATTTCTACGGTGTTCTTCCATTCCTGTTGCCACAGGAAAGATATTTAGGTCGAAGATGATATCCTCGGGAGGGAAGTTTACTTTCTCCACCAAAAGGTCGTAGGATCTTTTACAAATCTCGATTCTTCGCTCGTCGTTATCCGCTTGTCCAACCTCATCAAAAGCCATAACGACAACCGCAGCTCCGTATCTTTTGATGATTCTAGCTTCGTAGATGAATTTTTCTTCACCTTCTTTTAAAGAAATTGAATTGACTACGCATTTCCCTTGAACCACTTGCAGTCCGGCTTCCAAAATTTCCCATTTTGAAGAGTCGATCATGATTGGGATTTTGGCAATATCTGGTTCAGAAGCAATGAGGTTGAGGAATTTCACCATGGCTTTTTTACCATCCAAAAGTCCATCATCAAAATTAACATCCAATACCTGCGCTCCTCCTTCTACTTGGTCACGAGCGATATCTAAAGCTTCGGAATATTTTTCTTCATTAATCAACCTCAGGAATTTTTTAGAACCTGCTATATTGGTCCTTTCTCCTACATTGATAAAGTTGGACTCAGGAGTTACTACTAAAGGTTCTAGTCCGGATAGTTTTAGGTATTTGGTTGTTGGCGTTTGGTGTATGGTGTTTGGTTGATTGTCTTTATTATTTTCCATCTTCTAATTTTTTAAAATAATTAATAAAACCATTTAGCAATTTTTTAGTGATAAGAATCTTATCTAAAGTTTCATTAAAAATTTCTATGCTAATATATTCTTGGTCTAATGAAAGGTAAAGTTGTGTTTCAAGCTCAAATAAAGATCCTCGTGAGACGTAAAAAAACATTAATTTCCCTTTTGTGGTATTTCTTCCACAACCTTCTGCTATATTAGAAGGAATAGAACTCGCACTTCTTCTCATCTGACTAGTAAGTCCAAATTGTTCCGAAGTAGGGAAGTTCCTTGTAATTCCATATACTAAATTGGCTAAAGATCTAGCAGATAGCCAAACTTCCAATTTTGTATAATCTTGAAATCCCATCTCTAATAGTTTTAACGAACTAAACACTATAAACTAAATACAATACACTAAACACTATATGCTACCATTAAATTCCTTGGCTGATAGTCTTTCACCAAATCGGCAATTGCTTTGATGTGTGGAGGGGTTGTTCCACAACATCCTCCAACGATATTGATTAATCCTTTTTCGGCATATTCACGAATTTGTTCTGCCATAAATTCTGGTGATTCATCGTATTGTCCAAAAGCATTCGGCAAACCTGCATTCGGGTAAGCGGAAATGGCAAAATTGGATTTTTGAGAAATTACTTCCAGATAAGGTGTCAACTGTTTAGCACCCAAAGCGCAATTGAAACCAACACTCAATAAATTAAGATGGGAAATAGAAATGAGAAAAGCTTCCGCAGTCTGCCCCGAAAGGGTTCTCCCCGAGGCATCGGTAATGGTGCCGCTCACCATGATAGGGATTTGTATATTTCTTTCCTCTTGGATTTCATCAATAGCGAAAAGAGCTGCTTTGGCATTCAGCGTATCAAAGATGGTTTCTACCAACAAAATATCTACTCCGCCATCCAGCAAAGCTTCTGCTTGTTGTTTGTAGGCTACTCTTAATTCCTCAAAAGTAATGGCTCTGTAGCCAGGGTCATTAACATCGGGAGAAAGACTTGCCGTTTTATTGGTTGGCCCGATTGCTCCAGCAACAAATCTAGGTTTGTGAGGCTCTTTCTCGGTAAACTCATCTGCTACTTTTCTAGCGATTTTTGCAGATTCAAAATTAAGTTCATACACCAACTCTTCCATGGCATAGTCGGCCATAGCGATGGTGGTTCCAGAGAAAGTATTGGTTTCTACAATATCGGCTCCTGCTTCAAAATACTGTCGGTGTACTTCGGCAATCGCCTGAGGTTGGGTCAGAGAAAGCAGATCGTTATTCCCTTTTACCGATGTTTTCCAATCTTTGAATCGTTCGCCACGGAAATCCTCTTCCGAAAATTTGTGTCGTTGCAACATGGTTCCCATCGCTCCATCGAGGACGAGAATTCTACTTTTCAGTATTTCTTTAATCTTAATATTTGAATTCATTGTTGTGTTATTTCGTGTCTGACAATCGTAAAATATCTCCAAAAACACCTCTGGCAGTAACTTCAGCTCCTGCACCTGCTCCCATGATGACGATAGGATTTTCCCCGTAAGATTCGGTATAAATTTCAAAAATAGAATCCGAACCTTTTAATTGCCCCAATGCTGAATGAGCAGGAACACACATCAATTGGACATCCAAAAGCCCTTTTTCTTGTTGCAAATTTCCATGAAGATCTCCAACATAACGAAGCACATAATTTTCTGGAAGGTTGGACTTATATTCCTCAAATACTGGATTTAATTCTTTTAAACGAGCGATAAATTCTGGTTTAGAAATCGTTTGTAAATGAGAAGGAATCAGATTTTGAATGACCACATCTTGCATTTCATTTCTCAGATCTAATTCTCTAGCAAGGATCAGTAGTTTTCTTGCAACATCGTTTCCGGAGAGATCTTCTCTAGGGTCGGGTTCCGTAAAACCTTTCTCCATCGCCTCCTGAACAATTGTAGAAAAGGTATCTTTTCTTACCGAAAATTGATTAAAAATATAACTTAATGAGCCGGAAAAAACCCCTTTGATTCGGGTAATATTTTCGCCCGACAAATGCAAAAGTTTTATGGTATCTATTAAAGGTAAACCTGCGCCCACATTGGTTTCGTACAGATACTTTTTGCTACTGATACTCAATAATTTTCTGAAATTTCTGTAAGTTTCAATCGGTAAAGTATTAAAAATTTTATTGGAGGAAACCACATCAAATCCATGTTCTGCAAAAATGGGATAATGGGCTACAAAATCTTTACTGGCGGTATTATCCACTACGATTAAATTTTCAAACTGATGATTCTTTGTGAAATTTAATAAGTTTTCCACTTTAGATTCGGTAGCGGTCGTTTTCATCCTTTGCAGCCAATCTTTTCCGAGTCCAAACTGATCGACCAATAGTTTTTTGGAATTGGCAATGGCAACCACCTTCAATTGAATGTTTTTTCTATGCAGAATTTCTTGTGAAGATTCTAAAATCTGATTCATCAAAGCACCTCCCACATTTCCATGACCAATTAATGCCAAGTGTACTGTTTTTGCCTTACCATTGATTTCCGTTTCTATAATGGAAATTGACTTCTCCAACTGATTGTTGGCTACAATGAGGTTCACTTTCCCCCCTTGTGCCACTTGATTGAGAAGCAAAGGGAAAATTTTATTTTTTTGCAAAGCTGTCAGAATTTTATTGAAATTATCGGTATCAAAACTAAGGGCTGACAATTCTTTAATACTAAAAATGGTACTCACAATACCGAATTTTTTCTCTTTTTCAAATTCTTTTTCCAAGCTAGCTACGGCATTGTCTGCATCTTTTTCATCTACCAAAACAGAAATTCCGTTTTCTATGGCTTGTTGAGAAATAATTCCGACAGAAATTTTCTGATGATTAAGGGCATGAAAGATTCTGGAGTCCACACCTATCTGACCAAGGAAGTCTTGACCTTCAAAATTAATAAGCGCTTTGTTCTTGTAAATGGTAATGGTATTGTTGTTCATGATAATATAAAATTGGATTAAGAATTTGGTTCAGTTGTTCATATTCAATCAGAAAAGCATCGTGTCCGTAGGGTGAGTGAATTTCGTGATAACAAATATTTTTAAGAAACTTTTTAAGCAAATGGAATGATGATTCAATTTCAGTTTTAGGGAAAAATAAATCGCTGTCCACCGCTATTAAATGAATTTCGGTATTGGTATGCTTTAGTTGGTTAATATTAACATCAATGGTTGTGAGTAAATGATTCATGAATTGATAACTTTCCAGCGTAAATCTATTTTTGAGTGCGTTCCCGTGGTAGTTCAACCAATCTATAGACTCTAAATTTTGGGTAGTTTCATTTACTATATTTTGAAACCTCGCATTGATGGATTCCGGCGAACGATAACACAACATAGCATGCATTCTGGCCTTTTCCAATGCTTGATCTGTAGATTGCAATAAAAATTTTTGTACCAAACAATGGGCATGTAACCAATCGCTGGTCTGAAAATGAGTGGCAATCGGAATAAATTTTTGACAAATTTCGGGATTCTGAGCAATCATTTCCCATCCAATCGCACCACCAATGGAACCACCAATGATGGCGTAAAGCTGATGAACAGAAAGTTTTTCGAGACCCTGCAAAAAGATTTGAGCGACTTCTGCTACGGAAGTCAATTGCTGGTTAGGATGCACAGTAGGGCTTTGGTATCCATTTCCCGGAATATTAAAACAAAGCACCGTTAGTTTATCAGTATCGATAATTTTTCCTGGGCCTACCAAGGTTTTCCACCAACCGTTGGTTCCTGCAACATTAGAGTTTCCGGTTAGTGCATGATTGATGAGTACCACAGGAGCGGTATGCAATTCTTTACCAAAAACCTCATAACTGAGTTGGATGTTGCGCTGGGACTGATTTTGCCCTTTAAAATCGTGAATGTGAATGTGTTGTAGCATTTCTATAATATTATTAATAATTGTTGAAAATGCTACTTTAGAAAGAAAGTAAGAAATGGATGATTGTTATCTTCTCTGCATCATAAGATCAGATAGAATTTAGCACCTTTTCGCTTTCGCGAGAGGTTGCCAAGGCTTCTTAGGGTCTATTCCCTCCACCTTTCTGGATAACATTTTCAGTATGTAAAAGATCAATTCTTGGCTACAAATGTATAAAAGTATTTTATAAAAACAACAAAAAAGCAGAATTAATTTTGGCAAAACAATTTTTATATAGGAAAAAAACCAAGTAAATTTGTGTTAAATTTAAAAAATCATGCAGGATTTTAGTGGAGAAATCCAATTGAAAACCGCCAGAAGTTCGGGTTCTGGTGGGCAAAATGTAAACAAGGTAGAAACAATGGTTACCGCCAAATGGCTTGTAAAAGAATCACAATTTTTTAGTGTAGAGGAAAAGATAAGAATCTCTGAGAAATTAAAAAACAGAATAAGCCAAGAGGGTTACCTTATCATGACCTCACAAGACAGCAGGAGCCAACTAGAAAATAAGCAAATTGTACTGCGCAAAATGCTGGAAATGGTAGAGAAAGCACTAGAAGTCCCAAAGGAAAGAAGAGCTACCCGTCCCACAAAGGCATCAAAAACAAAAAGAAAACAGCAAAAAATAATGCATGCCGAAAAGAAATACAGAAGGAATTTCCGAATGGATGATTGACAAAAATTAGCACAAAAAAATCGCCAAGGCTTTGCCTTGGCGAATAGTATATCTCAATAAAATTTACTTAGAATTTTCTAAAATATAGGTAAACATAAGTGGTGCACAAATGGTGGCATCCGACTCTACAATATATTTCGGTGTATCCACATCCAATTTACCCCAAGTAATTTTCTCGTTAGGAACAGCTCCGGAATAAGAACCATAAGAAGTGGTTGAATCTGAAATCTGACAGAAATATGACCAGAAAGGTACATCTTCCCACTCAAGGTCTTGGTACATCATTGGGACAACGCAAATAGGGAAATCTCCTGCAATTCCTCCACCAATTTGGAAGAAACCTACTCCTTTACCACCAGAATTGGCTCTGTACCATTCGGTAAGGAAAATCATATATTCAATACCCGATTTTACAGTTGAAGCCTGTAGTTTCCCTTTGATAACATTAGAAGTAAAGATATTTCCAGTTGTAGAATCTTCCCATCCTGGAACGACGATTGGCAAATTCTTTTCGGCAGCAGCCACAATCCAAGAATCTTTAGGATCTATTTCATAATACTGTTCCAACACTCCAGAATTAACCACTTGGTATAAGAATTCGTGTGGAAAATATCTTTCTCCTTTTTCTTCAGCCGCTTGCCACACATCTTCAAGATGAGTTTGCAATCTTCTAAAAGCCTCTTCTTCTGGGATACAAGTATCGGTTACACGGTTGTAGTGTGCGTCCAATAATTCTCTTTCCTGCTCCGGGGTAAGATCTCTATAATTAGGAACTCTTTTATAATGAGAATGGGCCACTAGGTTCATCACATCTTCTTCCAAGTTGGCACCGGTACAAGAAATGATTTGAACTTTATCCTGACGAATCATTTCGGCTAAAATTTTACCCATTTCTGCGGTGGACATAGCACCAGCAAGGGTAATCATCATTTTCCCACCTTCATCTAAGTGGGCTACATAACCTTTAGACGCATCTACCAAAGCAGCAGCGTTAAAGTGCAAATAATACTTTTCAATAAAATCTGAAATCGGTCTATTGCTCATTTTAAAAAATTTATGGCGCAAAGATAGTAAAATAAGATGAGGAGTTACCACACTTAAAAAATCAAGATAAAGGAATAATAGTTTATCACAATAAAATTTTTACCAATTGAATTCCAACACTTTAAACATAAAAGCAAAATTCTTTGTAACCTTTCTGTATCTCTATAACTCTATTAGGATAGAAACCCGGGAAAATAAAAAAAAGAGTTTGTAACCTTTACACAAGTTCTCTACTCTAAATAAATAGAAACATTAACAATCAATTATTAAAATTTAAACAATGAATACCTCTAACCCAACCTTCGTTCAAAACTTATTAAAATACACCTTTACCCTCGTTCCTATTGTGGCAGGTGCTGATAAATTCACCAACATATTAACCCAATGGGACCAATACATCAACCCAAATTTGGCAGGAATATTACCTTTTTCAGGGGCAACTTTTATGATGATTGTTGGCGTAATAGAAATCATCGCCGGAATTTTGGTTTTCACCAAAACCAAGTTGGGAGCCTCTATTGTAGCTGCGTGGCTTACGGCAATAGCACTGAGTTTAATCCTCGAATTCAAATTTGTTGATGTTGCTGTTCGAGATTTGGTGATGGCCATTGCGGCATTTTCTTTAGCAAAATTGTCGGATAATAGTAAATAAACCTTCTGCTTTTCGCAAATTTGTAATCATTTATAAAAACTCTACTTTAAAACAAAAAAAATGGCCATCCATAATTCAAAATTAAGTGATATTGAAATTATAGAAAGAGTAATTTCAGGAGAGAAAGCATTGTATGAATTAATTGTTAGACGGTATAATCCTTATCTCTACAAAATCGGAAGAAGCTATAATTACAACCACGAAGACACTCAAGATCTGATGCAAGATACCTATGTAGATGCCTTCAAAAATTTAAAGCAATTTGAACAAAAAGCCAATTTTAAAACTTGGATTTCTCGGATTATGCTGAACAATTGTTTTAGGAAAAAAGAAAAATCGAGTTATAAAAACGAATTTGCGCAAGAAGTTAACGAAAATCTGACGCCTATGTTTACTTTAAAAAATAACGATGCCCACCATGATGTCTTAAGTAAAGAATTAGGCACCGTGATAGAAGTCGCCTTGGACGACATTCCTACTGACTATAAAATGGTGTTTACCCTAAGGGAAATCAATGGAATGAACACTGAAGAAACGGCAGAAGCGCTACAAATTTCTCAAGAAAATGTAAAAGTACGACTGAACAGAGCCAAAACTATGTTGAGAGATCGCATTGCAAAAGCTTATAGTCCAGATGAAATATTCGAATTCAACCTAGTATATTGCGATGCCATGGTAGAAAGAGTATTAAAAGAAATAGACAAACTATAAACCATGTTGAATACTTCCCTTTCCTAACATTCCAAAACACAAAAACCAAAGTTTATTATTTAGTATATTTATTTTGGAAAGGGAATTTTCAACTTTAATTAGTTAAAAAATGCAAAACACAATATATATCAATACAGCGGTAGATCCATTCAACACACCACTTAAGGAAGATGCTTTTCTTTTAAATGATGATGAGAAAATAGAAAAAATTGAGCATCATTTTTCCAAAATTATGGACATTCTTGGTCTCGATTTGAATGACGACAGCCTTCAAGACACCCCAAAAAGGGTAGCCAAAATGTATGTAGAGGAAATTTTCTCCGGATTAAATCCAGAAAACAAACCAGAAATTAGCCTATTCGAAAACAAATATGGTTACAAAAATATGTTGGTAGAAAAGGACATCACCCTTTATTCCAACTGCGAGCATCATTTTGTACCCATCATTGGAAAAGTTCATGTAGCGTATATTCCCAAAGATCATGTTTTGGGTTTGTCGAAAATTAATCGATTGGTTCGTTATTATGCACAAAGACCACAAGTACAGGAAAGACTGAATATTCAAATTTTAGAAGGCATGAAAGAAATTTTAGGCCACGACGATGTGGCAGTCATGATAGAAGCCGACCATCTTTGTGTAGCTTCCCGAGGAGTTTGTGACACCAATTCTGCAACGGTAACTTCTTTTTACTCCGGTGTTTTTGAAAAGGAAGAAAAGCAAAAAGAATTTTTGTCGTATATTTATAACACTAAATAACACACCATGTCATTCATAGTTAAAATCACAAAAATAGAACATCTTACACACGATGTTTTGAAAATTCAATTCGAAAAACCAGAAGGCTATTTATTTCGTCCGGGACAAGCGGCAGACATCTCGCTCAACAAAACCGATTGGTATAAGAAGAAAAATTGCTTTACTTTCACTTCTCTTTTAAGTGATCCTTATTTAGAATTTGTCATTAAAACCTACCCTAGTCATCAAGGATTTACTAATGAATTGCTGACTGCAAAAGTGGGCGACGAATTAATTCTCTACAAACCATTTGGCGATATACAGTACAAAGGCGAAGGGGTTTTCATTGCCGGTGGTGCAGGAATTACCCCATTTTTATCCATTCTAAAAGAACTTCAAGCAGAAAATAAAGTAGGAAACAACAAACTTCTTTTTGCCAATAAAACGAAATCCGATATTATTTTAGAAGACTATTTTCAAACTTTATTGGGCAAAAATTTTGTTAATATCCTTTCGGATGAAAACCTAGAGAGCTATGAGCATGGGTTTATTTCTGCCGATATCATCAATAAAAATACTGAAGACCAATTAAAATACTATTATCTCTGTGGACCCAAACCGATGATGGATGCCGTAGAAAGACATCTTTCTACCCTAGGAGTAGAAAAAGATTTTATTGTAAAAGAAGGATTTTAATGCTCTAAAAAATAAAAAACTCCAGATGAAAAAATATGCTCTGGTAACGGGTAGCTCGGATCGAATTGGAAAATCGGTGGCGTTACATCTTGCCAAGATGGGCTATTCCTTGCTATTACATTACAATTCCAATGCGGGAAAAGCATTAACCGTACAAAAAGAAATTGAAGCTTTAGGACAAAATGCAACGACTGTGCACATCAATTTTTTACAAGATTTTGCTTATGATGATTTGTTTGCCGAGTGGAAAGAACAAGGAATAAACCTAGAAGTTTTGGTGAATTGTGCTTCGGATTTCAGACCCTCCAATTTTCAGGATGCTGGAAAAGAATTACTGGAAAAGGAAATGAAAATCAATTTCGAAAATGCTTATCTGCTCACCAAAGCTTTTGCAAGGACTTTCGACAAAGGTTGCATCATCAATTTTATCGATACCAAAGCCAACAAAAACAAAACAGTCCACTTGGATTATCTATTGTCCAAAAAATTACTTTTGGATTTCACAAAAATTGCCGCAGTAGAATTGGCACCTCATTTCAGGGTAAATGGCATTGCTCCAGGACTTATTTTGCCACCTGCAGATAAAGATGAAAAATATTTATTGAATTTAGCCCAGCATATTCCTTTGAAAACAATTGGAAATGTAGAACAAATTAATAAGGCATTGGAATTTATCATCCAATCCTATTTCTTTACCGGACAAATCTTATACATTGATGGAGGCGAGCATTTGGTTTAATTTTTAACCAAGAGTACTCTATATCACTCCAACCATTTAATACTACAATATGCAAATATATCAACCTCAATTAGCTCAGATAAAAGTAGAAAATCTAAGACTTAGGGCATTTATCGGTTTCATCGACTGGGAAAAAGAAAAATTGCAAGATGTTGTTTTGTCTTATTCTTTTAAATACGACACGGCATTGGCTGCAGAGACCGACGATGTACTATATGCCGTAGATTATAAACGAATTACCAAACAGATTATCGACTTGGTCGATAACCAACGGTTTCACTTGGTAGAAACTTTGGCTGAGAAAGTGTATCAATGGATTGTTTCTTCTAGCCCTGCCATACAAGAAATTGAAGTACAAGTAGAAAAACCACACGCCTTACGGTTTGCGGATAATGTACTGGTGCATATTTCATCTAAAGACCGATACCATTCCGCCATAATTGCATTGGGATCAAACATCGATGCGGAAAATAATTTTGCTAAAGCCATTAGCGAGTTGCAAAAAATAGGATTCGTCACCCAAAGAACTGAATTTATACAAACCAAAGCACTAAAATATGAGGATCAGCCCGATTTTCTGAATGGCGCACTGTTGTTGCAAACTCAAAAATCTTTGACCGATCTTAAGTTTCATTTGAAACAAATAGAGGCCATTTTGGGAAGAGTAAGAACCGAAAATAAAAATGCTGCTCGAAACATCGATTTGGATGTAACGACTTACAATGGATTTTTAATTGACAAAGAAATTAGCGAATTTCCGTTCTTAGAAAAATTTGTGGAGCAACTCCAAAGATAATATTGACATTAAAAAAACTGATACTTGGACTAAATTATAAGTTCAGAATTTCTCCTAAAAATATAAAAAAACCTCGAGAATCTCGAGGTTTTCATTTTTTATTATCTGTCGCTCATGGCTACATAGTCTCTTTTGGCTGCACCTTGATAGACTTGTCTTGGTCTTCCGATTGGATCGCCTTTTAGTCTCATTTCTTTCCATTGAGAAATCCATCCTGGTAGTCTTCCTAATGCGAACATTACAGTAAACATTTCGGTTGGGATACCTAACGCTCTGTAGATAATTCCTGAATAGAAATCCACATTTGGATACAATTTTCTTTCTACGAAATAGTCGTCTTCTAGGGCTACTCTTTCCAACTGCATGGCAATATCCAAAGCTTTATCTTGAATTCCTAGTTTATTAAGAATATCATCAGCAGCTTTTTTAATAATTTTTGCTCTTGGATCGAAGTTTTTATATACTCTGTGTCCGAAGCCCATCAGTCTGAAGCTATCTTCCTTATCTTTTGCCTTAGCAATATATTTGGAAACATCGCCACCGTCTTGTTCTATCATTTCCAACATTTCGATTACTGCTTGGTTGGCACCACCATGAAGCGGCCCCCAAAGAGCAGAAATACCGGCAGATACCGATGCAAATAAACCAGTGTGTGCAGAACCTACCATTCTCACAGTAGAAGTAGAACAGTTTTGCTCGTGATCGGCATGTAGGATTAATAATTTATCCAAAGCTTCAATCACCACAGGATCCATTTTAAAATCCTCATAAGGCTTGCGGAAACACATTCTGTAGAAGTTTTCTACATAGTTTAAATTGTTATCGCCATGGTTGATAGGCAATCCCATTTTCTTTCTATAAGTCCAAGCGCAAAGGTGAGAGAATTTAGCAATGAGCATCTCTGCAGCATGATCCAAATCTTCTTTAGAACTTACATCCACCGCTCTAGGGTTAAATGCTGTAAGTGCTGATGTTAAGGAAGATAAAACGCCCATAGGATGAGCCGAGCGAGGGAATACATCGATGATTCTCTTCATTTCATCGGCAACGAAATTATATTTTTTAATGCCTTTTTCAAAACCTTCAAACTGAGATTGGTTTGGCAATTCTCCATGAAGCAAAAGGTACATAACTTCGGAAAAATTAGATTTTTCTGCAATTTGCTCAATGGGATATCCTCGGTAGAACAATTCTCCGTTATCACCATCCAAATAGGTAATTTCACTTAGGGTTGCTCCGGTATTTTTATACCCAAGGTCTAAAGTTATTAGACCCGTTTGGTCTCTTAATTTAGAGATATCAATCCCTCTGTCTCCGATAACACTATCTACAATAGGATATTCAAAAGATTTCCCGTCGTAGTTCAATACAACTTTATTGTCTGACATTTTATTAAAAAATTTTTGCTAAAAGTACACAAAAACTATCGAATAATCAAATTTGTTTTCTATTAGTCATCATATATTTTTTCAATCAAAATAGCGGGTTCAATACAAACAATTGTTTAGATTTATAAAAACCTATGCTACAATAGTATAAATAAAAAAACACCGAAAATTTTCGGTGTTATGTAATTGCATTTTTATGAATTATCTTTTTATTTTAAAAGCTTCCAAACCTGGGAAAATTGCAGTTTCACCCAGCGCTTCTTCAATTCTTAATAATTGATTGTATTTTGCCATTCTATCCGATCTGGAAGCAGAACCGGTTTTAATTTGTCCACAGTTCATCGCTACTGCCAAATCGGCGATGGTTGCATCTTCGGTTTCACCAGATCTGTGGGACATTACAGAGGTATATTTGTTGTGTTGTGCCATTTGTACAGCTGCCATGGTTTCCGAAAGAGAACCAATTTGGTTTACTTTTACCAAAATAGAGTTGGCAATACCTTCATTAATTCCTTTTGACAATCTTTCTACATTGGTTACAAATAAATCGTCTCCCACCAATTGAACTTTATCCCCGATTTTATCCGTCAGCATTTTCCAACCTTCCCAATCGTTTTCTTGCATACCATCTTCGATAGAGATAATTGGATATTTCGCACAAAGTTCGGCTAAGTAAGAAACTTGCTCGCTTCTGGAACGATGTGCACCTTTATCTCCTTCAAATTTTCTGTAATCATAAGAACCGTCTACATAAAATTCTGAAGAGGCACAATCTAAAGCCAACATAAAATCGTCGCCTGGTTTGTATCCTGCTTTTTCTATGGCTTGTAATAAAGTATCCAATGCATCTTCAGTTCCTGCAAAAGTAGGCGCAAATCCTCCTTCATCTCCAACTGCTGTGGAAAGACCTCTGGATTTAAGAATCGATTTTAAAGTATGGAAAACTTCTGTTCCTTTTCTTAATGCATGCGAAAAAGAATCGGCTTTCACAGGCATAATCATAAATTCTTGAAATGCAATAGGCGCATCGGAATGCGAACCTCCATTGATGACATTCATCATGGGAACTGGTAAAGTATTAGCATTTACACCACCAATATATTTGTATAACGGTAGTTTTAATTCAGCTGCAGCTGCTTTTGCAACGGCCATAGAAACACCTAGAATAGCATTGGCACCCAAATTTCCTTTATTAGGTGTCCCATCTAAATCGATCATTATTTGATCAATCATATTTTGTTCGAAAAGAGGCATTCCTATTAATTCTGGTGCTATAATTTCTCGAACATTATCAACTGCTTTTAGGACTCCTTTTCCTAAATAATCGGAGCCACCATCTCTAAGCTCTACCGCTTCGTGCTCTCCTGTAGAAGCTCCAGAGGGCACAGCCGCTCTTCCCATGGTTCCGTTTTCAGTAAACACATCTACCTCCACGGTAGGATTCCCTCTTGAATCTAAAATTTGTCTTGCTTCAATGTAAGAAATGTAATTCATTTTGTTTTTTTATAGATGATTATTTTTTTTTAATTTACTACAAATGTAGTGAAAGTATAATATAAATGATGATTTTGTTGATGGATAAAAAAAGTTCATGAGCCTACCGTCTCATGAACTTTAAAATTTATTATCCTAAAGACTCCAATAATGCATCCGTTATTTCCATATTGTGATATACATTCTGTACATCGTCATCGTCTTCAAAGCGTTCCAACATTTTCATATTGGCTTTAAACTGATCTTCGTTTACTTCTTTGGTATTGTTAGGAATTCTTTGTAACTCTGCGGATTTAACCTCTATTCCAAGTTCATGTAACTTGTGAGAAAGCGCACCGAAATCTTCAAAAGCAGTAGTGATCATTACTTCATCGTCGTCTGCATCTATTTCTTCGGCTCCACCATCGATCATTTCCATTTCGAAATCATCCCATGCCATCGTAATTACGGATTTATCTAATGTAAAAATCCCTTTTCTATCAAAAATAAATGCCAATTCTCCATTCTTGCCCAGATTTCCATCAAATTTATTGAAAATAGCTCTTACATTGGCTACGGTTCTGGTAGAATTATTGGTAGTACATTCTACAAAAAATGCAACGCCACCTTGTCCATACCCCTCATAAGTTATTTCTTCGTAGTTTTCTGCATCGGCGCCACTGGCTTTTTTAATTGCTCTTTCCACATTGTCTTTGGGCATATTGGCACCTTTAGCATTCTGAATACATCTTCTAAGTGCTGGATTAGATTCAGGGTCTGGTCCGCCTGCTTTTACTGCCAATGCAATATCTTTACCTATTTTTGAGAATGTTTTGGCCATTTTATCCCATCTGGCCATTTTGGAAGCTTTTCTATATTCAAATGCGCGACCCATATTTATTAAATTTAGATTGCAAAAATAATCATTTTAAGAAAATAAAAAAACGCTCTCATTGCTGAGAGCGTTAATATTTAGAAAAATTTAATTATTTTTTCTTTTTAGTTACTTTTTTGGTAGCTTTTTTAGCAGGAGCTGCTTTTTTAGCTTCAATATCATGCTTAGGAATTGCATTCCATTTAGCATCATCTTCAATAGCAGTTACGATAACTTTTCTGTCTGCCATTCTTTCAGCATCAGAAGCTTTTTCTGACACAGTTGCCAATTGCTCACCAACACCAACAGATTTCAATTGAGAACCGTTTACACCTCTAGCCTCAAGACCAGCAACTACAGCAGCAGCTCTTTCTCTTGACAATCTCAAGTTATAGACATCGCTACCTTTTTTATCCGTAGCCCCTGTGATAAGGTAGTTACCTCCGTCAGTTTTAAGGATTTTAGCAGCAGCATCTAATTTAGTTTCAGATTCTGGTCTTAGTGTTGCTTTGTTGAAGTTGAAATAAATATTTTTCAAAGCTTCAGTAGTTTCAGTAGCAGTTACTGTTTTAGGTTTTGGACAACCGTTGTATTCAGGAAGACCTGGTACAGTAGGACAAGCATCATCTTTATCCAAGATTCCGTCACCATCAGTATCTGGCCAAGGGCAACCTTGGTTTTCTACTGGACCTGCTACAGTAGGACAAGCATCGTCTTTATCCAATACTCCGTCACCGTCTGTATCTGGCCAAGGACAACCTTTGTTTTCAACTGGACCGGCAACTTCTGGACAAGCATCATCCAAATCACGGATTCCATCACCATCAGTATCAGGACATCCTTTGAATTCTTTTAATCCTGGAGTATCTGGACATTCGTCGTCTTTATCTAAGATTCCGTCATGGTCTCTGTCTCTTTGTCCAAATCTGAACATTAGAGATGCAGAACCTTGCCAGAAGTTAGCAACATCAGATTTATCACCTGGAGTGTTCACATAATCACCTTGTAAGTTTAAACCGAAGTTTTTAGTAAACCAGAAGTTAGATCCAATACCACCTGCAGCAGCGAAGAAATTCTCTCTTCCAGTGAAATCTGTACCATTAGAAGTTGCGTAATAAACTCCGTTGATATCTGTAGTTGGGAAAGACAAACCAGTTTGATCGTGTCTTAGATAGTTAGCACCCAATCTGATGTATGGATCGAACCAAGACTCCTCATTCCAGAAACCATTGATTTTAAATTGTAAACCAAGACCTGTCATCAACATGAATTCTTTACCCATGCCGAATCTCTTGTTATCTACATTACCAACAGTTGTTTGCCAGTCCAATACTAAGTATTTGTTCAAGTTTCTAGCAACTGTTAGTTTTGATAATGGAGGTGTAATGGTGTAGTTATTGGTATGGAACACTTGCTTGAAGTTAGTCAAAGTTCCTCCAAAATCATTTCCCTTTACAGCAACATGATTCACCCCATGCATACCAACCCCGATTAACCAAGGATTATTGGTTGTTTGAGCGAAAACAGAAGAGGCAATTGTAAGTGCCAATGCTGAAATTCCTAATTTTAGATTTTTCATAGAATTAAATGATTAGATAATTATTAATGCAAAATAAATATAATTTTTCTTTATGCGCAAAGTTTTATTAAGATTTTTTTAACTTTTCTTCATCAATCTATTAAGATTTCTTTTATTCTCTCTATCCTTAATAGCTTCTCGTTTGTCAAAAAGTTTTTTCCCTCTAGCCAATGCTATGCGTATTTTCGCTTTCCCTTTGTCATTGATATACAACTTTAAAGGAACAATCGTATTCCCGGCATCTTTTAACTTTTTTTGGAATTTTTGAAGTTCGCGTTTGTGCAATAGCAATTTTCGTTCCCTTTTTATTTTATGATTATAAAAAGTACCCAATTTATATTCATCTATCATCATATTAATGATGTATAATTCATCATCTATAAATTGGCAAAAACTCTCAGTAATAGAAGCTTTGGAAGACCTCAACGATTTTATTTCTGTCCCGGTAAGCACCATTCCTGCTTCTATTTCCTCAAGAATTTCGTATTCAAAGCGCGCTCTTTTATTAAGGATATTGATTGACTTTTCTATTTTCATTATCAAAAAGTTGGGTTTATTATGGTAATTCTTCCAGTCATTTGTTAAAAAACACAATGCCCGAAAACAACACGACAAAAGCCAATTAGTTTTTGTACTTTTGCGACAAATTTACAAAACAATATGTTAACAGTATCTAACTTATCATTGCAATTTGGCAAGAGAGTGCTTTTTGACGAAGTGAACATCTTATTCACAAAAGGAAATTGCTACGGAATCATCGGAGCAAATGGAGCCGGAAAATCTACATTCTTAAAAATCTTAACCGGAAAACAAGACCCTACAACAGGTCATGTTTCCTTGGAACCCGGAAAAAGAATGTCCGTACTAGAACAAGATCACTTTGCCTACGACCAATTTACCGTTTTAGAAACCGTCCTTAGAGGCAATAAAAGACTATTCGACATAAAAGAAGAAATGGACGCTTTATATGCTAAGCCCGATTTCTCGGACGAAGATGGTATAAAAGCTGGCGAATTAGGTGTTATCTATGATGAAATGGGCGGATGGAATGCTGAATCCGACGCACAAACCATGCTCTCTAATGTAGGGATTAAAGAGGACATGCATTGGCAATTGATGAGCGAATTGGAAAACAAAGACAAAGTAAAAGTTCTATTGGCTCAAGCGTTATTTGGCAATCCAGATGTACTTATTTTGGACGAACCTACCAATGATTTGGACATAGACACCATTGCTTGGCTAGAAGACTTCCTATCCATGTACGAAAATACAGTAATCGTCGTATCTCACGACAGACACTTTCTGGATGCAGTTTGTACCCATATTGGCGATTTGGACTATGCTAAATTAAATCTATATACCGGTAACTACTCTTTCTGGTACCAAGCTTCTCAATTGGCAACCAGACAAAGAGCTCAGGCCAACAAAAAAGCGGAAGAAAAGAAAAAGGAACTTCAAGATTTCATCGCTAGATTCTCTTCCAATGTTGCAAAAGCAAAACAAGCAACTGCAAGAAAGAAAATGATAGAAAAGTTGAACATCGACGACATCAAACCTTCTTCCAGAAGATATCCTGCCATTATTTTTGAAACCGAAAGAGAAGCGGGAGATCAAATATTAGAAATCAATAATCTTGAGAAAACCAAAGATGGTGAATTACTCTTCAGCAACATTGATTTAAAACTAAAAAAAGGCGATAAAGTTGCGGTAATTTCCAAAAACTCTTTGGCCATTTCCGAGTTTTTCCAAATCATCTCCGGGAATTCCCAACCAGACAAAGGGGAATTTAATTGGGGAGTAACCACTACTCAATCTTACATGCCTTTGGACAATACTAATTTTTTCCAAGAGGATATCAATTTGGTTGATTGGTTGAGACAGTTCACCAAAAATGATGAAGAAAGACACGAAGAATTTATGCGTGGATTCCTGGGTAGAATGCTATTCTCCGGAGACGAAGCTTTAAAATCTTGCACGGTACTTTCGGGAGGAGAAAAAATGCGTTGTATGTTCAGTAGAATGATGTTGCAAAAAGCCAATGTATTATTATTGGACGAACCAACCAACCACTTGGATCTAGAAAGTATTACCACCTTGAACAACTCATTATCTAACTTCAAGGGGAACATCTTGCTTTCTTCCCATGACCACGAAATGCTTCAAACCGTTTGTAACCGCATCATCGAATTAACACCTAAAGGAATTATCGATAGAGAAATGACTTACGACGAATACCTAGAAGATAAGAAAATTAAAGAATTGCAACAGCAGATGTATTCTTAATAAAAATTCAAAATAACTCGAATAATCGCTTCACAAATCGTGAGGCGATTATTTGTTTTATGTTGAACTTATTTAAAGTAAACATAATGAATAAGCCACGCGCAATCCTTAGGATTGCAGTAAAAACACCAAAATTAAACACCAGAGATCGCGTTCCAATGGAACACAGATTAATTTTGGACATTAGTTCTACACAGATAAAACTCCAAAATAATTTGCAATAAAGCGAATTTTAAATTTTAATTTACTTTAAAGTTCGTTAAAACGAAGTACTATTCGTAAATTATGAAAAAAAATCTATTATAGTTAAATAATAATAAACTACTTTTGTCCATTAAAAAAAACAAATATAAACTGAAAAATATATACTAAAACATGAAAAAATTTATCATCTGCCTCTTAGGTATTACTGCGTTGTATAGTATGCAATCTTGTGGCTCAACCGACTCTGTCGCCAAAACTATTACTGTGAAATCGGGAGAACTACCTGCCGACATTAACAACCCTGATTACACATTGATTGGTACATTGAAAGAAAGAAATAGTTATGACAAGTACCTAATAAAAGGTTTTGAACAATATAATGGAAAATATGTGTTAGCAACAGAGAACGAAATAAAAAATAAATATACAGACATAGACAAATACCGATACCAGATGGATTATGAAAGAGAATCTGGAGAAGTTTTTACAGCTAGCAAAAACCAACCCTTATCTGGTCGTCCTTATCAATCGGTGCCTGGCAAACGATTTTATATTTTAGATAGAAAAACGAACAAAAAATATATACGAAAAACTTGGTCTAGTTTTTATGCGAAAGAAATTCAAGCATACATTAAAGCAATAGAGGCCAATAATTAAACTAAAAAAGCTGTTCTGTATTACTACAAAACAGCTTTTTTTAAATAGCACTTTTATTAACTATTAAAATTACTCCCTCAGCTGCAAATTAACACTTTCTTGCAAGTTTTTCTTTTGCTGGTAAACCGATGCACAAACTTGCGAGGAGAAATGATACATCCCCTTAGGAACAACTACGCCTCTTGTTTGCCCAACTCCTATTGGTATTTCTTTTACCAATCCATTTCCACTAATGGTAAACACCATATTACAAGATGAAAGATTTTCTACAGACACCGCTACTTTGGACGCATTTGGGCTTTCATCCAACATTACCTCCAATAATTCCTTTGTATTTTGCTTGTACTGGGCATTCAATTGTCGAAATTTCTGCTCTACCGAAGGTGAAGTTTGTCCCTTTTTAAGAGAAACCCCAGAATAGCCTCCAGGATAAGATATAGGATACTCCATACTCGAGCACGATAAGAAAAGAAGCGAGACCAGCGTAATAATTCCTGTTTTTTTCATCATTAAATCTTTAAATACAAATATAGAAAACATGTAGTAAAGATGAAATTCCAACACAATTCAATTGACTCATTTTCCTTTATTATTAAATTTAAAAGCTAAAAAATCCAATAATTTTCTTTAAATTTGTTGGCTATGAGTTTAAAATGGATTTACAAACCCGAGCCCGACGAAGAAATTGTTGATCGACTAAGTTCATCGCTTGGATTTGGCACTTTCGAATCCAAATTACTGGTCTTAAGAGCAATCGACAATTACCAAAAAGCCAGAGAATTTTTCAAACCAAAACTTGAAGACATCCATAACCCTTTCTTAATGGCCGATATGCAAAAGGCCGTAGAGAGAGTGGCCACTGCCATAGAAAATGGTGAAAAAATATTGGTCTATGGCGATTATGATGTAGATGGAACAACGGCTGTTGCCCTAATGTATCTTTATCTTTCTAAAATAGTTGAGAAAAAGTTTTTGGATTTTTATATTCCTGACAGAAATGGCGAAGGTTATGGCGTTTCTACCGAGGGTATCGATTTTGCTAAAACCAATGGTTTCTCTCTTATCATTGCTTTGGATTGCGGAATAAAAGCCATAGACAAAGTAGAATATGCAAATTCTTTAGGAATCGATTTTATAATTTGCGATCACCATCTTCCGGGTGAGGAAATCCCTAGCGCCACCGCTGTTTTGGATCCTAAAAGAAAAGATTGCCGTTATCCCTTCAAGGAACTTTCCGGTTGTGGTGTTGGTTTCAAACTTTGCCAAGGTCTAAACACCTTATACAAAATACCGGAAAATGAGTTGTTCGACCTCACCGATCTTTTGGCTATTTCCATTGCCGCGGATATAGTATCAATGACTGGAGAAAACAGGGCTTTTGCCAAAATGGGACTTAAAGTTTTAAGAAAAACTCCCAAACTAGGTCTAAGATTACTTATCCCGAAAGAAAAATTATCCACTTTTGAAATTTCCAATATCGTTTTCGAAATAGCACCCAAAATAAACGCTGCTGGTAGGATTTCGCACGGTAAAGCTGCTGTAGAACTTATGGTGTCGGACAATTTGAAACATGCAACACAAATTGTGGAAGACATCATGAAACTGAATGATGACCGTCGGGAATTGGACATGAGCTCTACACAAGAAGCACTTAACCAAATTATAGAAACCCAGCAAACCAAAAACTATACAACAGTTGTGTATAGCCCGAATTGGAATAAAGGGGTTATTGGAATCGTTGCTTCCAGACTTACAGAAACCTACTACAAACCCACTTTGGTATTTACCGAAGGAAACAATGGAGAAATGGTGGCTTCGGCAAGGTCTATTTCGGATTTTGATTTGCATGATGCATTGGAAGACTGCTCGGAATTTTTCTTAAAATTTGGCGGTCACCCTGCTGCTGCTGGCCTGTCTATGGAGAAAAATAACTTTGAAGCTTTTAAAATAAAATTTGAACAAGTAGTCGCAAAAAAAATTCAAGAACACCAGAAATTACCCACCATCACAATTGATTCGGTAATTGAAATAGACATGTTGAATAAAGACTTTTTCAGTTTTCATAAGAAACTAGCTCCTTTTGGCCCACACAATATGAAGCCTATTTTGGTACTCAAAAGTCAAACGGTCTTTGGCCCGGTGAAACAAATGGGCAAAGATGGCAATCATATAAAATTTTATATTCAAAATCCCAACAACAAAAGAAATATAGAATGTGTTGGTTTTAAACTGGGACATCATTTAGAAAGCTTCGAAAACCAGCTATTTGATATCGCATTTACCATTGAAGAAAACCATTGGAAAGGCAATATAACCTATTACCTGAATGTAAAAGATATTATCTTCCACACAGCATAAGCCATGAAAAAAGTAGGTTTATTTTTTGGTTCTTTCAACCCGATACACATTGGGCACCTCATCATTGCTAATTATATTATAGAAAATTCGGACATGGAGGAATTGTGGTTTGTGGTTTCGCCACAGAACCCTTTTAAGGATAAAAAAAGTTTATTAAAAGACCATAACCGACTGGAAATGGTGAATCTTGCCATTAATAATTACCCTAAAATGAGGGCTTCTGATATTGAATTTTCTTTACCCAAGCCCAGTTATACCATTGATACACTTACTTATTTACACGAGAAATACCCCAATCATACATTTGCTTTAATCATGGGCGAAGACAATTTGAAAGGTTTAAAAAAATGGAAAAATACTGATTTACTGGTTAACAATCACCAAATTATCGTCTATCCTAGAATCCAAAATAACGAAGAGAAGGAGATTGAAAACTTCACACATGGCAACATTCAAATGATACAAGCACCCATCATAGAGCTCTCTGCAACCGAAATCCGAAACATGATAAAAAGCGGAAAAAATACCAGGCCAATGTTGCCACCAGAAGTTTTTGACTATCTAGACCGGTCAAATTTCTATCGTTAAAATCAATCTACTTGTACTCATGAATTTTATCCATCGTTTTTTTGCTAAATATTCCGACGAAAAAATCATCCATTGGTTTAGAAAAATATGCATTGCAGAAGCCATATCATGGTTCTTCTTATTTTCAGCTATGATATGGATTCGCATGGACAGGGAAAGCCTAGCCCCTACTTTATACATCATTTTGATTGGCAATTTACATGGTTTATTTTTTAGTTTATATCTATTGATTCTCTTTCCTATTCGAAAAATTTTTGCTTGGGATGATGAAGATACTGTATTTGCAATTATATCTGCATTTTTTCCTTTTGCCACCATTTGGGTGGACAAAAAATTAAGCCGTTTTGATAGAGAGTAAATTTAACTATGTATTACCCTCCAAAAGCCAGCATTCATGGCTACTTACATTCACTTCCGAGATTTAATTACATTTTTTTTGGTTAAAACTCTTCTTAAAATATTAAATCTCAACTGTTTATATCCCATAAAAACAAGTCATTTCCTTTATTTTATTAACAAGTAAAGCATTACGATTGATATAAAATCATCATTTAAAAAATTTGTTATTTCAAATTTACCCTATAATTTTGCAAAAACAAAAACACGAAAAAAGATGAAAAATAATGCTTTCGCAAATATTGCGAAAAATAATTTCGAATACTATAACTATTGGCAGGAATATTCTCAAATCCTTGCTATTTAATTATCCAACTTTTTTCATTCATTCCCTCTTTTTTATCCTTTAACAAAGTGAAATTGTCTATTATTAAAAAAATAATAGAGATTGAAGTTGCTTAAGTATTTATTCAAATCCATGAAATACAACACTTTTAACCACGAGCAGGATTAAAGGGAAAAGTCAGGAATAGTCTTTTGGATCAGTAATTTATACTATTACAATATACCCAAATTTGCAAAAACCAATATTTATTATAAAAATGGATCGTTATAAATTGAGCTTCTAATGAGTAAATAATAAACTAATTAAATAGAAATAACAAATAAAAAAAAAAACATCATCAACATGAAAAAAAACATCATTCTTTGCTTCATTGCAATTATCAGCTCTACTTTTAGTTTTGCTCAAGTAGGTATCCACACGACCACCCCAAAAGCGACTTTAGATGTACAATCCAAACCGAGTGACACCACGATTCCTGATGGTTTTATAGCTCCAAGACTAAAAGGTTATGAATTAAAAGCTAAAGATGCGCTATACACAAAAACCACCGCATCTGTAGATGGACAAACTGGTACTATGGTGTACATTACGGAAGGCTTAACAAATGAAGCCGATAGAACAGCAAAGACCATCAATGTAAACGAACCAGGCTATTATTTTTTTAATGGTGAGGTTTGGGTTAAAGTTAAATCTTCATCCGATGAAGTTGCGACGGTATTTCTCGGTGGTTCCGTTTATTCAAAATTTAACCAACAATCTGGAGGTGCTATTACCAATGAAAGAGTTATCGGAGGGAATACCGGAGTAAGCTATCCCGTAGGTTTATTAAATGCTACTTCTAGTAAAGGAGGTATCATGCAACTAAGAGGCAATGGTTATACAGTTTCCAACCCGGAAGATGGTATTTTTGACATAAAATTCAACACTCCTTTTACAGAAATCTATGGTGTTTCTCTAAATATTGTGGATGCCTATTATGGCGGATCTCTTTTGGTTCCTAATGGAAAAAACCCGAATCTTGCAATCCCAGGAGATCGTTTGGACACGAGAGATAATACGCAAATTGGGTATATTTCCAATTCTATTATTCGTATAAAAACAGGACAAAGTGGCGGAAACCTTTCTAATCGATCTTTCACTTTTCTAATAACTGGTAAATAAAAATGTGAACCCTGTCCAATATATTTGAGGCAGGGTTGTTTTTTTTAATCTTTTTGTCTTTTACCTTAACAAAATATCATCTACATCGGGCAATCGCATCATTACCGAACGAGCATAGGAACAATGAGGATACACTTTCCAGTGGTTGTTTCTGGCAAAGTTAATTCCTTCTATTACCAATTTTTTCCCCATTCCTTGCCCTTCAAATTTAGGATTGACCAATACGAAAGAGATAATTAGTTTTTCATCGTCTGGGAAGATTGTATAAGTTAATCTTCCGATTTCCTCAGATTCATTGGAAAGTGTAATAAAACCGCCATTTCCACTTCTGTTGTTCTCGAATTTCATGGGTTCAATTGTTTTTAAAATTAATTCTTTAAGCCACTTCTTTTCCGGTATAGAAATTATAATCTTTGATGATGGTTTCAATAAACTGCTTTTTACTAAGCCCTTTTAAATCGCCATTCATCCCCAAAACCGATTGTATTTTAGTCACCAATTTTTCAATAATCTTTTGGTCTTTTTGCTGGCTTGCCTTCAAAAATTGATCTTTGATAATACGCATATCATTGTCCGAAAAAGCAATTACTTGCGGGAAAATAGGTACATAATCCTCATTAATATTTTCTAAAATAGTATGAGAAATATTGACTTTATTTTTTAATGAAATTACCGTTGTTCCCGTTGCAATATCCCCTAGTCGTTGTCCGTTTTTAGATAAAATCATTGCACAAATTCCCACCATTCCAGAATTGGTATAGATATCCACCAGTCGCATAACCCAACGCAAAAAATAATCAGAAATATGTGCTTGGTAACCATCTATTTTCACTACTCTTATTTTCATTATCTTCTTTCCCAGAGTTTGTCCGCCAGAGAAAATTTCCCATAACAATGTGTCTATATAGATAGGAAATGTAAACATAAGAAATAAAGCGATGGCCGAAAACCTATCCAACGACTCGAAATAAGCGTACAAATTAAAATAATGAAATACGGCCAAATACACAAAAATAAGATAAAGCACTTTGACCAATATATCTATGATAAATGCCAAGATTCTTTCGCCCACACTTGCGGTACTAAAAAAAATATTGACATTTTGTGAAGTTGTAATTGCGATTTGTGACATTTTTTATATTTTAGCCAAACGATGAGAGAAATTGCATTTATTAAGCAAAATAAAGAAAAATGGCTGACAGTTGAGCAAGTTATTTTGGGAAAAACACAAAAAAACCCAGATGACTTATCGTCTATGTACATCAACCTCATCAATGATTTGTCTTTTGCTCAAACCTATTATCCTAATAGCAAGACTACCATTTACCTAAATCATTTATCGGCACAGATTTTTCAAAAAATTTACAAAACAAAAAGACTGGAAAAGAATAGGTTGCTCCATTTTTTCGACACAGAAGTTCCTCTTTTGATGTATGAATACCGCCAATACCTCATATATATATTTGCCTTTTTTTTCATTTTCACGAGTATCGGTGTTATTTCTACTTACTACAACCCCGAATTTCCAAGACAAATTTTGGGTGACGACTATGTGAATATGACGATAGAAAATATTAAGAACAACAATCCTACGGGGGTCTATTCCAGTGGTTCCAATTGGGGCATGATGGTGATGATTGTCTTTAATAATCTAATGGTTGCTGGAAAAATGTATATTTCGGGGATTTTTCTTGGACTAGGATCTTTATATGCTTTGTTGCAAAATTGCATTATGCTGGGCACCTTTCAAACCTTTTTCGAAAATGAAGGTGTATTACAACAAAGCGCACAAGGGATTTGGGTACATGGTGCTTTTGAAATTTCTGCCATCATCATTGTAGCCATGTGCGGACTCATTCTTGGCACTTCTGTATTATTCCCTAAGACCTACTCCAGAACGCAGGCTTTCCAAAAGGGAGTACGGGACAGTTTCAGAATTTATCTCAGTACATTTCCCTTTATTATTGTGGCAGGTATCTTGGAAGGCTTTGTAACGAGATATGCTCTTACCATGTCTTTTGGGCTAAATGTAAGCATCATATTGTTTTGCTTTTTCCTCATTATTTTTTATTATGTAATTTATCCTTTTATCATTCATAAAAAACACAATTCTTATGCAACTTTATCAGAAGAGAGACTTTGGAGCGCTCATTAACGATACTTTTACCTTTTTCAAGGAAAATGGTAAAAACTATTTCAAAAACTTTATTTTACTCAATGGTTTATTGGTCATCCTTTTGGTGGGCTTATACATTGTAGGATACAAAAATTTCTTTTCCCAACTTATCGACTCCAATTTGGAAGGCAATTCCTTTTATTTTGAGGAATATTTCCAGGAAAACATGGTATTTTTCATTGCATTTTTCATTGCATTCCTTGTCATTTTTTTCATAATGATGATGATGATTTATACCTTCCCGGTTCTTTACCTTAAACGATACGGAGTATCTGCAGACAAAAACATCAAACTCAATGATATTATTACCGACATGAAGGACAATTTCGGTCGTTTTATTCTCTTTTGTTTGGGATTAGTTTTCATCATTCTTCCACTTATGGGTCTTTTGTTTGGGCTTTCGGTTGTATTGATTTTTCTCATTATCGGTATATTTCTTATGTTGTTCATCGTCCCATGGATGTCCAATGTAATGAGTTTTACACTTTATGATTATTTTAACCGAAAAGACGGATTTTTCTCATCGCTCGGCTATGCCATTCGTTCACAATTTTCGTACAGTAAAGCCGGAAATCCTTCTCCATTTTGGAAATATTGGGGCTCTACCGCCGTCATATTATTTATCATACAAGTGGTATCGGGTATTTTCTCATTAATCCCTGTATTCATTATGACTGGATCCATGCTCACTGTACCAGAAGAAAACAATCAGGATTCCATGAAAAATTTTATGGAAGGCACTATGGGAATCATCTATTTCGCTAGCTATGGAATTTCTATTTTAGTATCCCTATTGTTGTCTAATTTTGTCTATGTAAATTCTGGACTCATGTATTATGACAGCCGTTTGGACTTGCACCAAAAAGAAGATTTATTGGAAATTGATACTATAGGAAATCGTGAAGTTTAAGTTTGTTTTAATTCTATTTTTTTCTTTCGTAAGGTTTTTTTCACAAGAAAAAGCACCAACTCCTGTGGTGGTAGATAGCGTTGTACAAAGTTCCAATGCTGGATATGCCGCAACAGACTCTTTGCTTAGGAAAAAATACAGTACCGAAAACAGTCTTTATTCCAAGAAATTCAATACAAACTTTAAGTCGAAATACCAAGGTAATGAATTCGATTACAGCAAAATAAAGCCACACGACTCTTTACTCAATCGAATTAAAAGAAGAATTTCACAGCTCATCGATTCTATTTTTGGCTCGGTTAACCCAATGAAGAGCTTACATTTCATCGAAATTTTCGTTCGTGTAGTGGCGATTATTCTGGCGGCAGTAGCCTTGTATTTCTTGTTTAAATTTTTAGCCTCCAAAAACGGAAACTTAGTCTTTGGCAAGAAAAATAACAAAGCAACAATTGAGGCGTACGACCAGAATGAAAATATACATGAAATTAATTTTGCAGCAGAAATCGCCCGCTTCGAATTGGAAAAAAAATTCCGCTTGGCTATTCGGTATCGATTTCTATGGACATTAAAAAAACTTAATGATCAAAAGATAATTCATTGGGATATAGAAAAAACCAACAAAGACTTTGTAAAAGCACTACAAAACACAGAATACCACAGCCAATTTGTACAATTGGTGCATATTTTTGATTTTGTATGGTATGGAGATTTCTCCATCAACGAGGTGCAGTACCGGGACTTTCAATCAAAATTCGAAAACTTTCTACGATAATCTGTTATGAACAAAACATTTAAACTCTACGGAATTATCTTCTCGGTGCTTATATTGCTACTGGCCTTTTTCGAATTGGGCAAAAAGGAGGTGGTGGATTGGAGAAAAAACTTCGACATTCACGAAAAAACCCCCTTTGGCTTGTATGTTTTGGACCAAGAAATAGAATCGCTTTTTTCAAGTAAAATTCAAAAAATAGACCACTCACCATATAATTACTATACAGAAAACTTAGAGACCAAACCTCATAATATCTTGGTCATACAAAAACAGTTGGACAATGAATCTTGGAATAAAATTTTAAAAGAAGTAGAGAAAGGTAGCGATGCCATGATACTTTCGTCTGATTGCAATGAGAAAATACAAGACGAGCTCAAATTTCAAGTACTTACTTCCTTATACGAAGACAGCACCCAATGGAAATTAACCGATAAAAAGTTGGATAATATCTTATTGAACCTCAACAAATTTCCTGGTAATAAAGCCATCTCCCACATCGATCCTGAAATAGAAATCTTAGGGAAAATGAAAGCGGATTCTAGTATTTGGAAAGCCAATTTTATCAGAATAAATAAAGGAAAAGGACATTTGTACTACCATTCAGATCCAATATTTCTAACGAATTACTATTTGTTGAACGCCCAAAGCGCTTCCTATACCGAGGCTATTTTCTCTTATTTAAAAGATCAAAAAACCTTATGGTTTGTAGATACTCAGAAGAAAAACACCTCTGCTTCACCATTGAGTTTTGTACTCAAAAACCCACCACTTCGCTATGCATGGTGGTTGTTTCTGGCAGGACTATGTACATTTGCTTTTTTTGGAGCGAAAAGAAAACAGAGAATAATCCCAGTTGTAGAACCTCTGAAAAACAAATCGGTGGACTTTGTACAAAGCATAGGCAACCTCTACTTACAAGAAGGAGATTTCCATGAAATGATGGAAAAAAAAGCCCAATACTTTTTACAAAGGGTAAAAATGGAATTATTGATAGACGGTCAAAAAATAGACAATGCTTTTGCCAATAAATTACAACTGAAAACTGGTGCCAGTGAAGATAAAATAAACACAGCCTTAGCATTAATAAAAAAAGGAACAGATCCTTATGCTTCGGTTACCAAAGAAGAATTAATAACCATGAACCGTTTATTGGACGAAATTCTTCCTATTTCTAAGTAAAAAAAAATATTAATTACACCTACTAAAACATAAAAACAATGGAAACGCACAACACAGAAGATACCACCACCTTCCATAACCGACTGAACATGGAAGAGCTCAGTAAAAATATCAGCAAAATAAAAGCTGAAATAGGAAAAGTAATTGTAGGGCAAGAAAAAATGATTGAGCATTTAATTGCGGCCTTACTTTCCAATGGACATGTTTTAATAGAAGGTGTCCCAGGCGTAGCCAAAACCATTACTGCCAAACTATTGGCCAAGACCATTGCAATTGATTTCAGCAGAATTCAATTTACCCCAGACTTAATGCCTTCAGATATTTTGGGCACCTCTGTTTTTAACATAAAGAATTCAGAATTTGAATACAAAAAAGGACCTATCTTCTCAAATTTTGTTTTGATCGACGAAATCAATCGTTCCCCTGCCAAAACTCAGGCAGCGCTTTTTGAAGTAATGGAAGAAAGGCAAATTACCATGGACGGAAAAAGATATGCCATGGAGTATCCTTTCTTGGTCATTGCCACGCAAAACCCTATTGAACACGAAGGAACCTACCGTTTGCCCGAAGCACAACTCGACCGTTTTTTGTTTAAAATAGAAGTAGGATACCCCAACCTAGAGCAAGAAATAGCCATCGTTCAAAACCAACACGAAACAAAAACTGCAGATAAAACAGAAGTTGTAAACGCAGTTATTTCTGCCGATCAATTGCTGCAATACCAAAAGTTGATACAAGACATACTTGTGGACAAACAACTTATAGAATACATTGCCAAAATAGTACACCATACCAGAGAAAATCCCTTCTTGTATTTGGGTGCTTCACCCAGAGCCAGCCTAGCCTTGCTTAGTGCATCTAAGGCATTTGCTGGAATAAAAGGTAGGGATTTCGTAACGCCAGAAGACATTAAGGAAGCTAGTTTTGCCGTACTCCGTCATCGGGTTATCGTATCGCCAGAAAGAGAGATGGAAGGATTAAATGCCGATGAAATTATCCGTCAGATTTTGGATGGCATCGAAATTCCGAGATAGAAAGTGTTAAAAAAATGCTGACCTCAGATTTTTTAAAACCTCAAAATAAATAAAAACATTCTTTGTCTATTGAAAGCAACCTATCTCAATCCACGATTATACCGCATTCTTATTTTCATAGGAATCATCTATGTATTGGGGTTTTTCTATCCTTTGAGCATCAACATTGCCCATACCCTTTTGGTGCTTTGCATTATTGCTTTACTATTGGATATTTTACTACTCTTCGGAAATAAAAAAGGAATTTTAGCACAAAGAATTTTACCCGAAAAATTCTCCAATGGAGATGTTAATTCAATACAAATAAGCTTACAAAATTTCTATTTCTTTACCATTAAAGTTCTTTTAATCGACGAAATACCGTTTCAGTTTCAGGTGCGAGATTTCAACATTAAAAGGAAATTAAAACCGGCACAACAACAGGGTTTGCACTATAATTTGCACCCTAAAGAAAGAGGCGAATACCATTTTGGCAGCCTCAATCTTTTTGTTGAAAGTCCTTTGGGCTTAGCTTCCAGGAAATATATATTTTCTAAAGACCAGATGCTAAAGTCCTACCCTTCTTTTGTCCATCTTAGAAAATACGAATTGATGGCACTCCAGAATGAATTTTTGTTGGGTGGCATTAAAAAAATCCGCAAACTAGGACATACCATGGAGTTTGAGCAGATAAAGGAATATGTGCAAGGAGATGACATTAGAACCATAAACTGGAAAGCGACTTCCAAGCAAAACAAACTAATGGTGAACCAATACCAAGACGAAAAATCCCAAAGGATATACCTCATCATCGACAAAGGCAGAACCATGCAAATGCCTTTTCAGGGAATGTCTTTGTTGGACTACTCTATTAATGCAGCCATGGCGCTCAGTCATATTATACTTAAAAAAGGAGATCGTGCTGGGATGATGACTTTTGCCAAGAAAATGGAAAATAAAATTCCCGCCGAACATAAATCGGGACAATTAAAAAGAATTTCTGAGGCGTTGTATAACATACAGACCAACTTTTGGGAGAGCGACTATAACCGTTTGTATCAGGATGTAAAAAACACCATAAGCCAGAGAAGTTTGGTATTGCTTTTTACCAACTTTGAAACATTGGACGGATTGCAAAGACAGTTGAAATATCTGCGTGCCATTGCCAAGAACCATTTGCTGGTGGTGGTGTTTTTCAAAAATTCGGAATTGCAAAAACTAATGCAACAACCAAGTGAAAACCTGGAGGAAATTTACGATAAAATAATTGCTGAAAAGTTTGATTTCGAAAAGAAACTCATCATTCAGGAACTCAGAAAATACGGAATACTGTCACTGTACACCCAACCGGAAAACCTCAGCTTGGAAGTCATCAACAAATATTTGGAGATAAAAGCCAGAGGAATGATTTAACAACCATAGACTATATTTCAATTTGATGAGAAAACACTAATTTAGAGCTCTAAATTAGAACAAATGAAAATTTCCCTAAAACGCATTGGCGATGATTTCTTATTTGAAGGTCGCAATAAAAACGGACACAGCATTTTACTGGACAACACCTCGCAACCCAATGCACAAGGTGTATCGCCCATGGAGTCTTTACTCATGGCTGTTGCTGCTTGTAGTGGTATCGATGTAGTGGCTATTTTGAAAAAGCAAAGACAAGAAATCGCCCAATTTACCACAGAAGTAGAAGGAGAAAGAATTGAAAAAGACGAAGCAAAACCTTTTTCCAAAATTTGGGTTCACTTCCACTTGGAAGGCAACATAGATCCCATAAAAGCTTTGAAAGCTGCACAATTGTCTTTCGACAAATATTGCTCGGTATCCAAAACATTTGAACCTCAGGTAGAAATTCTGTTTTCCGTAACAGTCAATGGGACGCTTGTGGAGAAATAGGATGGAATTTTATTTTGGTTAAAGAAGAAAGAGGTAAGAGGTAAGAGGTAAGACAAAAGATTTTGGTTTTGAGGATTATTGAGTATGCTTTCTCATCAATAAAACAAACTCTTTGAAGTGGAACAATCAAAAACCGTCATTAGAAATGGGAATACTTTTTCAGGGTTTCGTGCATGCTGATTGCTATGCGTTTTTTTCTAGCGTTTCTTTTCCTTTTCTTCTAGCCCGGATTGCAGTGGAAATCCCACAGCGAGGGACGAGCGAGGAATTGTAACGAAAAGCCGGCACCAATGGTGATGCGTAGAAAAATGGTGTTGCTCCTAATCAACAAAATTATTTCGTGGGTCTGCGGAAGTTCATTATATTTGTTGATTGTGAGGGCAATCTCTATTCCCAACCCTATTGATGCTTAAAAGCGAAAAGAACAACGAATAAAAACTATGAAACTTAATATAAAAAACGAAACCGGCAGATTAAAATCGGTTGTCTTGGGACAGCCTAAATCCATGGGACCAGTGCCAACCTTAGAAGAAAGCTATGACGCAAAATCTTACCATACGATTGCGCACAGCACCTATCCTACAGAACAAGACATTATTTTTGAAATGACGGAGTTCGAAAAGGTGTTGCACAAACATGGTGTGGATGTTTTGAGACCCTCGATTATTGAAGACTACAATCAGGTTTTTGCCCGTGATGTGGCTTTTGTGATTGATGATAAAATGATTATCTCCAATGTGATTAAAGACCGTGCAGATGAGCAGGAAGCCTACAGAAATATTTTTGAAAAAGTAGAATGGCGCAAAATCATCAACCTACCAGAATCAGCGCATATAGAGGGAGGCGATGTGATTGTTTGGGACGATTTTTTATTTATTGGCACTTGCTTTTCCGAGGATTACAGAAATTACAAAACTGCCAGAACCAATGAATATGCGATTGAAATTTTGAAGGAATATTTCCCTAAGAAAAGAATCATTGATTTGGATTTAAAAAAAGACGACAGAGTACCTTTCCAAGGAGTTTTACACCTGGATTGCACCTTCAACCCGATAGGGAAAGACAAATGCATTATCTATAAAAATGGTTTTGTGGACGAGAGTGACTATCACCTTATTCTGGACATTTTTGGGGAGGAAAATTGTTTTCACATCAACGATGAGGAAATGTTTGACATGAATCCTAATATTTTTTCCATTGCTCCGGACATTATTGTTTCTGATAAGGCTTTTGGCAGAATGAACCAGTTTTTGCGTGAAGAATGGAACTTTACAGTAGAAGAAATCCCATACCGTGAAATTTCTAAAATGGGCGGTCTATTGCGTTGCTCCACCATGCCATTGATTAGGGAATAATACAATACTCCCGTAACAAAATCATCGATATAGGAGAAGCCAGCACCAACTGAGCTTCTCTTTTTTTTCAGTAATTTTGCAAGGCAAATACATTCCATGGAAGATTTATCAAAAAGAATCAACAAATACCTGAGCGAGGTAGGCTTTTGCTCCAGAAGAGAGGCCGACAAACTGATCGCCGATAACCGAGTACGCATTAACGGAAAAATCCCAGAAATGGGCACCAAAGTATTGCCCAACGATGTGGTAACGGTAGATGACAAGCCTGTACTAAAGCTTAAAGAAGATTTTGTATATCTTGCCCTGCACAAACCCGTAGGAATAGAGTGTACCACCAACCCAGGTACCCGAAATAATATTGTGGACTACATGAAATATCCCAAAAGGATTTTTCCTGTGGGCAGATTGGACAAAGCCAGTGAAGGACTTATCATTATGACCAATGATGGGGATATTGTGAATAAAATCCTGCGTGCCAAAAACAACCACGAAAAGGAGTATATCGTAACGGTAGATAAACCGATTACAAGCCAATTCATTAAAAAAATGAGCAATGGAATCCCTATTCTGGATACAGTAACCAAAAAATGTGAAGTGGAAAAACTTTCCGACAGGGTATTCAGTATTATCCTTACCCAAGGCTTGAACCGGCAAATACGAAGAATGTGCGAGTACCTAGGCTATGAAGTAAAAAAGCTAAAACGAATACGAATAATGAACATCCGTTTGGATATTCCGTATGGTAAATTCCGTGAGCTTACCGCCGAAGAAATGCGTGTTCTGAACCAGGATATTGGACACTCCAGCAAGACTGAAGAAGCCAGTTGGTAGGTTTTGAAAAAAAATAAAATTTAAATCTACATCCGCCTATCTTTTTTAATACCAATAAGCAAAGTCGAATAGTGCATGTAGGTTTCAAATAAAAAAAACCTGTGAGACTTCAAATTAAGTTTCACAGGTTTTAATTTTATTTATCAAAAAGCTCTTTTTAAGGAATTACATAACAACTTCATTTTCCTTATCCAGATAAGATTGTACTATTTCTATGGCATTGGTTACCACATCGCTCAATGCCGTGATAAAAGAACCTTCTCTTGCAATACTAATTGCGTGTTTAATGGCTTCCACTTCTTTAGGAATAATCTCAAAGGTAATATTTTTATTCGATTCCAAAATTCCTTCGGTAATAAGATGGATGATTTCCTCTTCCGTTCTTCCTCTCAGATGTTTTTCTTGTCGGATGATGATATGGTTAAACATTCGTCCTGCAATTTTTCCACATTCCTTAATATCCTCATCTCTTCGGTCGCCCACTCCAGAAATAATTCCTACTTTGTGCGGAGAATCTATATTTTGCATAAAATCTTCTATGGCAAGGTAACCATTGGGGTTATGGGCAAAATCGATCATTACTTTAAAATTTTTGAAATCGAAAATATTCAATCTACCTGGTGTTTGCGCCGCACTAGGAATAAAAGTTTGTAACGAAAGACTTAGATCTTCCGAATTAAAACCTGCTAAGTAACCCGCCAAAGTCGCAGCCAAAGCATTGGCTATCATAAACTTCGCTTTACCAGCAACCGTAATTGGGATTTGAGTAACCTTTTCTATTCGTATTTTCCATTCTCCTTTTTTTATGGTCACAAAACCATTTTCGTACACTGCTAAAATTTTTCCGGCTTTGGAAAGAGCCAGTACATGAGGTTGAGTCTCATCCATGGAGAAATAAGCCACATTGCAATCCAATTCCTTGGCGATAGACAAACAATGTTCGTCATCTGCATTCAATATTGCCCAGCCCTCTTTTTTCACACTTCTTACCACTACACTTTTTACTCGCGCCAAATCTTCCAAATTATGAATATCATTAAGACCCAAATGATCTTCTTGTATATTGGTGATTATCCCAATGTCGCAGCGGCTAAAGCCCAATCCAGCTCTAAGTATTCCGCCTCTTGCAGTTTCCAAAACCGCAAACTCTACCGTAGGATCTTTCAGAATATATTCGGAGCTATAAGGTCCTGTGGTATCTCCTTTTTCGAGGAGATGATTTTGAATATAAATACCATCCGAAGTGGTAAAACCTACTCTATATCCTTTGTTTTTCACCATGTGAGCAATGAGCCTGGTAGTGGTTGTTTTACCATTGGTTCCTGTTACTGCAATAATGGGTATTCTGCTGGGTTTACCTGGTGGGTACAACATATCGATTACTGGTGCTGCAACATTTCTAGGCAAACCTTCTGATGGAGCCAGATGCATTCTGAATCCTGGAGCTGCATTCACTTCTAATATTACACCCCCATTTTGTTGCAAAGGTTCTGTTAGGTTTTCGGCCATAATATCAATTCCGCAAACATCCAAACCTATAATTCTTGAGATTCTTTCTGCCAAAAATATATTTTCAGGATGCACTCTGTCCGTAACATCTATGGATGTTCCGCCTGTACTTAGATTGGCTGTTGATTTCAGATAGACAATTTCATCTTTTTTTGGAATGCTATTTTCTGTGTAATTTAATTTTTCCAGCAAATCCAAAGAATCTCTATCAATTTCTATTTCTGTTAAAACATTCTCATGCCCATATCCTCTTCTTGGATCTTGATTTTCCAAATCTATCAGTTGTCTAATGGTTTGTTTTCCATCGCCCACGATATGAGCCGGAACCCTTTGTGCAGCAGCCACCATTTTGTTATTGATCACCAATATTCTGAAATCGAATCCGGTGATGAATTTTTCTACAATAACTCTTCGGCTATACTTTTGGGCATGGGCTAGGCCTTCTTTGGCATCGTCCATATTGGTCACATTAATGGATGCACCTTTTCCATGATTCCCGTCTAAGGGTTTTATTACAATTGGGAAACCAATCATTTTGATGGTATATTCCAAATCTTCTTCATCTACACATATACTTCCTTTTGCTACTGGCACGGATGAGTTTTCGAGCATTCTTTTGGTTTCCTCCTTATCACATGCGATATCTACTGCGATATTGCTCGTATTGCAAGTGATGGTTGCCTGAAAACGCATTTGGTTAACCCCATAACCCAATTGTACTAAGGAATTAGTGCCAAGGCGAATCCAAGGGATATCTCTACTTGCTGCTTCTTCTGCAATACTCCCGGTACTAGGTCCTAATCTCACTCTTTCTCGGATTTCTTTCATTTTCTGAATATCTGCTTCCAAATCGTAATCCAAGCCATCAATTAATGCTTGTGCAATTCGGACGGCAGCTTCTGCAGCGTATAACCCAACATTTTCTTCTATATAACTAAAAACCACATTATACACTCCTTCATCTTGTGTAGAACGGGTTCTTCCAAACCCAGTATCCATACCCGCCAGCGTTTGTATCTCTAGGGCTATATGTTCAATAACATGTCCCATCCAAGTCCCTTCTTCAACCCGAATAAAGAAGCCACCTCTACATTTTTCAGAACATCTATGTTCAATTAAAGAAGGAATCAAATGCTCCAGTCGCTCCCTAAAGCCAATAATTTTATTCGTTGGGCGTTCTTCCATTTCTTCCAAATCAAGGCGCATCTGCACCAATTTCATTCGTCGTACACTCCATATATTAGGACCCCTGAGTGCTTGTAATTTCAATATTTTCATAAAGTATATATTTAATGTTTAATGTTTTTTTGGGTTAAAAGATTTCGTCAATTTTCATCACTGATTATGCGAAAAGAAAATTTTTACATTACGATTTCATATTTTGAATATTTATTTAATCAAAAAAAATAGATAATGGATAAAATTAAGATAATAAATTAATTTAACATCAATATTTACAATTTTATTTGAATATTAATCATACATTATTTTCATTCAATAATCATTCATCAATTCATCATTAAAAATACACCAAGGAATATTGACTACTTAAAAGAAAGAGAATTGGAGAGATTAGAATTCACAGTGTAATATTTCACTTATGGCATAATTCATTAAAGAATAATCAAAAAAATAGTTCACATCATAAAATATTTTTAGTTTTGCCAGATGAACATAAAAGGAAAAATAATTATCATAGGAGGAGCTGTGGACAAAGGCAGCTTTACAGAGCAAAATTTTAATAAAGATGTTGCTAAAAATTTAAATTTTTTTGAAAAAGGAATTTTACGAAGAATCATAGAAGAATCGAAACATAAAGAAAATTCCAGAATCGAAATCATCACCACGGCATCCAAAATACCATTGGAGGTAGGTCCTGAATATGTTAAAGCATTCAACTTTTTAAACGCCAATAATGTTGGGGTACTCCACATTCAAACTCGTGAGGAGGCTGCGAAAGAAGATGTATTAAAAAGGATAGAACTGGCAGATGTGGTTATGTTCACTGGCGGGGATCAATTAAGATTAACCTCCATTTTGGGTGGTACAAAATTGCATAAAAAATTATTGGAAAAATACAGAACCGAAGAGTTCATCTATGCAGGAACTTCTGCTGGTGCAGCCGCAGCTTCGGGGATTATGATTTACCAAGGTTCTAGTCAGGAAGCACTTTTGAAAGGAGAAATAAAAGTAACCAGTGGTTTGGATTTCATAGATGAAATTACCGTGGATACCCATTTTGTACAAAGAGGAAGAATAGGTAGGCTTTTTCAGGCCGTTGTTACCAACCCTATGATTATGGGAGTAGGATTGGGTGAAGATACCGGATTACTCATTACAAAAGGCCATCGCATGGAAGCCATAGGATCTGGATTGGTTATTCTGGTAGATGGAACACAAATCAAAGGTACCAACCTTACACAAGTAGCATTGGGAGAACCTATTTCTATAAATAACCTCTTGGTACATGTGATGAGCCAAAACGACAAATATGATTTAACAACTGGTGAGTTAAAAATTTATGGTGAAGACAAACAAACCATTTCCAATTCATGAAAATTATAATTCACGGTGGTTTCTTCAGCGAATCCAGCACCCATCTAGAAACCAAAATAGCCAAACAAGAAGCTTTGAAAAAAATTGCTTCATCAGGATTTGAATATTTAAAAACACATACAGCGTTAGAAACTGTTGTATTTACAGTAAGTTTATTGGAAGACAACCCACTCTTTAACGCTGGAATAGGATCCCAAATCCAAAGTGATGGCAAAATAAGAATGAGTGCCTCCCTTATGGATGGCGAAACCCAAAAGATGAGCGGCGTCATCAACATAGAAGAGGTTAAAAACCCCATACAAGTTGCTGAAAAGCTCTTGTCCTATGACGATAAAATATTAGGCGGAGAAGGAGCAATACAATTTGCAAGAGAGAATGGCTTCAACATATTTTCTACTGAAATCCCACAGCGAAAAGAAGAATACTTGGCAAAAAAACAATCAAAAGGATTAGGCACGGTAGGTTGTGTTGCATTGGATGGAAACGGAAAATTAGCCGTTGCTACTTCCACAGGTGGGAAAGGCTTCGAAATACCGGGAAGAATTTCAGACTCTGCGACTGTGGCTGGAAATTATGCCAATAGCCATTGTGCCGTGAGTTGTACAGGAGTGGGAGAAGATATTGTGAGTGGTGCCGTTGCTGCTAAAATCGTATGTCGGGTTAGTGATGGACAAACCATACAGCAAGCATTTCATAAAACATTTAATGAACTTTTGCCATTTGATGGTTTTGCGGGCGCAATCGGAATAGATCAACTAGGAAACATCTGTCACCAAAACTCGCATCCCACCATGGTTTTTGCATCATTTGACGGTGATATCTACGAGATTTTCAATTAACTTATCGCTCAAAAATATCAAACAATCTGAGATCATTTTATTATTATTAATAACTTATTTAACCTCCACATTAAGGTTTTTTCGCAGTCAATAAAAAAAGATTAGCACATATACTAAGCAAAAAACGCCACGATTTCTCGTGGCGTACTCGTCTTCTCTGTTGTTGTTACCAACAACCATTTACTTCATACTTACTAACCATTAAAAGCAAGCAATACTATCAAATAGTTTAGCAAAACAAATATATACTTTCTATTGTAATAATCCAAAAAAAATATTAATAAATATCAAATATTAATCGCTTTAACAAAAAAACAATAAAATATTATTATTAAATAGATTAATTTTTAAAAATTCTGTACATTAGTTTGATTTTGGCAAGAAAACCTCTGCAAGCATACAACGAGCCGAGCCTCCTCCATTCACTTCTATGGTATGCAAATCCGAATAGATTATTTCTGAATAATTTTCTATTTTTTGTATTTGGTCATTCGTTAATGACTGATATGCTGTTTGGCTCATGATAAGAAAAGTTTGCCCATCTTCATTGTTGAGTTGCAACATATTTCCGGCAAAATTTTGCATTTGAGTTTCGCTTATTTCTACAATTTCTTTCCCGGAATTCACCAAAGTAGTTTTCACCATATTTCTTTCAGCCTCATCATCAATGCAATCCAAACAGATGACAGCAAAACGATCGGCAACACACATCATAACATTGGTATGATAAATGGGCAGTCTTTCTTTCCCTGCACTTTGAAAACTATGAAAAACCACCGGTTGGTAGCCAATTTTTTTACAAAAACTTCGGAATAAACCCTCGTCCAAACGCAAGGATACAGATCCGTATGCAATTTTATTTTCATGATCGAAAATCATAGAACCGGTACCCTCTAAAAATAAATTTTCTTTTTCTGAAGCTGATAAATCGACAATTTCATCAATGACAAAACCTTCGTTTTTCACAGCTTCTAGGATATCCATTCTTCTTTCATCTCTACGATTGGGTGCAAACATGGGGTAAAGGAATACTTTACCGTCACTCCCGAAACTCACCCAATTGTTTGGAAAAATAGAATCTGGGGTGTGGGGCTCTAGGGTGTCCTTTATGGTTATTACGACAATTCCTTTGGCTTTTAATTTTTCAACAAAAGAATGAAACTCTTGCAAGGCTTTCTTTTGAGTTTCTTCCCCTTCTTGGTTAACTTGGAAATAATTATTCTCGGCCGTTTGCGCATTGTATCCAAAAGCAATAGGCTCTATCATCAGGACAGTTTGGGTTGTTTGCATGGTATTTTCAAAAATTAAATCACAAAAATAAAGAAAAAAAACTCCACTAGAGCAGTGGAGTTTTGAATCGTATGTTTCAGCTGAAAAGTTGGGATTTTTTATCAAAAATAAAACTAAATTTTTAGCTATTTTTAATTATCCCAAGCCAGTGGAATAACATTTCCATTTTGTTCAACTATCAGAGAATCACCTTTGGCAACGGCTTTTATCCCTGCTCTTTCGTATTGTACTTCGCCCTTAGATTCGGACTTTTTATCCAGTTGAAATCGATTATTATTCGCCTGAATGGTTACGGTATTGGCTTTTTCGGTATTTTCGAAAATCACCTTAGCTCTTACTCCTTCTAATCCTCGATAAGTATAGGTGTTGGCTCCTGGAATTAAAGCCTTTTCCATATTTTCCGTTGTTGGTTGATCTTGTTTCAACACTCCTTTGTTGCCTTCTTCTTTGGTGCAAGAAGCCAAACCAATCATTACCAATAAGGCAAAAGCAAATTTTTTCATAATATTTTGAATTTAATGTTTTTTTTATTGTGATGATGTATTACTTCAACTTTTTAATTTCTTCAACATTAACAAAACTCTCATAAGGCAAAATTGCTGCGGAATGATAACGATTACCTTTTGTTATTTCTCGTAGTTTCTCAATATTATTGGATCGTACGCCACCACCGATGAGAATATTAATTTTATCTCCAAATCGAGATTGCATTTCTTTCAGTTTTTCTTTGCCTTCCATGGCTGTGTTTTCGCCACCCGAAGTAAGGACTTCCGAAAATCCAATAGAAATCAAATCCTCTAAAGCCTTCTCAATATCTGGCGATCTGTCAATGGCTCTATGGAAAACACATGGCAAACCTCCTGCCAACTGAACCAAAATAGAATTTCTTTCTTTGTCTATTTCATTATTAACAGTTAAAATTCCGAATACAAAACCATCGGCACCAGCATCTTTAAAAGCCAGCAATTCTATTTTCATTTGTTCAAATTCTGCATCAGAATAGCGAAATCCTCCTCCCACAGGTCGAATCATAACATGAATAGGCTTGTTGTATTTCGATTTTAGATAGCGCAATTCCTCCAAGTCCGGAGTAAGACCTCCTTGGGATTGTTCAGAACAGAATTCTATTCTATCGGCTACGGATTGAAGGGCCAGTTCGGCCGAAGTCATTTCAAAACAAGCTATTTCTAACATTTTATTAAAGATATTCGTATTACTATTATTTTTTTTGAATGTCAAATAAGGATTTTACCTCAGTGATTTCTATTTCTGAATCAGAAGTAATGATCTTTTTTTCACCCGCTTCCAGGTCGAAATAATTATCCGATAAATTTCCGAAAATATTTTTTAAATAAACATTTTTTGCCATAAAATCGGTGGACACCTCTATTTTTTTCTTATTCAATTGTTTAACCTTAATATTTGGTTGCACTAAAGCCAAGTCTTTGGGTGCCTTAAAGAAATAAAAAGCTTTCACACTTTCTTTCCCCATCCACTCCAAGGAGAGATAGGTATTTTTTCCATCCCATTCCTTACATTCTGTTTTAGAAAGTTGAAGAATGCTTTGAGCAGAGAAATTCCCAATTTCGACTTTGGCATTCCATGTTTTTAAAATAGAACCCTTCCAATCTTTCAACTGGATAATTAAATTCCCATTTTCGGATTTTGGTAAGTCATTCACCATGATGACTTCATAATCTTGTTCTTGCTCTTTAACAGACAATAGTATCGGTTGAAAAGCTTTTTTAATTTCATAATGAGCGGCTTTTCTTCGTCCAAAATAATCTAGGGAACTCCAAGAAGTTACTGGCCAAACATCATTTAATTGCCAATACAATGTTCCCATATTGTAGGGTTTGGCTGTACGATGAGCTTCTATGGCAATTTGCATTCCTCTAGCTTGTAGCAGTTGAGAAACATAAATAAAATCTTCAAATTTATCTGGAACTGGAAAATCCCTTTCCATATAGGTACGAATCGTTTGATAGCCAATTTTATGCTTTTGATGGTTGATAACCCCTGGATCTTCAAAATTGATATTCTCGGTAAACGATTGGAAAGATTCCCAATTGGGCATACTTTGAAAGCCATATTCAGATACAAATCTTCCTACTTTCTCTCTGTATTTTTCGAAGGGCTCCATTCCCCACCAAACGCCCCAATAATGGACATCGCCTTCGGTATAAGCTTGTTTCCTGCCCCAACCATTTGATGGTGAGCTTTGCCAATAGATAGATTTTTGTCCGGAAACTGAATCCAAAGTTGTAGGAATAATATTTCTAAAAAGCTGAACATAGTCTTTCCAAATTTTGGCAGAATCGGTTTTGGAATACCCCAATTGTTTTTGCCAACCCCAATTGTGCCAGCCTTCATCGTTTTCATTATTCCCACACCATATTGCCAGACTCGGATGATTTTGAAGTCGATTAACATTATCCTCCGCTTCGTGTTTTACATTATCCAAAAAATCCTGATCGCCAGGATACATGGCGCAAGCAAAAGGAAAATCTTGCCACACCAAAATTCCCTTTTCATCACAAAGATTGTAGAATTCATCCGCTTCATACAAGCCACCACCCCATACTCTCAGCATATTCATTTGAGCAAATAAGGCTTCATTGACCATGGTTTTGTACCTACCATGATGTTCTTCCGTAGGAAAACTATGAATAGGTATGGTATTGCTTCCTCTGATGTATAATGGCTTTCCGTTGAGTTTAAAATAAAAACTTTTGCCAAATTTATCTTTATCTTGAACCAATTCTACAGATCGAATCCCGATTTTTTGTGTTTTATCAGCAATAATTTTTCTATCCTTGAGCAACAAAATAGAAAAGGAATATTGATAGGGCATTCCCATATCATGAGTCCACCAAAGTTTAGGATTTTTTATTTCAAATGGGAATTGAACTGTATTCAACCCTTTTTTTAACGCTAAATTTTTACTTTTTTGATTGATGAACAACTGATAATCACCCTCGTCTTCCGCTATTATGGTCAACATAAAATTGACGGTAGCTTTATTGGATTCAATTTTTTGTTGATGTTTTACCTCTTGTATTTGTGCTGTGCTCCATGAGTTTAGATAAATAGGTTTCCAAATTCCACTGGCCACCAATCTTGGCCCCCAATCCCAACCGAACTGATACTGAGGTTTTCGCACAAAAACTCTTTCGTTTTCAGGAAGTGCATAGGGCAAAAGTGAGGCTGCCTTTTTCCCTTCTTTTACGGAAGATTGAAATGTAATTTCTAAAGAATTTCTCCCTATTAATAATTCATTTTTTACATCTACTTTCCAGGTTCTGAAGGCATTGTTGGCATTTAAAATTATACGACCATTCAATTTTACTTCGGCATAGGTATCCAAACCTTCAAAAACCAAATCGATATGTTCCTGCTTTAATTCTTTTTCATGAACATTAAACGAAGAACGATAAGTCCAACTTTCATTTTCAATCCATTGTACTTTTTTCTCGTTGTCGCCCCAAAAAGGATCCTCAATTTTTTTATTTTTCAACAAATCGGTTGTGACATACCCTGGAATTTTGGCTGGGTACCAATCATTTTTATTTTCCTGAGAAAACTCCCAAGACTCTTTATTTAAACTTCTTTTAACTGTTTGAGCCAGAGGATTGGAAAGGTAAAAAAGAAAAAAGAAAAGAGAAAAAAATATCTTCATCATCATGTTATAATAAACTTTTGGAAGCAAGTAAAGTACTCCCTTTTTCGTGTTGAACGGCATAACTGAAACCAGGTTGTAAGCAAAAAGCACCGGTTTCTCCATTTTTATCTAGCGCAATAAAACCGATTTGTATGTCTTTAGGATTTTTTCCTCTTTTCAAAATTGAATGATAAATTCTTTTTACCGCCTCTTCACAAGCTTTTTGTGGCGACTTTCCTTGTCGCATCAGTTCCACGACAAGATGGGTACCACAAGTCCGGAGTACTTCTTCGCCATGCCCTGTAGCGGTAGCGGCTCCTACTTCATTATCCACAAACAAACCAGCACCAATAATGGGGGAATCGCCCACTCGGCCATGCATCTTGTACGCCATTCCGGATGTGGTACAAGCACCAGAAAGATTCCCATTTGCATCCAAAGCAACCATACCAATGGTATCGTGATTTTCGATATTCACCACGGGTTTGTATTCAGATTTTTTCAACCATTCTTTCCATTCTTTTTCAGATTCGGGGGTGAGTAAATTGGTTTTGGTAAACCCTTGAGATAAGGCAAATTCCAAAGCTCCTTCTCCCACCAATAGTACATGTGGGGTTTTTTCCATCACAGCTCTTGCAACAGAAATGGGATGCATGATGTGCTCCAAACAAGCTACAGAACCTATATTGGCATTTTCGTCCATAATACAAGCATCCAAAGTAACTTTGCCATCTCTATCGGGTCTTCCACCATAGCCTACCGATCTTTCTGTAGGATCTGCCTCTGTATATTGTACCCCTTTTTCCACAGCATCTAAGGCTGTACCTCCTTGGCTAAGGACTTTCCAAGCCTCTTGATTGGCTAATTTTCCAAAATCCCAAGTGGAAATAACGATGGGTTTTCGGGAAACTTTTATTTCCTTTGGCAGGTAGTCTTCTGCTTTCCATGGGTTAAATGCGAAAAGAGCAGAAAGCAAACCTGCTTTTTTTATAAATTTTCTTCTGTTTTCCATGATTAATCAACTTGAATTTCATCTACAAAAAGCCATGCAGGATATCCAGCACCCGCAAAACCTGATGGTATTTTGGTGGTATTTTCTGCCATTACTTTTACATATCTTGCCTCTTGAGGTTTTATTTGCAAATTAAGTTTACCCAATTGTTTCGCTACATACGATTGATTAACTTCTTGTACAAGATTAAAATTAGTTCCGTCTTTAGACACCCAAACACTTACCTTTTGTGGTAGATGAATCCAGTTTTCGTTGGATTTAATAAAATTAATCTTTACCTGAGCAATTGTCATTATTTGCCCCAAATCCACTGTAGCCACCAAATTATCTCCAGAAAAACCAAGCCAATCGGTACCGAACTTTGCAGGATCGCCCACGATTCCATCGGTAAGCGTTTGCGCTCCCATTCCAGAATATTTTTCTTTGGGTTGAAATTCTAAATTTACCTTTTTTCCTGTGGCTTTAGAAACAAAAATATCTTGTGTGAAAACTTTACTTTTTTCTTTTCCTTGTTCAAAATAAATAGCTTGAACTGTTGCAGACTTATCCAATGTAAAAGTTCCGGTGTAAGGTGTAGAATGCACGGAAGGCAATGTGCCATCTAAAGTATAATAAATTCCATTGGCTCCGTCAAAACCTTTTAATGAGTAGGTAACTGCATTTTTACCATTGGGTAATTGGGATTTACCCACCACTTCATAAATGGCTTTACTATAATTAATCCCTAATCGATCCAAGAGGGAAAAATGGTTGAATAATCTTTTTTGAAATTCATCATACGAAGATTTCTTGCCCCACAAAACTTCTGATAAAGCAGCTATTCTAGGGAAAACCATGTATTCTACATGCTTGGAATCCAAAATATATTCGGTCCAAAGATTTGCTTGTGCGCCTAAAATATAGGGCTTCTCCTCAATGGTTAATTCTTTTGGAATTGGATTAAAAGAATAGACTTTTTCAACTGTTGTATTGCCTCCAAAGGCAAAAGGTTCGTTTATAGGATTTCCCTGATAATGGTCGAAGTAGCAATAATCTCCGGGCGTCATCACCACAGGATGGTGTTGTTTTGCCGCTTCAATCCCGCCTTCAAAGCCTCTCCAGGACATCACAGCAGCATTTGGAGCCAGTCCACCTTCCAAAATTTCGTCCCACCCAATTATGTTTCTACCTTTAGAGTTTAGGAATTTTTCAATTCTTTGGATAAAATAACTTTGCAATCCATGTTCATCTTTCAGATTGTATTTTTTAATTAAATCTTGGCAATGGGCACATTTCTTCCAACTTTCTTTAGGACATTCATCACCACCGATATGGATGATTTTGGAAGGAAATAAGTCCATTACTTCCGTTAAAACATTTTCTAAAAAGGTAAAAGTTTCATCTTTAGGACAAAAAACATCTTCAAATACGCCCCATTTTTTTTCAACATCAATTTGCTTTCCACTACAGCCCAATTCAGGATAAGAAGCTATGGCAGCCACCGCATGTCCAGGCATTTCTATTTCCGGGACTATAGTAATATGCCTGTCTTTAGCATATTGTACAATTTCTTTAATTTCTTTTTGCGTATAATAACCGCCATATTTTTTATTATCAAATTCTTGATTGCTGTAAGCACCAATCATAGAGCCACTTCTCCAAGCACCAACCGAGGTAAGTTTAGGATATTTTTTTATTTCGATTCGCCAACCTTGGTCATCGGTAAGATGCCAATGAAAGCTATTCATTTTGTACATCGCGATAAAATCGATGTATTTTTTCACAAAGTCAGCAGAAAAGAAATGCCTAGAGCAATCCAAATGCATTCCTCTCCAAGAAAAATCTCCTGCTTGATCGTCAATTGTTAGGAACGGAAGTTTTCCTTTATCATCATTTTCGTTCAGTAACTGAATTAATGTTTGAATACCAAAAAAAACACCTTTTTCGTTTCGGGCTTCTATGGATATTGTTTTTGCTATAGTTAGCTTATACGCATTTTCAGGAATATTTTTATTTAATTTTAAATAAATAGCAGGAATACCCGTAATCGCTTGCTTAGCAACATTTGTTTTCCATTTGAATTTTTCATTCAGAAAATCTTTTAAATAAACAGCTTCTTTGGATTTTTGGTCAACCACAATGGTCCATTGTTTCGAAAACGGAAGCGTTCCATTGTTTATTTTCAGTGATTTAGGTTGTGGGATTAAGGCATTTTGGGCAGATAAAACTTGACCACTTAAGGCAAATAATAGAAAGAGATATCTTAACATTTTTACTTTTTTATAAGAGTTGCTAAAGATACAATTTCTTAAGGTAAACCAAAACAATTCTATTGACAACCAACGGAGAATAAGCTAAAAAGACCAGTAAATTAGACCTATAATAAAACACTTCAATATTCAACTAGACCTGTGATTCAAAATGAAATCAAAAGGTGAATTTGGTTAAATTTTGAATTTTTTTTAAAAAAAATAATGATTTATTTGGAGTTTATGAAAATTTTACATTTAATTTGCAGTGTCATTTAGAAATAAATGAACAACTTATCCAGAAAGGTGGAGGGAATTGACCCGAAGAAACCTTGGCAACCTGTCGAAAGATAAGGTGCCACATTCAACCCCAAAAAGGGAAAGATAGGTCCACAGAATACGATTATAGTCACCTACAACTATAGCTACTCTTTCGACTTGTCGGAAGAGTATTTTTTTTCCGATAATTCTAGGATAAGTTGCGTTAAAAGAAACAATTTAAAATTATTTTATATGAGCAACTTACAATTTGAAACCTTACAAGTACACGCAGGACAAGTCGTGGACAAAGACACCAATTCCAGAGCAGTACCCTTGTACCAAACTGCCTCTTATGTTTTTAATAGTGCAGAACATGCTGCCAACCTTTTTGGATTAAAAGAATTTGGAAACATCTATACCCGACTGATGAATCCTACCACCGATGTGTTGGAAAAAAGATTAGCTGCATTACATGGCGGTGTTGCTGCATTGGCCACTGCATCCGGACATTCGGCACAATTTATTGCACTCACCAATATTTTGGAGGCAGGCGACAACTTTGTAACCTCGCCCTACATCTATGGAGGTAGCCATAATCAGTTTAAAGTATCGTTAAAAAAATTAGGAATAGAAGCACGATTTGCCCAAGATGATCAGCCAGAAGATTTCGAAGCGTTAATAGATGAAAACACCAAGGCTTTGTATTTGGAAACGATAGGAAACCCAACACTAAATGTTGCCGATTTTGAAAGCATTGCTAAAGTAGCACAAAAACATGGCATCCCACTTATTGTGGACAATACATTTGGTGCTGGTGGCTATTTATTCCGTCCCTTAGAACATGGTGCCAATATTGTAGTAGAATCGGCCACAAAATGGATTGGCGGGCATGGCAACAGTATTGGAGGAATCATTATTGATGGAGGAAATTTCGATTGGGGAAGTGGTAAATTCCCACAGTTTTCCGAGCCTTCAGAAGGTTATCATGGATTAGTGTTTTCGGATGTTTTTGGTGTCGATTCGGATTTTGGCAATATCGCCTTCATCATCAAAGCAAGAGTAGAAGGTCTCAGAGATTTTGGTCCGGCAATTTCTCCTTTCAATTCATTTTTATTATTACAAGGAATAGAAACATTGTCTTTACGGGTTGAAAGAACCGTTGAAAACGCTTTGAAAGTGGCACAATATCTTGAAAAACATCCTAAAATAAAAAATGTTTCCTACCCTGGATTAGCATCATTTCCCGATCATGAAAATGCAAAAAAATACTTTAAAAAAGGATTTGGTGGCGTGTTGAATTTTGAAGTTAAAGGAGGAAAGGAAAGTGCAATTAGTCTTATTAATGAATTAAAACTAATTTCTCATTTGGCCAATGTAGGGGATGCCAAAACTTTAATAATTAATCCAGCATCGACAACACACGAACAACTAAGCGACGAAGAAAGATTGCATGCCGGAATTGCTCCTGGACAAATCCGACTAAGTTTGGGTATTGAACATATAGACGATATTATTTCAGATTTAGAACAATCTTTAGAAAAAATTGTGATTCCAACAGAAGTTCTGGAAACCATCTAAAACAGATGATACCAAAAAAAACACAGCCATACCTTAATAGTATCGCTGTGTTTTGTGTTTTATTTTAATATTAAAAATTACTTCCTATTGACCAATTCATCTACGATGTGTTCTTTAGTGGCTGAGATTTCTGTATTGTCCACATCATTAATTTGCTCGAAAACCTGAATAGTATTTTTACCTTTCTTCAACCACACTCCAGGCACATAGAGGGTTAGCTGAGGACCAACTTTACTCCAATATCTTCCAATATTTTTACCATTAACAAAGACAATTCCTTTACCAAAATGACGCATATCCAAGAAGGTATCCCCTGTTTTCTCTAAGTTGAAATGAGCTTCTTTGATGATGGGCTGGTATTTTTGAAATGTTTTGATGGGTTCTTTTATCTTAGGCATCTCATTAAAAGGCAAACGATAATGTTCCCATTGACCTACCAAAGCTACATCGTTAATGGTAACAGGAGAAATGATCCCCTTTAAATTATGAACAATCTCTGCGCCCCAATTTATTCTTCCCATATTTTCGACTAAAATATCTAATTGAGCATTAGCAGGAATATCAACATCCAAATCATATTTTTTATAATAACGGTTGAGTTCTCCCACCCATTTTCCGTTTACATAAATATTGGCATAGTCTCTAAGTCCATTGATCAACAATTTTCCTTTTACAGGATTCGAAATGGTTGTTCTGTATAAAACATAACCAAAACCTTGTTTCAAGTCTTCAAAAGTCATAGGTTGAGGATGTACAACTGGTTTTAATTGTTTGACCCAATCAAAAATGGATAATGAATGGGTAAAAGGCACATGAGAAAAATCAATCAAAGGAATTGCATCTGGAATAGGAGGTAATTTTTCTTTCTTTTTAGACTGAAATAATGCTCTTAGAGCTTTATACTTAGGAGTTGCCCAACCAGCTTCGGAAATAGGTGCATCATAATCATAACTGGTGAGGTCGGGTTGTATATCGTGGTTATTATCGTAGTTTGCACCGGCCCAAAACGCAAAATTAGTTCCTCCATGCACCATATAATAATTAAAAGACACATCATTGTCTAAATATTTTTCGGACTGAGCGACCACTTTTTCTGTTGACACTCTGGGAAATGGTTCAGCCCAGTGATCCAGCCAACCCGGGTAATACTCAGCCACCATATAGGGACCTTGTCCATTGTGGTACTCATCTACTGATTTTTTTAAACGATTAATATCATCTTCCCCATTTGCCGTTGGTAAGGCTCCTATAACAGAACCTTCTTTGAACAAAGATGAAGCATCGGAAGTAAATAATTTTGACTGAATCCCTGCATCTACAATCATCTGCTTAATCTTATGAGAATAACTACGATGCTGTGCTAATGAAATTTCAGGTCGCTGTACAGCATAAGATCCAAATTCATTTTCAACTTGCACCATAATGACAGGCCCTCCATTTTGTATCTCGAAAGGTTTTATTTGCTTTGCAAGTTGATGGATGTATTGTGTACATTCTTTGAGGAAAGCCTGATTTTCCGTTCGTACTTCTATAGAATTGTCCGTTGAAATCCACCAAGGATACCCTCCAAAATCCCATTCAGCACAAACATAGGGGCCAGGTCGGATAATAACCCACAAACCGACTTCTTGTGCTGTTTTTATAAAATCTTTTAGACTTTTCTCTCCTGACCAATTCCATTTACCGGGGCTTTCTTCGTGGTAATTCCAAAATACATAAGTAGTAACGGTATTCAGTCCCATTGCCTTCATCATTTGCATACGGTGTTTCCAGTAGGCTTTTGGAACTCTAGGGTAATGTAATTCGCCTGAATGTATTTGTTGAATTTTGTTATTCAAATAAAAGTGACCATCTTTTAATTCGAAGGTAGATTTCTTCTGTTGTGCATTCAAAAAAGAAAAACACGATAAAATAAATATTAACGATAGTTTTGGTAAATTCATAGTTTAATTTTATACAAAAATAGAAAAAGCCATCCAAATATGGATGGCTTTAATATAGTAAGAATAAATATTTTATTCTTCAGTAGAAGCTTCAGTTGTTTCTTCAGTAGAAGTTTCTGCCACTGGAGCAGCTTCTTTTTTAGCAGCTGGTTTTCTAGATCTTCTAGTCGTTTTCTTTTCTTCTGCTTTAGGGTTATAAAGCTCGTTGAAATCAACCAATTCTATCATTGCCATATCTGCAGCATCACCTAATCTGAAACCAGTTTTGATGATTCTTGTATAACCTCCGTTTCTTTCAGCAATTTTTGGAGCAATAGTTCTGAAAAGTTCTGTTACCGCTTCTTTATCTTGCAAATAAGAAAAAACAGTTCTTCTGTTGTGTGTTGTATCTTCTTTAGACTTCGTTAAAAGAGGTTCAATATAAACTCTAAGTGCTTTAGCTTTAGCTACTGTAGTATTGATTCTTTTATGAAGAATGAGAGAACAAGCCATATTGGAAAGCATTGCTTTTCTGTGAGAAGCAGTTCTTCCTAAGTGATTTATTTTTTTACCGTGTCTCATTGTTTTGTATTAATTATCTGTGTCTAACTTATATTTTGCTACATCAAAACCGAAGTTTAGACCTTTTGAATGTACTAATTCTTCTAATTCTGTCAAAGATTTCTTACCGAAATTTCTGAATTTCATCAAATCAGACTTACTGAAAGAAACCAATTCACCAAGAGTTTCAACTTCTGCAGCCTTCAAACAGTTAAGGGCTCTTACGGAAAGATCCATATCGGTAAGTTTAGACTTGAGTAATTGTCTTGTATGTAAAGTTTCTTCGTCGTATTGTACTGAAGCTTTCACGGCTTCTGTTTCCAGAGTAATTCTTTCATCAGAGAACAACATGAAGTGATAGATTAAGATCTTAGAAGCTTCTGTTAAAGCATTCTGAGGGGTGATAGATCCATCGGTTTCAATATCTAATACAAGTTTTTCGTAGTCTGTTTTTTGCTCTACACGATAGTTTTCGACTGCATATTTTACTTTTTTAATTGGGGTAAAAATAGAGTCGATGGCGATGGTTCCTACAGGTGCATTGTGAGATTTATTTTGTTCGCTTGGCACATAACCTCTTCCTTTTTCAATATTGAAAGTGATTTCGAATTTCACATCTTTTGTTAAGTTGCAAATGACCAAATCAGGGTTAAGAACTTCAAAACCATTGATTGCTTTACCAAGATCTCCTGCTGTAATAACAGTTTGTCCGGAAATTTTAGCGATTACTTGTTCGTTGGCTTGATTTTCTGCTTTTGCTTTTAATCTCAATTGCTTAAGGTTAAGAATAATTTCAGTTACATCTTCAATTACTCCAGGCATTGTAGAAAACTCGTGCTCTACACCTTCAATTTTGATAGATGAAATTGCATATCCTTCAAGAGAAGAAAGTAATACTCTTCTCAATGCATTTCCGATAGTAAGTCCGAAACCAGGCTCTAGAGGTCTGAATTCAAATTGACCTTTGAAATCGTCTGAGTTCAGTAAAATTACTTTATCGGGTTTTATGAATTGTAATATTGCCATATTGTTGGGTTGAGCAAAAATTTGATTAGATTATTTAGAGTAAAGTTCGACGATTAAGTTCTCCTTAATGTCTTCAGGGATCTGAATTCTTTCTGGAGCAGAGATGAAAGTAGCTTCTTTCTTCTCATCGTTAAACTGAATCCACTCGTAGTTAGCTTTTGCTGCTAAAGAGTCAGTAACCACTTCTAGAGATTTAGATTTTTCTCTTACTGCAATTACATCACCTGCTTTCAACTGGTAAGATGGGATGTTTACCAAAGCACCATTTACTGTTATATGTCTGTGAGAAACTAATTGTCTAGCTGCAGCTCTAGTTTTTGCAAAACCAATTCTATAAACTACATTGTCTAATCTGGATTCGCACAATTGAAGTAAAACTTCACCGGTAACTCCTTTAGCTCTTTGTGCTTTTTCGTAAAGATTAGCAAATTGTCTTTCAAGAATACCGTAAGTGTATTTAGCTTTTTGCTTTTCAGTTAACTGGTTAGCATATTCGGATTTCTTAGCACCTCTTCTTTTGTTAGGGCCATGTTGTCCTGGTGGTTGGTTTTTTCTTTTTTCGAAGTATTTATCGTCTCCGTAAATTGCAGCACCAAATTTACGCGCAATTTTAGTTTTAGGTCCTATATATCTTGCCATAATTTTTTAAGATTTTAGATTTTGTTTTTGAAAATAGAATGCATAATTCTGAATCAAAAATCAAAATTTTATTATACTCTTCTTCTTTTTGGTGGTCTACATCCGTTGTGTGGCATTGGAGTCACATCTACGATTTCGCTAACTTCGATACCTGAATTGTGGATAGATCTGATGGCAGATTCTCTTCCTTGTCCAGGTCCTTTCACGAATACTTTCACTCTTCTAAGACCAGCTTCGTGTGCAACAGCAGCACAGTTTTCTGCTGCCATTTGAGCTGCAAAAGGAGTGTTCTTTTTAGAACCTCTAAAGCCCATTTTTCCAGCGGAAGCCCAAGAAATAACCTCTCCGTTTTTATTTGTCAAAGAAATGATGATGTTATTGAAAGACGCTTGAATGTGCGCTTCACCAATAGCTTCAACTTTTACTTTTCTCTTTTTTACTACTTTTGTTTGTTTTGCCATAATTCTAATCTAAAGATTATTTACTTGCTTTTTTCTTGTTAGCAACAGTTTTTCTTCTTCCTTTTCGGGTTCTAGAATTGTTTTTCGTTCTTTGGCCTCTTAAAGGTAATCCTAGTCTGTGACGTATTCCTCGTTGACATCCAATATCCATCAATCGTTTGATGTTTAATTGGATTTCAGAACGCAATTCTCCTTCTACTTTTACATTTTCGGAGATGTAAGTTCTGATTGCTGCCAATTCATCGTCATTCCATTCGTTGACTTTCTTGTCTTCGCTGATACCGGCTGCTTTAAGGATTTCTGAAGAAGTACTTCTTCCAATTCCATAAATGTAAGTAAGGCCGATAACGCCTCTTTTGTTTTTTGGTAAATCAATACCTGAAATTCTCGCCATAATTTAATTCTTAGCCTTGTCTTTGTTTAAATTTTGGGTTCTTCTTGTTGATCACGAAAAGTACTCCTTTTCTTCGTACGATTTTGCAATCAGCACTTCTTTTTTTAATAGATGCTCTAACTTTCATTATAGTTACTTATAATTAATATCTGAATGTAATTCTCCCTTTGGTTAAGTCATACGGAGACATCTCCAATTTCACTTTATCTCCTGGGAGTAGTTTAATGTAATGCATGCGCATCTTACCAGAAATATGGGCAATAAGTACATGCCCATTTTCTAATTCTACACGAAACATGGCGTTAGATAGTGACTCCACTATAACGCCATCTTGTTCTATATGTTTTTGTTTTGCCATACGATTATAATCCGCTAGTTCTAGACAATTTTGATTTCATCAAGCCATCATAATGGTGATTCAATAAATAAGTATTGATTTGTTGTACAGTATCCAATACTACACCCACCATAATCAAAAGTGATGTACCCCCGAAAAACAGGGCAAAACCATCTGTCTGAACAATACTTCCATGCACAAATGCAGGAAGGACTGCAAAGATAGCTAAAAATACTGAACCTGGCAAAGTAATTTTTGATAAAATATCATCAAGATAATCTGCAGTGTCTTTTCCTGGTCTAACTTTAGGTACTAATCCTCCATTTCTTTTCAAGTCATCAGCCATTTGATTAACCGGAATGGTAATCGCAGTATAGAAGAAAGAAAATACAATAATAAGGATGGCATACAACAAATTATACTGCCAAGAGAAAACATTTTTAAATCCAGCTAGGAAGGTATTCGACTCGTCGAATTTCGTTAATAATCCTGGAACAAACATTAATGCTTGTGCAAAGATGATTGGCATAACCCCTGCTGCATTTACTTTTAGAGGAATCCATTGTCTGGCTCCTTGCATAAGGTTTTTGTTTACCCCACCTCTTGCTTGCGCACGACTGACATATTGAATTGGGATTTTACGAACTGCAACGGATAAAATAATTGCTAAAAGTACCACCAACATCCAGAAAAGAACTTCAACCAAAATCATGATTGTACCAAGTCCTCCTTTACCAGTTTGTGTTGCTACTTCTTGCATAAAAGATTCAGGCAATCTTGAAAGTATCCCTACCATAATGAGAATAGAAATACCATTTCCGATACCTTTATCTGTAATTTTTTCACCTAACCACATAGCAAAAACCGACCCGGCAGTTAGGATGACAATACTTGGCAACCAGAACATAATGGAATTGGGTTCTACATAATATGCTGATGAAAATTGTGCATATGGTAAAAATAACTGAGTGATAGAAGTAAGATACGATGGTGCTTGTACAAGACATACACCAATAGTAAGCCATCTCGTTATCTGGTTCAATGTATTTCTACCCGATTCTCCATCTTTTTGCAATTTTTGAAGATATGGAATTGCCATTCCCATTAGCTGCACTATGATGGATGCAGAAATATATGGCATAATTCCTAGAGCCATTACAGAGGCGTGACTAAATGCACCACCTGTAAATGACGAAAGCAAGCCAAGAAGTCCTGCTCCTTGCTTGTTGCCTCCATTATCTTTGTAATGTTCTAATAAATCTCCAACTTCCGCCAAATTAATTGCCGGAAGTGAGATATAAGATGCGAATCTATACACTAATATGATGCCTAAGGTAAAGATGATTTTTTCTCTCAATTCCTTTAGGCTCCAAATGTTGTTTAGTGTTTGTATAAATCCTTTCATGGGTTAATTTTAAAGAGTAATTGCTTTACCTCCTGCTTTTTCGATTAGTTCTTCAGCAGACTTAGTGAATTTATCCGCAGTAATAGATACTCCAGATTTCAATTCTCCTCTACCCATGATTTTTACTAATTCGTTTTTAGAAGCCAAACCATTAGCTACTAATACATCTTTGGTGATATCACCACTAATGTTTTTAGTATCAATTAAAGTTTGGATACTGTCTAGGTTGATTGCTCTAAATTCTTTTCTGTTTACATTTTTGAAACCGAATTTAGGTAATCTTCTTTGCAAAGGCATTTGTCCACCTTCAAAACCGATTTTCTGAGAATAACCTGCTCTTGATTTTTGACCTTTATGACCTTTTGTAGAAGTTCCGCCTTTTCCGCTTCCCTGTCCTCTACCAATTCTTTTGGAATTGTGGGTAGCACCTGATGCTGGTCTTATATTATTTAAATTCATTTCTTTAAGATTTAAGATGTTAGAAGGCAAAAGATAGGTAAAAATCAGATTATGTGAAAATCAATAATCTGATTTCTAACTTTTAACTTCTATATTAAAATTATTTTTGAACCTCTAATAAGTGGCTTACAGAAGCAATCATACCTAAGATAGAAGGTGTTGCTTCATGTTCTACAACTTGGTGAAGTTTTTTGAATCCTAATGCTTCAAGCGTTCTTTTTTGGGTTTTTGTTCTCCCAATAGCGCTTCTTACTTGTTTTACTTTAATTGTTGCCATTGAAATAAATATTAACCGTTAAACACTTTACTTAAAGAAATACCTCTCATTCTTGCAATTTCTTCTGGTCTTCTAATATCCAATAATGCTTTGAAAGTTGCTTTCACTACATTGTGAGGGTTAGAAGAACCTTTAGATTTGGATAGAATATCTTTAATACCAGCAGACTCTACCACGATACGAACGGTGTTACCAGCGATAACCCCAGTACCATGAGATGCAGGTCTTAAGAAAACATCAGCTCCACCATATCTTGCAGATACTTGGTGGTGAATTGTTCCATTGACTACAGGTACTTTTACCAAATTCTTTTTAGCTTCTTCTACTGCTTTAGAAATTGCAGAAGCAACTTCTTTAGATTTTCCAAGACCATAGCCGATTACTCCTTCTTCGTCACCAACTACAACGATAGCTGAAAATCCGAAAGCACGACCACCTTTGGTTACTTTGGTTACTCTATTAACGGCTACGAGACGATCTTTTAATTCTAATCCTCCCGGTTTTACTTTTTCTATATTATCTAGTCCTAACATATTCCGAAATTTTATTGATTAGAATTTTAATCCACCTTCTCTTGCACCATCCGCTAGAGCTTTTACTCTACCATGGTAAACAAAACCATTTCTATCAAAAACTACAGTTTCAATACCTGCAGCCTTCGCTTTTTCAGCGATTGCTTTTCCAACTTCTGTAGATATTTCTACTTTTGTTCCTTTAGCGTTTAGTCCTCTTGAAGAAGCAGAAGCTAAAGTTTTACCGTCTTTATCATTAATCAACTGTGCGTAAATTTCCTTATTACTTTTGTAAACGGATAATCTTGGCAATTCAGCAGAGCCAGAGATTTTCCCTCTTACTCTTCTTTTGATTCTTATTCTTTTTTGTACTTTATTTAATGCCATTTTTCTTAAATTTTATTAAGCAGATTTACCAGCTTTACGTCTTAAAATTTCACCTACGAACTTGATTCCTTTTCCTTTGTACGGTTCAGGTTTTCTGAAAGAGCGGATTTTAGCAACCACCATTCCTAAAAGTTGTTTGTCGTGAGATGAAAGAGTAATAATTGGATTTTTACCTTTTTCAGTTAATGTATCTAAAGTAATTTCTTTTGGAAGATCTACTACGATACCGTGAGAAAAACCTAGAGATAATTCTAGTCTTTGTCCAGCATGAGAAGCTCTGTACCCAACCCCTACCAATTCAAGTTTCTTTTCGAAACCTTGAGAAGTACCTACCACCATATTGTTGATAAGTGCTCTGTAAAGACCGTGCAGTGCTTTATGTTGTTTTGAATCTGATGGACGATTTACTGTAAGTACACCATCATTTTGTTCAATTGTAATTCCTTCGGAAAGTTGTTGCGTAAGTTCACCTTTCGCTCCTTTTACTGTAACCAAGCCATCTTTCTCAGTGATGGTTACTCCCGCAGGAATGTTGATAATTGCTTTACCAATTCTTGACATTTTCCTTTGATTAAAAATTAATAAATATAGCAGATTACTTCGCCACCTACTTTTTCTTCTCTAGCTTTCTTATCCGTCATTACACCTTTAGATGTAGAGATGATTGCGATACCCAAACCGTTTAATACTCTTGGTAGTTCTGCAGAACCAGCATAGTATCTCAAACCTGGCTTAGAAGCTCTTTGAATAGACTTAATTGCTGGTTTGTTGGTTTGTTTGTCGTACTTCAATGCGATTTTAATGGATCCTTGTACCGCGTTATCCTCAAACTTATAGTTCAAGATATACCCTTGGTCGAATAGGATTTTTGTAATCTCCTTTTTGATTTTTGATGCAGGAATTTCCACCACTTTGTGGCCTGCGCTTTGTGCGTTCCTTACTCTAGTTAGGAAATCTGAAATTGGATCTGTTACCATTTTTCTATTTTAAATTATTGGTTTATAATAATCAGTTTTGAGAAGTGGAAAGAGAAAAGATTAAAGAGTAAAGATCGAAATCTTTTCTCTTTATTCTTTTTCTTTTATCTACTAATCAACTTGATTATCTCGATTGTACAAAATTGTTACCAACTTGCTTTTTTAACTCCTGGGATAAGTCCATTGTTGGCCATTTCACGGAAAGTTACTCTGGAAATACCGAATGTTCTCATATATCCTCTTGGTCTTCCTGTTAGTTTGCATCTATTATGCAATCTTACAGGAGAAGCGTTTTTTGGCAAATGTTGCAAAGCTTCATAATCTCCAGCTTCTTTCAAAGCTTTTCTTTTTGCAGCATATTTAGCAACTAGTGCTTCTCTTTTGCGCTCTCGCGCTTTCATTGATTCTTTAGCCATTTCTTAGTTCTTTTTGAAAGGTAAACCTAAGTGAGTTAATAAAGCTTTTGCTTCTTTGTCTGTGTTAGCAGAAGTTACAAAAGTGATGTCCATCCCTTGAATTTTTTTCACTTTATCGATTACGATTTCAGGAAAAATAATTTGTTCAGTAATCCCTAAGTTGTAGTTACCTCTACCGTCGAAACCATCGGCTTTGATACCGTTGAAGTCTCTAACTCTAGGCAAAGCTGAAGAAGTTAATCTGTCTAAGAATTCATACATTTTTGTATCTCTTAGGGTTACTCTAGCTCCTACTGGCATTCCTTTTCTTAGTTTGAAAGCCGCTTCATCTTTTTTAGAAATAGTTCCAACTGCTTTTTGACCTGTGATCGCAGTAAGTTCTTCTACGGCATAATCAACGATTTTTTTATCAGCAGTTGCTGCTCCTAAACCTTGGGAAACAACGATTTTCAACAATTTAGGTACTTGCATTACTGAAGTGTACCCGAATTCTTCCATCATTGCTGGAACAATCTTCTCTTTATAATTTTTTTTGGGTCTTGCTATAAATTCCATGTTTGTTTAATTATATAGATTTTCCGGTGGTTTTAGCAACTCTTACTTTTTTGTCCCCTTCCATTTTGATGGCAACTTTAGTTGCTTTTCCTTTGTCGTCCATTAAGGATACATTGGAAATATGGATAGAAGCTTCTTTCTCTACAATACCACCTTGAGGGTTAGCGGCAGAAGGTTTCGTATGTTTTTTAACAATATTTACCCCTGCAACGATTACTCTAGGATCTTTTCCTTCTTTTTTAATCACTTCTAGTACTTCACCTTTACTACCTTTGTTTTTTCCGGTAGTAACCAGTACATTATCTCCTCTTTTTATTTTAACTTTTGTCATCTTTTTTAAATTTTAAAAATTAAAGTACTTCCGGAGCTAATGAAATGACTTTCATATATTCTTTGTCTCTCAACTCACGAGCAACAGGTCCGAAAACACGAGTTCCTCTCATATCACCGTTGGCATTAAGTAACACACAAGCATTGTCGTCGAATTTGATGTATGAACCATCTTTTCTTCTTACTGCTTTTTTAGTTCTTACCACTACAGCTTTAGAAACTTGTCCTTTCTTTGCATTACCAGAAGGTGTAGAATCTTTGATGGTTACAACGATTTTATCACCTACTGAAGCATATCTTCTTCTAGTACCTCCTAGAACTCTGATTACTAATACTTCTTTTGCACCAGTATTATCAGCAACTTTTAGTCTTGATTCTGTTTGTAACATTATTTAGCTTTTTCAATGATTCTTACTAATCTCCATCTCTTACTCTTACTCAAAGGTCTTGTCTCTTGGATTAAGACTTTATCTCCTTCTTGGCACTCGTTTTTCTCGTCGTGTGCGGTATATTTTTTCGTTTTCAATACGAATTTACCGTACATCGGGTGCTTTATTCTCATAGTCTCGCTTACAACAATGGTTTTTTCCATTTTATTGCTGGAAACTATTCCGATTCTTTCTTTTCTTAAATTTCTTTCCATAATTTAAAATGAAATTATTGTTGTTTTGCGGTTAATTCTGTATTAAGTCTAGCGATTGTTCTTCTTAAATCTCTAACTTGGATAGGATTTTCAATTGGACTGATTTTGTGCGCCAATTTCAACTTATTGTAGTTGGTTGTCGCTTCGGTCAATTGTACTTTTAAATCCTCTATGCTTAAATTTTTGATATCAGCTTGTTTCATTTTAGTAAAGATTAAAGAGGTTTAACAAAATCGTTAGCAACTACAAACTTAGTTACTACAGGAAGTTTTTGAGCAGCCAATCGAAGAGCTTCTTTAGCTACATCGTAAGGTACACCTCCTATTTCGAACATTACTTTTCCAGGTTTTACTACGGCTACCCAATATTCTACAGCACCTTTACCTTTACCCATCCTTACTTCGGCTGGTTTTTTGGTAATTGGTTTATCTGGGAAAATTTTGATCCATAGCTGACCTTCTCTTTTCATATATCTTGTCGCTGCAATACGGGCAGCTTCAATTTGTCTTGCTGTGATCCAAGCTCCATCGATTGCTTTGATTCCGAAAGTACCGTAAGCCAATTGATGTCCTCTGTTGGCGTTACCTTTCATCTTCATTTTATGAACTCGACGAAACTTAACTCTTTTTGGTTGTAACATAATCTTTAGATGTTAGATGTTAGATGTTAGATGTTAGATCAATTTTAAATCAGTTCTTGTAACGGAAGTTCTAATTTCTAATTTCTCGGTTCTAACTTCTGATTAATTATTGTTATTATTTCTTCTAGGTCTTCTATCTCCTCCTCTTTCGTTTCTATCGTTTCTTCCAGAGTTGGATTTTTTCTGTTGTTGTCCTACAAGTGGTGTAAGGTCTCTTTTACCGTACACTTCACCTTTCATGATCCATACTTTCACACCCAATCTACCATAAGTAGTGTGTGCTTCTGCCCAATGGTAGTCGATATCGGCTCTGAAAGTGGACAATGGGATTCTTCCTTCTTTGAAAGACTCACTTCTTGCCATTTCTGCTCCGTTCAAACGACCAGAGATCATTACTTTTATTCCTTCTGCTCCCATTCTCATGGTAGATGCAATTGCCATTTTTACAGCTCTTCTATAAGAGATTCTGTTTTCAATTTGTTTTGCAATACTTTGAGCAACTAGGATGGCGTCTAATTCAGGTCTTTTGATTTCAAAAATGTTGATTTGTACTTCCTTACCGGTTAGTTTTTTCAACTCTTCTTTTAACTTATCAACCTCTTGACCACCTTTACCGATGATTAATCCCGGTCTTGCAGTAGTGATGGTTACAGTAACTAATTTTAAAGTTCTGTCGATATAAATTCTAGAGATACCTCCTTTAGATAATCTAGCTTCAAGATATCTTCTGATTTTGTAGTCTTCAGCGATACGGTCTCCGTAATCGTTTCCACCAAACCAGTTAGAATCCCAACCTCTGATGATTCCTAATCTGTTTCCAATTGGATTTGTCTTCTGTCCCATACCTTGAATTATTTATTATCTTTAGAGTCTAAAATGATTGTTACGTGGTTAGATCTTTTTCTGATTCTATACCCTCTACCTTGTGGTGCAGGTCTTAGTCTCTTTAATTGTCTTGCACTATCCACGAAAATTTCTTTTACGATAAGGTTTGCTTCTTCTATATCCTGACCTTCATTTTTCACTTGCCAGTTGGCCATAGCAGAAAGAAGAAGTTTTTCTAATTTATTAGAAGCATCTTTTTTAGAATACTTTAGGATATAAAGAGCTTTAGCTACATTTTCTCCACGGATGATATCGGCAACCAATCTCATTTTTCTAGGAGAAGATGGACAATCATTAAGACGAGCTGATACTACATCTCTGTTTGCTTCTTTTCTAGCGAGTGCGCTATCTTGTTTTCTTGATCCCATAATTATCTACTTCCTTTATTTTTATTACCACCGTGACCTCTGAAAGATCTTGTCGGAGAAAATTCGCCTAACTTATGACCCACCATGTTTTCGGTTACATAAACAGGGATAAAAGATTTCCCATTGTGTACTGCGATGGTTTGTCCTACAAAGTCCGGAGAGATCATGGATGCTCTGGACCATGTTTTAATAACAGTCTTTTTGTTTGCTTCTATATTCGCTTGAACCTTCTTATCTAAAGAATGATGGATGAAAGGTCCTTTTTTAAGTGATCTTGCCATAATTATTTTCTTTTAGATAGGATGTAACGGTTAGATGCTTTGTTTTTCTTTCTTGTTTTGTACCCTTTAGCTGGTTTACCATTTCTGGATCTTGGGTGACCTCCTGAAGATCTACCTTCACCACCACCCATTGGGTGATCTACTGGGTTCATTACTACAGCTCTGGTTCTTGGTCTTCTACCTAACCATCTGCTTCTACCCGCTTTACCGGATACTGTTAACTGATGGTCTGAGTTGGAAACCGATCCTATCATCGCCATACATTCTGTAAGGATCATTCTAGATTCTCCAGAAGGCAATTTGATGATGGCGTATTTACCATCTCTTGAAGTTAATTGTGCAGAAGATCCTGCAGATCTTGCTAGGATAGCTCCTTGCCCTGGCTTCAATTCGATACAAGAAATTACAGTACCCAAAGGAATATTTTTCAATTTCATTGCATTTCCTACATTCGGCTCTACGCTGTCTCCGGAAACGATTTTTTGATCTACTTTAATTCCGTTTGGAGCGATAATGTATCGCTTTTCTCCGTCTGCATATTCTACTAATGCGATAAATGCAGTTCTGTTCGGATCGTACTCTACAGTTTTTACAGTCGCTTCAACATTGGCTTTGTTTCTCTTGAAGTCGATAATTCTGTATTTCTTTTTGTGTCCACCTCCGGTGTAACGCATGGTCATTTTACCTGTTTGGTTACGACCACCTGACTTTTTAATACCAACGGTTAGAGATTTCTCTGGTTTGTTGGTAGTAATTTCTTCAAAGTTGTTTACAACTCTGAATCTCTGTCCTGGGGTGATAGGTTTTAATTTTCTAACAGACATTACTATTGTTTATAATTATAATTAATTTGCTTTATGCAGTAAGCTTTAAGCATGAAGCGTAGGACTTCTCGCTTAAAGCTTACTAATTTATTTATGCTGAAAAAATATCGATTACTTCGCCTTCGGCTAGTTTTACGACTGCTTTTTTCAATTTGTTGGTTTTCCCAACTTGAAGTCCTTTTTTGGTGTATTTCGAAGAAACCTTTGGTGCATAAACCATAGTATTTACATCGGATACCTTAACACCATAAGCTGCTTCTACCGCGTTTTTGATTTGGATTTTATTCGCTTTTGTATTAACCAAAAAGCTGTAAGTTCCTCTCAAATCTGTAAGGTAGTTTGCTTTTTCTGAAATTACCGGTTTGATGATTACTGACATGATTTATTTTTTTAAGATTTCTGTGAATTTATCAACTGCACCTTCAAAGAAAACGATTTCGCCTGCATTCACTAAATCATAAGAAGAAATTTCGTTATAATTTAACACTCTTGTTTTAGGCAAGTTTCTTGAAGACAAAAATACATTCTGATTAGCTTCTGCTAGGATGAACAAAGACTTCTTACCATTCAGTTCCAATGCATTTAATACATTGATGAATTCTTTAGTCTTAGGAGCGTTCATGCTCATATCCTCCATAACTTTAATGCTATTTTCTCTCATTTTTTGAGAAAGAACAGATTTTTTTGCTAATCTTTTTAATGCTTTATTCAATTTGAATCTGTAATCTCTTGGCTTTGGTCCAAATACTCTACCTCCACCTCTGAAAGTTGGCGATTTAATATCCCCGTATCTTGCAGATCCAGATCCTTTTTGTTTTTTAAGCTTTTTAGTAGAAGCTGTAATTTCGCTTCTTTCTTTAGACTTATGCGTTCCTTGTCTTTGTGCAGCAAGGTATTGCTTTACTTCTAAGTAAACCGCGTGTTGGTTAGGCTCAATTCCGAATACAGATGCATCTAACGAAACTTTTCTTCCGGTTTCTTTTCCTAAGGTATTTAATACTACTAGTTCCATCTTCTTACAATTACATATGAATTTTTAGCCCCAGGAATAGCCCCTTTTACAATTAAAAGATTTTGTTCCTCATCTACTTTCAACACTTGAAGATTTTGAACGGTAACTTGCTTACCACCCATTCTTCCTGCCATTCTCATCCCCTTGAATACTCTTGAAGGATCGGAACCCGCACCGATAGAACCCGGAGCTCTTAATCTGTTGTGCTGTCCATGAGTAGCCTGCATTACACCTCCAAAGTTATGTCTTTTAACAACCCCTTGAAAACCTTTCCCTTTTGAAGTTCCGGTAACATCAATATATTCTCCTTCGGAGAACAAGTTTACTTTTACTTCGTCTCCTATTTTCAAACCTTCGAATCCGTGGTGGAATTCTACCAATTTGGCTTTAGGAGTTGAACCAGCCTTTTTAAAATGACCAGCTAATGCCTTTCCGACATTCTTCTCACTCTTGTCATCGAAACCTAGTTGCACGGCAGTATAACCGTCAACCTCTTCGGTTCTGACCTGTAAAACCGAGCATGGACCAGCTTGAATAACGGTACACGGCATATTTTTGCCGTTCTCGTCAAACAGGGAAGTCATCCCGATTTTTTTTCCAATAATACCTGACATTGTTTATTTAATATAAAATTGTTCGTTTGTTCTTCCTCATTTTTAGGGACAAATCCTGATTTCTAAGTCTGATTTAGGCACAGTATTCCCGTAAAATGAGTGTGCAAATGTATGAATATTTTCTAACATAACAAATTTTCTTACAAAATATTTTGATATTTAATGATTTAGAACTTTTTGCCATAAAAAAATCTTCAGGAAATCCTGAAGATTAGATGACGGTTGAGAATGCATATTATTCTACAATCATCTTGAAAGTTTTCGAACTGGTTTTGGAGCTTGACAATACTTCTACCATATAATTTCCTTTGGTTAGCAAATGTTCTAAGGTGATGTATTGCTTGGCGTTTTTGGATAATGGTTGTTGGTAAACCAGTCTTCCCGAAGCATCATAAATTTTTAGACGGCTGTTTTGCTTTTGCAACAGACTACCCGAAAGATAAAAATTGCCATTGTTGGGATTGTTGTGCAAAACCAAATCTTGTGAAGCAACAGTTTCCGAAGTGTTCATTTCACCTTTTTTATCGAATCTGGCGACAAAACCTATTGCTTCAGCAATGTTCATATTAGGACTTATTATATTGGGTTGAGCAGCACCTTGTGTAGAAAAACCAGTCAACGCATTTGTATTTCCAAAAAGATAAAATGTGTTATTGTCTTTTATTTTCACATTAATAAACTCTGTTTCGTAACCATTGAATCTATTGGCATCACCATAGTAAGAAGTCCATAATCTATTTCCATTGGTATCAAATTTGGTAAAAAACAAATTGGTAATCGCAGTGGATTTTTCTGTTTTATACGCATAAGGGGTAGCTAAATTTTCACCCCCATACTGATTACCTGTAATAATTATCTCAGTACCAAAAACATCCATCGTATTCATATCATTAGAACCTTCATCGCCATCTCCTCCAAAAAAAGTTCCCCAAATTCTATTACCATTATGATTAAATTTTGTTAGAAACAAATCTGTAGAACCTGTCATCACTTCTTTAAAAGAACCAGGCGTGGTGTAATAATTGGAATTAAGCATATTATACGCAGTACCATTAAGAAAAATTCCACTTTCATTTACTTTCATTGAAAAAAGTAAGTGAAAAGACTGATTGTTTGGAGCGCCGAAATAAGTTCCCCATACTTGGGTTCCATTTTGAGAATTGAATTTCTGCAAAGAAGTTCTTGCTTCTGCTTGCTGGAAAGTATTGGATGTTGCAATAGTAGTGTTTGGTAGAGCGGCACCGCCCCTTAAATAAATATCATCATTGTAAAGTTGCAAATCATCAACTCCTGAATATATATATGTACCCCACAATCTTTGACCTTGACTGTTGAGTTTAACAAGATAACCATTTTTCATTAATTGGTTACTTGGGTCGTAGCGAACCAAAAAATCGGGATTTGAAGTGCCCAATGTTGCAATATTATTTTGAAGCAATGTGTTTCCTAGCACATATACATGGTCTTGCGAATCCAATTGTATAAAAAAATAATCACTTGGTATATAAGTTGTCCACAAAAGATTGCCAGAACTTGAATACTTAGACAAAGTATTTGTACTCGTGCTACTTCCAGGAGTAATGTTTATTGGAAGCCAAACATTAGGGGTAGCCGGGAAATTCGGATATGCGTTGGAGGTACTTTTTGAAACATAATAATTACCGGTACTGTCATAGAGTATAATATCTTCTGTATTCATTGGTGAAATGCTACCCTTGTAAACCCTGTCAAGAAAACTTCCACTAGGAGAAATTGTCACTTTGTAATTATTGATTGGGTTTGCAGAATTGAAACTTTGTGAGTTGGAAGATACAAATTGATTATAATATGAAGCCGAAAAGTTATTATTATTCATTACATTTCCATTAACAATAATATTATCGTTTACAAACATCAAAGGCTTCACTTGGTATTGTGCACGCAACTCTGTTGATACCGGCCCTATATAAGTACCCCAAGTTCTAATAAAATCGAAATTTTGACTATAAAATAGAGCGAAAAAAATAAGAAATAGTGTGGAAAATAATTTTTTCATAGTAAAAGTTTTTAGAATTAATGTAAATAGAAAACTATGAGTTTTCAATTATAATATAATGATTATTACCAATGCTACCTGAGACAAAGAACCAATTAGCCCGAATTATGCCATCATCATGATACGAAGTTTGCACACCACAAAGATTTAAACCAGAACCAATAGCACCACCTGCACCACTAATTTGAATATTAGTACCTGCTTGATACATGGTAAATCTGGTATAAGACCATTGATTGACTGTTGGGTTTCCATATACAGTATTTAATATTGGATCTACAGATGAATAAATTTGAAAGGGGGCACCAGCGTTTGGACTTACAAACCAACTATTAATATCAGAATCTGTACTTGAGAAACTACTAAAGTATTTCGTTGAATTTGATTCTACTACAAGGTTACCACTATTATTAGAAATCGAATTTGGATAACAATTGCTACCTGAGGGTTCTTGAGTTGCTAACAAACCATGATAATCATAATCAGAGTAATTATAGATATATAAATTTCCTTGAGAATAATTTTTTATACTTATAAAAATAAGAAACAGAAATGCTAAATTTTTCATAGTATATTGTTTATTGAATTATAAAATACCAATCATTCCCAATAGAAAACCAGTTAACTTCTACAGGAAAACCTGAACCAGGAGGACCTCCTACATAGTCTGTAAACGAAGAATTTACTCCACAACCACCATAACCAATGGTAAATCCACCATTTGGTTGATTTACATTAAACTTTGCACCAGACCATTGTGTATTACTTGCTAATGGACCTGTAGCATTAAATATTGGCGAACTAGCCACAGAATATGCAGGCGAAGGAGGTGTAGTAGTAAATCTATAATACCATCCATTTATTGGAAAAGAATTTGCTTGGCTATTAGAGTATCCATTATATGCTTCGGACTGACCAGCAGGTATGGTTAAAAGACCAGCACTTTCAACATGTGGAAAACAATTATTATTGGTGTTATTTTGGTTTGTGCCAAAAATTGTAATATCTGCACTATATGCCGAATTATTAAAGATATAAAGTGTACCGATTTGAGCACTGATTACTCCTGCACAAAATATTGCTAAGAAAACAACTAAATTTTTCATATTAATTTTCATTTTTAATGGTTTTATTTATTCGTGTTATTTTCTCAAAATACAATTTAGTTGCTTTTGAAATTATCATTTCTTTGGCTTCTCGTGTAGTATTATCAGCATCAATTCTTCCTACTTCTACAGCTAAGAATCGCTTTGATGCATTATACAAAATATCCAAACTGCGTTCATTAAGTTGTCCACCCGTTTTTCTCTGCCCATCAGGAGTCGATCTATTCTCAGGCTTCATCTAACTTTTCAAAGCACTATCAAAATTTCTCATTTCAGCAGTTTTTAGCGCTTCAACCGTATTGATGGCAACGGTTTCGTTGTTGCAAGAAGTAACAACCATAGCTCCCGATAGTAAAGAAGCAAAAAGTAATTTTTTCATAGAATATAGTTTTAATTTTTTATAAAGCTAAAACTATTTTTCATATTATACAAATGTTTAACAGAAGACCTGTGTTTTTATGCGATGTTCATCGTTATTGCCAGTAATAGGTCGCAAATTATCAATGGACATTCCTAAGGAACATTTAACATTCGTCTTTCCAATCAAAATACAAAACAGATACTGTTCCTACGGAAGATTTAGGCTTCGCAACGGAACGCAAAATATCATTTTTATATGCTACACAGATATTGTTCCTACGGTACATTAACCATCGCTCCCATATAAAACCATTTGTAAAATCTTTTAGAAAATTAAATATTGTCAAAAGATTGGAATTTGAGTAAAGCTACTACATCGACAAATGTTCCGTAGGAACAACATCTGCGTAGTAAAAATTGCAGTTGAAGATTTGGTGTTCCGTAGGAACACTATCTACATTGGTGCCATAAAATTAATCTGTACCAATAGTTGAAAATCCAGTAGTTTATTGCACTAAGAAATTCTCACTTAGAAAATGGTACTGAATTTAACTTTGCCTAAGTTTGGAACTTTGGCAAAGTTGATACATCGATAAATGTTCCGTAGGAACAACATCTAAGTAGTATTAATTGCAGTTGAAGATTTGGTGTTCCGTAGGAACACTATCTACATTGGTGACATAAAATTAATCTGTACTAATAGTTGAAAATCCAGTAGTTTATTGCACTAAGAAATTTTCACTTAGAAAATGGTACTGAATTTAACTTTGCCTAAGTTTGGAACTTTGGCAATGTTCAGGTTAACAGCTTGAGGTGAAAGAATCAATTACTTCGTAGTCATCTCTTCTATTTTACTTTAACTGAAAAAATCCCTCTTCTTTCGAAAAGGGATATAATATTGAGTTATGGTGGTTAGAAAACATAAGACTTTCGACTGGTGTTTCCTAACTGCATCATCACACTTTGATTTCTACTTCTACACCAGATGGAAGTTCTAACTTCATTAGAGCATCAACCGTTTTGGAAGAAGAAGAGTAGATGTCCATCAATCTCTTGTGAGCTGATAATTGGAAATGCTCTCTTGCTTTATTATTTATGAATTATGTAAAAAAAATCAGCACACAATTACAAATATTAATCAAGAGTAAAATAATTCCATATTTTCTTTTTTGAACCATTGCTATTATAGAATAAATCATTAATAAAAAGGGTAGAATTAAAACTGTAATAAAATTAAAATTTGCAAGAAATGTAATTGCTTGCATTAATGCATCTGCAATTTCATTTCCTAATTTATTTTGATAGAAATAATACGCTTGCAAAATAATATTAATAAGAACTAGCAAACTTACTACTATGATAATTTTATGAAACTTTTCCATTATTAATCAATTTAAATGATATTAGTTATTATCTTAACTGGTTTTCCTAGACCGGGTTTACAGCCAGGTCCGCAATACCAGGATGGAAGTCCTTTAGGCGGTATACAAGAAGCACATTGAACATCATGAACATAACACGCTAAAGAAGAATAAACACAACATCCTGAATAATTTCCACAGCAACCCGTATCTGATCCACATCCAATAAAACACCAACTGGAACACCCCATAGGTTGGTATTGAACATTTTCAATAAAGTTTTCAAATTCTGCCGCACTACCATAAAATTCATTTATTACAGTAAATGGTACTTTAGACATACTATTACTTTTAATAAATTCTTTCAAATTTTCATCTTTAGTGCTATGAATATAATTATTAAGTGTGCTCAAATCAACTAAACTTAAGTCAATGAACTGATCCTCTTGAAACACAAAAAAATCTTTGCCTGCTAAAAAACCAGGGTGTAGGGTTCCATTTAAAGGACTATTTGAATTTTCTGCTCTCACTAGGGCATCAATACTTGATTGATAATAATATATAGATGAAAATAAATCAACATTTTTTCCTCCATCAACAACAGACTTTTGATATATCGCCAGAACATACCCATCAATAAATTCGGACAAATCTCTTAAAACTCCAATATCAATATTTTTTTCTCGCAAATTGTCTGCTAATGCAAGAACTCTTTCTTTTTGCTTAATTTTCCAATGGGTTTCAGAAGTGTCAAAAGTATAATCTAATTCAAAAAGTTTTGCACTATCATTAACAACAGACAAAACCTCTACTATACTTTTAAATTCACTTCCATCAATATCAGAATAAAGCCTCAAAACAAATTGTTCGTCGCTTACTTCGTAATTCAAAGCATTTTCAGACTGATTACTCATCGTTCTATACATCGAAATTTCGTTTGGAATACCATCTGAAATTTCTTCTACAGAATTAGTACTACAATTTATAAATAGTAGCACCAATGAAAAATACAAAACAAACTTTTTCATATTCGATTTTTTTTAATTAGTGCTACTAAAACTAAAACTAAAACTAAAACTAAAACTAAAACTGTGCAAGTTTTTGTGTGAAAAACAATTGAATTTAACAGAATTTAACACTTTTATGAAAATAAAAATTCCCTTTTCAATTAAGAAAAGGGAGTTCATATACTAGCAAAATGCTTTGTTAAGGCCTAAGCCCTGGTTATCACACTTTGATTTCTACTTCTACACCAGAAGGAAGTTCTAACTTCATTAGAGCATCAACCGTTTTGGAAGAAGAAGAGTAGATGTCCATCAATCTCTTGTGAGCTGATAATTGGAACTGCTCTCTTGCTTTCTTGTTAACATGCGGAGATCTTAGTACAGTAAAGATTCTCTTGTGGGTTGGCAATGGGATTGGTCCGTTTACTACAGCTCCGGTTGCCTTTACAGTTTTTACGATTTTTTCAGCAGATTTATCCACTAAGTTGTAATCGTAAGATTTTAGTTTTATTCTGATTCTTTGTGACATTTTCTTAGTTTTAAAAGATTAACCTTTTGTTTTTTCGATTACTGCTTCAGCAACATTGGTTGGAGCTGCTTCATATTTTTCGAATTCCATAGAAGACGCTGCTCTACCAGAAGAAAGTGTTCTAAGTGTGGTTACATAACCGAACATTTCAGATAGTGGAACAAATGCTTTAATTACTTTAGCGTTGTTTCTATCGTCCATCCCGTTTACAGTACCTCTTCTTCTGTTAAGGTCTCCTACGATATCTCCCATGTATTCTTCTGGAGTTACTACTTCCAATTTCATAATTGGTTCCATAATAACTGCTTTAGCTTTCTTACCAGATTCTTTGAATCCTAGTTTTGCAGCCAATTCGAATGACAATTGGTCAGAGTCAACCGCGTGGAAAGAACCATCTTTTAAAGTAACTTTCATTGCATCTACTTCGAAACCAGCCAAAGGACCATTTTTCATGGCTTCTTTAAATCCTTTCTCTACAGAAGGAATAAATTCTTTAGGAATGTTCCCCCCTTTGATTTCGTTAACGAATTCTAGCCCTGATTTACCTTCATCAGCTGGACCGATTTCAAATACAATGTCAGCAAATTTACCACGACCACCCGATTGTTTTTTGTACACTTCTCTGTGGTTAGCTACCATAGTAAGAGCTTCTTTGTATTCTACCTGAGGTTGTCCTTGGTTAACTTCTACCTTGAACTCTCTTCTCATACGATCTACAATGATATCTAAGTGAAGTTCACCCATACCAGAAATAATCGTTTGACCAGAAGCCTCATCAGTTTTTACTTGGAAAGTAGGATCTTCTTCGGCCAATTTAGCCAAAGCATTACCCATTTTATCTTGGTCAGCTTTTGTTTTAGGTTCAACTGCGATACCAATTACCGGATCTGGGAATACCATAGATTCCAAAACGATAGGATGTTTCTCATCGCAAAGGGTATCTCCCGTTTTGATGGATTTAAATCCTACTGCTGCACCAATATCTCCTGCCTCAATAAACTCGATAGGTTCTTGTTTGTTGGCGTGCATTTGGAAAATACGAGAAATTCTTTCTTTACTGTTAGAACGAGTGTTCAACACATAAGAACCAGCATCTAATCTACCAGAATAAGCTCTAAAGAATGCTAATCTTCCTACGAAAGGGTCAGTAGCAATTTTAAATGCCAATGCTGCAAATGGTTCAGTTACAGATGGTTTTCTAGAGATAGGCTCATCAGTTCTTGGATCTGTACCGTCGATGGCTTCTTTATCCATTGGTGAAGGAAGGTATCTACATACGGCATCCAACATAAACTGAACTCCTTTATTTTTAAATGAAGATCCACAAGTCATTGGAATGATACTCATATCCAAAGTTGCAGCTCTTAAAGCAGCGTGAATTTCCTCTTCTGTAATGGAGTTTTCGTCTTCCATGAATTTCTCCAAAAGATTTTCGTCATAAGCCGCGATTTCTTCGATCAACTGAGCTCTGAACATTTTCACTTCATCTGCCATTTCTGCAGGAATATCTACGATATCAAAGGTAGAACCATGGTTTTCGTCATGCCAAACCATTGCACGGTTTTTAACCAAATCTACCACTCCTTTAAAGTCGGCTTCTTCACCAATTGGCAATACAATAGGAACAGCGTTGGAACCAAGCATTTCTTTTACCTGCTTGCAAACATTTAGGAAGTCAGCACCTTGTCTGTCCATTTTGTTTACAAATCCCATTCTGGCTACTTTATAGTTATCTGCCAATCTCCAGTTGGTTTCAGACTGAGGTTCTACACCATCCACTGCGGAGAAAAGGAATACCAAACCATCCAATACTCTTAGGGAACGGTTTACCTCTACGGTAAAGTCAACGTGTCCTGGGGTATCGATGATGTTAAAGTGGTAATCTTTTGCATCTGGAAGTGCTTTTCCTTGTTCGGTTGGGAATTTCCAATCTACCGTTACAGCAGCAGAAGTAATGGTAATCCCTCTTTCTGCTTCTTGCTCCATCCAGTCAGTTGTAGCACCACCTTCATGGGTTTCCCCGATTTTGTGGTTTTTCCCTGAGTAGAATAAAATTCTTTCTGTGGTGGTGGTTTTCCCTGCATCAATGTGAGCAGCGATACCAATGTTTCTTGTTAGTTTAAGATCTCTTGCCATTTCAGATTAGAATTTAAAGTGAGAGAATGCTTTGTTTGCTTCAGCCATTTTGTGGGTATCCGATTTCTTTTTGAAAGCAGCACCTTCTTCTTTAGAGGCAGCTAGGATTTCAGCAGAAAGTTTGGAAGCCATGGACTTATCATTTCTCAATTTGGCATACTTAATTAACCATTTCATTGCCATAGAGATTTTTCTATCAGCACGGATGGGCATAGGAATTTGGTAGTTAGCACCTCCTACTCTTCTGGAACGCACTTCTACATGAGGCATTACATTGGTAAGGGCATCTTTCCAAATTTCAAGAGAAGTCTTTTCAGTTTCTCCTTTTTTCGCTTCTACAACATCAAGAGCATCGTAGAAAATCTTGAACGCGATGGATTTTTTACCATCCAACATCAAGTTATTTACAAATCTTGTTACCAACTGATCATTAAATTTCGGATCTGGTAACAACGGTCTTTTTTTTGCTTTTGTCTTTCTCATTGTTTCGTTTCTTACAATTTAATGATTACTTTTTCTTACCTTTTGCAGGTGCAGCAGCTGCCTGACCTGGTTTAGGTCTCTTAGCACCATACTTAGATCTTCTTTGAGTTCTTCCGTTTACTCCTGCGGTATCCAAAGCTCCACGAACAATGTGATATCTTACTCCCGGTAGGTCTTTCACCCTTCCGCCTCTTACCAATACTATCGAGTGCTCTTGAAGATTGTGTCCTTCGCCCGGGATGTAGGCGTTAACTTCTTTTCCGTTAGAAAGTCTTACCCTTGCCACTTTTCTAAGTGCAGAGTTCGGTTTCTTTGGAGTTGTCGTATATACTCTAGTACATACTCCTCGTCTTTGTGGACAGGAATCAAGTGCAGCCGATTTGCTCTTCTTGGCAAGCGTGGCTCTTCCTTTTCTTACTAATTGTTGAATAGTAGGCATTTGATTGCTTTATAATTAATTTTAGGGTGCAAAAGTAAGTCTTTTTTTTCATTCTCCAATACTTTTTACAAATATTTTTCAGTAAATCACCACTTTAACTTTTATACATCACATGAAAACTCTATCCAGATTAGCTTTATTTCCTATATTGCCATAAAATACTTTTTCTAAACTCTTCTTTTCCACCGAAAAAATACAAATCTTTAACGCCAAAAGATGAATTAAAATACGATCAACTTATCCTCCACCCTATACACATTGCCTATCAAATATATTATAACAATAGATTATTTCAACATCAGTTATAAACAATATCATCATCTATAATTGGCTTACCAACCATGGAACCCCTATCTTTACCTATAGAAATTATAGCGCTAATTAATAATAACTTATAAATATATTAATAATGAAAAAATCAAATTTAATTGGTCTTAAAAAAGAAGACTGTAGTAAAATTGCAGAAAAACTTAATGTATTACTGTCCAATTATTCTATTTTCTACCAGAACACTCGTGGCGCACATTGGAATATTACGGGTGATCAGTTCTTTACTTTGCATCCGAAATTTGAGGAATTGTACGACAACCTCATCTTGAAAATTGATGCAATTGCCGAAAGAATATTAACATTAGGTGCTACGCCTACACACAATTACAGTGATTATCTTAAAAAATCCACCATCAAAGAAAGCAAAGAAGTAAGTGATGGTATAAAATGTGTGGAAAATATCCTTGAATCTTTTGGCATCGTCATCGCACTACAAAGAGAACTCTTAGATCTTACCAGTGAATATGGCGACGAGGGTACCAACTCTCTAATGAGCGACTATATTACTGAGCAAGAAAAAGAAATCTGGATGTATTCCGCCTATTTAGGAAAATAAAAATTAAATAAAAGAGCGTGAACAATTTTCACGCTCTTTTTTGATACCCTTATCAATTCAATTTTTGAACAAAAGACCTCTCGTCACTTTTTATTCAACAAACACTACTCGTTTTTGAATGATGTTTAAGACAAATCAAGCATATTGTTTTTTGAACTTTTGCAACAAAATATCCAATTCATGTCTTTGTACGAAAACCGATTTCAATTCACTGTATTTTGGTGATTGATAAAATATTTCATGAAAATCCATACTTCCATTGCCCACTTTAACAATTTTGGTTACTTCTATGTCCAATTTTTTTAGTTCGTTTTTGAAATTTTGAAACTCTATCTGTATCGTATTCTCCATGGTTAATGTTGTTTGTTTTTTCCTTTAAGTTGTGCATTGTATAAAGCAGCATAATACCCATCTTGTAGCAATAAGTCTTTGTGTTTGCCTATTTCTACTATTTCACCTTTGTCCATAACTATGATTTTGTCGGCTTTTTCTATGGTGGACAGTCGATGGGCAATGATGATGGAGGTCCGGTTTTGGGTAATTTTTTCCGTAGCTTGCTGTATGAGCTTTTCGCTTTCGTCATCAATGGAAGAGGTGGCTTCGTCCAGAATAAGTATTTGTGGTTTTGCTAAATAAGCCCGAAGAAAAGAAAGCAATTGTCGCTGTCCCAAAGACATGGAAGCACCTCGCTCACTCACCACATAATTATATCCATTGGGAAGTGACATAATAAAATCATCTACATCAATTTCCTTAGCTGCTTTTCTAATGGCCTCCAACGGGATGGTTTCGCCAAAGGTTAAATTTTCTAAAATGCTACCGTGAAAAAGAAAAACATCTTGCAAAACGACCCCAACATGACTTCGAAGTTGGTGTACCTCGTATTCGGGCAAAGCAATATCATCAATAAATATTTTACCAGAATTTATTTCATACAAACGGGTGATAAGAGAAATAATGGTGGATTTCCCGGCACCTGTTGCGCCAACAATAGCAACCATTTCTCCAGGATTTGCAATGAAACTAATTCCTTTCAAGACTTCTTGTTTGTCATCATAGGCAAAATGGACATTTTGAAATTCAATCTTCCCCTGGAAATGTTCTTTTTGTATTGTGCCCTCATTTTTTATGGCAGAATCTTCGTCCATGATCCCCAACACCCTTTCGGCACCCACAATACCTCTTTGTATGTTATTGAAGCGATCGGCAATTTGCCGTAGGGGGCGAATGAGCATGGAAATAAAGGTAACGAAAGCCACGATGGTGCCTGGACTAACCTCGATAAAACCGGCATAAAAAAGAATTAATCCCAAGAAAACAGAGGAAATAAGTTCGACCACCGGAAAAAATAAAGAGAAAACAAATACTGTTTTCAGCAAGGCTGACTCCAGTGTTTTGTTGATGGATTCGAACTTCTCAAACTCAGCCTGTTGTCGGTTGAATACTTGTATGAGCGTCATTCCGGCTAATCGTTCTTGCACAAAGGAATTTTGATTGGCTACCCAAGCTCTTTCGTCACCAAATGCTTTTTTGAGTCTTTTCTGGAAAAAACGAGTGCTCCAAAGCATGATGGGCAAAATGGCGAGGGTGATAAAACTTAAATTAAGATCCGTCTGAAACATGGCAAATACCACCATTGCCACCCGCAATACATCCCCAAAAACCATGAGAAAACCATCGGTATAAACGGTGGCTATGGTTTCTACATCGCCCACGGCACGGGTAACCAACTGTCCTATGGGCGTTTTGTCGAAAAAGGAAGTGCGAAAATAGATGAGTTTTTTATAGAGTCTTTCCCGAATATCGCGAATGACATTTTGTGAAATAAAATTGGAGAAATAGACCAAAAAAAGATTGAGCACGCTTTCTGCAAATACCAATGCCACCAATATATAAACCTGATGCATCAGTTGCTCTCTGCTTTTGTGTTGAATGATAGCAATATCCACCACTTCTTTGGTAAGAATAGGCCGATAGGTGGACACCAATGCCAAGACAATGGATACGGCTAGGGTAAATAGAAACCAGCTTCTAAACTTCATGCCAATGGCAAAAAGTCTTTTGATAATGGACCAGGTTTTGTCTTTTTCGGAATTTTTGGAATGCTCTTTCATGTTGAAGCTCCAAAATTAGTGAATTTTGAATAAAAGGGACTTCAATAAAAAATAAAATCCCCAAACTTTATGGGTTTGGGAATAATGTTATTCTAACTCCAATGGAGCATAAAGATTCTTATTAATGGGTATAGAGATTATTTTTCCTGTATCATCATACGCTTTTCCTGACATGAAAATACCGGGATTTTCAAAATAATTTCTTTGAATTTTCCTGAAATTTTCCCTACTTACTGTTTCTATACCGCTTTCGTTTCTCCAGTAAATATCCATTTTCTTTTTTACGATACCCACAGCTGTAAAATCATACTGACCATGTTCATCGGTTATTTTCAAAATTAACCCTGGTAAACCTTGGAAAATGTACGGTCCATCGTTTTTTGGAATTTCCTCGGTGTACCATGCTTTATATTTTCTTCCTCTAAAAGTAAGAGTTGCAGATTTACAGAGATAACCCAGTAGATATTTTTTTTCATTCGTTAAAACCCAATGTTGTACAGGCATCGCTTCTGAATACTGATAAACAGTCTTAGATATTCGTTCTTGGCAAAAAAGAATATTGGAAACAAAGTCTTTAAGAATATTTTTTTTATAATGGATATTGTATCTCCCTAAGTCGTTCAATTCTTTTGCACCAACCGATTCTAATAGGCTATGTGCTTTGATAAGTGAATCTCTACTCATAGCATTAATATCCGAAAATTTGGAATACTTATCGCCTAACTGCAATATCGTTTTCAACTCTAACTTTTTATCTTTACCATCAGTAAAAGTTAAATTATACTGAACCACCAAATTGGATTGGTCTTTTACTTCTTGACTATATTTTGGTGCCACAAATCGCTTATCAACTTCGATCTGTTGGGCATAAGAAAAAGAAATTAAAAACAGAATCAATAAAAAAAGAAATTTTTTCATCATCATATTAATATGGCACTTCGAATCCTTCACCTTTACCGCATTGTGCATCGGTAAATTTCCTTGCATCTTCCTGTAGGCATTCATAACAATCTGTGTAATCACTTCCATTCAAATAAAAAACTTTACCACAACTTGTAGTTACTTTTACCCAATCATACACAATAGGAAATTTTATAAAATTGAGTACTGAATTCTGTGGTTATAAATCTAGTAATTTTTTATCACTGGTTTTCCCACTTACCATACCTGCCACCACCAATGCGGCTACGAACATTAATTTTTTCATTGTGTTATTTTTTTAAATTGTTTAACACAACGAAACTAAAACTAAAACTAAAACTAAAACTATGCAAATTTTTCTTTAAAAAAATAAGAAAAGTACAGTATTTTAGAATGATTATAAACAAAATCCCCAAACTTTGAGGGTTTGGGAATAAAAAATCATTCGAGTTCGATGGGGTTGTTGTTTCTACGATATCTTCTTTCTAAATTCTTTGTAGCCTCTGGATCGAGAAAAACTCCATCAGCATTCATTATAGAAATAATATTTTCATTAAAATGGTTTAACGCCTGAACAAACTTCAATTTTGTAGTTTCAGTGGATACGAGTGATGACTCTTTAATTTTCAGCATCTCGCCCGCTTTTGCCATACGGTAGTTTTCCAACTGAAAAACAAAATACTTTTTTTCGTCTTGCAACTTGACAATCAAACCAGGGAGTCCACCAAATTTGTAGGGCCCTTCTTGTATCGGAATAGAATGAGCAAACCAAGCCGTCCATTTTCTACCACCAAAATTTAGAGAGGCTTGGGTGCAAGGTATATTATTAACCATTTCCTTTTGGTTAGAAATTGCCCAATTTAAGTTTAAATTCTCAAGAAAGGAAAATTTATTTTTTTGAATTACATCAATGTATTTTATCTTTATAAATTCCGAATTTCTACTTTTTATAATGGTGTAGCTATAATTAGATTTAGGCATTCCCATTAAATTAATTGATGTGATGGGTTTCTGTAATTGTTGAGAAATAATAGAATCTCGTTCAAATGAGCCTTCGCTGTAATAAACAGAGGTATTATTTTTTCCTACATCCAATACAAATCTCTCTGCATCAGAAGATTTGTAGTCTATAGAATCAGATTGAGTTTGTACCCAATATCGAATTTTATACTGCAAAGGTTCGATTTCTTTGTACTGCCCATGACAATAAAAACAACCCAACATAAAAACGCAAACATAAAAAAGTATTGGTTTCATTTCACAATTAATTCATTTCAAAACTTTTATTTTTTGGACAGATTAGATTATCCCACCACAAAAGTTTATTTCCGATTTCCTCAGTATCTTTTCCACAAACAATTCCTTTTTCTCCACATGAGAAAGTTACAGAGACGCAAGCCGATACTATTTTTTTACTTTGTTTGGCTATTTTGTTCTCTTTAATAATTCCAGACTTCCCACTTACCATACCTGCCACCACCAAGGCGGCTAGGAACATTAATTTTTTCATTGTGTTATTTTTTTTAAATTGTTTAACACAACGAAACTAAAACTAAAACTAAAACTAAAACTATGCAAATTTTTCTTTAAAAAAATAAGAAAAGCACAGTATTTTAGAATGATTATAAACAAAATCCCCAAACTTTATGAGTTTGGGGATAGTTTAAGAATTTGTTAACCGAAAAGTATTTAGAAGAACCAACATTATTTGAGCCAAACTTTATCCATTTCTATTGGATTGTTATGGTCTTTCATCCATTTCCAGTAAATTTTATTTAGGCTATCAAAATAATTTTTATCTGTTTTGAATTCTTTACCATCGAAACTTGATTTAGATTTGTATGAACTGTTTAACATTAAATTCCTACTATTAAAGGAGGGGTCTTTTACTATCTGATTTTGAAGTTTTTTAAATTTATTTTCATCAACAGAAATAGAATTAGGCAAATTTACTATAGAATTAGTTGTTGTCTTCTTTATTTCCATCACTTTAAAATGATAATCTCCATCTGCTGATATTATCTCTAAAATTAAACCTGGGAGTCCAAAAAATTTATACGGTCCATCGTTTATAGGGATTTTTGTAGTAAACCAAGCAGTCCATTTTCTATTTCCAAAATCAATGGTCGCCTTTTGACATAGATAATCCAAAATAATCTTTGATTCTTGTTGTAATTGCCAATTATGAGAAGGAAAAGTAAATCTATGTTGATAGTATTCTTCGTCTATAGAGGATAACTGGGTATATTGGGATGGTTTGAAATTTTTTAAAATAATATCATGAAAATGAGTTTCATTTTGCTTTCTAAAATTTTCTAAAAAATCTTTCCCTCTGGAAGCGATATTTACATCAAGGTAAATAGAGCTTTCTGTAACAACATTGTAAGACAAAATTGCTTGGTCGATTGATTTTTGTTCTTTCTCCTTGTTGTGTTTTCCTATTATCTCATAGGTAATTTCATATCCTTGCGCTTGTACTACATAAGTTAGAAAGCAGAAAATAAATACTATTTTTCCCATTCAAACAGTATTTCCAATCCATTTCTTTCTTGCTTCATTGCTAAAAACTCTCCGAATTCATTAGGATTAAACACGATACCATATTTTAAATCGGGATAACTCCGAAACGCCTGCATATCGCTTTTTGAAACTTTTACAAAAGGATTTATTGGGGTTGCAGTACCAAGGTTTTCAATGGACTTTAACTTCCAAGAAAACTGTTTATTTTCATCGTACATTTCATATACCAAGCCTTCTATTCCGTTAAATTTCCAAGGTGCTAATGACAACGCAACTTTTTCATCATACCATGCAATATAGGTTCTGCCTCTAAACTTTGTTGTAGCTTTGGATAAAACTTTTTGGTTTACTTCTTTGGTTTCGGACTCAATTTCCCATTTCATGGGTTTTACATCATCAAAAAAAATATAATTATTCCCTCTAATATTGTCCCAAATATACATTTCAGGAGTAGATTTTGAATAAATAATATAGTTAGATTTCACATTACTTTTATATGTAGAAAGAATGTTTTCCTTTGGATTAATGGCTTTTAAATTAGCATCCGATATACCATACCTAACTGTGTATAATTTCTCTAACGACTGATTATTATAAATTACTTCAGCAGGAAAATTATACACAGTATTGGTATCATATCTGTAAACATTAAAATCATAAGTAACTTTAATAGTCTGAGCAGTAAAAAAACTTTGGAGAAAAACCCCAAATAAAGAGGCTAAATAAATTCGCATACCATTTTTTCTGTAAAACTATTATTTTTTTTACAATTGGTTATCAAATGCATATTTCACTTTTTGTTTATTCAATTTTACACAATCTTCTTTTGATTCCATAGGAACATCCTCGGAAAGCACCAAAGTAAAAGTACCATCATGATTATCCCTATAAATCCTAATATAACAAATTCCCGAAAGCACTTTGGAATTTGTAAAATAATTAGTTGAAGTTTCAGAATTTAATTCAATCAAATCTACCTTCTTCAACGAATTGGCACTTACCATACCTGCCACCACCAAGGCGGCTAGGAACATTAATTTTTTCATTGTGTTATTTTTTTTTAAATTGTTTAACACAACGAAACTAAAACTAAAACTATGCAAATTTTTCTTTAAAAAAATAAGAAAAAAAGCTATTTTAGAATGATGATAAACAAAAACCGAACGATTACTCGTTCGGTTGTATGGTTAAAGAAGAGAATAAGTTTAGCCTTTAGCTCCTCTTTCTAATCTTTTTCTTTCGTTTTCCGTAAGTACTTTTTTACGCATTCTGATGAAATTAGGAGTAACCTCTATCGCTTCATCTCCTTGTATGTATTCCATACACTCTTCTAGTGACAAAAGGATTTTAGGAGCAATATTACCATCTTTATCTTTTCCGGAGGCACGCATGTTATTCAGCTGTTTGGCTTCAACGATATTCACCACCAAATCCCCTGGTTTGTTTTGCTCGCCTACGATCATTCCTTCATAGATTTCTTCTCCTGGATCTACAAAAAACTTACCTCTATCTTGTAATTTTGCAATGGAGTACTCAGTAGCTGGACCTTGACTTTTACTCACCAATACCCCCACCAATCGACCCGGAATAGCACCTTTATAAGGTTTGTATTCGCTAAAACGATGAGCCATAATAGCTTCTCCGGCAGTTGCTGTAAGCATTTGAGATCTTAATCCGATAAGTCCTCTGGAAGGAATTTCGAACTCCAAATGCTGCATTTCTCCCTTGGTTTCCATAATATGCAAATCTCCTTTTCTTTGGGTCGCCAAATCAATTACCCTAGAAGCATACTCTTCAGGCACATCTACTACCATGGATTCGTAAGGTTCGCATTTTTCACCGTCAATTTCTCGAACGATTACTTGTGGCTGCCCAATCGTCATTTCGTACCCTTCTCTTCTCATGGTTTCTATCAAAACAGAAAGGTGTAAGATTCCTCTACCAAAAACCAAAAATGTATTGGCATCATCGGTTGTTTCCACACGCAAAGCCAAATTTTTCTCCAACTCTTTCATCAATCTATCTTTCAAATGGTTAGAGGTAACATACTTACCATCTTTACCAAAGAAAGGCGAATTATTAATAGAGAATGTCATGTTTAGTGTAGGTTCGTCTATGGCAGTTCTTGGCAATGGATCCGGGTTTTCTAAATCCACAAAAGAATCACCAATTTGAAATTTGTCAAATCCTACAATGGCACAAATATCACCCGCTTTTACTTCTTGAACTTTTTTCTTACCAAGTCCTTCGAAGACATATAATTCTTTTACTTTTCCTTTGATGATGTTTCCATCTTCCTGAGCCAAACCTATCCATTCGGATTCCTTTACAGAACCTTGTGTAATTTTACCAATGGCAATTCTACCCAAAAATGAAGAAAAATCCAAAGAAGTAATTTGCATTCTTAAAGATCCTTCTTTAGCATCAGGAGCTGGTACATATTGTAATATCCCATCCAATAATGGTAAAATACTGTCAGCAGGTTCTAAACTTGTATTGAACCAACCTTGCTTAGAGGATCCGTAAAAAGTAGGGAAATCCAATTGTTCTTCAGTGGCATCTAAATTAAAGAACAAATCAAATACCGCATCGTGCACCTCATCGGGTCTGCAGTTTTCTTTATCCACTTTATTAATAACCACTATGGGTTTCAAACCTAATTCTAATGCTTTATGCAAAACGAAACGAGTTTGAGGCATTGGTCCCTCAAAGGCATCAACCAGAAGGATAACCCCATCGGCCATTTTCAGAACTCGCTCCACTTCTCCACCGAAATCGGCGTGTCCGGGAGTGTCAATAACATTAATTTTGGTGTCTTTATAAGTTACTGATATGTTTTTAGAAAGAATGGTAATTCCTCTTTCTCTTTCCAAATCGTTGTTATCCATAATCAACTCACCATTTTCTTGATTTTCTCTAAAAATACTCGTTGCATGGATGATTTTATCGACCAAAGTGGTTTTTCCATGATCGACATGCGCGATAATCGCAATGTTTCTAATGTTTTGCATATATAAATTTTCGTTTGCAAAAATACACAATTCTAAAAAAAATGTATGCTTTTTTTTAAAAAAAATACTTTTAAAGATTGATTCACAACACTTAAGTGAATTTCCTCTAAAAAAAATAGCATAAAAAAACGCTTATCTAAGATGAGAGCACTGAAAAATCGACAGCTCACCTACCAAAGAACTTACAAACATGACGAATTTTAAGAAATACCCCGCAGGAATTAGGTTTGAAAAATTGTTCGTATTACTGAAACAATATCCTGCAATTTCACCTTTTCCGCTTGATTATAAGTACAAGAGAGAAAACTGGCAACATAAAAAAAACCTGGAGCATAAAAGTCCAGGTCGAATATTCTTATTTTAGAGTGCTCAACAATAGCGTAAATGTATCATCGGGCACTTTTGTTCTGCAAAGGTAAGACTATTTATAAATCAAACATAATTTTCTCTGAAATTATTTTACTGATTTTCGGATTTCGTTGAATCCCTTTAAATAAATCGTGTAAATCCCGTTCCAAATCTTGCGCTCTATTCTTTGAAATCTTGCTCAAAATAAACAAAATCAACCGTATGGAAGCATTCATATTGGTATTGTTATGAGTCTTGTTTCGGTAGTATTTATTGGGAATTCTTCTAATACCAATAGGCTGGTTAAAATCGTACAAAACAGCATTATGCGAACAAATATTTCGGATGTTTATGATGGCCCTGAAGTAATTATCAAGCAACTTGTAATCTCTGAAGCCATAAACATTAGTTATACTTTCTTTTAAATGCGATTCTTTAAGGTTTGAGTAAATCTTATAAATCTGTCCAAAAGTTAAAAACTCAAATGTTTTCCAAGTGGGTGCGTGTGTGTCTGCAGGATATTTTATATGGTGCTTTTTAAGAATGTTTGTATTTTGACCCAAAGTGTAGTAAATAGTATTCAGGTCTTTCAGAATGTGGTTATTTACTTTTGCACTATCGGTGTACCAAGTAATATCGTTTGGATAATAGTTTGAAACAATATACACAACCTGTGTTCTAAAGTGAACCTCTATTCTGTAAATATACCTTGCAAGTAAACATTTCAGGTCAAAATCAAAATAATATAAATCCACTATGTCGTCTAATGAAATATTAGGTTCAAACTGATGTCCTTTTTTTTCGTTCTGAAAGTAATACCAATAGAATCCAAGCCGATAATAACCAATATCTAGCAAGATTTCTTCTGCTTTTATATCGTCATTTATTACAAGACCTCTTTGCTTTAATTGTTCTATTTGGTCGGTAACTGTAAATACTTTTCTACCCATATCTTTTTAGCGTTTCCACAATTCAAATTTCTATAAATTCAAATTTAGCAAATAATTATGTATCGCCACACTTACACAACTGGTTATAAACCTTATCAATTTTGATCCTTCACAACACTTAAGTGAATTTCCTCTAAAAAAAATAGCATAAAAAAACGCTTATCTAAGATAAGCGTTTTAAGTAGACCCACAGGGATTCGAACCCCAACAAACGGTACCAAAAACCGGTGTGCTACCGTTACACCATGGGTCTATGTTTGTTTTCAGTGGTGCAAATGTACAACTTTTTTCTTTCCCCACAATACCTTATCCAAAAAAAATGCTGTAAATTTGAAAAAAAATAGAGTCCCAATGCTAGCTATCGACTTTAATTTATTCAATATAAATAACTTATCTCCAAAAACAGATTTTGAAAAAAAAGTTCTTTTTTTTTGTGAAGAATGGTTTTCAAATTCAAAAACCGTAGAGGTGCAGACATCAGGATCTACAGGTAGTCCAAAAAAAATGGAAATTGAAAAAGAAAAAATGATATTTTCCGCTAAGGAAACTTGTCAGTTTTTAGGTTTAAACAAAAAATCTACCGCTCTTCTGGCTTTACCAGTCGAATATATTTCTGGAAAAATGATGGTGGTGCGTGCCATGGAATATAAAATGAAACTCTCTATTGCTCCACCGAGCTTGAAGCCGTTGTCTCAGTTGGATTTCCCGATTGATTTTTGTGCTTTAACCCCCTTGCAAGTAGAAAATTCTTTGGACAATATATTCCTAATTCAAAATCTGATTATTGGTGGAGCTGCCATTTCCGAAAATTTAAAAAAGAAAATACAAAAAGCAATTCCTCACAATACTAAGACTAAGGTTTTTGAAACTTATGGCATGACAGAAACGCTGTCCCATATTGCATTGAAGCAAATATTCCCTTCGAACGAAGATAATTTTACTTTATTCGATGGCATTTCAATTTCGGTTGATGAAAGAAATTGCTTGAGAATAGACGCTCCTTATTTATCCTCCACTCCTATTCAAACCAATGATGTTGTAGAGATTATCCCTCCAAAACAGTTTAAATTTTTGGGAAGAGCCGATTTTGTAATTAATTCTGGAGGCGCCAAAATTCATCCTGAAGAAATTGAAAGGAAACTAAAATCCTTTTTAGACCTCGAAATGGTTTGCCTTGGGGTAACGGACGAAATCTTGGGTGAAAAGTTGGTATTACTGATAGAATACAACCCCACAGTAGAAGAAAAGAAAAATTTGATCCAAAGAATTAACACCTTTCCATTTGAAAAATCATTTCACAAACCGAAAGAAATCCACTTCACGAAGCAACTTGCAAGAACTGAAAACGGCAAAATTAATCGGCTACAAATTAAAAAAGATTTTACAATAAGATAAATTTTTCCCAGTCATAGCCCACATCCACCAAAAACAACCCTTGCGCCGGTGCTGAAGTTCCTGCCGCATTTCTGTTTTTTTCTTCAATAATTCGCCTTACATCGTTGGGATTAATTTTTCCTGTTCCTACATCAACCATGGTTCCTACGATAGAACGAACCATATTTCTCAGGAAACGATCGGCAGAGATCGTCATCATCATGCCTCCTTCTATTTCTTGCCAAAAAGCTTTATAAATGGTACATAGGTTGGTTTTATTGTCGCTTCCTATTTTGGCAAAACTGGTAAAATCATTGTATTCAAACAAAATAGAACAAGCTTCATTCATGCGATCAATAGCCAAGTTTCTGCGCCACATAGACCAAGACAAGTCTGCATTGAATGGATTTTTGGATGTAGAAATATAATATTCATAAGTTCTGTAAGTCGCCGAAAATCGTGCATGGAAATCATCTTTCACAGGGAAAAGCTTGTGTACTGCAATGTCCGATGGGAGAAAGGCATTTAGCCTTCGGCAAAACGCTTCATTAACTTCCTGTTGGGTTTCGAAATGGGCCACTATTTTCTTGGCATGAACTCCCGTATCCGTTCTACCCGCACCAATCGTTTTAATCTCCTCTCGAAGTAATATGGACAAGGCTTTTTCTAATTCTTCTTGTACTGAAATTTGTTTGGGTTGAATTTGATAGCCAAAATAATTTTTCCCATTATATGAAAACTCAAGACAATATTTCACAGTTTATTTTTTGCAAAAATAATTAATATTTTAAATCCTTTCTATACTGACTTTTGACTACTTTTTATTAAGTATTTATCTAATTCGAATAACACTTTCTGTACCAGAACTTGCTAATAGTTTACTATTTTCAAAGTGTAGCCAAAAAAAATCCGTACAGCTTAACCATACGGATTATAAATTTGAAAAATAGCGCATTAGTGCCCTAAATGCCCATCAGCACCATGTGCATGACCATGAGAAAGTTCTTCTTCTGTTGCTGGTCTGGTTGCTACCACTTCGATATCAAACGCCAAAGTTTTCCCTGCCATTGGGTGATTTAAATCTACAGTAACCAATTCTGGGTTTACTTCTAATACGGTAGCATTCACCATATTCCCATCTTGATCTTGTAATGGAAGCATTGCACCTACAGGTGGCATACCCGATTGTTCAAACATTTCTACAGGAAGTTGGGTGGTTGCGTTTTCGAATCGCTCGCCATATCCTTCTTGTGGGTGAACAGAGAATGATTTTTTATCTCCAGAAGTTAGTCCTGCGATTTCTTGTTCGAATTTTGGCAACATCATTCCAACGCCATATAAAAATACAAGAGGCTGTTCTGGATTGGTTTGCTCGATAAATGTTTTCTCTCCATTAGCTTCTACTGAATGGAGTGTGTAGTGTACACTTACTACATGGTTTTTGTCAATGTTCATAAGATTGTTATTTATATTAAATATTCGATTGTTGCGTAGTTTTTTTGCTTCTACTCTGTAAAGTTTAAGCCAAAAAAAGCTTCGCTCTGAATTACAGAACGAAGCCTGAATTATGTTGATTCAACGGATAAAACCGTTTTAAAATTTATTGATTGATCGGCATTACATCATTCCTGGCATACCTCCGCCCATTGGTGGCATTGCAGCTTCTGGCTTAGGCAGCTCGGTGATAACGCATTCTGTGGTCAATAACATACCTGCTACAGAAGCAGCATTTTCTAAAGCAACACGGGTTACTTTGGTTGGATCGATGATACCTGCCTCCAACATGTGTACATAAAGACCCGTTTTTGCATTATATCCGAAATCTGCAAATCCTTCAGCAACTTTAGCTACTACTACCGATCCTTCTTCACCAGCGTTGGCAACAATTTGTCTTAATGGTTCTTCGATGGCTCTTTTTACAATTTTGATACCGGTGTTTTCGTCGGCATTTACGCCATCTAAACTTTCCAATGCTGCGATAGCTCTTACTAACGCTACCCCACCTCCAGCAACAATACCTTCTTCTACGGCAGCTCTGGTTGCATGAAGCGCATCATCCACACGGTCTTTTTTCTCTTTCATTTCCACTTCAGAAGCAGCACCTACATAAAGAACGGCAACTCCACCAGCCAATTTAGCCAATCTTTCTTGAAGTTTTTCTTTATCATAATCAGAGGTAGTGGATTCCATTTGCGCTTTTATTTGCGCTACTCTTCCTTTGATATCAGCTTCGTTGCCAGCTCCATTTACGATGGTTGTATTGTCTTTGTCAATAGAAACTTTTTCTGCAGTTCCCAACATATCCAAGGTGATATTCTCCATGGTGAAACCTCTTTCTTCAGAAATTACCGTACCACCAGTCAAGATAGCGATGTCTTCCAACATAGCTTTTCTTCTATCACCGAAACCAGGAGCTTTTACAGCAGCAATTTTTAGGGAACCTCTCAATTTGTTTACGACCAAAGTAGCCAAAGCTTCCCCTTCTACTTCTTCGGAAATAATCAATAAAGATTTACCTCCTTGAGCTACAGGTTCAAGAACAGGAAGTAATTCTTTCATAGAAGATATTTTTTTCTCCACCAATAAGATGTATGGATTATCTAATTCGGCCACCATTTTTTCAGGATTGGTCACGAAATATGGAGATTGGTAACCTCTGTCGAACTGCATTCCTTCTACGACATCTACAGTAGTATCTGTACCTTTAGCTTCTTCTACTGTGATCACTCCTTCTTTACCTACTTTTCCGAAAGCTTCGGCAATCAGTGCACCGATGGTATCGTCGTTATTGGCAGAGATAGACGCTACTTGTTGGATTTTTTCTGATGAATCTCCTACGGATTGAGATTGAGATTTTAAGTTAGCAACTACAGCGGTAACCGCTTTGTCGATTCCTCTTTTCAAATCCATAGGATTAGCACCGGCAGCAACATTTTTAAGTCCTTCTCTTACGATGGCTTGTGCCAAAACGGTAGCGGTAGTTGTACCGTCACCAGCAATATCGTTGGTTTTGGAAGCTACTTCTTTTACCATTTGCGCTCCCATGTTTTCTACTTTATCTTCCAGTTCTATTTCTTTTGCGACAGAAACCCCATCTTTGGTAATATGAGGCGCACCGAAAGATTTTTCAATAACTACATTTCTCCCTTTAGGGCCTAAAGTTACTTTTACTGCATTGGCTAATGCATCTACCCCTCTTTTTAGGGCATCTCTTGACTCGATATCAAATTTTATTTCTTTTGCCATTTCTTTTAAGCTTTAGGCATTAAGCTATAAGCAATATGCTTTTCTTAATGCAGATTTATTTTTTGTTTTAATTTATATATTTTGCTTTTGATGTGATTTATTTTCTCAAAAAGCTGAACCGAATCAGTTTCATTAATTAAATTCAAATCCTGACATAGCATCAACAAATATTCTGTTTCGCAGGCCGAACCTAATGCTATATTGAGAAAATGATTAAACTCTTTATCTGAAGCTCTTCCACATCCTTCACTAATATTGGTTGGAATTGATGTACAAGCTCTACGCAACTGAGAAGTGATAGTAAATTGCTCTTCTTTCGGAAAAAGTTTAGAAATAGTATAAATCTCCAAAACCAATTGGTGACTTAATTGCCATACTTCGTATTTTCTAAAGTCTCTCATTGCTTAAAGCTTACGGCTTAACGCATAATGTGTTATCCAATAATTCCTAAAAGGTCACCTTCTTTTACAATAAGATAATCTTTACCTTCTAATTTTAGTTCGGTGCCTGCATATTTTCCATAAAGCACTTTGTCTCCTACTTTTACCGTTGTTGGTTCATCTTTTTTTCCAGGACCTACAGCTACTACAGTTCCTTCTTGTGGTTTTTCTTTAGCTGTATCTGGGATAATAATTCCTGAAGCGGTTTTGGTTTCCGCAGCCATTGGTTCTACCAATACTCTATCGGCTAATGGTTTAAAATTTACTGACATATATTATTATTTTTTAAATTTCTGAACTACATTCCTCGAAATGTATGCCAATTTGATTGTGTCTAATTTTCTAACGAATCTTGTAAGTATTGTCAGTTTTTTCAAATAAAATACTGAAATTTTGGCAGAAAAAAATCTTTTACTCAAAAGAATAAAAGATTAGTTTTTGTTTTTGCTCAGTTTACTTTTTCCCTGCTTGCATAGGATTAATTTTCCCATTGGACGCTCCTCTTATGCTCTGTTTTTGTGCTTGCTTAAAGAGCTGGAATTTGGAAGGCACTGCAGCATTATTGTCGCTACTCCAAATATTATTGGAAGTATCGATATCTGCCGTTTCCTTCATTGGATCTAGTTGTATGGATTTTAGCTTTTTGTCAAAATAATAAGTTTTAGATACTTTTTGTTCATTGTGTCGCCAAATTTGCGCCGATGACTTGTCATACAATGTACTTCCGTCCTCAAAAGTAAATTCTAAAATAATGGGCATCACCATGCCACCTTTATTTACAAAATCTATCTGATAGGCCGTAATATTTTCTAGTTTCTTTTTGTCATGTTCCGTTAAAGGCTCGGTTGCATCACTTTCAAAACTATACTCTTTGTTTTTGTTAATTGTTGTTTTCCCTCGTACATATTGATAATAAAAATCTTGAAGTTGCTTATCTTTATCAACGAAATAACGGAAGTTTTTATTTTCAGCATTTCGTTTTTTAGAGAGGTCAACAAATTCATTTCTCAGAGGTTCATCTACTTTATAGTTTATTTTTTGTGATTTTTTTGCCGGGGTTTCAAAATCTGGGGTAGCGATTGTTACTTTATCTATGGCAATATCCACAGGATCGGTACCGAAAAACCAACCTCTCCAAAACCAATCTAAATCTTCGCCACTCGCATCTTCCATGGTTCTGAAGAAATCTGCGGGTTCTGGGTGTTTGAAAGCCCATCTTTTGGCGTAAGTCTTAAAGGCAGTATCAAAAAGATCTCTTCCCATAATGGTTTCCCTAAGAATATTAAGTCCTGTTGCTGGTTTAGCATAAGCATTAGGTCCAAATTGTGCTAAATTTTCTGAATTCGACATAATGGGCTCTAACTGATTTTTGGGAAGTTTCATATAATCGACAATAGCCCAAGCCGGCCCTCTTCTTGAAGGGAATTCCGGATCCCAAGATGATTCGGTTAGGTATTGCACAAAAGTATTGAGCCCCTCATCCATCCAACTCCATTGTCTTTCATCGGAATTGATGATCATAGGAAAAAAATTATGTCCCACTTCGTGGATGATGACCCCGATCATTCCGTTTTTGGTCGCTTCGGAGTAGGTTCCGTCTTTTTCTGTTCTACCATAATTAAAGCAAATCATCGGGTACTCCATACCATTAGCAGCTTCCACAGATTGAGCTACGGGATAAGGATAAGGGATGGTAAATTCCGAATAAGTTTTAATGGTGTGTGCCACTGCTTTGGTGGAGAATTTACGATAGAGTCCATAAGCTTCTTTTGGGTAAAGACTCATTGCCATAACTTGATTGTTATTTTCAGGGATGCTGACCTTCATGGCATCCCAAACAAATTTTCTAGAAGAAGTCCAAGCGAAATCTCTGACTTCATTGGCTTTAAATTTCCAAATTTTTCTAGCTTTGGATTTTTGTTTTTCTGCCTTTATGGCTTCCTCCAAAAGAACAACCTCTATGGGTTCGGTTGACTTTTCTGCCTGTTGATAACGGGTATATTGAGCTGGGCTCAGTACCTGAACATAATTTATACATTCTCCAGTCCCAGCAACAATATGGTCTGCCGGCACATCCATTTCAACTTCAAAATTGCCAAAGGCCAATGCAAACTCTCCTCTACCCGTAAACTGATGATTTTGCCAACCCTGAAAATCGCTGTACACACACATTCTGGGATACCATTGAGTTATGGTAAAAAGATCGTTGCCGTCTTCAGGAAAATTCTCATAGCCGCCTCTTCCTCCTTTTGCAATTCGATTGGGTATGTTGTAATTCCATTGAATTGTGAATTCCAATTTCTCTCCCCGTTTTAAAGGTTGAGGCAAATCGATACGCATCATGGTTTTATTCATTACATAAGGAAGCGCTTTCCCATTAGCATCGGTTACTTTACCTAAATTGACACCATAGCCATTGTCTTTAACAGGCAATTCTGTGGTTTTTAGTTTATCGGTAGTCGTTTCTTTGGGTAAAAAAGAAGAGAAACCAAAATCAGCGCTTTTTGTGTTGGATTGTTGGTTTTCATCCAATTGTAACCACAAGTAATCCAATGGATCGGGTGAATTATTGTAATAGGTGATGGTTTCTTCCCCTCTGAGGTTTCTTTTACCCTCGTCTAAATACGCTTTTATTTTGTAGTCGGCTTTATTTTGCCAATACCCTTGTCCAGGAGCTCCAGATGCAGTTCTGTACACATTAGGCGTTGGGAGTATGATGCCTAATTGTTCAAATTTATTTCCGTGATTACTTCCTGGATTATTTTGTATATTTTGTGCCGAAAAAAACACAGAGGCAAGGAGAAAAGATGCGTATAAGGCTTTCATAGGAGTCCGTTGGCTTTATATTGGTCTAAAAGAAAAGTTCACTTCAAAGAAGATTGCCACTTCAAACAATTAGCCCAAAACGATTAAAAAAAATTATCATTTATTAAATTCTTAACCGTTATTTTGGGTAGAATTAATATTAATTGGTACAAATTTATTAATTCCTTTGACTAAAATGGATTAAAAACCTAAAAATACACTTATTTTATTTCTTGACATTCTAAAAAAGACGAGAATATTAATCCCAATAACGCTATCTATATAAGTTTTCGATTGAGATCACAGAAATTTAGTTTGATTTTTTAATACTTCGAATAAATAAGGACAAATTAAGCTGGTAATCTTTCCAAACACATTTGCATAGCCAATGCAAAAACTCCTGAAGACACAAACAAAATCCAGTCTTTTCTATTTACTTTAAACAAATTGAGTAAAATAAAAATAAGCAGCAATATAACAGCAACTACAACAATTTGACCTAGCTCCAATCCTATATTAAATCCTAATAGTGGTAAAAAAATACTTTGTTCTTTGGCCAACATCATTCTTGCCGTATTGGCAAATCCCATCCCATGGATTAATCCAAAGATTAGTGCGAGATAATAATTAATTTTAACGAGTTGGTTTTGCTTGTTCTTCAACAAAATATTATCCAATGCCGTTAGTGCAATGGTGAGTGGAATAAGAAATTCTACCCATTGGGAGGAAACCCGCAAAATATCCAGTGTGGAAAGTGCCAAAGTAATGGAATGACCAATGGTAAAAGCCGTGATTAGAATGAAGACTTTTTTTAAATCCTGAAAAGAATACACAGCAACCAATGCCAAAACAAAAAGCTGATGGTCCAGTGCATCCATTGAAATTATATGCTCCCAGCCGACTTGTAAAAAGAGTAGAAAATCTTGCATTATTGTATCTTATTTTTGAAATGCGATAATACAAATTTTATTTTAACTTTGCTTATCCCTAAGGGTTCATAACAGAATCGATACTAAGAAAATGAATTTTTGCTCAATATTTTTTAATAAATTTTAAAAAGTAAAACTCATTTCACAGTTCCGTTTTACACTATCAATCACACGCTTTACTAAATGAAAAAAATATTAAAAAACATCAAATCTTTTTACTGGTTTGGGTTAATTACATTCTCTATCATTATGCTCAGTTCTTTTCGTATGCCAATGATGCATCCTTACCATGTAGGTTCTGTAGAGATGAATTACAACAAGACTTCCAAAACAATGGAAATAACGGGGCGTTTTTTTATTGATGATTTGGAAAATGCACTCAGCAAGTTTGGTAAACAACGAGTGAAATTTGACAAAGCAAGTGACAAAAACAAAATTATTGACTTATTGAAAAACTATAGCAAGACTTGTCTTCAATTAAAAATCAATGGGCAAACCATTCCAATACAATTTTTAGGATATGAAGTGGATAAAGAGAGTGTGGATATTTACCTAGAAACCGCTACAATACAAAAACCTAAAGTAGTAGAAACCACAGTCCAATTTATTTACAATTTATACGATGACCAAATGAACATTGTCCACATCATCGTCGATGGAAACAGAAAAAGCAACAAGCTAAGCTCCCCGAGCTCTTATTTGAAAACGAATTTTTAAAACTTTTCATTTTCTTCTTGAATATAGTTTCGTAAATCGGGAAAAAACTCTTGATAACATTCCTGCAAAAAGGACTTATGCTGCAAGAATAAATCAAAAACAGGTAGATTTTTGTCCAAATATTTGGCTTTATTCAGTACATTTTTCATGCTGAATTCAATACCCCAATCGTAACGATAATTGTACAACCAGTCGTCTTTTTTCATGTGGAACAAAATTTTTTGAAAGCTTTCTGGGAAAAGATCAAGATGATTTTCCAACACTTGATAAACATGTTGTGCATGCGTTTTCCAAGCCTCGTGGGAATTAACAGTAGCATCATTGGCAAGAAAAAAATCCATGGCGACATCTACAAAAGCACCGGCGTACAACCGAACGAGAGGCGAAAAAACCGTTTTGGCTTCATGAATTTTTGGATGACTGTCCGTAAATGAATCAATGGCACGATGCAAAATAATTCCATGTAAAATATTTTCTTGCTGCAATAGTCTTTCCTTATTGGGGATAAAATCATTCAGAAATTGACCGACGATTTGTTCATCGGAAAAAGATAAAAAGCTATGGGCTAAGTAGTTCATTATTTTTTAATCGTGGATGTTGAGGAATGCTTTGGCTAGTTGTATCATTGTAGGGTCTCCTGTGTATTTACCTTTTTCGTCAGAAAGTTTCACCGTGGGTATCCAATCTTCGTCATGAGATTGTATAGCAGTCATTTTCATAACAATATTCATAGGTTCCAAACCTACATCATTGGTCAGATGAGTCCCAATACCGAAAGAAATTCCAATTTTTCCTTTACAATATTGAGTGATTTCTTTCACTTTTTCAATATTTAAGCCATCAGAAAAAATAATGTATTTAAATAAAGGATTGATACCGTTTTGTTGATAATGTTTGGTTGTTTTATCGGCAAATAACAGCGGATCTCCACTATCGTGTCTTACGCCATCAAATAATTTGGCAAATTTCTTATCAAATTGTTTAAAAAAAACATCGGTGGTATAGGTATCGGATAAAGCCACACCTAAGTCACCTCGATAGACATCTACCCAATGTTCTAAGGCGAGTTGATTGGCCATTTTAAATCCGAAAGCAGCTCCGTGAAACATAAACCATTCGTGTGCATGGGTTCCTATGGGTTTTACACCGTACTTCATAGCCAAATAAACATTGGACGATCCTATGAAAAAATGGTTTTTCTCTTGGCACAATGCTTCTAAAACCAAATCATGCACCTTAAATGAATGTCTCCTTCTCGTGCCAAACTCAGCAAAAGTTACCCCAAGACTTTCCATGATCTCGGCTTTTTGGTGGGTAATTTTCAATACCTCATCATCCTGAAATCGCTGTTGTCCTGTCAATTCATAATAAATTTCGCTGATGAGTGATAAGAGTGGGACTTCCCACAAAATAGTTCTGTACCATAATCCTTGTACCGAAACCTCCAATGCTCCATTTTTTTGCGAAATATTCACCTCGTCTGGATCATAGCGATAGCCCTCCAAAAAATCGATGTAGGGTAAATCTAAATAGGGACAAGTCTCTTGCAGGTATTTTTTTTCTTTTTTGGTTAATTGTAATTCAGCCATAGCTGCTACAGCCTTTCGAAGTTGCTCAGAAAAACCATCAGGAAACTGATGTGCCCCACGATTAATGAATTGGTATCGTACCACTTCATTAGGAAAACATCGGATAACAGCGCATTGCATGGTAATTTTGTAAAAATCGTTATCGAGAATAGAGTGTAGATAAGAAGACATGAGGGACTTATTTTAAATATTAAAGATATAAAAAAAACCTTTCAGCAAGGAGCCGAAAGGTTTATATATCGTATCAACTAGATTTTATCCTCTATCTACAAAGGCAGAAAGATATTCTCTGTTCATTCTAGCGATATTTTCTAGAGAAATTCCTTTAGGGCATTCTACTTCACAAGCACCTGTATTGGAACAAGCTCCGAAACCTTCTTCGTCCATTTGTTTCACCATATTCAGTACTCTTCGTTTGGCTTCTACCCTACCTTGAGGTAAAAGGGCAAACTGAGAAACTTTGGCACCCACAAATAATGCAGCAGATCCGTTTTTACAAGTAGCAACACAAGCTCCACATCCGATACAAGCCGCAGCATCCATTGCTTTATCGGCATCTTCTTTAGGAACTGGGATGGCGTTAGCATCCAAGGTGTTTCCTGAAGTATTTACCGATACGAAACCACCCGCAGCCATAATTCTGTCGAATGCACTTCTGTCCACCACCAAGTCACGAATAACAGGGAAAGCAGCAGATCTCCAAGGTTCTATGGTAATGGTTTCGCCATCTTTAAACATTCTCATGTGAAGTTGGCAAGTAGTAATTCCGGTATCGGGTCCGTGTGCTCTACCATTGATGTAGAGTGAACACATTCCGCAGATACCTTCTCTACAATCGTGGTCAAAAGCGATAGGTTCTTTACCTTCGTTCACTAGGTTTTCGTTCAGGATATCCAACATTTCTAGGAATGAAGAATCGGTAGAAATATCGGACACTTTATACACTTCAAACTGTCCTTTTGATTTATTATTTTTCTGTCTCCAAATTTTTAGAGTCAGATTAAGTCCTTTTTTTGCACTCATTTTCTTACTGGTTTTGGAGATTATTTATAACTTCTTGTTTTCACTTCGATGTTTTCGTAGATCAAATCTTCCTTGTGCATGGTTTCAGCATTAATGTCCTCACCTTTATATTCCCAAGCGGCAACATATTTAAAGTTAACATCATCTCTTTCTGCTTCCCCTTCTTCGGTAGCATGATCCCAACGGAAATGTCCACCACAAGATTCTTTTCTATTCAAAGCATCAATCGCCATAAGTTGCCCAAGTTCTAAGAAATCGGCTACTCTACCTGCTTTTTCCAATTCCATGTTCATTTCATTGGCTTCTCCAGGAACACGAACATTTTGCCAGAAATCTTTTCTAACTTCTTCGATTTCTTTAATGGCTTCTTGCAAACCTTCCGGAGTTCTTCCCATTCCAACTTTGTTCCACATGATGTGTCCCAATTTTTTATGGAAATAATCTACTGAATGTGTTCCTTTGTTGTTGATAAAGAAGTTGATTCTATCATTTACCGATTTCTCAGCTTCATCAAAAGCTGCGGAATTGGTTGGGATGCTTCCTGTACGAATATCTGCTGACAAATAATCGGCTATGGTGTAAGGCAATACGAAATACCCATCTGCCAAACCTTGCATTAATGCAGATGCTCCCAAACGGTTGGCTCCATGATCGGAGAAGTTGGCTTCACCGATAACAAAACATCCAGGTATGGTGGATTGTAAGTTATAATCTACCCAAACGCCACCCATGGTATAATGCACGGCAGGATAAATTTTCATAGGAGTCACATAAGGATTGTCGGCCGTAATTTTCTCGTACATCACGAAAAGGTTACCATATTTCTCTTCAACCCAAGCTTTTCCTAAATCATAGATTTGTTGTTCCGAAGGATTATGAATATTTTTTTCAATAGCTGCTTCTTTACCTTTTTTCAAAATTTCGGTAGAGAAATCCAAATATACACCTTCTTTAGTATCGTTATTTTCGATTCCAAATCCGGCATCACATCTTTCCTTAGCCGCTCTGGAAGCTACATCTCTAGGCACTAGGTTACCGAAAGCAGGGTATCTTCTTTCCAAGTAATAATCTCTATCCTCTGCTTTGATGTTTTCTGGTTTTAATTTCCCTTCTCTAATGGCCACTGCGTCTTCTATCTTTTTAGGCACCCAGATTCTTCCGGAGTTTCTTAAAGACTCGGACATCAGCGTTAATTTAGATTGTTGTGTCCCATGTACAGGAATACAAGTTGGGTGGATTTGTACATAACAAGGATTGGCAAAAAACGCTCCTTTTTTATGAATTTTCCAAGCGGCAGATGAGTTGGATCCCATAGCGTTGGTGGAAAGGAAATAAACATTTCCGTACCCTCCAGAAGCGATTACCACTGCATGTGCGGAATGTCTTTCTATTTCTCCAGTGACTAGATTTCTTGCGATAATCCCTCTAGCTTTACCATCCACCATTACTAATTCCATCATTTCGTGACGGTTGTACATTTTTATTCTCCCTTTACCAATTTGTCGGCTCATGGCAGAATAAGCTCCGAGTAATAATTGCTGGCCGGTTTGACCTTTAGCATAGAAAGTTCTTTTTACTTGGACTCCACCAAAAGAACGGTTATCCAATTGTCCACCATATTCTCTTCCAAATGGAACCCCTTGTGCTACACATTGGTCGATGATATTAGCAGAAACCTCAGCCAAACGATAAACATTGGCTTCTCTAGCTCTGTAATCGCCTCCTTTAATGGTATCATAAAACAAACGATAAGTAGAATCACCGTCTCCTTGGTAATTTTTCGCCGCATTAATTCCCCCTTGAGCAGCAATAGAGTGTGCTCTTCTTGGAGAATCTTGGTAGCAAAATGCTTTTACATTATAGCCTTGTTCGGCAAGCGTTGCTGCTGCAGAACCACCAGCCAAACCAGTACCTACAACAATAATGTCGATTTTGTCACGGTTATTCGGTGCAACCAAATTCATGTGGTCTTTATGATTGGTCCATTTGTCCTTCAATGGACCTGCTGGAATTTTTGAATCTAATATTCCCATATCTATAAATGGATATTAATGAGTAAAAAAGTGAAATAATGCAACAATGACAAAACCTGCTGGGATAAGGATAGAATACCATTTCCCAAAGTTTTTGATGCATGGAGTGTACTTAGGATGTCTTGCACCAATCGATTGGAAAGAAGACTGAAACCCATGAGCTAAGTGCATTCCTAATAATACGAAAGAAATACAATAAAATACAACTCGAACTGGGTTTGCAAAACTCTCATGCAATTCTTCCCAGAAACGATCTGGATTTGGAGCTAATCCTTCTACATACTTGTAATTCATTTCGTGAGCCCAGAAATCATACATGTGTAATGCCAAAAACGCCAAAATTACCAACCCTGAAATCGCCATGTTTCTGGAAAACCAAGTTGAATTTGCCGCTGCTCCAGACACGGCATATTTTACCGGTCTTGCTTTGTTGTTTTTCATTTCCAAAATCATCCCCATTACAAAATGAAAAATAACTGCAAACATAAGCACAGGCTGCATAACAAACTGAATCAAAGGATTATATCCCATGAATGTTGAAGCTTCGTTGAAAGCTGCTGGACTGAATACAGAAATTAAATTCACTGAAAGGTGCATAACCAGGAAGATGAGCAAAAACATTGCAGACAATGCCATTGCGTACTTTCTACCAATGGTAGAACTCGTTAATCCCGCCATAATTTTTTGAATTTTTATTTGATTTTATATCCTACAAAGTTAAAAAATTGTTAATTTTAATAAAGAAGAAATCCAACAAAGAGCACAGTTTGGAATGTTTCTAAATAAGAACCAATGAAATAATCGTTAAATTGAAAAAAGAAACCTCTTCTTTTCACTGGCAAGAAAATCGACTTATCATTCTACTTTACAACCACTTATATTAATCCGATAATTTTTTAACAATTTTGTATTGACTAATTCTTCTGGACGAAAGATAGGGATTGAGTATATATTTTTTTAATGGTTCTATTTCTGTATTATCCTCCACAAAAACATATACAATCGTATTTTTCTTCTCTAATATGATGTTTTGTTTTTTATTTTGAAGAGAAATCGTTTCATTCATTTGTTCGTAATTCCAATTAAGTCCCATTCGTAAGAACAGAAAAAAAAGCAATACCCAAGACATGTGGATAAAACTTCTGGATTCTTTCTTTAACAAAGCAAATCTTAGGAAGTATAGGGCAAAAAAGAGAAGGATAACTTCAATAAAAAACATTGGAATATTTTCCTGAAAAGCCCAATCTTTTGTTGCAAAAAAATGTATTACCTTCAATAAAACACCAATAACCCAATCGAAAATAATATTGACTATTGACAACTCTATACCCAAACCCAATAAGCACGCAATCCCTAGAGAAAAGAGAATGATGACCTCCGAAAAAGGAACAATAAACAAATTGGCCAATAAAGAAAGATATGAAAATTGATGAAAATAATAGAGTACCAACGGTAAGGTAGCCAACTGAGCGCTCAAACTAACCGTCAACAAAGAATATAAAAACTTTTTGACAGGATGGTGGGTCATCGGAAAAAGTGACTGGAAAGCAGGATTGAGCCAAAATATCCCCAAAACTGCCACAAAGCTCAACTGAAAACCAACATCAAACAACGCATACGAATCAAATAATAAAATTATAATTGCCGCCAAAGCCATGGCATGTAACAAATCTGGCTTCCGATGGATGAGTTCATAAATATAATACACCGAAATCATGATTGAACTTCTAACCACCGAATTTCCGAAGTCGATAAACAAAGTAAATATCCAAATAAAAAGTAAAGCCAATACAATGGCTAATTTTCTGTACTTATTGGGTAAAATTTTCTTCAACAAAAACATAATACTCCAAAAAATAATGACCATGTGGGTGCCGGAAATCGCTAAAAAATGAACCAATCCTGTTTTATTAAAATCCTGAACCAAATCCGCATCCATATCGGTTCTATCTGCCAATATTATCCCTTTTGTAAATTCTTTAGTTCTAGCACTTAAACCGCTATTATTGATGTTTTCCAACACCTGCCATCTTAACTGTTTTAGTTTTTCCCAAAAAGACATTTCTTTTTCGTCTTGCTCCAAAGCACCAACCATCCATGCTTGATGAGAAATTCCTTTTCTTGCCAAATAAAGAGAATAATCAAATAGAAAATTATGTCTTGGCGTCTGTACTTGCTTTAACGATAAATTGGCTTTATAAAAATGCTTAAAATCCAAAGAAGGATAACGAAAAGGAACCGACAAAACTACTTTTGAGGGCACAATCTCTTTTATTTTATTTCCTTTTACTAAAATAATTTCATACTTTTTAAAATCCTTATTGCTATTGAGTTTTTGCTTGATATGAAACACATATTCTCCAGAATTTAGTTTTGTTTGGTGGTTATTTTGCATTTTATTCATTTCATGAAACCCAGCTCCCAATCCAACACATGAGATAAAACAGAGGAATAAATACCATCGTTTGAATCTTATTTTTTTTAAAGCCATCAAAAAGAAAAAACCAACACTGCTGACTAAAAACAACCCCCACCCCAAAGTATTTATCTGAAAAAATTCAGATAATAAAATTCCAGCCATGAAAAACAGACTCAGCAAAAGCAATGGTTGACGATTCATCTTATGGTTTTTTGGAATATCTAAATTAAAAAAAAATCATAACCTACTGATTATGATTTATTAAAAAATATTTTCTAAAAAAAAATTACATAGCAACAATTATTTCGGCAGCTTTTTCACTTGCCCCATGATTGCCAAGTTTGTTTTTAAGTTCTAGATAATCTGCCATTATTTTATTCCTATTTTCATGAAGAATAAGATTCAGTTCTTTGACAATATTTTCGGTATTCAAATCGTGTTGAATGAGCTCTTTCACCACTTCTCTATCCATAATTAAATTAACCAATGAAATAAAACGGATATTCTTAACCAATCGTTTTCCAATTTCATAAGAAATGGTACTTGCCTTATAGCAAACTACTTCCGGCACCTGCAACAATGCAGTTTCCAAAGTGGCAGTACCACTTGTCACCAAGGCAGCACGGGCACAACGGAGCAAATCATAGGTTTCGTTGGAGACAAAATGAACTTGTGCATTAACAAACTGTTGGTAAAAATCTTTTGTCAAACTAGGTGCACCAGCAATCACGAATTGATAATTAGGAAAAAAAGGCATCACAGAAAGCATAATCGCCAGCATTTTTTCCACTTCTTGTTTTCTAGAGCCAGGCAATAATGCGATAATCTCTCGATGATCTAATTGATGTTTCTTTTTAAACTCATCTTCAGAAATGGGTTGAAGTTTCTCTATGGCATCCAATAACGGATGGCCTACAAAATGAGCTTGCACTTTGTGTTTTGCATAAAAATCTTTTTCAAACGGAAGAATCACCAACATTTCATCTACATATTTTTGGATGGTTTTTACTCTTCCTTCCTTCCAAGCCCAAAGCTGAGGAGAAATATAATACGCTACTTTTATTCCATTTTCTTTTGCAAATTTTGCAATTCTGAGGTTAAATCCTGGATAATCAATCAAAACCAACACATCCGGCTTGTAGGCAGCAATATCTTTTTTGCAAAAATTAATATTACCAAGAATGGTATTAATATTTTTCGCCACTTCCAAAAAACCCATAAAAGCGAGATCTTTGTAGTGCTTCACGGGTTTTTTGCCTGTTTCTTTTTCCATAAGATCGCCACCCCAAAAACGAATTTCGGCTTGTCTATCTTTCTTTAATAGGGCTTGTATCAAATTGCTTCCATGCAAATCTCCAGAGGCTTCGCCAGCAATAATATAGTATTTCATAAGTAGTTCTTAATTGTTTTCAAAGGTCATCTGCAATCATCTCTATTCATTATCTTTTGATTAAAAATGATTTACCAAGGCAATTTCATCAATTGAACAGATGACAAAATATTCTCTTCATGCCATCTTGAATGACTTTGAACAATAATGTTTAAATTTGTCCAAATATACGAATAATCGATGTCTGAAGAATTTGAAATACAAAATAAAGTAGCCAACAGTGGATTGATAAACTTTGATATAGCCAGCCTAGTGCCAAAAGGTGAAAGAAAAGGAATAGACCTGAAAGATTTTTTGTTTGAAGGACTCATTTTAAAAGAAAAAGACTTTAGAGAAAAAGTGAACTTATGGGACACCAGTCCATACAAAAATTGCTTTGTGTACATCTACAATTCTGCCGATGCCATTGTCCCTCTTTGGTCCTATTTTTTACTTACAGCCAAATTAAGTGGTTTGACTCAAAAGATTGTTTTTGGAAACCGTGAAGATTTGGAAGTCTTACTTATGCACCAAGCCATACAAAGACATGATTTTTCTGATTTAAAAAATAAAAGAGTTTTGGTAAAAGGATGTTCGGATATTTACATTCCAGAAAATGCCTATATAGAATTGGTTGAACAATTAAAACCTTTAGTAAAATCGCTTATGTTTGGGGAAGCATGCTCTAATGTTCCTATTTTTAAAAATTAACCTTTTTTTATTGCAAAATTCTTTTTAAATCTTTTTAAAAAATTGCGATAAATATCGCTAGTAAAAAAATCTAATTAATCAAAAATAATATCTACATTTGATAAATCAATTTAAAAAAATAGAACACAATGAGTTTATTAGATTTAATTACCGGAAATTCCGGAGACCAAGTAGCCCAAGAAGCAGAGAACAGATTTGGCATTTCTAAAGGTCAAATTTTAGCACTATTGGCTGTAGCTGCCCCCATTATCATTAGCCAATTAAGAAAAAATGCCGAAAAAAGTCCTGAAGAAGCCAACAACATCAATAATGCGCTTAACAAACACAATGGAAGTGTACTCAGCAACCCTGCCCAAGCAGACGAAGCTGATGGAAATTCCATTCTATCGCACATTTTTGGAAACAATAAAGCCAATGTAGAAAACCAACTAGCACAGTCATCTGGGATTTCTATGGACAAAATTGGTCCTATCCTTTCCATGTTGGCTCCTATAGTTATGGGTTATATTGGTGGGCAAAAACAACAATCTGGCGGCAACGACTTAGGAGGTTTGTTGGGAGGTATTTTGGGCAATGCACAATCTCAATCAGCACAAAGCAATGACCCACTTTCCAATATACTAGGCTCTGTACTTGGAGGTGGACAAGCACAAAATGGAGGCGGCATTGGAGACTTATTAGGATCTGTACTCGGTGGTGGCCAACAACAAGGAGGCGGACTAGGTTCTATTTTAGGAAATATTCTGGGTGGAAAATAATTTACACCTTCCATAAACTATAAAAAAAGCTTCGCAAATTTGCGAAGCTTTTTATTTTTCTGAGTGATAAACCAATCTTTCTAAAATCGAATTATTACCGTTTCTTAATTGCTGTAATTTTTTACAAGTCCTTTTACAATGCGAATAACATGAGGCATGGCTTTATTGGCGGCTTGTAGTACCTCATCATGAGATACTGCATACGAAATATCCGGTCCTCCTAAATCTGTGATTACGGAAATCCCAAAGCAATCCATCCCCTGATGTTTGGCCACGATAACCTCTGGCACCGTACTCATACCCACCGCATCAGCACCCATGGCTTTTACCATTCCGTATTCTGCTGGGGTTTCAAATGTAGGACCTTGTAACGCAAGATAAACACCCACATGATAGGGTATTCCAGCTTGGATTGCGTATTCTTCTGCTATGGCCAACATTTTCTTATGATAAGGCTCGCTCATATCAACAAAACGAGGTCCCAGTTCATCTATATTTTTCCCACGCAATGGATGTTCTGGCATAAGATTGATATGGTCTTTGATGAGCATTACATCGCCCACTTTAAAATTTTTGTTCACCCCACCTGAAGCATTGGATAAAATGAGATTTTGAATTCCTAATAATTTAAAAACTCTAAATGGGAAAGTAACGGTTTCCATACTATGTCCTTCGTAGTAATGAAACCGACCGCTCATGAGTAAAACTTTTTTCCCTTCAAGTAAGCCATAGATGAGTTGTCCGCCATGTCCTACAACAGTGGTTTGTGGGAAATTAGGAATATCTTTATAGTCCATCACCTGCAAAGGTTGAACTTCATTTTTCAAAGCACCAAGACCCGATCCAAGCACTATCGCAAAATCTGGTTGCTCTTGTATTACCTGATGTATAAAATGTGCCGTTTCTTTAATTTTTTCTAACATAATCCAAAATCAATTGATCAAATTCTTCTTTTTTGTCGATACTTACATTTATGGGCCAGTAAAAAATAATATCTCTTAATTGGTCGTAGGTTTTCAGTCGAACGAAATCTTTTTCCGTAGTCAAAATCAATTTATAATCTCCCATTTTACGGTATTCTGTCAGGATATTTTTAATATCCGATTCGGTAAAACTGTGGTGATCTCTAAATTTCAGGTGCTTCACTCTTTGGGAAAATTTATGTAAATGTTTCACCAAAGGATTTGGATTGGCAATTCCCGTTATGAGCAGTATATCGTAATAATTCAAATTATTATCCGGTATGGATTTATCTTTAGAATAAATATTCTCATCATAATTAATGGATGAAAAGAATATTTTTTGTTCGGGTTTGGCTTTAATTCTTGTTTTATAGAATTGTTTTTTTTCTTCCGTTAAATCGTCAGGACATTTAGAAACCATAATTACTTGGGCTCTGGAAGCACCAGATCTAGACTCTCTGAGGTCTCCGGCTGGCAATAAATAATCTTTAAAATAAGGATCATTATAATCTGTCATCAAGATATTAAACCCGGGCTTTATCGCTCTATGTTGGTAAGCATCATCTAACAAAAGCACAGACAAGTCCATTTCAGAAATCATCTTTTTAGCACCGGAGACACGATCCTCACAAACACCAACAACAAAACGGTTTTTGAATCGTTCAAAAAGCTGCATTGCTTCATCGCCTACCATTTTATAATTGCTTTCGTAATTGGTAATCATATATCCTTTGGTTACCCTTCCGTATCCTCTAGACAAAACGCCTGTACGATAGTATTTGGAAATTAAATCTGCCAAATACATCACCATAGGCGATTTTCCAGAACCTCCAACCGATAAATTTCCCACACAAATAAGAGGCGTTTGAAATCGTACAGATTTCTTTAATCCTATATTGTACAGAACATTTCGGGTGGTAGTCCCAATATTATATAGAATAGAGAATGGATAGAGGTACCATCTTTTCATATGGAGATTATTATTGTTTTTTAAAGGTCATATAAAATCGTCTATCTTCATCAGTGCTGGATTGCAAAGGTTGTTAACGGCGATTTCATGGGCAATGATTAAATTTCATGATTACAAAAAAATGTTGCATAGTAGTATCTCAAACAATACAACATTCACAATTCACAAAAATATCATAAACTATGAGATTAAACAAAAAAATATGAATCTTAGAGTTTAAATATTTTCAAAATAAAACTAAGTGACAAAATAATTCTTTTTGGAATGCTTAAATCAAGTAAAAACCATCCATTATTTGGCGTAAAACAATATGTAACTATCCATAGCTGTACAAGAATTCATATCTTTGCAATTATTTTTTTACAATGAATATTAAGTTAGAACTACAGAAGAAAATTTCAGAAATTGTGCACCAACTGTATCAATTAGAAGGGCAAAATTTAGAAATTCAAGAAAACAAGACCGATTTCGAAGGCGATTTTACCATTGTAATTTTTCCTTTGGTTAAAGCCCTTAAAAAAAGTCCCGATGCTTTGGGAACAGAATTGGGTGATGCACTAAGGCAGTCTGTAGCATATATTAATCATTATCAGGTAGTAAAAGGTTTTGTAAATGTGAGCATCAACAATGAATTGTTCTTGGAGCAATTCAACTTTCTGAAAAACAACTGGAAAGAAACCACAAAGAAAAACCAAACGGTAATGGTAGAATATTCCTCTCCCAACACCAACAAACCGCTGCATTTAGGGCATGTTCGAAATAATCTTTTGGGTTTTTCGGTTGCTAAAATATTGGAAGAAGCCGGCTTTGATGTTATCAAAACTCAAATCATCAACGACAGAGGCATCCATATTTGCAAATCCATGTTGGCGTGGCAAAAATTCGGAAATGGAGAGACTCCTAACACCCAAAATATAAAAGGAGATAAACTCGTAGGTAACTATTATGTGGAATTCGATAAAGAGTACAAAGCCCAGATAAAAGACTTACAAGCCCAAGGATTGGATGAAGAAGCAGCAAAAAAACAAGCTCCTATTATTGTAGAAGCTCAGAAAATGTTGTTGGAATGGGAACAGGAAAATCCAGAAGTACGACAACTTTGGCAAACCATGAATGAGTGGGTTTATGCAGGATTCAATGAGACCTACAAAAGAATGGGGGTCGCTTTTGACCAAGTGCAATACGAAAGTAAAACTTACATTTTGGGTAAAGACCTTATTACAGTGGGACTACAAAAAGGCATTTTCTACCGTAAAGACGATGGTTCTGTTTGGGTGGACTTTACCGATGAAGGGCTAGATCAAAAACTATTATTGCGTGGCGATGGCACCTCTGTCTATATGACGCAAGACTTGGGAACAGCGGTGGAACGATTCAAAGATAACGACATTCAGCAGCTTATTTATACGGTAGGAAACGAACAAGACTACCACTTCCAGGTATTATTTAAAATTTTGAAAAAATTAGGCTACGCTTGGGCAGAACATCTTCACCACTTATCTTATGGTATGGTAGAGTTGCCAGAAGGAAAAATGAAATCCAGAGAAGGAACCGTTGTAGATGCCGATGACCTAATGCAGGAAATGTACGAAACCGCAAAGCAAAAAGCACAAGAACTAGGAAAACTCGAAAATTTAACCGAGGATGAAAAAGAAATTTCTTACGAAACGGTAGGCTTGGGTGCTTTAAAATATTTCATATTAAAAGTTGACCCGAAAAAGAAAATGCTTTTCGACCCGAAAAAATCTGTAGATTTCGAAGGGAATACCGCCCCTTTCATACAATATACCTATGCCAGAATACAGTCTTTATTAGCAAAATCTGAAAAGCAAAACTGGGAAAACATCCAAGGAATAGCATTAAATGCGTCGGAAAAAAACCTTCTCCTCTTGCTTTCCAATTATAAAGAAGTGGTACAAAAAGCAGCACAAAGCCTTAGTCCGGCATTGGTGGCCAACTTTGTATTTGATTTGGTAAAATCCTACAATTCTTTTTACCAAAACAACCCAATTCTGAACCATGACAATGAGGATATTAAAAACTTCAGACTGCAATTATCCGCATTAACTGGAGAGGTTATAAAAAAATCCCTTTCCTTATTGGGAATAGGCACAGTCAACAGAATGTAAAACTGCCACAACACAATTATAAAGAGATTCTCTGCCAAACTAGAGAATCTCTTTTTTTTGTGTAAAATACGACCATCGGCTTATTGATTATATACTGACAAGATTCCCAATTTTGCAATGTAGCGATACAAAACTCATTAATACTACTTAGCCTATGTCTTATATACTATCAGCCATCATTATATTATTTCTTTTTTTTATGACCCTTATTTACTTTAAATTTCAACAAGAAATTTGTAAAAACAAAAGGCATCTTTTGGACATTGAACACAAAATTGAATATCAAAAAGAAATCAATTCCAAGTTAAGCAATACTGACTCAAGCCTTTCTGTTAAAAGATCAGACTTAGACGATGCTCAAAAAGAAACCTTAGAAATTCATCGTGAAATTTTTGGGAAACTGAAGTAGTAAAAATTTATTAATTTTATTAATTAAAAAAAACACGGTGGTTAGAATAAGTACAATACTCATTTTGTTGCTCATGTATTCCTGCGAAAAAAAACCGATGGGAACCCTTGACACACCCCCTCAGAAACAATTCGAACAAAAGGAAATTCAAGATTTATACAATCAAGTGTATAGAAATCCCAAATATCCGAACGATAGTATATTGAAAAAAATTGATGCTTGGAATCAAAAAACAATTTCATCAAATTACCATCATGCTGTGTTTGATGTTGCTAAAGGTGGCTATTACACGAAGGTCTCGGCACAAAAATCAGCTGAACTTTTTTACCATAAAGCTTTAAAAAGAATTCCGCAACTGGTGAATGACTCTATTGCAGAACGAGCCTATGTTGGTTTGGGCAATCTGTATAAAAACAATGGAGAATATTCCAAAGCCATCGTTTATTTTCAAAAATCCATTAAAGCCAATGAATTCCGAAAAGATACAATTAGACTGGGAGGTACTTTAGCTTCGCTGGCTCAATTGTATGTTGAAAAAGGTGAAAATGCTAAAGCCAGAAAACAAATTCAAAAGGTGTTTTCTTTACTTCAACATCAAAAAGAAAGTATTCCGTATCTTATTGCGCTACATACATTAGCCAATATTGAATTGAGTGAGAAAAAATTCTCTAAAGCCATCGATTTGGACAAAACAGGAATTTTAATTGCCGAAAAGATGGAATCAGAAAAAGCAATGGTCACCTTCCAAGACAATTTAGCCCAATGCTATTTACAACAAAAAGATTGGAAAAATGCAGAAATGTACTTTAACAATAATTTGGAAATCGACAAAAAAAGCCAAAACCCCAAATGGATTTCGGACACTTACATCAGTCTTGCATCGCTAAATATGCAACAAAGGAAATGGAACGATGCAGAAAATTATATCCAACAAGCTATTCATATTTTAAACCAAAACCAACTTCCATCTCAGAGTTTAAAAGCGTATGAATTATTGGCTGATCTTTTTCAAAAAAAGGGAGATTTTGCAAAAGCTTATGAAGCCAAAAACCAATATCTGAAAATCTACCAAGACATTAACACCACCAAAAAGGAAGAGGCTTTTGCCGAGTTCGATAGAATATTCGAAGCACAAGAAAAAGAAAAAGCACTTGCAGAAACGAAATTGGCTCTCAATAAAAAAGATAAGCAGACGGATATACAGTGGTTGGGCATCATCGTACTTTTATTGTTGTTGCTCATTGGGTTTATTCTCTTCAGAAACCATAAAATAAAATCCAAATTGGAAAAGCAACAGTGGATACTCAAAAATCAATTATTACAAGAACAAACCGAGAGTAAAATTCAAAAACAACGCTTAGCCATCTCCCGCGAGTTGCATGACAGTGTTGGCTCACAACTCACCTTCATTATCGCCATTTTGGACAGCCTCAAAAAATCTCCTTTGAAAATTGATGATTTGGTTGTACAAAAAATCAATACACTTTCCGCATTTGCACAAAAATCCATAGCCGAACTTCGGGATGCTATTTGGGCACTGAACACAGAACAACTCCAATGGAAAGAACTAAGTACCAGAATATTAAACTTCGTAAAAGAGGCGAGTGAGTCTGCAGACGAAATTAAATTTGAAACCGATTTTAATGTAAACGAAAATATATCATTCACTTCAAAGCAAGCAATCAACCTATTCAGAGTTATACAAGAAACCATGAACAATGCCATAAAGCATGCGGAAGCACATACTATAATTTTAAAAATAATCTTAGCAAATAACCGTCTGAACATAGTGATTTCGGATGATGGTAAAGGTTTTGACTATGAAGCTTTTAAAAGAAAATCGTATGGTATTGGCCATATTGAAAAAAGAATACAGGAGCTAAACGGATCATTTTCAGTTGATTCCAAAATAGGTATTGGTACGGTTTATTCCATTCAAATAAATAATGCATCATGATAAAGGTACTTATTGTAGAAGATCAGTTTATTTTACAAAAAACTTTAGAAGAAAAGCTCTCTTTTTATTCTGATGTTCAAGTAAAATTCTGTGCCCGAAATGGAGAAGAAGCCCTTGGGTATTTGGCAGACCATCGGACAATCGATTTGGTATTGATGGATATTGAAATGCCAGTTATGAATGGAATTGTTGCAACGGATATCATCAAACAAAAATACCCTCATATAAAAGTGATAATGATAACCGTTTTTGATGACGACGAAAAAATTTTTAATGCAATAAAAGCGGGTGCCGATAGCTATCTACTGAAAGATTCATCTGCAGAAAAAATATACGAAGCCCTTACGGAAACCCTTAACGGCGGAGCGGTAATGTCTCCCTCCATAGCGATGAAAACATTAAAACTACTTCAAAATCCTTTTCCAGTGGATCCTCATCCGACTTCCGTAGAACTATCGGAAAGAGAATTAGAAATATTAACGCAACTTAGCAAAGGACTGAAAAACAAAGCCATTGCCGACAATTTATTCATCTCCAGTGCAACGGTAAAAAAACACATTGAGAATATTTATAAAAAATTACAAGCCCACAACCGATTGGAAGTAGTGATGAAAGCCAAACAAAACAAACTACTTTAAAAAAATAAGCCAAACAGCGTATTTCATTGCATAGAATATATAGTGAACTTTGAATTAAAATATTATGCTATGAAAAACATCTACTTTTTAGTCTTTATACTCATAGAACTTCACTCTTCTGCACAAGTCTCTATCGTGAAAGATGTAACCGCTGCAGGAATTATTCCAACCTCTGACAAGCAGGAATTTTGGCAAAACAATAAGTGGAACAATAAAATTTATTATAATGCCGGAACAAGTGCCAAATTAGCGGTTACCGACGGAACCGATGCAGGAACATTTTTAGTAAAAGACTTGGCTATTGCAGGTGCATCCACCACAATTACAAAAATAATTCCGGCTCAGGATTTATTCTATATCCAAATAGATGTGGTCGATACTTGGTCGCCTTACACCTTGCATCAGGAACTTTGGAGATCCGACGGAACCGCAACAGGAACTTTTCTCCTGAAAAAATTTGATGCAACAACTTCCTATCCCATCAATCTTGGATCGGATATTACAGAATATTACAACAACTCCATCAGTGGAAACGAAATGTTTTTTGCTGCATTTACCTCTGCCAATGGCTACGAACTTTGGAAATCCGACGGAACAGTGGCAGGTACAACCATGGTAAAAGACATGAATCCTGGATCTGGAAGCACACCAATGGATGGATTTACCAGAATGGGAAATTTCGTTTATTTCTTTACCGGTTCTGGGCAACTTTGGAAAACAGATGGCACTGATGCAGGTACCACCAACATCCCATTGCCTTCTGGACTAATCGTTTATGTATATAATACGATGGCAGAATACAACGGGAAATTATTTTTTATTGGTTTTGATGCCGCTCATGGAAATGAACTTTGGACAAGTGACGGTACTACTTCCGGAACTTATATGGTGAAAGACACCTCCCCTAGAACCGATTACTACTATACCCATAAAGGTTTTATGCTAAAAAAAATACCAGGTGGACTTATCTTCCAACAAAACATGGTTCCATCAAGCAATAAAGTAGCCCTTTGGAAAACGGATGGTACAGCCGCAGGAACAATAAAACTAACGGACGATGAAGCTATTGATGAGCAAATGATTCGCGATATAAGCATGACACAAGAGTCGATCTATTTTCATAATATGACTCAAAAAAATATTGTAAAAAGCAATTACCAACCCGGTGGCAGCTCTGTGGTTCCTTTCAATCCTATGCTGTATTTTCAAGCAAAAAATTATTTTAATTTTAAAAATACGCTGTGGCTAAACTGTGGTTGGCCTGCAGCAGGCTATGATGGCCCCGAACCTTGGCGTTGCGATGGCAATCAAGCATCCAAAGCATTGGATATTAATCCTGGTGCCGCAGGTTCTGCTCCTTTTGGCTTCTTTGAAAAAGACGATAAAATGTGTTTTTTTGCCAACAACGGAAGTGGTGTAAAATTATTTCAGTTTTATGGTGATTACACTTTCAATAATTCGGTGAGCAACAAATGGAGTAATCCTTCCAATTGGAATTCCGGAATCCTCCCAATGCTGACAGACAATGCCACTATTCCGTCTGGTTATAATGTAAATATTGATACCAATGCATACGCCAACAACCTCATCTTAAATTCTCCTACTCAACTTGCTTCAGGAAATATGAACATTTCGGGTAACTTAAATTTGAATGCCAAACTTAGTTTGAACAATAATAATTTAATCCTAAAAGGAAGTTCTTCTCTCATTTCCAATGGAAACTCCAGCAATTATATAGAAACCAACGGAAGCGGAAAAGTTACTGTGGAAAATATGGATGCCAACCGAGGAACGCTACAATTACCCATCGGAACTTCCTCACAATACAACCCTGTAAGCTTGAAAAACATAGGTTCTGTAGATCATTTTTCAGTTCAGGTTTCCGATGGAATTTCCAATACGAGCAATGAAGCCGTGAATGCCACTTGGGACATTTCTGAAGCTACCGCTGGAGGAAGCACACTAGAAATTGGTTTGGGATGGAATCAGGCTCAGGAAAGTGCGGGCTTCAATAGAGCAAATGCAAAAGTGGGGCATTTTGTAGGTGGAGTTTGGACTGAAGAAAACTCGGGATCCGTAAGTGGAAGCAATCCGTACTTTCTCATCGGTACTGGAATCACCAGCTTGTCACCTTTCTCTGTAATGAATTTCTCCTCTTTAGCTACTTCTGAAGTCAATAAAAAGGAAATTTTAATTTATCCAAATCCAATAAAAGACCTGCTCAATATACAGGTAAATGAAGATTGTCAAATGACCATTTATGACCTCAGTGGCAAACATATTTCAACCGAAGGTTTGAAAAAAGGCATGAACACTTTAGACAAATCACAATTACCCAAAGGAGTGTACGAGCTAATAATACAAGGAACAAAAACCCTAAAATCTTTCAAAATAATAAAAAACTAAAACGATGAAAAAGTTAATTTTATTTTTAGGAATACAATTTTGTATGAACTTACAAGCACAAGTTACTCCACTTGTAACTGCAGGAGATAGTACCGGAAGCTTAATAGAATTTAAAAATAGACAATATCTCTTTGTCTATGGTGCATATCCAGCGATTATTGTCACTGACGGAACAACCAATCCAGTAAAGCCTGTAATTTCACTTCCCAATGGAAGTTTTGTATCAAGTATAAATAAAACAGCCAATTTATTGTTTATTTATATCAATAATGGGGCACTTTATGTGACTGATGGGAGTAATGAAGTATTGACTCAAATTGCTACTATACCCAATGAATACATCGGTTTAGCAACCAATTTAAAAAGGCATAATAATATCTTCACTAAAGAAATACCAACCAACTACATAGGCAATAAAATAATTTTCGGCTCTCGAATACCAACCAGCACAACCACATCCTCAATATGGGTTTCCGATGGAACATCTGCAGGAACCATGAAGCTTACTTCCGCTACAGGAAATCAATTGGATGTTTTGTTTGATACATTTGGAAATAATATTGGTGGGTTCGTTTATTTTAATGCCAAAGAATTAGGAGCAACAGAACCTTATTATCTTTGGAAAACTGATGGAACCATCGGCGGAACCAACCCTGTCTTGGATAACCTTGGACAGAAACTTTACACTAAAACCAAGTCGAACATTGAATCCATCAATAATGAATTAGTTTTCATTGCCAATACAGATGCATCTGCAATACAAGGTGATTTATATAAAACCAATGGAAGTTCTGGAGGCACCTTAAAACTATTTACAAACCCTAAACTTCCGGACAGTCAGAACTCAGATCAAAAAATGATAGGTTGGACATTTAAAAATAAATTTTATTTTTATGGGAATGACAATACCTTAGGAGATTATTACCTTTATGAAACCGATGGAAGCATCGCTGGAACAAAGCTGGTGAAAAACATGGGCGATAATAATCTTAATATAAAAGTCCCTATAGCGACTTCCATATTTATAGACGATGGCAATTATTTATATTTCACTGGGAAAGGAAGAAAATTTTTAACACCCACCTTTTCTACTCCTTGGGATTTTTTATTCGCAACTGATGGAACAACAACCAAAACCATCGATGTTATTGAAAATTTCCCAACCATCTCCTCCTACTTTAAGACTTCTAATGGGATTATTGGAAATAGAGGAAACAATTCAATCCGTTTGAATGGATGGATAAAACCGGTTAAAACTTCGTTTACCATAAATGAATTAAATCCTGACAATAGTTTAGGAGGCAGTTTATTCATTCATAAAAACAAAATATTCTTTGCAGCATCTCAAGGTGGTGCTAATAGCGACTTGTGGGTTTCGGATGGCACTCAGTTAGGCACAAAAATGTTCGCTGAAGTTGGTCCGGGTACTCTATCAGGGGACATTAAGTATTTTTTCGAAATTAATAATCACTTGTATTTTTTTGGCAGACAAGGTCCTACTGCTCCGTACTATATTTATAAACTAGAAGAAGATTACACCTTTAATGGTCAATTATCATCCAATTTAAGCCTACCACAAAATTGGAACTCTGGCTCTTTGCCTACCTCTGTTGACAATGCAACGATTCCTTCAGGCTTTAGTCCTATACTAAATGGAAATTTCGCAGCCAACAACCTCATCTTAAATTCTCCTACTCAACTTGCTTCAGGAAATATGAACATTTCGGGTAACTTAAATTTGGGTGCCAAACTTAGTTTGAACAATAATAATTTAATCCTAAAAGGAAGCTCTTCACTCATTTCCAATGGAAACTCCAGCAATTATATAGAAACCAACGGAAGCGGAAAAGTTACTGTGGAAAATATGGATGCCAACCGAGGAACGCTACAATTACCCATCGGAACTTCCACACAATACAACCCTGTGAGCTTGAAAAATACTGGTGCAATAGATAATTTTTCAGTTCAGGTTTCCGATGGAATTTCCAATACGAGCAATGAAGCCGTGAATGCCACTTGGGACATTTCTGAAGCTACCGCTGGTGGAAGCACACTAGAAATTGGTTTGGGATGGAATCAGGCTCAGGAAAGTGCGGGCTTCAATAGAGCAAATGCAAAAGTGGGACATTTTGTAGGTGGAGTTTGGACTGAAGAAACCTCAGGATCCGTAAGTGGAAGCAATCCGTACTTTCTCATCGGTACTGGAATCACCAGTTTGTCACCTTTCTCTGTAATGAATTTCTCCTCTTTAGCTACCTCTGAAGTCAATAAAAAGGAAATTTTAATTTATCCAAATCCAATAAAAGACCTGCTCAATATACAGGTAAATGAAGATTGTCAAATGACCATTTATGACCTCAGTGGCAAACATATTTCAACCGAAAGTTTGAAAAAAGACATGAACACTTTAGATAAATCACATTTGACCAAAGGAGTGTACGAGCTAATAATACAAGGAACAAAAACCCTAAAATCTTTCAAAATAATAAAAAACTAAAACGATGAAAAAGTTAATTTATCTACCGTTGGCAATTGTATTGCTATGTACATCCTCTTGCTCCAGTTCTTCAGATGATACACCTATAGGTGTTAGTCCTCAAAATCAAACTGGCTTTGTTTGGCACGAAAACACCCCCACAGCAACAGCCAAAAATGCTGGCTCTGCAGAGTTGCGTACCTTGTACAAATCCATCTTTGCTTTTCAAGGAAGCACAACAACTTCAGGAACTTTGTTCGAAATAAACCTTACTGGCACTTCACCAGCCACTTATGATTTAGCAACATCGGGTAATGCATTCTATTTTTCAGGATTCCCATCTTCGGGGACAATCACAGGTAAAGTAATTATTACAAAAAATGAATCGGGGAAAGCTTCTGGAACTTTTGAAGCAAGTAGTTCGGGAAGCGGTGCCATTACCAAAGTCTATGGATCGTTTACCGACATCCCAGTACAGTAACATTCTCTTTTTTTTATCCTTGTAAAAATCCTGAAACCAATTCAGGATTTTTTTTGTTTCTTTTTGACATATCATTTCCTATCTAAGTTTTAATTTTTACTCCATCTAAAAATTTAATACGCAGACTATTTTTCATTCAGTGTCAAAATCATATAAGAATACAAATAATGATTTTACCCTCTTTTTGCATCGTATCAACCATTATCTAAAATCTTTTTTTGAAGATATCCTAAAAACAATCTATGGGAAAAACAGAATTTTATAAAATTAATAAGAAAATATTAACAAAATTTTATAATAAGAAAATCCATTTTGGCATACATTTTACATTGTAGAAAGCAATAACAATTAAAACATTAAATCATGGGAAACAAAACAAAAGGACTATTGGCATTACTCGGTTTAGGAGCTTTAGCATTTTGGAAATACAAAAAATCTACACCAGAAGAACAACAAGCCATAAAAGACAAACTCAACTCTGCCAAAGATAATTTAAACAAATTCGGAAATGAATTGAAAGAAAAAGCAGAGGAGTTAGCTTCTCAAGCGCAAGAAAAATTAAACGATTTACAAAACAAAGACAAAGTAAATCCTTAAATTAAAGACTTTAGTTTTACATTCATATAGTTTTTTTTACAGAAAATACCACCTTTTGGTGGTATTTTTTGCTATGCTTTATATTGATGACATCCTCTTTTAGGCTAAAAATTCTTGGATGCTCATGGTTTTTTGTTCACCTGTAGTTTGATTTTTCACGGTGATGCTTTGGTTTTGGAGTTCCGTTTCGCCTAAGAACACCAAATTTTCCACCCCTCGTTTTTCTGAGTAGGCAAAGAATTTTTTCATTTTCGTTTCAGGGTATAATTCGGCTACAATTCCTTTTTGTCTTAGTTTTCCAATAATCTTCAGCGCTTCCCTTGCTTCAAATTCACCATAATTGGCAAATAAATAGTGTACTTGTGTAGCCGCATTTTTTGGGAAAAGCCCCAACTCCTCCATAACGAGGTATATCCTATCCAAACCAAAAGAAATACCAATTCCCGGAATATTTTTCACACCGAAAACCTCAGTTAAATTATCATATCTACCACCGCCACCTATAGAGCCCATGGCAACATTTTTGGCTTTAACTTCGAAAATCGCACCGGTGTAGTAATCCAATCCTCTGGCTAAGGTGATGTCGAATTTTAAATTTTCTTCGCTAATTCCCAAAGCAATAGATTGGTTAATGACAAACGACAATTCATCAACCCCTTGTAGTCCTACGGGGATATCTTGAAATTTGTCTCTGAGCATTTGTAGGTTTTCTAAAGCACTTCCGGCAGGATGAAATAAAAAATCCAACACATCAATTGAGGTTTGAGGAATATTTTTCTCCAACATTTCTTTTACTACACCCTCTTTCCCAATTTTATCCAGCTTATCCAAAGCTACAGTAAAATCGATGAGTTGTTCTGTAATTCCAGCGTATTCTGCTAAACCAGATAGTATTTTTCGGTTATTAATGTGCAAATGAACATCTATTCCCAATTCTTTAAAAGATGTAAGATACAATTGCACCAAATCTACCTCTTGCCAAAGACTGTTGCTGCCCACCACATCGGCATCGCATTGGTAGAACTCTCGGTATCGCCCTTTTTGTGGTCGATCGGCACGCCAAACTGGCTGTATTTGGTAGCGCTTGTAAGGGAAAACAAGATTGTTCTGATTCATGGCAACAAATCGTGCAAATGGAACTGTAAGGTCGTAACGAAGTGCCTTTTCGGAAATTTTAGGAGTTAATGACTTATACTTTTTTTCTGCCAATTCTTCGGTTGAAATTTTATCTAAAAAATCTCCTGAGTTTAGAATTTTAAAAATCAAACGATCTCCTTCCTCGCCGTATTTTCCGGTTAGGGTGGACAGATTTTCAAAACTAGGTGTTTCCAGAGGCTGAAAACCAAAAAGTTCAAAATTATTTTGTAGAATTCCGATGATGTATTTTCTTCTACTTACTTCTATTGCAGTAAAATCTCTGGTTCCTTTTGCTAAAGATGGTTTCATTGACTTGTTTTTTGTTGCGCTGTGCAAAAGTACTAATTTATCGTTAGAATCTGAGCATTTGCTCAATTGGTAAACTTATAATTTCTATTGACAATATAGAGTAAATACGAATTTGTCACTTGATAACTTCAACTCCTAAAAATCAATTTCTGTACTTGTACAAAACGGTGTATTTTTACACACAAACTAGTGATATGGGATTAGTACAATCATGGACAGATGAATATATTGAAGCTGGATGCGACGAGGTGGGAAGAGGTTGTCTCTGTGGACCTGTAGTTGCAGCGGCAGTTATCTTAGACAAAAAGACGGATGCTAGGCTCATCAACGACTCCAAGAAATTGAATGCCAAAAACCGCTTGCAATTGGACGATTACATAAAATCTGTTGCGTTGGACTTTGCGATTGCTGAGCTTCCTCCTTCGTACATTGACAGCCACAATATACTGAATGCCTCTATACATGCGATGCATTTGGCTTTGGACCAATTAAAAACCCGTCCTGAACTTATATTGGTGGATGGTAATAAGTTTCATCCCTATCCTTTTACGCCTCATATTTGTGTGATTAAAGGTGATGCTAAAGTATTGAGCATTGCTGCAGCGTCTATTTTGGCAAAAAATTATAGAGATCAAAAAATGATGGTTTTGCATGAGGAGTTCCCACAATATGGTTGGGATAAGAATATGGGTTATGCCACGAAGCAACATCGGGAAGCATTAAAATTATTGGGACCTACACCACACCACAGAAGGTCTTTCCGTTTGAACTATGACTAATTGAACATAAAACGAATGCTTTGGAGCGGGGCAACCCCCTATGTTCTAGCCCTGATTGCAGTGGAAATCCTTGGGTGAGGAACGAGCCCAAGATTGTAACGAAAAGCAGGCACGACCTACGAAACGGGGAATACTTTGTCTGCTCCTAAAAAAATAAAACCCCGAAAATACATGGTGCATCTTCGGGGTTTTTATGTGGTGATAAAGTATTTACTTCTTTTTATTCTTTTGTTGTTCGGCGTATTTTTGTTGTTCTTGTGCTTGTTCCATCATTTCGCGCATTTTTTTCTGGAATTTTCCTTCTTTTTTTGGTTGCGCTTTGTTGGCTTGGATTTGGGCGTGTATTTTCTTTTCGTCTAAAATCCAGTATTTAATCACAAGGATAATGATAATGTTGATGGCATTGGACACGAAATAGTACCACGACAAACCGGAAGGAGCCGAGTTGAGGAAGAAGAAGAAGGTGATTGGGAAAATATACATCAGTACCTTCATGTTTGGCATTCCTTCTTGTACGGGTTGTTGCATTTGCCCAGAAGTCATAATGGTGTAGATAAGGATAACCACAGTACAAGCAACGGCAAAAATACTGATGTGGCTTCCAATTAGTGGTATATTGGTGGACCAACGGATGACATCGTCGTAGGCTGTAAGGTCTTTGGCAAACCAGAAACTATCTCCTCTTAGACCGATTAGGTTAGGGAATAATCGGAATAATGCGTAGAAAATTGGAATCTGAATAAGTGCCGGCAAACAACCTGCCATTTGGTTTACCCCTGCTTTTCGGTACACTTCCATGGTTGCTTGTTGCTTTTTCATTGGGTCGGCATCTTTGTATTTTGCATTTACCTCGTCTATTTCTGGACGAATAACCTTCATCATTGCACTTAGCTTGTGCTGTTTGTACATAATAGGAGAAGTAATCAGTTTAACGATAATGGTAAGCATAAAGATAACCCATCCGGCAGTAAGTCCCCATGTTCCGATGAAATCATAAACAGGAATAAAGAAATATCGGTTGAGTGTCCCAATAAAAGACCAACCGAGAGGTAAAATTTGATCGAACTCTTTGCCTTTATATTCTTCTAATAATTTTAAATCCAAGGGCATGAAATACCACGAAAAATCTTGATTTAGCTCACTCCCTGTCATAGGTACTTGTCCTTGAAATTGAAATTTCTTCAGTATATTTCCTTCTGGTAGTGCTTCTTGCTCTCCTTTGGATTGGGTAAATCCGCTTTTAGGTTCAATTATCGAAGTAAAAAATTGTTGTTTGATGGCCAACCAATTGAGGGTTTCTTTGGTTTCGTCCATGGTTGTTCTACCATCATAATCGTAGGATCCGTAATTATTGAAAGCATAGCCAAACTCTGTATGTTGCTCTTCCTGAGAGCGGCCTTTTTCAAAATTTTTCACAGAATTGTTCCAATCGAATGTTGCGTGGGCATCTGCCGTAATTTGTGTAAGTCCACTGGATTTTACTTTGAAATCGACAGTATATTTTGGCAAAAGGGTATAGACAAACTGAAGAGTAGCACCACTAATATTGGTGGAAAGTGTAACGGTGTTACCATTAACCACCGGAGTGAAAACTAGGTTTTTGGTATCTATTAATTTTCCGCTTTTGTCTTTGAACTGGAACCCGTAGTTGGAAGTATTTTTGTCGATCAACATCAAAGGCAAATCTGCTTTGTCTGTTTTGGGATTGTAGGCTTTGTATTCTAATAATTCTACATTAGAAATATATCCTCCCAAATTGGAAAACTCCAATGCCAATTCGTTGTTTTTCAGTTGTACATTAGGCCCTGCAGTTGCTGTAGGATTAGGCGCAACAATAGGATTGGCTTGTGTTTGTTCTACTTTTGGCTGATTGGCTTTTGCTTCGGCTTCTTTTTGTTGATCTCTGGATTGGAAATAGAATAAAAATCCCATGAGAACCATGGAGAACACGAAAAAACTAATCAGTTGCTTTTTATCTAAGCCTTTGTTTTGTTCCATTATGAATTGATAAAAAATTAATTTGTATTTGGTTTTGAATTGGTGTAAAAATTCAAGCGACAAAAATACAGTTTTTTTTAAAATTAATGGGACTTTATTTGTAAAATACCCCATTGAAAAATAAAGCGTTCTGAATAGAAAGCAACCGCATTTAATCCTCAACAAAACCGACCTCGAATGGGAATTGTAATTGTACTGAAATTTGCTTTTTTTCGTGGATATTAAGATTTGAAATGGATAAACCTAAGAGGCGAACCGCTTTGTTGAAGGGTCTTAGTTGCCAGAGTTGTTGTGCTATTTCCAAAAAATCGTGTTGGGTTTCAAAATAATGGTTGAGTGTTTTACTTCGGGTGTATTGAGTAAAGTCTTTGTATTTAATTTTAAGGGTGAGTGTTTTGCCTTTGATTTCTTTTTTTAGGAGTCTATTTTCCAATTCTTCGCTCAATTTTATCAGTTGGTTTTGAATTTCATCATCATCTACCAAGTCGTCCCAAAAAGTATGTTCTACGGCTACTGATTTTTGTAATCTATTGGCTTTTACTTCTCCGTTATGCACACCACGAACGACATGATAGTAATACAAACCACTTTTACCGAAATGATATTGAAGATAGTCCAAAGATTTTTCCTTGAGATCAGCACCGTTAAATATATGCATTCCATGCATTTTGTTGGCAGTTACTTTCCCTATTCCGTAAAATTTTTCAATGGGTAATTTTTCCAGAAATGCCAACATTTTATCGGGGTGTATGGTTTTTTGACCATTGGGTTTATTGATGTCTGAGGCTACTTTTGCCAAAAACTTATTGATGGATATTCCTGCGGATGCGGTAAGCCCTGTGGTTTCAAAAATTTTTTGTCTTATTTCTTTGGCTATTTGATTGGCAGAGGCTATATTTTTTTTGTTTTGTGTTACATCCAAATAAGCTTCGTCCAAGGAAAGTGGTTCTACATGATCTGTGTATTGATGGAAAATTTCGTGAATTTGTCTGGACACTTCTTTGTAACGGGCAAATCTCGGCAACACGAAGATAAGTTGTGGGCATTTTTCTTTGGCCATTTTACTGGGCATTGCAGAGCGTACCCCAAATTTTCTTGCTTCGTAGCTGGCGGCAGCAACCACCCCTCTATGTTCTCCACCCACGGCAATAGGTTTCCCACGAAGTTCGGGAAAATCTCTTTGCTCCACCGAAGCAAAAAAGGCATCCATATCGATATGTATGATTTTTCTTTGGGTCATAGCCGTGCAAATTTAGGGAATAAAACAAAATGATACAGAGACGATAGAGCGAGTATTGAGCAAAAAAAATCTCGACCGTAGCCGAGATTTATGATATTTGTTAGTTAAAATTAATTCAACTAATGTTTTTATTAAGCATTTACATTGTTACCACCAATTACGAAAGGCTCAACTTCTTTGATTTCTCCAAATTGTTGTTCGTAGTTAGCGATATTTTGTTGAAGAGCATTCAATACTCTTTTTGCATGTAAAGGAGCCAAGATAACTCTAGATCTCACATTGGCTTGTTGTACTCCTGGCATCATTTGGATGAAGTCTAGTACAAACTCAGATGGAGAGTGATTTACCAACGCTAAGTTACAATATACCCCAGCAGCTACCATTTCGTTTAATTGAATGTTGATGTTTCCATCTTGTGGATTTTGGTTGTCCATGATAATTTTTTTTAAGTTAAATTTTTATATTAATAATTCTGGTTTCAAGTATGCAAATATATCATTTTAGTTGAAACTTGAAACCAGAAATTAAAAAATTTTAGTTGATATCTTCAAACTCTTTGCTAGAGCCTACTATTACATTTTGGTAAGTTTTAAGCCCGGTACCTGCAGGAATTCTGTGTCCTACAATTACATTTTCTTTCAAACCGTTCAATTCGTCCACTTTACCTGCCACCGCAGCCTCGTTGAGTACTTTGGTTGTTTCTTGGAAGGAAGCTGCCGACATGAAGGATTTGGTTTGTAATGCTGCTCTTGTAATCCCTTGCAATACTGGAGATGCAGTTGCAGGAAGCACTTCTCTTACTTGTACCAATTGTAAGTCTTCTCTTTTCAATTTAGAGTTTTCGTCTCTCAATTCTCTTGCGGTAATCATTTGTCCTGGTTGGAATTCAGAAGAATCACCAGCATCTACCACTACTTTCATTCCGAAGATACGGTTGTTTTCTTCCAAGAAATCCAGTTTATGTTCTAAGGCACCTTCTAAGAATTGAGTATCGCCACCATCCACAATCATTACTTTAGTCATCATTTGTCTCACGATGATTTCGAAATGTTTGTCGTCAATTTTCACCCCTTGCAAACGATATACTTCTTGAATTTCGTTCACTAAGTACTCTTGTACTGCGGTAGATCCTTTGATTCTTAGGATGTCGTCTGGTGTGATGGAACCATCGGATAGAGATGTTCCTGCTCTAACGAAGTCATTCTCTTGAACCAAAATTTGGTTGGAAAGTTTCACTAAATAAGTTTTTCTTTCCCCTGTTTTGGCCTCTACAATTAATTCTCGGTTACCTCTCTTAATTTTACCATAAGAAACTACACCATCTATCTCTGTTACAACAGCAGGGTTAGAAGGGTTTCTTGCTTCGAAAAGTTCGGTAACTCTCGGAAGACCTCCGGTGATATCCCCTGCTTTTGCAGATTTTCTTGGGATTTTAATTAAGATTTTACCTGCCTTAATTTTCTCACCATCATTTACCATAAGGTGAGCGCCAACTGGTAGGTTATAGCCCTTTTGTTCCACTCCTTTGGAGTCCACTACTTTTAGGGTAGGAACGGCTTTTTTATTTCTTGATTCTGAGATTACTTTTTCTTCGAAACCAGTTTGTTCGTCGATTTCCAATTGGAAAGAAACCCCTTGGATAATGTCTTCGTACTCTACTTTACCCGAAGTTTCTGCAATAATAACCGCGTTATAAGGATCCCACTTACAGATGACATCACCTTTTTTCACTTTATCCCCTGGTTTAACAGAGATTTCTGATCCATAAGGAATGTTTGCCACCATTAGCGGAGTTCTGGCTTCGTTATCGGTTACCAAACGGAATTCTGTTGAACGAGATACAACAACATCTCTAAGATTTCCAAACTCATCTTCTGAAGCAATGGTTCTTAATTCGTCCATTTCTACGATACCATCTCTTCTAGCAACGATGGAAGGATTTACAGAGACATTCCCTGCAGTACCCCCTTGGTGGAAGGTTCTAAGGGTAAGCTGTGTTCCAGGTTCACCAATAGATTGTGCAGCGATTACACCTACAGCCTCTCCCATGTGAATTGGTTTACCCGTTGCCAAGTTTCTACCATAACATTTGGCACAAATACCTTTTTTGGCTTCACAAGTAAGAGGAGATCTAACTTCTACCGTTTCGATTCCTGTATTTTCTATTGTTTTTGCTAATTCTTCATTGATAATGGTATCAGCATGAACAATTATTTCATCGGATTCTGGATCGTAGATATCGTGTAATGAAACTCTACCTAAGATTCTTTCAGAAAGTTTTTCAACGATTTCATCATTTTTCTTCAATGGAGAAATTTCAGTTCCTCTAAGCGTTCCACAGTCGTCTTCGGTAATGATAACATCTTGTGCCACATCCACCAAACGACGGGTAAGATAACCCGCATCGGCTGTTTTAAGAGCGGTATCTGCAAGACCTTTTCTCGCCCCGTGGGTAGAGATAAAGTACTCCAAGATGGAAAGTCCTTCTTTAAAGTTCGCAACGATTGGGTTTTCGATAATTTCAGCACCTACGGCTCCAGCTTTTTGTGGTTTGGCCATCAAACCTCTCATTCCGGAGAGCTGACGGATCTGTTCTTTAGACCCCCTTGCACCAGAATCGAGCATCATGAACACAGAGTTAAACCCACCTTGGTCGGTCTTCATTCTGCTCATAATCATTTCGGTAAGTCCGGCATTGGTATTGGTCCAAACATCAATTACCTGGTTGTATCTTTCGGTGTCTGTAATAAGACCCATGTTATAGTTTCCAGTAATTTCGTTAACATTTTCCACGGCTTTTGCAATCATTCCTCTTTTTTCTTCAGGAACAACGATATCTCCTAGGGAGAAAGAAAGACCACCTTTGAAGGCGTTGGAATATCCTAGATCTTTCATTTCGTCTAGGAACTTTACTGTTGTTGGGAAGTCGGTTTCTGCCAAAATTCTACCAATAACATTACGAAGTGATTTTTTAGTTAAAAGCTCATCGATATAGCCTACTTGTTTTGGTACAATTTGATTAAATAAAATTCTACCAACGGTTGTAGGGATAAGTTTAGTAACGAGTTCACCTTCTTCATTTTTAACTGGAAGTTTACATCTTACTTTTGCATTTAGAGATACTTGTCCTTCAGCATAAGCGATTTCTACTTCTTCTGGAGAATAGAATGCCAATCCTTCACCTTTTACCTTCATGGTATCGGTAGAATCCAATTGTTTGGTCATAAAATACAGACCCAATACCATGTCTTGAGAAGGTACGGTAATTGGAGATCCGTTGGCTGGGTTCAAGATATTTTGAGATCCCAACATCAACAATTGAGCTTCTAAGATTGCTTCTGGCCCTAGCGGTAAATGTACCGCCATTTGGTCACCATCAAAATCGGCGTTGAAGGCCGTAGTTACCAATGGGTGCAATTGGATTGCTTTTCCTTCGATCATTTTCGGTTGGAAAGCCTGTATCCCAAGTCTGTGCAAAGTAGGTGCCCTGTTCAATAGTACAGGATGTCCTTTCATCACATTTTCTAGGATATCATATACTACAGGTTCCTTTCTGTCGATGATTCTTTTGGCTGATTTTACGGTCTTTACAATTCCTCTTTCGATGAGTTTACGAATGATGAATGGTTTGTAAAGTTCAGCAGCCATATCTTTAGGAAGACCACACTCGTGCAATTGTAGGCTTGGTCCAACGACAATTACGGAACGAGCAGAATAGTCCACCCTTTTCCCTAATAAGTTCTGACGGAAACGACCTTGCTTACCTTTCAATGAATCTGAAAGTGACTTCAATGGTCTATTCGATTCGGATTTTACAGCAGAAGATTTTCTGGTATTATCGAATAATGAATCTACCGATTCCTGAAGCATTCGTTTCTCGTTTCTTAGGATTACCTCAGGAGCTTTAATTTCCAATAATCTCTTCAAACGGTTGTTTCTGATGATTACTCTACGGTAAAGGTCGTTAAGGTCGGAGGTAGCAAAACGCCCTCCATCCAATGGTACCAAAGGTCTTAGTTCTGGTGGGATAACCGGAAGCACACGCATAACCATCCATTCTGGACGATTGACCATTCGGGTATTGGCACCTCTAAGTGCTTCAACCACATTGAGTCTTTTTAATGCTTCTGTTCTTCTTTGTTTTGATCCTTCGTTGTGTGCTTTGTGTCTTAATTCAAAAGACAATGCGTCCAAATCGATTCTTTTCAAAAGTTCTTCAATAGCTTCAGCACCCATTTTGGCGATGAATTTATTAGGATCGCTATCGTCCAAATATTGGTTCTCGATTGGAAGGGTATCCATGATGTCCAAATATTCTTCCTCGGTAAGGAATTCCATTGGGTCGAAATCTGAACCGTCGGCTTTTTTAGCTATACCTTGTTGTACCACTACATATCTTTCGTAGTAGATGATCATGTCCAATTTCTTGGAAGGCAAACCTAAAAGGTAACCAATTTTGTTCGGTAAAGAACGGAAATACCAGATATGAGCCACAGGAACTACCAAGTTGATGTGTCCTACTCTTTCTCTACGCACTTTTTTCTCGGTTACTTCCACCCCACAACGGTCGCAGACAATCCCTTTGTAACGGATTCTTTTGTATTTTCCGCAGGCACATTCGTAGTCTTTGATAGGGCCAAAGATTTTTTCGCAAAACAAACCATCTCTTTCTGGTTTGTGGGTTCTATAGTTAATCGTTTCCGGCTTTAGAATTTCCCCTCTTGATTCTTGAAGAATAGACTCGGGAGATGCTAAACCGATGGTGATTTTACTAAATCTGCTTGATTTATTTTTATTTGACATTTTTCTTTAGATTTTAAATTTTGGATTTTGGATTTTGGATTCATGAATTTGAAAGGGTTCAAAATTCAGTCTTCAAAATTCAAAATTACTCCTCTAGTCTTACATCCAATCCTAGTCCTTGTAACTCATGTAGCAATACATTGAAGGATTCTGGAATACCTGGTTCAGGCATTGCTTCTCCTTTAGCAATGGCTTCATAAGTTTTGGCTCTTCCCATTACATCATCCGATTTCACGGTTAGGATTTCTCTCAAGATATTGGATGCTCCAAAAGCTTCTAGAGCCCAAACCTCCATCTCTCCAAAACGCTGACCACCAAATTGAGCTTTACCTCCTAATGGCTGTTGGGTAATTAATGAATATGGACCAATAGAACGAGCATGCATTTTATCATCTACCATGTGTCCTAGTTTCAGCATATAAATTACTCCAACTGTTGCTGGCTGGGTGAATCTTTCTCCAGTTCCACCATCATAAAGGTGAGTAGATCCGAATTTAGGTACACCTGCTTGTTCGGTATATTCAGTAATTTGTTCAAGGCTTGCCCCATCAAAAATTGGCGTTGCAAACTTGAGTCCCATGTTTTTACCAGCCCAACCTAAAACAGTTTCATAAATCTGACCGATGTTCATACGAGAAGGTACCCCTAGTGGATTCAATACAATATCTACTGGTGTCCCATCTTCTAAGAATGGCATATCTTCTTCACGAACGATACGAGAAACAATCCCTTTGTTACCGTGACGACCCGCCATTTTATCTCCTACATTCAGTTTTCTTTTCTTCGCGATATACACTTTGGCCAACTTCATGATACCTGCTGGCAATTCGTCCCCGATGGAAATAGCAAATTTCTCACGGTTTTTAATTCCGGAAATGTCGTTGTATTTAATTTTATAGTTATGAATTAACTGATTGATCAAGTCGTTTTTGTCTTGATCTACCGTCCAATCCAAACCACTAATATTTACATAATCTTCAACTGATTGTAAAAGTTTAAGGGTAAATTTAGCACCTTTACCGATTACTTCTTCTTCTAGGTCGTTTTGTACTCCTTGGGAAGTTTTTCCACTAACTAGGGTGTTAAGTTTTTCGATTAGGGTATTTCTAAGTTCGGTAAATTGTTTTTTATATTTATTTTCAATTTCCTCCAACTTCAATTTTTCCTCTGCTCTTTTCTTTTTGTCTTTGATGTTTCTTGAGAATAGTTTTTTATTGATTACCACTCCTCTCAAGGAAGAATCTGCTTTCAATGAAGCATCTTTTACATCTCCGGCTTTATCTCCAAAAATGGCACGAAGAAGTTTTTCCTCTGGCGTTGGGTCGGATTCTCCTTTAGGAGTAATCTTACCAATCATAATATCTCCAGGTTTTACTTCGGCACCGATACGGATCATTCCGTTTTCGTCCAAATCTTTGGTTGCTTCTTCAGAAATATTTGGAATATCCGAAGTTAATTCTTCCATTCCTAGTTTGGTATCTCTTACTTCCAAAGAATATTCATCCACATGGATGGAGGTAAACCAGTCTTCTCTTACTACCTTTTCATTAATTACGATAGCATCCTCAAAGTTGTATCCCTTCCAAGGCATGAAGGCCACAACTAAGTTTCTACCCAAGGCCAATTCACCGTTTTCAGTAGCATAACCACCACAAAGCACCTGTCCTTTTTCTACCGTTTCCCCCACTCTTACAATTGGTTTTAGGGTAATGGTTGTAGATTGGTTGGTTTTTCTAAATTTAGGAAGGGTATAAGTTTTGGTAGCCGATTCAAATTGAACCAAATCCTCATCTTCCGTTCTATCGTACTTAATGATGATTTTTTCTGCATCTACATATTCTACAATACCAGTTCCTTCCGCATTAATTAATACACGAGAATCCTGTGCTACTTGTTTTTCCAGACCTGTACCTACAATTGGTGCTTGTGGTTGCAACAAAGGTACTGCCTGACGCATCATGTTGGAGCCCATCAATGCACGGTTCGCATCATCATGCTCTAGGAAAGGAATTAGGGAAGCCGATATACCAGAAATTTGGTTTGGAGCTACATCCACTAGATCTACTTGACTGCCATTAACTACAGGGTAGTCTCCATCCAATCGAGCAATAATTCTATCCGTTTGAAATTCTCCTGAATCCGACATTTCCACATTCGCTTGAGCAATTACTTTACCTTCTTCATCTTCTGCGTTAAGGTAAATAGGTGCGTCCGAAAGATTTACTTTTCCATTTTCTACTTTTCTGTACGGCGTTTCGATAAATCCAAGATTGTTAATTTTCGCAAACAATCCTAAAGAAGAAATCAAACCAATGTTCGGCCCTTCCGGAGTTTCGATAGGACAAATTCTACCATAGTGAGTATGGTGAACATCTCGTACCTCGAAACCGGCTCTTTCTCTGGATAAACCTCCAGGTCCTAGAGCGGAAAGTCTTCTTTTATGCGTTACCTCTGACAATGGATTGGTTTGGTCCATAAACTGAGATAGCTGGTTGGTTCCGAAGAATGAGTTGATTACAGATGTTAGGGTCTTAGCATTAACCAAATCTACAGGTGTAAATATTTCGTTGTCACGAACATTCATCCTTTCTCTAATGGTTCTTGCAATTCTGGAAAGACCAACGCCAAACTGACCTGCCAATTGTTCACCAACCGTTTTAATTCTACGGTTAGAAAGGTGGTCAATATCATCAACTTCTGCTTTAGAGTTTACTAATTCAATCAAATGACGAACGATAGAGATGATATCATCTTTGGTTAATACTTCAGTTTCTGTTGGGATATTTAAACCTAATTTTTTATTTAAACGATAACGACCTACTTCTCCCAAAGAATATCTTTGTTCTGAGAAAAAGAGTTTATCGATAATACCTCTTGCAGTTTCTGCATCAGGTGGATCTGCGTTTCTTAACTGTCTATAGATATATTCTACCGCTTCTATTTCGGAATTGGTAGGGTCTTTTTGTAAAGTATTTTGAATAATGGAAAATTCACCTGAATTTTCTTTATGAATCAAAATAGTTTTTACACCAGCTTCTAGAATAAGATCTAAGTGTTCTTTTTCCAGAACAGTTTCTCTATCCAAGATAATTTCATTTCTTTCAACAGACACCAATTCTCCGGTATCTTCATCCACGAAATCCTCGAACCAAGTATTTAATACCCTAGCTGCTAAGGTTCTTCCTTCTACTTTTTTCAGAGCCGCTTTAGAAACTTTTACTTCTTCTGCTAAATCAAAAATTTGAAGAATATCCTTATCCGATTCGTACCCTATTGCTCTTAACAAAGTAGTAAGAGGCAATTTCTTTTTACGGTCAATATAGGCATACATTACCGAGTTAATATCGGTTGTAAATTCCATCCAAGATCCTTTGAAAGGAATAATTCTGGAATAATACAATTTAGTACCATTCGCGTGATAGGTCTGTCCAAAGAACACCCCTGGAGAACGGTGCAATTGAGTAACTACTACCCTTTCTGCCCCATTGATGATAAATGATCCCGATGGCGTCATATAAGGTACCGGACCTAAATAAACATCTTGAATTACAGTTTGAAATTCTTCGTGTTCTGGATCTGTACAGTACAATTTCAGCCTCGCCTTTAATGGAACTGAATAAGTTAATCCTCTCTCCACACATTCGTTGATTGAATAACGAGGAGAATCTACCAAATAATCTAAAAATTCTAATACGAATTGGTTTCTAGAATCGGTAATTGGGAAGTTTTCTTCGAAAGTTTTGTACAATGCTTCGTGTTTTCTAGCATCTGGAAGGGTGTCTAACTGGAAGAACTCTTTAAATGATTCAATCTGAACATCTAAGAAATCTGGCGTTATTACCTTACCTTTTACAGCTGAGAAATTCACACGCTCATGTCGTCTTTCGTTTTGTTGAGTTTTTGATGTTTTACTCATAAAAAATAGAACGAAGGGTTAAAAAACATTTTGATTTCACTAAAAAATATCAGAAAAAGAAATTTGGATCTAAAAAAAAAGGCATTGACATTGGCGCTATCAAAATTAGCCTTAAATTTTCTATATAATCCAGATTCTTTATCTAAATTGCAACACCGGTATATCTTTTCACGGCGTAGTACAAAATATTCTTTTCAATTTTTTCTTTCGGCGGTAAACTGACGTAAATCCCTAAAACACGAAACCCCTTCCGAATCAATCGAAAGAGCTGATTTACAATATTTTAGTGATTTATGTACAATGGTTAGCGCCAAAAGGAGTGCAAATTTACGAAAACCAATTCGATTTCACAAGTAAAAAACCATCTCCGAAGAGATGGTCTGTTATAAAGTTTTGTTAAAAATAAATTTAACTAAGTCGCTTACGGCTTCCAGAAGCCCCAAGTTGACCCGTTGAATACAGCCAATCTCTCAGAACCTTCCTTTCTTACAAATACTATCATACCCGGGCTTGGGCTGGGAATATTGTTCACATCGTCCACCTGAGGCAGTACCATCGCTTTTGTTGTAGATTCTAGAACCAAAACGCCATCTGTAACAGAACTTGTACTCGCACCGATGATGGTTTTTGCTTCAGTAGGTTCCGTTACTGTAGTAGGCTGTGTATTGAGGATGGTGCTAATATCGGCACCCTGCCCGCTGAGGTCCACCCAGCTTCCGTTGTAATATTTCACTCGTGCATCTGCCGGATTAGAAGCATCCAATATGATGGAACCTTCGGTTGGAGCAGTAGATTTAGTTCTTACATAAGGCAGGATAATGCCTTTGTTGTTGGTATTGGCAAATTCCAGAAGGACAGAGGTTTTTTGTGCTGCCGGAGCGGTACCCACGGCATCACCGATAATGACCTGTGCAGAAGCGCCTCCGGAAAGGACTGCAGCTGCGATAAGGGTTAATTTAGCTAATGATTTCATTACTTTTTTTATTTTAAATGAATTTAAAAACAGAGGCCGTTATCGTACGACCACGACCTCTGGATTAATGATTATGGACAAGCCGGTGTGCTGAAGCACTTCCAGCCAGTGTTCGCCGGTGTGGTATTGTCCACCACGTAGATTTTCAGACATTTCGCCGTAGTGTCATACACCATCATCCCTTCTACAGGATTGGTAATAGCAGACAGACCGGAAGTCGGCACTCTGGTGATCACAAATCCTTTGGTGTTGGATTCCAGTGCGGTGTGCGCCGAGCTGCGGTTCATTGGCCAGTTGCCGTTATCAACACCTGCTCTTTGTAGTAAGGTGATACCGTGTTTGGTATCTACTCCTGCAGTTCCAGTGTTTGGCAGTTCATAGCAAACTGCAAGATCCAAACTCGTAAGTTCTAGTGTAGCTTGATCACATGCTTGTGGTACGCCATTATCACAAATTGTGTAAGGGATTACTACGGTTCCTACATAAGTTGCTACTGGTACAAAACTGTAAGTTCCATTAGCATTTAAGGTAACACTTCCTACTCCTGGAATTACTGTTGCTGTTCCGATTGTTAATGCTGTTCCGTTTGCTACGCCATTTACAGAGAATACTGTTGCAGCCGTAACTGTGGTTGTATTTCCTTCTGGGTCGGTATCATTCGTTTTCACATTTCCTGTCATCGTTACGCCTTTCGGTGCTGTATTGGCATCATCATTCGCAAACGTATTATTGGTGGTAGAACCTGCGCCAACTACGGTGATGTAGATGTTTGCGGTTGCTGTTCCACCATTTCCATCACTGATTACGTAAGGTAAAGGATTTACTGTTCCTACGAATCCTGCTGCAGGTACGTACGTGTAAGTTCCATTGGCATTCAACTGTACTGTTCCGGCATTAGCAACTGGTGTTCCTGCTGCATTTACTCCAGAAACTACGGTTGCTGTTCCTATTGTAAGTCCTGTAGCAGAAGTTACCGTTAATGCATCTCCATCTGGATCTGAATCATTATTAAGAACGGTTGAACTTACCGAAACTCCTTCTTCTGTGAAAGAGGTATCGTGCTGTGCTATTGGATTGTCATTTCCTACTACGGTATTTGGTATAACCTTAATGGTTAATGTAGTAGAATCTGTAGATCCCAAATTATTGGTTAAAGTATAATTTACTGGAATTTCTCCTACAAAACCAGTTGTTGGTGTGTAAGTGTAGGTTCCATCCGCATTCAACAACATGGTTCCTGCTGGTACTCCTGCTGGAGTAAAGACTGGTGTTGCGGTACCGATTGGTAAATTAGTTAGTACACCACTTGCATTGTAAAACTGTGCAGAAGTTACGGTAGCGGTACCGGTAAACTCGTCATTCGTAATTACATTACCACTTACTGGAACATTGATAGGGGTTTGGTTGATGTCTAATACTGCATCAATACAAGTTTCTGTATAGGTATAGGTTACAGTTGTTGTAAAATATACTTGTGTAAATATGTTTGAAATTCCGTATCCTCCTATACTCATAATCGTTGGAATGTTATGAGAATAGGTGAATGGTACATTTCCTGAAGCTCCTGTAAAACTGGCTAAATCAGTAGCACTAGTATAATTTACAGAACCATTATAATTATATGTGTTATAAAATGGTGAAAAATAGAAATCATCATCAAAGGTACTGTTACCTGTAATATTAGTAACCCATCTAGGATCGGTTCTTGGATCAATACCTGCATAAACAGAGTTAGAAGTCCATGGCATTGCATTAAGAGTACTCGATGATACATCACCTGTCCAAGCTCCTTGAGCAGGAACAGTTATTCCAACACCTGTTCCTAAAATATCATAAGTATTCCCACCATCATAACTTGGTGATTGCCATAACAAATAATCTGTTGGAGTACTTACATTAACACCATTGTATTTAAAAAGTGGACGGAATTTTATTATTCCACTAAATTCATTTCCACCATTACCCGTTCCCTCAATAATTACAAAATTTCTAGCATTACTCGTGTAATTAATAGCCACACCCGTTAAAACTTTTCCTCCTGTTTGATTAAATTTTGGGATAAAAATTTGATTATTTACACCACTTAAAAGTATAGGAGATTGATAAGTATAAGTTACTGTTTTATTAGTACCTCCTGAACAAGCTACCAAAGTACAAGATCCAGGGTTTACAAGTACTATAGAATTTGGAGCATAACTACCCCAGTTTGGTGTTACGGTTACAGTAACATCTCCATTATTAGACGAACCATTGGCTAATCTGAATGATTCTGCTAAACTATTATATCCAACATTAGTAGCTGGGCTACCATCTGATAAAGTTACCGTTACGGGATTTCCATTCTGAGTAGCTGTTACTGAATAAGTATAGGGAGCTTCATAAAACAATACTGGTGCTGGAGCCAACATACTAAATGTAATGTAATCATCTGAACCATCTTCTAAAGTTCCGTTAGGATTACAAGTGATATTACTTAACGCAACTACATTTGAAGTTACCATAACTGATACTACTGCATCATCACAATTAGTTGGGTTAGCAACTTCACAAATTTGGTATGTAAACGTATAATTTCCTGCTGGAGTTCCTGGATTAACAGAAACTGCACCTGTTGTTACATCTAAAACTATTCCTGTTGGAATTGTACCTGTTGTTAAAATAACATCTGCTGGATTAACGCCAGTTGTTGTTCCTAAAACGTCATTAGCGAAAATATTAATTCCTGTGCTTCCGCCTATTGTTCCGTTTATAGGTGCTCCAGAGTCGTTGTCTGCAATGATTGGGCTGATACAATCATAAGTATATTCTACTTTTACAAAATACCGGGCCTTTGTAGCTTGACTAAATAAAAATTGACCGCCACTACCAGAAGCAGTAATAGAACCATAGGCATCTACAGCTATAGGAAATGTGGAAGCTCCTTTATATGCATTTAAATCTAATGGAGCTGTCAGGTTAATTGAGGGTGCGTTAAAAGCAAAAGTAGGGTTAACTGCAACAGTTATATCATCATCATCACCAGCGTTTCCTGTTAATTGTGTTACCCAAAGCGGATTTGTAGTCGGGTCTATACCGGAAGCAAGTGCACTTTGTAACCAAGTATTCGCATAATTTCCCATAGCTGTTAAAGTAGAAGGAGTAAAATTAGGTGCAACTCCAGGATCATCACCCGGCCATGCCCCACTTGCTGGCACCAAAACAGCACCAGCGACTGGAATAGATGTGGGATATCCTGGTGTTTGTACAATTATTTTACTAGCAATAGGATGAGCAACCGTATTTATGTCAAATTGATAAGGTTCAACTTCAGTTTTTATTCTGACAGTCTGAGGGTTTGCCGCTCGATTCTCACCGCTAACGCTACCTGATGCAGTAAAACCATAATCAATTTTCACACCCGTTAATGTTCTAGAAGTTCCTTCGTCAAATTTTGGTAAAGTTGCATTTTGCGACGTGAACAGGTCTAGAGGTAAAACATTTTCATAATAGTACGTTACTTTATTCCCAGTTGACGCTCCAGTACACACAGTAGAGCAAGTACCAGGATTGGTAAGGTTTACAACCTCTTGGGTCATTGCGCCAAATTGTGCTGTTAGGGTAATTACGATATTACCTGCGGCTGCAATAGTTCCATTATTAATTCTATAATAAGGGTTCTCTCCATAGTCGCCTTGCGTTACCGCTACCCCTGCCATATCTGTGATGGTTACTGGATTACCCAAGTACGTAGCGGAAATATTATACTTAAATGGATGGACTACAATACCACCTGGCGGTTGCGGATTCAATTTAAAAGCAACAAAATCATCTGCTGCTGTATTAAATGTTCCATTATTGGAGCATTGTACATCCGAAATAACGGATTGAGCAGAAATGAAATTTGTAAGTAGAAATAAGGACATCAATACAGTCCTCAAAATAAAACTTTTTTTCATAATATGTTATTTTCTATTTGTTTAATGTTGTTTTGCGAAATTTTTAAAGTAAAAAAAACTTTCGCATTATTTTTTATTTAGAAATAACCAAAATCTTTAAGGAAATTATCTAAAAAATTGATTTCCTAAAAGATAGTTATTTTCACAAGCATATTTTAATTTTTTTTAAAATAGGATTGATTCTTATGCAACGGGAGGTGCACGGAGAGAAGAAATTCTGCAATGTTGGGATGCAGAAAATAAAAGGTAGGTATAAGAATTTTCCTTTCTTTGGAAAACTTGAATTTTAAAATTGTCAAAAACTTCTTCCGGAATTGCAGAGAATTTTTGCACTTTAAAATTTGTAGGTATTACACCGTGAGCATAAAAACCCGAACTTTGGCTAAATGTATTTCCGCTCGAAGGAAAATTAATAAACAAAAAAGAACTTTGTTTTTCTATTTTTTTAGCAACTGGTTTCGTAGTTTTCTGTGTTTCTACTTTTTTACTTTTTATAGAAAGTGCTTTTTCTTTGGAAGTTGTAGGGTTTAAATTTGAATTTTCGGTAGCATTGCCATTATAAATAATTTTTGCGGCATAAATTTCATCTGCTCCCACCATCACTGCTCCAGATGTCATATATATGATCGCCGAATTTTCGGGTAATTGTGAAGGGTTTTGTGTAATGGGTTCAGAAAATTCTATCGCAAAAGAAAAAACAGGCAATACAACCAAAATCCATAACAATATCTTAAACATTATTGTGGATTTAGTAGATATGCTTGTAAAAAGTAAATTTGTTTTCATCTATTTGTGCGTAGATTAGTGAGCAAATATACGTGATTAATTTTAAAATTAAGAAAAATTATGTAATAAAAGCTAAAATTGTTGAAAATGCGTGATTAAAGCAAGGTTTTTATAACGCAAAGAATTCTACAAATAATTTAAAAATAAAAAGCAAAGATTATGGACTTGGTCATTAAAGCCAGTTTATTTGCGAGTCGCCACTTTGTCTTTGCGATGAACAGTATGTCCCAATTCATCAGGAAAGCAATCCCATCTAGCATCCTTGTTTTCCACTCACAAAAGCAAACATCCAAACTGCGAAAAACTTGCTGGATGAGATTGCCACACCCGACAACCAAATTTTCGCTTGAAGCACTTTTTGCAATCTGCCGGGTTCGCAATGACAGGATGCCGTAATTGCGAGTCTGCGTTTTTTCTGTTGGTGCGAGCATCTTGTTCGTATCCGATTTGTCTTATTGCCATTATTTCAAAAATTTTCGCAAAATTCCTGATGTGGATACGAGCGTGACGCTTGCACCAGCTTGAGGGTTTTAACCAAAAAAAATCCCTTCTTTCGAAAGGATTTAAAATTTAAGATGAAACGAGAATTATTTCAATTCTACTTCTGCACCTGCTTCTTCTAATTGTTTTTTCAAAGCTTCAGCTTCGTCTTTAGAAATACCTTCTTTAATAGCAGTTGGAGCACCATCTACCATATCTTTAGCTTCTTTAAGACCAGCACCTGTTAAATCTTTAACTAATTTAACAATAGCTAATTTAGAAGCACCAGCTGATTTAAGAATTACATCGAATTCTGTTTTTTCTTCAGCAGCTTCACCAGCACCACCAGCAGCAACTACAACAGCAGCAGCAGCAGGCTCTATTCCGTACTCATCCTTAAGGATAGCAGCTAATTCATTTACATCTTTTACCGTAAGGTTCACAAGCGTTTCCGCTAAATTTTTTAAATCTGACATTTTGTTAATGTTTTTTGTTGAACGATTATATTTATTTTTTTGAGAGTCTTTTCTCATTGCCAACAAGGTTGGACTTTTATGAATGTGAAATTATTCTGCAGATGCCTCTGGAGCTTCTGGAGCTTCGGCAACTGGTGTTTCTTCCACAGCTGGAGCTTCCACTTCTTCGGTAGTTGCACCTGTAGCTTCTGCTTTATTTTGCAATGCAGACACCAATCTTTGGATAGGAGATTGAAGTAATCCGATGATTTCTCCAAGCATTTCTTCTCTAGATTTGATGTTGGTAAGCGTTTCTAAATTGTTGTCTCCAATATAGAAAGTTTCTTGCAAGTAAGCAGATTTCAAAGCTGGTGTAGCTTCTTTTTTTCTAAATTCCTTAATCAACTTCGCTGGAGCGTTAGCTGTTTCGGAGATCATCAAAGCAGAATTACCTTTAAAAGAAGAGAACATTTCGGAAAAATCAACTTCCATCTGTTCCATTGCTTTTTGAAGCAAGGTATTTTTTACTACTTTAATTTTGATATTATTTTTAAATGCTTGTCTTCTAAAATCGGATGACTTTTGAGCATTCATTCCTTCAAGATCTGCAACATATACTACATTAGCACCTTGCAATAGATCTTTGATTTCCTGTATTACTAATACTTTTTCTTCTTTTGTCATGTCTTACAGATTTTAGTTTACAGCTTTAGTATCGATTGCAATTCCTGGGCTCATTGTAGAAGACAAGAAAATTGACTTCACATAAGTACCTTTAGCAGCAGTTGGTTTCAACTTTATTAAAGTTTGAATCAACTCGGTAGCATTTTCTTTCAATTTATCTGCATCGAAAGAAACTTTACCAATAGCAGCATGAATAATACCATACTTATCAACTTTAAAGTCAATTTTACCAGCTTTTACCTCAGCTACAGCTTTACCAACTTCTAGGGTTACAGTTCCTGATTTAGGGTTCGGCATCAATCCTCTTGGACCTAAGACTCTACCTAATGGACCTAATTTACCCATTACAGATGGCATCGTTACAATAACATCAACATCTGTCCATCCTTCTTTTATTTTTTGCAGATACTCATCAAGACCTACATAGTCAGCTCCAGCTTCTTTCGCTTCTGCTTCTTTATCTGGAGTTACTAATGCAAGAACTTTAACATCTTTACCTGTACCATGAGGAAGAGAAACTACGCCTCTCACCATTTGGTTTGCTTTTCTAGGATCTACTCCTAATCGTACTGCGATGTCAACAGATGCATCAAATTTAGCTGTGTTTACTTCTTTCACCAAAGAAGAACCTTCTGCCAATGAGTAAACTTTACCTTTTTCTAATTTGCTTAAAGCTTCTTTTTGCTTTTTTGTTAATTTTGCCATAATAGTTAGATTTAAGCGTTAGTTGGTTTAGTTCCTGTTACTCTTACACCCATAGATCTTGCAGTACCTGCAACCATAGTTAATGCTGAGTCCAAAGTGAAACAGTTAAGATCGCCCATTTTATCTTCAGCGATTTTCTTTACCTGATCCCAAGATACAGCCCCAACTTTGTTTCTGTTAGGCTCACCAGAACCACCCTTGATTTTCGCAGCTTCCATTAATTGGATTGCAGCAGGAGGAGTTTTAATTACGAATTCAAAAGATTTGTCTTCGTACACTGTAATTACTACAGGTAAAACTTGTCCCGGCTTGTCTTGGGTTCTTCCGTTAAATTGCTTACAAAACTCCATGATGTTCACCCCAGCAGAACCCAATGCAGGACCTACTGGTGGAGAAGGGTTAGCAGCGCCACCTTTCACCTGAAGTTTTACCATTTTAAAGACTTTTTTAGCCATTTTTTGTTTTTTAAATTTGAATATTAAATGAGTTTGGAAGCATTTATTATTCCTACCGCCTTGATTATCTCACTTCACAAAACGGTATTTTGGTTTGCAAAAGTATAAATAATATTTGAATCTACAAATTAGTTGCTTAACTTTTTACAAAAATATAATTAATAAAAAAAGCATTCAGTTTTGAATGCTTTCTATTTTCTTAAACTATTTTCTCTACTTGCATGTAGTTAAGTTCCATAGGAGTTTTTCTACCGAAAATGAGAACAGTGACTTCTATTTTTCGTTTATCCTCTAAGATTCTTTCAATTGTTCCATTGAAACCATTAAAAGGACCATCAATTACTTTAACCGTTTCACCTACTAAGTAAGGTATAGCGATATCTTGAGCAAATTCAGATAATTCATCTGCTTTACCAAGCATTTTATCCACTTCATGTTTTCTCATTGGTACGGGTTCTCCTCCTTTAGTCAAACTTAAGAAAGAAATAACTCCTGGTATATTCTTAATAACATGAGGTACTTCACCTATTAAATTAGCTTCTACCATTAAATACCCTGGATAAAAAGGTCTTTCTTTAATGGATTTTTTTCCATTTTTAACTTGGATAACTTTTTCCGTTGGAATAACTACTTGAGTTACATACTCCTCGAAACCTAATCTTCTCATTTCGTTTTCGATGTAGTTTTTCACTTTATTTTCCTGTCCGCTCACCGCTTTCAGCACATACCATTTCAAATCGCTCATAGGTTGGAAAATATTAAATTAGTTAAAAACACCAATTAACATGGCAATGATATTTCTTAAAGATTTAGAGAATAATTCATCTACGCCAAAAGTAAATACCGAAAGTATAAGAGTCGCGACAGATACTACAATAGTAGAAGATTGTAGCTCTGGCCATTTTGGCCACTCTACTTTCTCTTTGAACTCGATAATAGAACCTTTTATAAAACTTGCTAAACTCATTGTCTTTTCTTTTGCACGGGCACAAGGATTCGAACCCTGATCAACGGTTTTGGAGACCGGTATCCTACCATTGGACGATGCCCGTAGATTAAAAAAGCTCCGCAAGTTTCCTTGCGGAAGCTTTAGTTATTTTTATCGATTAGTCGATGATTTCAGTTACCTGACCTGAACCAACTGTTCTACCACCTTCTCTGATCGCGAATCTAAGACCCTCGTTAAGAGCGATTGGTTGCAACAATTCTACAGTGATCTCTAAGTTATCACCAGGCATTACCATTTCTACACCTTCTGGTAAGAAGATTTCACCTGTAACATCGGTAGTTCTTACATAGAACTGAGGACGATACTTGTTATGGAATGGAGTGTGACGACCACCTTCTTCTTTAGAAAGGATATACACAGAAGCTTTGAATTTCTTGTGTGGCTTCACAGAATCTTTCTTAGCGATTACCATACCTCTCTTGATGTCAGTTTTCTCGATACCTCTCAACAATAGACCTACATTATCACCAGCTTCACCTCTATCTAGGATTTTTCTAAACATCTCAACCCCTGTAATAGTTGATGTTAATTTTTCATCACCCATACCAACGATATCAACTGGATCACCAGTGTTGACAACACCAGCCTCGATTCTACCAGTTGCAACAGTACCTCTACCTGTAATAGAGAATACATCTTCGATTGGCATCAAGAATGGCTTATCAGTATCTCTAACTGGCTCGTCGATCCACTCATCAACCGCATCCATTAATGCTTCAACAGACTTGAACCACTTATCTTCTGAGTCTCCACTAGTAGCTGCATTAAGCGCTCCAAGAGCTGAACCTAAAACTACTGGAGAGTTATCTCCATCAAAGTCATAAGTAGATAATAAATCTCTAAGCTCCATTTCAACAAGCTCTAACAATTCAGCATCATCCACCATATCAACTTTGTTCATGAAAACAACAATCTTAGGTACATTTACCTGACGGCAAAGCAAGATATGTTCTCTAGTCTGAGGCATCGGACCATCTGTCGCAGCACATACCACGATAGCTCCATCCATTTGCGCAGCACCAGTTACCATGTTTTTTACATAGTCGGCGTGACCTGGACAGTCAACATGAGCATAGTGTCTTTTTTCAGTTTCGTACTCAATGTGTGAAGTATTAATAGTGATCCCTCTTTCTTTTTCTTCTGGAGCAGAGTCAATTGCAGAGAAGTCTCTTTTCTCAGCAAGTCCTTTGCTAGCTAATACAGCAGAAATAGCAGCTGTAAGAGTAGTTTTACCATGGTCAACGTGACCAATAGTACCAATGTTCAAGTGTGGTTTGTTACGATTAAACGTTTCCTTTGCCATGATTTTATATTATTTAAATTATTAATTCAAATTTTTCGGTTTGCAAATATAGTGTTTTTTTGAATATTAAAACTTTTTTTTACAAAAATTTTAAATTATTCAACTATTTCTATTTCAATAATAGTACACTCTATCTTTTCAGATTGCAAATATACGGTTTTTTCTCTTTAATATTAAAGTTAAAAAATATTAAAAAAATCAAAATTTTTGAAGAGGGACATCAACCTAATCTATATTTTCATTTTTTGTTCTATTGAACACCCAAAATATTATTGGGAAAATAAGCAGTGTTAAAATAGTGGCCGATTGCAGTCCGCCGATGATAACAATTGCGAGTGGCTTTTGAGATTCTGAACCAATACCGGTGGACAAAGCGGCAGGCATTAACCCAATGGATGCCATCAGTGCAGTCATCACAACTGGACGGGTTCTCGCCTGCACTCCCTTGACGATACCAGCAACCACCGACATACCATTTTTTATATTTTGATGGAATTCCGTAAGTAAAATAACTCCATTTTGAATGCAAATTCCAAACAAGGCGATAAATCCCACCCCTGCTGAGATGCCAAAATTAATTCCCGTTAGGTGCAAGGCTATAATCCCACCTATCAGCGCAAAAGGAACATTGGCCAATACCAATAGTGTATCTTTTATATTACCAAATAATATGAATAAGAGGAAAAAGATTCCTAATAAAGAAATAGGCACCACTTGTCCCAGTCTCTTGGTAGCCCTTTGTTGGTTTTCGAATTGACCAGTCCAACCATAGGAATATCCATCGGGCAATACTATTTTACCTACTTTTTGCTGGGCTTCAGCAATGGTACTTCCCAAATCTCGATCTCGTATGGAGAATTTAATTCCTATATACCGCTTTATCCCATCTCTATAGATAAATGCTGCACCATTATCAGAAACTATATTGCAAATTTCTTTTAAAGGTATGAGCCCATTGTCTTCGGTAGGTACCATAAGTTGGGCAATATCGTTTTCGTCTTTTCTATATTCTTGTTCGTATCGAATACGGATATCGAATTTTCTTTCCCCATCATATAATGTAGAAGCCGTAACTCCACCGAAAGCAGTTTCCAATACCGATTGAGCATCTGCCAATGATACGCCGTATTGAGCCATTTTTTCTCTATCTAAAACCACAGAAATTTCTGGCTGTCCAATATTTTTGATAATTCCAGGTTCTTTTATACCATCAATATGTTTAATAACTTCTAGTACTTGCTTTCCATATTTATCCAAAGTTTCTAAATTGTCTCCATATATTTTTATTCCATTTTCGGCTTTAAATCCAGCAACTGCTTCGGCCACATTATCGGAAATAGGTTGAGAATAATTAAAAGTAATCCCTTGATATTCCTTTAATTTTTTGTCCATCTCGTCAATGAGATCATCCATGGTTATTTTCCTTGTCCATTCTTCCTTTGGCTTTAAATTAACCGAAAACTGAACAAATCCAAATCCATTGGGGTCGGTTCCATCGTTACTTCTCCCGGTTTGCGACAGCACTCCTGTTACTTCCGGAAAAGAACGAATGATATTTTTCAGTTTGTCCGTAGTTTTTAAACTTTGCTTTAAACTCGTACTCATCGGCATTTCAGCAGTAATCCATAAAGAGCCTTCATTTAGTTTGGGCAAAAACTCAGTTCCTAAAAATGAAGCCGAAAATAGACTCCCAATCAAAATTCCAATAGCTACAATAAGGCTCATCCTCTTATGTCTAAAGGTAAAGTTAAACCCTTTCATTACTATTTTATCCCAAAATTGAACAAAAACATTGTGCTTTTCCTTTACATTTTTATTCAGCAACAAATGTGATAGTACGGGAACCAAAGTCAGCGTAAATATTAACGCCCCCATCAATGCAAACCCTAGGGTATAGGCCAAAGGTGAGAACATTTTACCTTCCACTTTTTGAAAAGAGAAAATAGGCAACAACGAGGTAATAATAATTACTTTGGAAAAGAATATCGCCTTCCCAAGTCCAATTCCGGAATTTTTAATCCAGCCCGCTTTGGCTAACTTATTGAATCTTTCCATGCCATATTTTTGGGCTTTATGATCGAGCATTACAAAAACACCTTCCACCATAACCACAGCACCATCGATGATGATACCAAAATCTACTGCACCTAATGAGAGTAAATTGGCACTCATCCCAGCCATATTCAAACAGAAAAAAGCAAATAATAAACTTAACGGAATAATAATTGAAACGATAAATGTAGTACGCCAATCGGCCATGAAAAGAAAAACGACTACCGTAACCAAAACAATTCCCTCAATAAGATTATGCATTACGGTATGGGTAGTGAAATCCATGAGGGTTTCTCTATTATAATAGGTTTCTATTTTTACATCTTTGGGTAAAATTTTGGTGTTTAATTCTTCCACTTTGGCTTTTACCAACTGAAGTACCTCAACTGGATTTTCTCCTTTTCGCATCACTACGGTTCCACAAACCACATCATCCTGATCATTAAGACCGGCTTGTCCTACCCTTGGCAAAGAACTTTCCACCACATTGGCTACATTTTTCACTAAAATAGGATTCCCTTGGTCGTTTCTCACGATTACATTTCCTATGTCTTCTATGGATTTTAACAATCCTATTCCTCGGACCACATAGCTTTGACCATTTTTCTCAATCACATCACCACCTACATTCAAATTACTTTTCGCTACGGCATCATAAACCGCTGAAGTTGTTAAATTATAGGTTTCGAGCTTTCTTGGATCAATATTGAGTTGAAAAATCTTTTGCTGACCACCAAAAACATTAATGTCTGCCACACCCGGAATCCCTCGCAACGCTCTATCGACCACCCAACTTTGGAGGGTTAGCAAATCCCTTGAGTCTCGATCTTTGCTTTGCAAAGTATATCGGAACACCTCACCAGTGGGACCATAGGGCGGCTGCACTTCTGGCACTGCTCCGTCTGGAAAAGTAACTGTCCTGAGTTGATTATTGACTTGGTTTCTAGCAAAAGCATCGTCCACTTTGTCTTCGAAAATAATTTTAATAATCGACAAACCAAACATGGTGGTACTCCGCACACTGGTTTTCTTTTGCACTGGAGCCATAGCCAACTCAATGGGTGTGGTAACGAATCGTTCTACCTCTTCTGCACTCCTTCCATTCCATTGGGTAATGATGGTTATTTGTGTATTGGTCACATCTGGAAATGCATCTATGGGCATATTTTTAAAGCTAATAAAACCCAATAATGCCAAAATTCCGACCCAAATAAAAGTGAAACTTTTGTTTTTCAGTGAAAAGGCAATGATATTTTTAATGAATTTATTCATCTTTTGATTTTTCTTTCTTTGGTTTAAAACACTTAGAGTCTGTTTTAACTTTATTTATTAACGCTGAATCTAGGATTAAATACAACTACTGATTGAGTGCTCTGTAAATGAGCAATTGATTATTGGTAATTACTTTATCCCCTGCTGAGAGTCCTTTTGATATAAATGCTTGATCGTCGGTTTGGCTGGACACAGTTACCTCATGCACCTTCACATCACTTTGGGATTTGTACACGACCACAAAATATCGATTATTATCAAAAATTAATGCTTTGGTAGGAATGGATATTGCTGTTGTATCCTCGGTTTTCAACACCTTAATTGTCGCTTTACTTTCAGGGATAAGGACTCCTTGTACATTGTTCAACACCACTCTGGCTTGCATAGAGTTGGTGGCCGGATCGATTACTTTTACTATTTTATCAATCGTTCCAGGAAAAATGACGCCTGGATTAACTATCGTGGAAACTTGAGCCTGCATTCCCACAGTAATTTTAGAAATATCACTTTCATTTACATTCACCATTGCCCAGACATTAGTAGTATTGGCCACATCAAACACATTATCCGATCGGTCACTTCTCAGCTCCATGCCTTTATTGATGCTTTTTTGAACAATATAGCCAGAGATTGGCGAAGTAATGGTGTAGATATTTCCGTTTTTTACATTGTATATTTCACTTACTTGTTGTGCTCTTCTGAGTTCGTCATGTGCTTTTTGTAACTGGCTTTTGGCTTCCAGCACCTCTTTTTCTGTACTTAGTTTTCCGGCATACATTTCTTTGGCAATCCTTAGTGCATTTTCTGCCACCACCACATTGGTTTTCGCATCCCCCAAGTCTCTTTGAAATCCGGCTATCTCGGTAGATCGTATGGTTGCCAAGGGCTGTCCTTTTTGTACATAATCGCCCAAGCTTACAAAAACATTCAGTACATTCCCTCCCACTAAAGGATAAACATCGATGTATTGGTTTTTATCTGCGGATATTTTCCCAAAAAATTGTAATTCATCTTTCACAAATTCATTTTTGGCTTCTGCCATGGTTGTGGTTTTCATCATGGTATTGGAAATCATAAAACCTGTATCGGGTTTTTTTTCTGTTTTCGCTTCTTTAGAACAAGCAAAAAGCAATATGGATGAAAAGAGAATGATATGTATTTTTTTCATGTGTAGATATTTATTTTTTTTAATGGTCATATATAAATGTCATTATTCATTAATTCTTGTTGACAATGCGATTGGTGAATGGCGATTTCATAACAGTAATTTATTTTATACTGGTTATACACAAACCACTATTTTTATTGCTTTCTATTTTTATAAAATCGATGATTATTAAATGTCATTCATTTGGTTCGCATAAGGCGTATTCTTAAAGCAATTATTAAAAAATTGGTACTTGCACCAATCTATTGAGTTCTTCTGCAGAAATAAGAATTTGTTTTTTCATTTCATTCACTTGAAGTACTGTTTGTTTGTAACTTTCGGTAAAATCGGTAAAATCGATAAGGGTAACATTTCCTTTACTAAAATTTCCTGTCATACCTTTATACACCAAGTCCAAATTATCCATATCTTTTTGTGGAATATTTTCCAAAATTTCATATTGATTTTTCCAAGTTTGATAAGCGGTGAGTACATTGGCTTCTAAGGTCAATTTTTTCAAAGCTGCATTCTTAGCACTTTGCTGGGTTAGGAATTGTGCTTTTTTAATATTTCCTTCATTTTGTCGCCATAAAGGAATCGGAATCCCAAGGGTAAAGTTTATTTCGTTTTGATAGTATCCAGAATTTTGGTTCCATTGCAGTCCACCGGTAAGATCTGGGGTATTGAGGGACTTTTGCCAACCTTCAAAAAGTTGAGCACTTTCTGTTGTTTTCAAAGTACTTAAATAATCCGCATTATTCTCAATTGCTTTTTTTTGAAGCTCATCTACGGTAAGCAAAGGTTGAAAAGCGAGTTTTTGTCCAACTTCCTCCTCATCCAAAAGTGGTTGAATTACATCTGGGAGGCCTGTAAGAACCAAAAGAGCATTTTGTTCCGCCAAAATATTATTGCTTAGCTGAGCAATATCATTATTTAACGCAATCACCAGCGAGTTAAGTCTAACTTCATCTTTTAATGCGACATTCCCTTTAGCCGTTTGCACCTGATAGGCCTTTAGCAAACTACTGAGATAGGATTTTTGATTGAGTAGGCTTTTTAATTTTTTTTGATCAAAAAATAAAGAGTAGAAAGATTCTCTGAGTTGGGACTTAAGATCCTGTGTCAGTTGTTGGTATTGTAATTGCGCAAGTTCTTTATTCGATTTAACGAAATCTATTTGCTTTTGCCTTTTCCCTCCAAGTAAAAAAAGTTGGGTAATTTGTGCACTTTTGGTTGGACCTATATTAAATAATTGAGCACCTTGGGGATGATACAAATTGGCAGAGAAGCCAAATTGTGGTAAATCCCAAATTTTAGCTTGAATAATTTCAGCATCGGTAATATTAACATTCAATTCTTCTGCCAATAAACGAAGATTATTCTGCTGGAGTGCCGATTCGCATTCTTGTAATGTTCTCTCTTTTTGCGCGAATAGTGGTAGAGAAAGTACGCATAAAACCAAAGATATAAATCTCATAAATCGCTTTTATAAGTTGACTACAAAGTAAATGCGACCACCTTAAAAGCGACTTAAAAAGAAATTAAAAATACCTTAAAAATAGAATTTACTCCCTGTAAAACCTGATAACAAAACGATTTAGGTTCTCCTTTGGAACTTCGTAACCTATTGTTGCTTGATGAAATTTCAAAATTCGCTGAACAATTCTAAGTCCCAATCCAGAACCAGAACGATGCTGAGCATTACCACCTCTGGTAAAGGCATTAAAGATATTTTTCTGTTCATCATTGGTTAAAGTTTCACCAACAGAATCGATGTACAACTTCAATTCTTCTGTATTTTCATTCAACTCGACACCTATCCATGGTTTGATGGAATATAACGCAGCATTTTTAAAAAGATTAATAAAAACAATTTCCAAGAGCGATTTTTGTCCCAACACCGTCAGAGTGGCATCGCTTGTAATATTTTCGGAAACCATAAAATGCAACTCTAATCCTTTATGCGATTTTTCAACTTTTTGGTACGCATCATACAAAACCTCATCTATCCGAACTTCTTCAAATAATTCTTGAGACGGTAACTCTTCTATTTTGGACAACAGCAACAAGGACTGCGTTAAATCTGAAAGCTGATAAACATCGGAAAGAATATTTTTCAGTTTTGAATTTGCTGTCGGATTTAAATCTGAGGATTGGCATAAGTTTTCTAATTGAAAAGCCATCCTTGCCAAAGGGGTTCTTAACTCATGTGAGGCACTTGCCGTGAAACTCTTTTGCGCATCAAAGACTTCATTTATTCGATGCAGCATAGTATTAAAGGATTGAGAGAGGGTTGCAATTTCGTCGTGGGTATCAATAACCTCAATAGTGGATAATAACTGACCTGCATTTATCGTTAGTATTCGCTCATTCAACCGTTCCAAAGGTCTAAGGTATTTCGTAAGCAAATAGTAACTGAGAAGGCCTACGCCCAAAACGATTAAAACAAATGAAAAAGTAAGCAAGTACTTTAGATAGGCCAGCTTTGCAACTCCAGTACTGTCTTGCGCACTGGTGAGGATATAATATTTTTTTTGATGAATTTCTCGTAATGCGGCATAAATTTCCGGAGTAGATTTGTCCTTAAAAATAGTTTGTTGATGATCCAATGCTTCCAAAATAGCATCATCCCATTGTATGCTTTCATCTTTAACGGTACTGTAAATAAGTTTTTTCTGTGCATCAAAAATCAAAATTTGTTCATTGAGCAATACATTGTCTGAGTTTTCATTAAAAAAAACAGGAGCTTCTTCATTAAAATCTTTAGATTGCTCTATAAACCGGATGGTAAACAATAATCTTTGCTTGAAACGGTTCTCGAATTCATCTCTTCTAAAATCACTAAAAGAAATGTACACCAATACCATAACTATTGCAAATAGTAAAGAAATCACAATACTAATCCTAATGGCAATTTTTCGTTTAAGAGAACCTTTCATAAATAATGTGATTACATCGACGCTAAAAAGTACCCAAATCCGGAACGAGTATGAATAAGTTTCGTAGGAAAATCTTTGTCGATTTTTTTTCGTAAAAAATTAATATACACTTCCACAGTATTGGTATTGGTATTGAAATTATGTTCCCATACTTGTTCGGTAATTTGCTGTTTGGATACAATCCTTCCTTGCGCTTCTGCAAGATAGACCAAAAGTTGAAATTCTTTAAGCGTAAGGGTTATTTCCTTCCCTGCTCTATGCACAATTCTTTGAGTAAGATTGATGACCAGATCTTCTATCTTTATAAATTGATCTTGATCTTGATTTTTTATACTGCGTCGTAAAAAAGAATTTATCTTCATCCACAATTCATCAAAATGAAAGGGCTTTACTAAATAATCATCGGCAAATCTATTATACGCATCGGTTTTATCCGCCAATTCACCATAAGCCGAAATCATAATTATGGGCACCATTTTGTCCTTTTCTCTAATTTTAGAACAAACTTCCAAACCATTAACTTGTGGCACATGTATATCCAGCAGATACACATCTATGGATTGATTATGCAAAAGCAACGCATCCAATTGGTCGCCAGAATATATTCTGGTGCATGCTGCGCCTTTGTTTTCTAGAAATTGTCCTAATTCCGACGACAAGATAAGGTCGTCTTCCAATAAGAGTATGTGCATAGTTTAAAATTAACCAAACAAAGATAAAAAAATAGATGATGAAGACGATATTCTTATAATGAAAAAAGTCTCCCGAGAAACGAGAGACCTTTAGAGCCATTATCGGGATTTGAACCCGAGACCTCTTCCTTACCAAGGAAGCGCTCTACCCCTGAGCTATAACGGCAATATGATTTGAAAAAAAAATCACAATCCGAATATTGGTTGTGATTTCTTTGAGCGGAAGACGGGGGTCGAACCCGCGACATTCAGCTTGGAAGGCTGACGCTCTACCAACTGAGCTACTTCCGCATTAAGTGTTTACTTAACATTGTTGGTAAACGGTGTGCAAATTTAAGAATTATTTTCAAACCTGCAAACTTTTTTTAAAAAAAATAGTGGGGAGAGCAGGATTCGAACCTACGAAGCCGAAGCAACTGAGTTACAGTCAGTCCCATTTAGCCACTCTGGAATCTCCCCAAAATTTTAATGAGCCTCCAGAGGGATTCGAACCCACGACCCCGAGATTACAAATCACGTGCTCTGGCCAACTGAGCTATGGAGGCAAAGATTTCAAAAGAACTTCTATCTCTTTCTGCTTGCAGTAAAACTCGATGAGTTTGTTCCTGTTTTGCGAGTGCAAATATGAACACTTTTTTTGAAATCCCCAAATTATTTTAAAAGTTTTTTACATTTTTTTTCAAACTTTTTCCTAAGCCATTTCTTTCTTCTTGATTAGCAACTTCTTAGCAGCATCTGCACATAAGTCTAAACTTTCCTCAAAACTAGCGGCTGTTTTCTTAACTACGATATCATCTCCCGGGACAACCAAAATTATCTCTGATGTTTTATTGGATTTTTCAGAAGCATTTTCAACTTTTAAAAAAACCTTACACTCCTGGATTCGATCGTAAAATGTAGATAGTTTGCTTAATTTTTTTTCGATGTAATCTTCTAATGGTTCGTGAGGAGTCAATCCGATTGACTGAACGGTAATTTTCATAATCTGTCAATTTTATTTTTGGTTAAACATTTTCGAAACTCCAAAAGCTTCGATTTTATTTTATTTTTTTAATGGCTCTTGGATGAGCCGTTGCATAAACTTTTTTTAATTGTTCTAAATTGGCATGTGTATAAACTTGCGTGGAGGCTAAAGACACATGTCCCAAAATTTTTTGCACCTTAGAAATTTCAGCCCCATTATCCAAAACATGTGTTGCAAAACTATGCCGAAGGATATGGGGGCTTTTCTTTTCTTTCGAAGTGACAAGACTAAGGTAAGACGAAACCTTGATATACACAAATTTTTCGGTGAGTTTTTTACCTTTTTCGTTTACAAAAAACAGATGAGCCGAAGTCTCAATTGGTTTTCTGTGCTTTAAATAATTTTTCATCTTTTGAGACAACTCATCAGATATAGGAACTATTCTCGTTTTGTTCCCTTTCCCTATAATTCTAAGTTCTTGAATATCTAAATTCACATTCTGAAGCAAAAGTCCACAAAGCTCAGCCTTTCGCATTCCTGTTTGGTACAAAACTTCTATAATTAATTCCGACAAGACATCCGGCTTCTCATCCCATTGAGATTGTAATTGTTCCATTTCTTCAACAGACATTGGAATTTGTTTCTCTGGATACACTTTAAGTGACTCAATACCTTCCATTGGCGATGTACCGATTGTGCCTATCTTCATCAAAAAGGAATAAAACGATCTTAGTGCAGATATTTTCCTATTAATACTCCTTTTGCCCAAACCTTTTTCACTTAACATCATCATAAAATTCCTTATTCCTCGTTTGTTTATCGTTTCCAAATCTTCGGTTGATTCGGTTTCCAAACAAAAGGCTTTGAAATCATTCAAATCTCGAGTATAGCTAAGTATCGTATGGGCAGAATATCGTTTTTCTGTGGCGAGATAGTCTAAAAATCGGTGCATCATAACAAAAAAAATCTCTTTCCAAATGTACAAAATTTGGAAAGAGATTAATATTTAATTTTGAAAATAATTAAGCTTGTTCTTCTCTACTTGCTTCTCTTTGTTTGTGAGCCGCTTTCAATTTAGCTTGTCTGTTGGTTACGGAAGGTTTGATAAATTGTTGTCTCGCTCTTAACGATCTTACAACTCTTGTTTTATCATATTTTCTCTTATACTTCTTAAGAGCTCTGTCGATAGACTCTCCGTCTTTTACTGGAATTATTAACATATTTTACATCTCATTTTGAGGTGCAAATGTATAAACTTTTTCCAGATCCCACAAATTATTTTTAAAAATAAATAAAATTCAAAAAAACACTACATTTGTATAAACAAAATTCAAGAATGAGAACCACTAATTATATAGTATTAATTTGTATATTATTTTTCCAAATCTTCAATAGCCAACAAAGAAGAGCAAACAAAATAGAACCCAGTACTTCGGCCACTCTTAAAGCAGGAGCTTTCATCGATGTCAATAGTGCTGGTTATACCGCATCAAGCTATACCATTGAGCAACTCATTAAAAATATTTTGATATCTGGAGGAAATAGCAATTGTACTACGCCCAACATCAGCAATGTGCAAGTTTCCCCAAACTTATCAGCTTCGAATCAAAATAGATCTTGGGGATACTTTAATAAAGCTTTGACTAATTTTCCTTTTACCGATGGTATTATTTTAACTACTGGTTACGCAAGGAGAGCTGGAAACACAGCCGCCGGTGGCACCCTGAGTGATGTACTTGGTACTGGAGGAGATCCCGATTTGGCCAATGCTATTTCCGTCCCCAACAACAGCTTGAACGATGCTACTTATATTGAATTTGACTTCATCCCTACGGTATCCACTCTTACTTTTAATTATATTTTTGCCTCCGAAGAGTACACCGCAACTTATCCTTGCAATTTCACCGATGGATTTGCTCTTTTACTAAAGAAACAAGGAGACCCCAATTATACCAATTTAGCTATATTACCCAACAACGCAGGCCCAGTAAGCGTTACCAACATTCACCCTGCCATTAATTCAGGTTGCAGCGCCATCAATGAGCAATATTTCTTTGGCTATAACACAGCTAATATTGAAACTAATTTTAACGGGAGAACCATTCCTTTAACAGCCACAGCCAATGTAATTCCTGGCCAATCGTATCATTTCAAAATCGTTTTGGCCGATTTTCAGGATTCATCTTTTGATTCTGGTGTTTTTTTACAAGCTGGTTCTTTTAATATTGGGGTACAAATAGGTGACGGCACAGGAGCCACATTACCTCCCAACTTATCGGTTTGCGGCAATGTAAACCAAACTCTTGTAGCCAACGCACAAGCAACTGGGGCAACTTACCAATGGTTTCTCAATGGCAACCCAATTCCAGGGGCCACAAACAATACATATACTGCAACTCAAGCCGGCACATTTTCAGTAGAGGTAACCATCCCTGGCAGCACATGCCCTGGTACAGCGCAAATTGTCATCACCTCCACCCCTACACCTGTAGTACAAAACGCAACATTGAATGTATGCTCAACTTCAACAACAGGAACTTTTGATCTAACGACAGCACAAAACTCCATAAGTACCACTCCTGGAGCAACCTTTAGCTTTTACCAAAATATTGCTGATGCACAAGCAGGCAACAACAACACGATAGCCAATCCTACTACTTATGTTTCGGGTAATGCAACACTATATGTATTGGTTAAAAATGGAAATTGTTCTTCAATTGCCAATTTACAACTTACATTAACCTCCGTAAGTACACCGACAATCACCGCTTCTGCACCCAAAATTTGCGGCAATGGAAGTGTTACATTATCATCCAATTTAACAACTGGAAACAACTGGTCCACAGGGGAAACAACACAAACCATAACCGTAACCACTCCAGGAACTTATACATTAACCCAAACCATAGGGAATTGCACTTCAAATCCTGCAACCATCACTATTACGGGAGATGCCGATCCAAATATTCAAATTTCTGGCAATTCAACTTATTGTGCTTCCCCCATTGTGCTTACAGCTTCAGCAACAGGAAACATCACCAATTACACATGGTCCAATGGAGCTACAGGCGCAACCACAACCATCAATGCCGCTGGAACTTACACAATTACAGGGACTACTCCATCTGGATGCCAATTTATCAAGTCATTCGTTGTAAACCAAGGCACGGTTCCTACTGTACAAAATACGAATCTTGCAACATGTTCTACCACAAACACTTTTACATTTGACCTAACCACGGCACAAAACCAGATTAGCACGACACCTGGAGTAACTTTCAGCTATTACCAAAACCAAGCAGACGCACAAGCGGGCAACAACAATACAATTGCCAATCCCAATACTTTCAACTCTGGTAACGCAACACTTTTTGTCTTGGTCAAAACCAACACATGTTCAGCCATAGCTCAACTACAACTTACGGTGACTGAAATTCCAAATACACAGATAACCCAATCTGCCCCCGCAATATGTGGTAACACACCTGTTGTATTAACTTCCAATTATGCAGTTGGTAACATTTGGTCAAATGGCTCTACCAACCAAAGCATTACAGTAACCACTCCTGGGACATACACCGTAACCACAACCAACGGAAATTGCACCGGAAACACAGCAACCGTTACATTGGTTGCCACACCAGATCCTAACATTCAAATTACTGGTAATTTGAATTTCTGCCAAGGAAGCTCTACTACTTTAACAGCTACAGCTGATGGCAATTCTAATATATATTCTTGGTCCAATGGAACCAATGGGAACACCACACTCATTACTACTCCTGGAGTGTACACTGTAACAGTAACTACTCCAAGCGGTTGTCAGTTTCAAAAATCTGTTACTATAACCATGGATCCAACGATTGTGCTTAACATTGCAAATCCAAACCAAATCGATTGCAACAACACCCAAGTTACCCTTAATGCTACCAACTCCATCATCATTCCAGGATCAACAATTTTATGGACTGCCTCTGGTGGTGGAAATATCGTTTCAGGAAACAACACACTTACCCCAGTAGTGAATGCGGCAGGAACCTACACATTAACCGTTACCAGCCCTAATCCTAATGGATGTGCCGCACAAAGCAATGTAGTGGTGGTAAAAAACATTACCCCTCCAGTTATCTCCGTCAACGCCTCCTCTATACAGATTTGTAAAGGGCAAACCGTTATTTTAACTGCTGCTGGTGGAGTAAATTATACCTGGACTGGACTTACCGGGAATGGAAATACACAGAGCGTTAGCCCTACCACCACCACCACATATACCGTTACAGGAATTGGAGCCAATGGATGCCAAGCTACTAACCCAGCTACTGTTACCATAACTGTAGTTCCAGAAATCACATCTACATTAACTAATGGAAATATGTGCAAGGGAGACAAATTAACATTAGACGCAGGCGCCGGCCCCAATTACACTTATCTTTGGAACACTGGCGAAACCACACAAACCATAGATGTGACTCAAGCGGGAAATTATACAGTAATCATCAATAATGGCACTTGTACAAAATCTGTAACAGCCATAGTTACTTACACTGTTGTTCCAGAAATTAAAGAAGTAAAATTCGACAATAATACGCTCACCATAACTGCCACCAACCCACAAGGAACTCCTTTAGAATATTCGTTAGATAATGGAGTTAATTGGCAAAATTCAAATATTTTCAACAGTATAGAAAACAATATGTACTACACTATTTCTGTAAGAAACCAAGGAATGAATTGCTCCAATACTGTTATATACTTTACAGCATTCATCCCCAATTTCATCACACCGAATGGAGATGGGAATAATGACACGCTCAACTTAAGTGAACTAACGAAATATGACAATTTCGGAGGCGCTATTTACGATCGTTACGGAAAACCCGTGTTTAAAGCCAATAAAAACAATTACATTTGGAATGGCCTATATTTAAACTCACCATTACCAACAGCAACTTATTGGTACGAACTACATTGGAATGACCCTATTTCATTGAAAATCGTTGAAAAATCCGGATGGATTTTGTTAAAAAACAGAGATTAAAAAACGATAAGTTAAAAATCCCATTGTATGATGGGATTTTTTTATTCTAAATTAAATTTAAAAAACCATAATAATCCAATCAAAATACTTAATTTTGCAGTACTCAATGGGGTTGACTGGCTTCGACAGCAAGACCAATGGGTAAGTAAGCATGCAGAGAACCGTAGCGCGATCTCTTTAATCCCTTGCTACAAAATTTAACTGGCAACGAAGAGTTTGCTCTTGCTGCTTAATCTGAAGTTTAGTAGGATAAGCCTTTTCCCGAAGTATAGTAAGGAAACAAGATGTCTCACCAAAGTTCTGTTCTGCGACAATGGAATCTGAGGCATAGGAAATGCGGAAATAAGCTTTTGGAAGCTTCGGCCAAAGGACGAAAACCAAAGAAGATAAGCGTAAAGTTGGCTGTTGACTGTCTGTTTTACGACGAAAATTAAAAGTTGAATAAGCATGTAGAAAGCTTGCGTATTGCTTGTTTGGACGAGGGTTCGAATCCCTCCAACTCCACATTATCAAAAGCGTAATTAACTAATATACAGTTACTTGCGCTTTTTTTATTTTGTAAATTGTACAAGATTTGTACAAATAGAAAAAGGATAGCCAAAAATGACTACCCTCGTGTGTGTTAATCAAACTAAAAATATAGCTCTTTAGTTCACTTCAAAGATACGGCTTTTCCATTATTGCACAATACCTCAATAAATATTCTGTGTTTCTCTTATTTATTGATAGTGAAGATTAACATTGTCGGCTTACAAAACAAAATAGGTATTGTTAGAAATCGAGTTTAGAATTTCGGTTTGTTGCTTTCTATTTTTATAGGGGGTGGGTAAAATATAAGTGCTTAAAAAGTCAGATTTTATTTTCTTCCTGTATATATATCTACCCTTGTAATTGTTCAGATATTTGATACAAAAATGTTTACCGCCTTATAATGAATTAGTTATATATACTGATTAGATTATTGGTAAAGAAAAAACCACCAATATATGGTGGCTAAATTTATAACTTATTGATTGTCAGATTTGATAAAAATATCATGTCTGATATTCAGGGTGTTAAAAGACCTACACCCTTGATAATTTATACCTTAATCGCCTGATAATTATTGTTTCAATTTTTAAGTATAATATTATCCCAGCTTTCAGGCTCGTATTGTATAAGATTTTTAATGAATAGGCAAGTGATGAGGTCTTTTATTTCTAAAATGTGGGGTTTATTATCTTTCAGGAATGATGTCATTCTTTCAATTAATGTAGGTTCTTTTATAACCTCATCTTTACCAATAAGACTTTCTGCCAAATACTTAAAGTCATCATTACTTATATGATTGAGTGCAGTTAGTAGCCTTTCTTCTTCCGTATAGCTGTCATAAGGCTTCGTTTTCTTTGTGATAAACTCCGTCCTATCCAGCTTTATTAAAAAGTCTGCAATATCCAAACCTTTGTCTTTTTCTTCCTGCGTGGCTTTTCTTTCTAACAAGTCAAACATTTGAAACTTTGTACCGTGTAATTGTTTTTGATATTCTTTGACTTTGGTTTCCCATTCTTTAAAAGTACCACCGCTTTTTGATAAGTCGGGCAACACATATACAAACCGTCCTTGTAGTGCTTTTATCTTATCAAATGAAAGACTACTTTTATTGTACACGGCTAACCAAATAATATCTTTTAGCGGTTCAAATTGCTTAAAGAATAGCATACATATAACGGCTGTCTTTGGAGCTTCCACCAGTCCTATTTTAGCATTTGGATATTGCTTTAATAGATGACTTCCAAAAAGACAATTGATTTTTTTCTCTTGATTTTTATACTTCAACAACCATTCGGGGGTTGGCTTTACCTCTTTCTCAATGATAGAATGTAAAAAGGTTGTTGAGGTTGTATGATTGTCTTTATCAAAATCTTTTACTTGTATTGCGTTCACTCTGTTATATTCGTCTATAAAGGGGAATGTAACCGCACCAGTAGTTAAGTTTGTGCCTAAATAATACTTCTCTATAACTTCCTCAACCTCATCAAGTGGATAGTATTTGAGTAGGTTATTGACAAATGTATTCTTATCATAACCTTGTAGGGTCTTTTTAAAGGCTTCAAAGTCAAAATAAAATATTTCTCTTTGTTGAGGTTTGAAAGGTTTATGAGGTTTAAACCGTCTTTGATAAGGTGTAAACTCTTTCTTTCCGTATCCTGCTTTGAATGGGTTTAGATGATGGTTACATTCATCTAATCGGTCGCATTTGCCAAACTCATCGGGCAGTAGCTCTTTACTCTCATTGTCAATGTAGCGAACAAATCTTTTCTTTCTGCATTGCGGACAAATGTATTTTTTTGATGATGGGTCGAGTGTATAACGATATGAATTATTCATTTTTTATTAATTTGTAAACTACTGAAATTCAATATATTAGAAAAATCAATAAGGTTTAAGAAAATCAACAAGGTTTAAACCTTATTTTTAGCACTTTTTCATCACATAGTTTAAACCTTGCTAAACCTTATTTATCCCTTTACTCATCGGCTTTTTAGCTGTTAAGGTTTAAAGGTTTAAATCTTGTTTCTAAACCGTCAAAAGTAACATGGTTTAAAGGTTTAGCCGTATATATAATACGGCAAACCTAAACCTTGTGAAAGAAATTAGTATTTAGAGTGTATGGTTTCCGTGGTTGGGATTGTATTATTCTTCCCTCAAATTTTAATTTTAATACCAGCTCTTTAGTATCGTTATCGCCAATGCTTATCTTATATTTCTCTTTGAGTGCTACTTTAATACCCCTCCATAAATTATCATATCCAATTTCTTTATTTTTTGAGAATAGAGTATTTAGAATATCTGTTATTTTGAGGTCGTCAATAGTTGGACTACTTCTTTTTTCTCTTGATGATGTTGAGGGTGTGTAATCCGTGATGTAAGGTAGTCCATCGCTATCAATCTCAAACGCTAAACCGTCAAAATCTTTTTCTCGACTTTCCGTAGCTTCCACAAGTGATATATCTTTATTATCCTTTGCTCTTGATATAGAAACTACTGTTTGAGCCTTGTTTACTAATTCAGTGCCTAAATGCCCTCTTGCATTGGTGTCGCCTTTATTCTGATGTAGGACTGTCGTAATATGTATATTGTATGTCGCAGACCATTGCAATAAATATGTAGATAATAAGGTAGCTTGTTCTTCATCATTGATTGAGTATGTCAAATCTCGAATGCCATCAATAAAAACATATCCTAAATTTTCTGTCTTTTTAATTGCTTCATCTATCATTGACAATCGTTCACTTGGTTCATCTTCTCTTAAATAATAGACTTCCAAATTATCGAAATTTTCCCCTGCAATAGCTTCAATTCTTTTTAATGCTTTTTGCGTGTGATACTCTCCTTGTTCTGTGTCGAAATACAAAACTTTCTTTTTATCGTTGGGTAGATGTCCTGTTATTGCCGTATTGGATTCACTTGATAATAACCTACCAGCCATTAAAGACAAGAAGAATGATTTACGGCTCTTTGCTTTGCCTGTAATTAAGCTGAAATTTCCTAACGAACCAAATACCTCTCCGCCTATTTTTAAGGCTGTTTTCGGAGGTTGTAATGGTTTGTTTCGGTCTATTTTCCGTTTCTTCAATTTTAATTGTAAATCACTATCTTCCGTTACTTCCTGTAAAGATTTTTCAAGATTTTCAGCAGTTAAAACTCTAAAATTTGGATTAATTTTTGTATCTTCGCCTTGTTCGTTTAAACCCATAAGGCTTTGATTTACTGTTGTATTCATCGCCTTTTTTATTTAATGGGTGTGAACAAATTCTCAATGTCAGCTCTTTTGTAGTAGCGTTTACCACCAATGCCATAAGATTGTAGCTTTCCTGCTTTCTCCCAATGCCAAAGAGTACTGCTACTCGCTAACTTCCCCCTTACTTCGGTCTTAGAAACATAGTCAGATAACAATCCTTTTTGAGGTTCTGCTATACTGGTTTCCTTTTCAATGATTAAGCGTTTTAATTCGCTTACTTGCTCCGTCAAATCTGCTACCGCTTGTGGTAGTGTTTCGAATGATAATTTTACCATAATATTTATTTTAGAACATTATGAAATCAATATAAACGCTAATCTCATTTTCCCATTTTTGCTAAATTTCGATTTTGCTTTTTCGTTGGTTAGCTTGTTCGGGTTGGATAAGTGTAAAATAAAAAACTCCATAACATTATTATTGTGGAGCAAAGTTGGTTAGGCGTTTTCGTGGGATTTTTGGGCGTTCGCCTAAATTTCGCCCAAAATCGCCCAATATTGATTTTCAGTTAGTTACATGAAATAAAATTATAACCGTGTCGGAAGTGTCGGAAGTGCTACTTAAACAAAACTTATTTTTTTTCATCTACAATTTTAGAGATCCTTTCTTTCAATCCTTTTTCAATTTCCAACTGTTTTATTAGGTTATCGATATTATCCAATTGTTTTCTAATAGTATTCCCTTTTATAGTATTATTTGAAAAGTGATATAATTCTCTTTCTTTATCTTCTTGTGTTAATTGATTGTATTTTATTTTATTGTTAGTACAATGGATATGATATGCCAAAGCATATTCTTTCGCTGTATATTTCTTTTCTTTTTGACAAATAGATAGATTTGTTTTTAATGTACCTCTCTTCTCTCCGTCATATATTTTAGTTATAAGACTAATTCTATTCTGTCCGTAACTTCTATCTCCTAATTCTCTTTCTCGATTGCCTAAAAAGTTATTTTTCTCTGCCAACTTATCTAATCTTGGGTGTTCAATATAGCTATTTCCGTATTTATCCCAAAGAAATTCAGAAAGGTTTATGCTTTTATCGAGTGGATAACTATCGGTAAACGGAAATAATTTATCTCCGCCCAATTCTTTGTATCTATTTTCTAAATGTTGTACTCCGTATTTTTTAGCAGTTTGCCCCCAATGAACCAGTATTAAGTTTTCGTTTAAAAGTTCTTGTACCTTACTGGAATACTCTTCCAAAGCTTCTTTTTCTTTATTCTCGTCCGATGGGTCGAATTCATAACTTAAAGTAATTCCTTTTGCAATTATATGTAAGCTGTAAATTTTATTTGGATTGTTCCATGCATTACATTGGTAGTGAGTGAAAAACACATCTTGATAAGGTGGTAAATTTTTTATTGTTTCCATATTTATTTTTTAGCGTTAATGAAGTAATCAAAACTTTCTTTAGCAGTATCTTTTGAAGTCTTGCCAATATAGACCAGTAGCATATTTTCGGTGCTATGTCCTGTAATATCCTTTAGGTATGTAGTAGGTACTTTGCCGTAGTAATTAGTTGCAAAAGACCTCCTGCCACAATGCGAAGTAATAAGCTCATATTTAGGGTATTCTCCAGCTATTTCTCTAACTTCGCCTTTACCTACTACTTCTGCTTTTTTACCTCTTGTAGGGGTGTCTATTCCCGCTCTTTTGCAAACCTCTTTTATGTATTCGTTATATCGTTGGTCGCTTATCTTTCTTGGGAACTCTCCACCTCTTTTTTGTAGAATATCTTCAACTTCGGGAAGTATGGGTACTGATATAATTTTAGAGGTTTTTTGTTGCCTTAAATCCATATATCTTTTTCCGTCAGTAATCCTTATCATTGATGAGGTAAATTTTAGAAAGTCGCTAACCCTCTGCCCGGTGTAACAAGATATTAGTAACCAATCTTTGGCATTATCTAAGTAGTCGTCATTAAAGGTAGTAGCTTTTATTTTATCGAGTTCCTCAAAGGATAGATATATCTTTGGGAAGACCTCATCTTTTAACCTTACTTGAAGTTTCTCTAATGATAAACTTGTAGGCATTCCGTTTATTCGTGCGTGTACACAAACGGTCTTAATGAAAGTGAAATTTTTCTTTATCGTTTCAGGTGCGTATTGGTTTTTTAAACCGTAAGCCGTCCAATCTTTTAGAAATTGCTCATTAACATCAACAACCTCATATTTTTGTTTTTTGAAAGATTGAAATTTAGCTAACAAATTCCTTATTGATACCCACTTTTTCCATGATGATAATTTAGACTTCAACTCGTGTTCTCGTAATCCTAAGTAATAATCAAAGTAATCCAATAAACCACTTGGGATAACCTCATTCATTTTAGGGTTGTAATAATTGATTAAAGCGTTATTTAGCCAATCTTTATCTATCGTCTTGGTTTTATTACTTTCTTCAAGTAGATAATCTTTAACAGATTGTAAATGATTGTCTAAGTCTGTTTTAAGGTTTTGTTTTTCTCCATCTCTAAACCGCTTATTATTCTTGTATTCCTGCCAAAAATTTTTAGTAACCTTTATTTGTAATTGTGAACGAATGGACTTGAAAGAATTGTCCTCTTTGTAGGTTAGTCTAACCTCAATGTTTGAAAAGTCTTTTTTAGACCTAAACTCAAAAGCTATATTCATGATATTTTAAATTGATTAACACATTTCAAAGATATAAAAAATTGTACAAAATTTGTACAAATAAACCGAACAAAGCAAAATAATTTAAAATCGTTTAAAAATGAATATTCTTTAAAACACTTTGTTTATAGGGTGTTATACTTGTTTTTGTATTGTGTTTGATTTTTTAATATTCGCCTTTTGTAGAACCTCCAACTCCACTATTTCCATTAAAGGCATTCCATTGAATGCCTTTTTCATGTAGCAAACAACCTGCAAACCACTGACTTTGTGAACAATAAACCCCATCACAACATTTCAAACCTTTATTTTTCAGGAAGTTAATCGTCCTATCAACATAAAATCAGGCAATAAAAAGACTGAAAAAAAATGAAAAAACATATTAATTTTAAAGATTTTTATATATTTGCACCGAATAACAAATAACAAAAAACAATTTACTATGTCAGACATTGCATCAAGAGTTAAAGCTATCATCGCTGATAAGCTTGACGTTGAAGAAACAGAAGTAACACCAGAAGCTAGCTTCACAAATGATTTAGGAGCTGATTCTTTGGACACTGTTGAATTAATCATGGAATTCGAAAAAGAATTCAACATTCAAATCCCAGATGATCAAGCAGAAAAAATCACTACAGTTGGTCATGCTATCGCTTACATCGAAGAAGTAGTTAACAAATAATATTTCTAAAAAATAGAAATAAAAAATTAATAATTTATGGAATTAAAAAGAGTAGTCGTAACAGGATTTGGCGCAATAACGCCGATAGGCAACAATGCAAAAGAATACTGGGAAAATCTTGTAAAAGGTAAGAGCGGAGCTGCTCCGATTACTCTTTTTGATGCCACAAATTTCAAAACTCGCTTTGCTTGTGAAGTAAAAAATTACGATCCATTAAACTACTTCGAAAAGAAAGAGGCTAAAAAAATGGATAGAAATACTCAGTTTGGTTTAATTTCCGCTAAAGAAGCAATTGAACATTCTGGTTTACTGAACAGCGATATGAACAAAAACAGAGTGGGCGTAATTTGGGGGTCTGGAATTGGTGGACTAGAAACTTTTGAATCAGAAGTTGTTGGTTGGGCAAATTCAGAAATTCCAAGATTCAACCCGTTCTTTATCCCTAAAATGATAGCCGATATCACTCCAGGACATATATCCATAGAGTATGGCTTTCATGGTCCAAACTACACTACTGTATCTGCTTGTGCATCTTCTGCAAATGCTTTAATCGATGCAAAAATGCTTATTCAACTTGGAAAAGCTGATGTTATTGTTTGCGGAGGTTCCGAGGCTGCAGTAACGGCTAGTGGCGTAGGAGGTTTTAATGCCATGATGGCGCTTTCTACAAGGAATGATGAGCCGACCACCGCTTCTAGACCATTTGACAAAGACAGAGATGGTTTTGTATTAGGTGAAGGATCGGGATGTATCATTTTAGAAGAATACGAACATGCTAAAAAAAGAGGTGCAACTATTTATGCTGAATTGCTTGGCGGTGGAATGAGCGCCGATGCGCATCACATGACTGCCCCACATCCTGAAGGCTTAGGTGCATACTTAGTAATGAAAAATTGTTTAGAAGACGCTGGAATTTCAACAGATGAAGTAGATCACATCAATATGCACGGTACATCTACTCCATTAGGTGATATTGCTGAGTCCAGTGCTATTTCTAGATTATTGGGAGATCATGCATACGATATTCAAATTAATTCTACAAAATCCATGACCGGGCATTTATTAGGTGCTGCTGGGGTTATAGAAGCTATTGCTGCTCTAGGAACTATCGTTCATGGGGTTGTACCACCAACCATCAATCATTTCACTGATGATGAAAAAATTGACAGCCGACTGAATTTCACCTTCAATGAAGCGGTGAAAAAAGATGTAAAAGTGGCAATGAGCAACACATTCGGTTTTGGCGGTCATAATGCATGTGTTCTATTTAAAAAAATCTAATCTGGCTTTTTCATGGTGGAGTTAAAGAAATATTTTTCAAAATTCCTAAGAAATAGAAAAAAAATAGTTTCAGAAAAAGATTTATTTCTTACCAAAGAATTAAATAAAATTTTAGGTACTGAAATACAGAACATCCAATTTTACAAAGAAGCTTTTTCGCTTAAAAGTCACAAACAAACCGACAACAATAATTACGAGAGATTAGAATTTCTTGGTGATTCCGTTTTGGGATCTATTATTTCTTGCTATATTTTTAAAACCTATCCTAAGTCCAACGAAGGTTTTCTCACCCAGTTAAAATCTAAAATTGTCAATAGGAAAAACCTAAATAAAATTGGTGAAGAATTAGGTTTAAAGAAATGGATTCAAAACCACTCGACATCTACTTTGAGTGAGAATATAACAGGCAATCTTTTCGAAGCTTTCGTAGGGGCTATATTTTTGGATTTAGGGTATGAAAAATGCAATGAAATTGTATTCAATAAATTACTTACTCCAGAAGATATTGCTAAATTAGAGCGAAAAATTATCAGCTATAAAAGCCTATTGTTGGAATGGAGTCAAAAGAAAAAATCAACGATAAGATACGAAACCAGTGAAGAACACCACCCGAGCAAAGTAGTGGTATTTCGTTGCGTGGTTTGGTTAGACAACAGAAATATCTCTAATGCAACCGATTCTTCTAAGAAAAAAGCAGAAGAAAAAGCAGCCCAAAGGGCTTTTTATGCATTGAATAAAAAACAAAATATTCTTGAGCAAAACAAAAATAATACACCAATTAAATTTTGAATCTTCTGATGATTATAACATCGGATTAGTTCGTTGTTTGCACAAACACCCCGAATATTTTTTGTTTTATCTTTTAAATTCTGTGAATCCTTTTTTCTTCGAAAGGAAAAAAGATTTACTCGTTTCCAACAAATACTATACAAGTTATCATTCAGTTTACGAAGCTATTTCCCATGACAATCGATTGCATGTGCAGTTCTTTTCTAATCATCCTATTGAGTGTCATCAAAAAAAAGAAATATCAGAGCTTTTTGCACTAGATGATCATGATTTATTATTGTTTCCGAGCCAAGAAATTGATTATATTACGAAATGTTCACATAACACTGATGATTTTTTATTAATTTTGCAACCGGAAAACCCAATATTCCAAATAGAAAAGCTAAAACTCAATTCTGAAGACAGACTTTTCGAAATAATTCAATACTATGAATAAATACTCAAAAAAAACCAAAATAATAGCTACCCTTGGGCCTGCTTCCTCTTCCAAAGAAACCATGCACGAGTTAATTAAAGCAGGTGCAGATATTTTTAGAATTAATTTTTCTCATGCAGATTATGACATTGTCAAAAGAAATGTAGAACTTATAAGAGAAATAAATAAAGAGTTTGGCTATTCTGTAGGTATATTAGGCGATTTACAAGGACCAAAACTTAGAGTAGGCGTAGTACAAGACGGTTCTTACCTGAATCCTGGTGACATACTCACATTTACCAACGAAAAAATTGAAGGCAACTCAGAAAAAGTCTATATGACTTATACCCAATTTCCAAAAGATGTACAAGTAGGCGAAAGAATCTTAATTGATGATGGAAAATTGGTATTAGAAGTTACAGAAACCAACCAAATAGACACTGTAAAAGCAAGAACTATACAAGGTGGACCATTGAGTTCTAAAAAAGGGGTAAACCTACCCAATACAAATGTTTCTTTACCAGCACTTATTGAAAAAGACATTCAGGACGCCAATTTTATGATGGATTTAGAGTTTGATTGGATTGCACTTTCTTTTGTAAGACATGCACAAGACATTAAAGATCTTAAAAATTTAATTAACCAACATCCTAAAGGTAAAAAATTCAAAACCCCCATCATTGCAAAAATTGAAAAACCTGAAGGTGTAAAAAATATTGATGAAATACTTAAAGAGTGTGATGCTCTGATGGTAGCCCGTGGAGATCTAGGCGTAGAAGTTCCTATGGAAGAAGTTCCTGCAATCCAAAAAAATCTTGTAGAGAAAGCGAGAACTTTTGCCAAACCTGCCATTATTGCGACACAAATGATGGAAACCATGATCAATAGCCTTACACCGACTCGTGCCGAAGTAAATGATGTGGCCAATTCTGTCTTGGATGGTGCTGATGCTGTGATGCTTTCCGGGGAAACTTCAGTGGGTAAATATCCTGTAGATGTAGTAAAGAATGTGTCTAAAATTATTAAAAGTATAGAAGATACTTCGTTTTATAAAAGCAATAACCGTCCTATAGAACACGAATTTAGTTGCGTGGACGAAAGATTCATCACCAATAGAATTTGTATGGCAGCGGTAAGGATTGCCAAGTCCAGCAATGTACAAGCCATTGTTACCCTTACCTATTCAGGTTATACGGCTTTCCAAATCTCTTCACACAGACCCAATTCCCATATTATTGTGTACAGTTCCAACAAAAGAGTACTCAATATGCTGAATTTAGTTTGGGGAGTAAGAGCCTATTATTACGATTTACAAAAATCCACCGACGAAACCATTATTCAAGTGAATATGCTTACTTGGAACCATGGTTATGTAGAACCGGGAGATTTTGTTTTAAACCTTAATGCTACTCCGGCACATGAAGGCGGAAAAACCAATACACTGAGATTAACAACGATATAATCATTACTCCCGAAAATTTCGGGAGTATTTTTTTACCAATTCCCTACAATAGTTTTGGGAGCGGTGAATTCAAATAAGGCTTTAACAGATAGTTCTACGCCGTAGCCCGAGTTTTTCCTTCCACTAAACGGCAATCGAACATCGGATTTGAATAATTGATTTATTGCAACACTTCCGCTTTCCAAGTGGTGTGCAAAATACATTGCTTTATCTTTATTTTGCGTAAAAACGGCATTCGCTAATCCAAAAGATGTCGTATTTGCAACTTGAAGTGCTTCCTCATCGGAAGCTACCACCAAAACCATTCCCAAAGGTCCGAATAATTCTTCATCTAAAATTGGATTTCCTACATTCATCTTCAATAATCCAGGTTGCAAAGATATTGGTGATAAAACCTCAAGAGGTAAGATAATTTCTGCTCCATGCTCTATTGCTTTCTTATATTGACTTACCAAATCCACCGCTAAATCTTCCCTAGACATATAGCCCAAAATAGTTTCTTGTAACATTGGATCTTTTGGCTGAAATTTTTTATATGCATCAATAAATTTTTCTATAAAAATCTGATATACATCCTGATGAATAATAAACCGTTTTCCTGCCACACAAGTTTGTCCACAGTTCTGCAACCTAGCTATAGCACCGGCTTCTGCGGCTTTATCCAAATCGGCATCAGATAACACAATAAAAGCATCATTACCCCCCAATTCCAAAACACATTTTTTTAAATTTTTTCCTGCAATTTGGGCGATCTTTCTTCCTGCTGCGTCACTTCCCGTAAGGCTTATCCCTCTTATCTCTGGTTGCTCTATCAGTTCTTCAACTTCAGAATGACTCAAATGTAAATGTTGAAAAAGCCCTAAAGGAAAACCTGCTTCATTAAAGATTCTTTCAATAGCATCGCCAGAGTTCAGACAATTGGAAGCATGTTTTAAAACGACTGCATTTCCTGCCAAAAGTGTTGGGACTGCAAAACGAAGAACTTGCCAAAAAGGATAGTTCCAAGGCATTACGCCCAAAATAACACCTAAAGGTTCGTGATGGACTTCAGAAATATCCCAAGATGTTTCTACCAACTCCACCGTCAAAGGATTCGTTATTTCAGCATAATAACGACAAAGTCCTGCACACTTTTCTATTTCAGCAATAGACTGAGAAATGGGCTTATTCATATCTTGGGTAATGAGTAATCCCAAATTTTCCTTTTCGGTAAGCAGTATTTTTTCTAATGCTAAAAAATACGATTGTCGTTCTTCAAAAGATATTAACCTCCATTTTTTAAATTGAGTTTGTGCAAAATGTAAGGATTGTATTATTTCTGATTTCATAAGATTAAATAAAAAATATCACATAAACCATTCATTCACTAAAGATGCCGCCAATCTTGCAGTTCTGTCTTGGATATCGTATTGAGGATTAACCTCTGCTACATCCAAGGCAATGGTTTTATTGTGGTGTAGAATGTGTCGAAAGCAAGCCATAAATGTAGCATCAGCAAAAATACCATTATAGGCGGCAGCAGAAACGCCGGGCGCAATAGAAGCATTAAAAACATCCATACAAATGGTTACATATACTTTATCCACTTTCTGAAACAAAGCATCCATCCTTGATTTTAAATAGGATAAATTTTCAAAATAAATTTCATCGGACAACAAATATTGCATTTGGAACTGTTCGGCGGTTTCAAAAAGTTTTTTGGTGTTCGAATTTTTTTGAATTCCGATGTGTAATGAATGTATTTCGCCTTCTTGTGCTATTTGCCAAAAGCCTGTTCCTGAGCTTGCACCAACTCCTGGTTCAGGTTCTCGGTTGTCAAAATGAGCATCAAAATTGATGATACCGATTTTTTGATCGGGAAAAGCCATCTTCACCCCAGTATAATGTGCATAAGTAACTTCGTGGCCACCCCCAAAAACTATAGATTTAGCTTCATTTTTCAATGCTAAACTTACCCTTTCTGATAAGTCTTTTTGTGCTGCTTCTAGATTTTGATTTAAACAAAAGACATTTCCAAAATCCAACAATCGGAATTCAGAGCTTTGCACGGGGAAATTACTCATATTTCGTCTAATCACATCAGGAGCATCCTTCGCACCTACCCTACCTTTATTTCTTCTAACACCTTCGTCCACGGCAAAACCATGCAGTGCAAAATCGTTGGGATGTATTGTATCATAATCTGTAACTAATTGTACTTTCTGAAAAATTCTTTGGCAGTTTTCTTGGTCGCCATCCCATCTACCTTGCCATAGTGCATTATCTGAGTTCAAAATATTCAATTTTAATACAACAAATGTACAGAAAAAGACCTATCTTTCCTCAAGATAGGCCATAGATTATGATGAATTTATGTATCAATAAATTAAATTTTTTCTCCGCTGATATACACAGCACTAGGAATCATTTCTCCTTGTTGGTATAAAATGTTTTGAAAATTATTGGTATCATACACCAAAAAATCGGCTTTCATTCCTTTCTGCAACCGTCCTCGATCCGAAAGTTGCAAGGCATGAGCGGCACGATAGGTTAAACCGGCCCAAACTTCAGCCGATGATAATTTTTGGTAAGTTGCTAAAATACTCGCTTGGCAAATAAGATTTCCCATGGGGGCAGACCCAGGATTCCAATCGCTGGCAATGGCTAAAATACCGTTGTTATCCAATATTTTTCTGGCAGGCGTAAAAGGCTCACCCAAACCAAGACTGGCACCTGGCAAAGCTACAGCCACAGTATTTGATTGCGCTAGATAGGCGATATCCTCTTCTGAAGTGGCTTCCAAATGATCTGCAGAAACAGCTCCTACTTCCACAGCTATTCTACTACTCCCGGCAGTAAACTGATCGGCATGCACGGTAAGTGTAAAGCCCATTGCTTTGGCTTTTTCTAAAAACACTTTGCTTTCATCGGGTAGAAATGCAGATTTCTCAATGAAAATATCAACTCTATTCGATAATTTTTCTGCTTGTACAATGGGCAAAATTTCTGTAAGAATATATTGCAAATACGCTTCTGAACTTCCTTCAAAATCTTTTGGCTTTAAATGAGCCGATAGACAAGTTGGAACCAAAGTAGCTTTACAAAACTGCTGTGCTTTCTGGATAACACGCAACATTTTCAGTTCAGCATCCACATTCAGTCCATAACCTGATTTTATTTCTATGGTGGTGTTTCCTAATTGCTCCAGTTTATGAATTCTTGTTAAAAGGGAAGCCAACAATTCATTTTCATCTGCATTTCGGGTATGTTGCACCGAACTCCAGATACCGCCACCGGCTTCCGCAATTTCCAAATAGGATTTTCCAGCATTTCTCATGGCAAAATCATTGGCTCTATTGCCTCCAAAACAAATATGGGTGTGGCAATCCACAATTCCGGGAATGGCGATGGCATCACCTGATATTTCGACTAATTCTGCATCGGGATAGTCCGAAAGTAATTGCTGGTGCAATGCAATGTCGACAATAACACCTTCATCTTCCAAAATTGAATAATTTTCTAATATTTCTAATTGTTCGTCTGCTAATGAACCACGCAAAGGCAGTTGGGCTAAAGTAACGACTTGGGTAAAGGGACCTATTATTTTCATTTTGTAAAGTTAAAAATTTAAAATGGGAATTTATAACCAGAAAATTTAAAATCCATGAAAACCATGACTGCCAAAAAATACTTATCTTTGGGATTCTTGAATGACCAAACCCATTAAAATCCGTATTTTTTAAAAATAACTTTTGTCGATTTTATAAAACAATACATTTCAAGAATGTTTCAAATTAAAATATCCTCATGCCAGATTTCATTCATCCCGATAAAGAAAACTACTCAGACGACGAATTGTTGCAAGAAGAAAAAATTCGTCCCCAGAGTTTCAAAGATTTTGCCGGACAAAGAAAAACACTCGACAACTTAGAGGTTTTTGTGGCTGCTGCCAAAAAAAGAGGATCAGCCTTGGATCATGTCCTTTTACATGGACCTCCTGGATTGGGGAAAACCACTCTTTCGCATATTATCGCCAATGAATTGGGGGTGAATTGCAAAATAACTTCCGGACCCGTTTTGGACAAACCGGGAAGCCTTGCAGGTATCCTCACCAATTTAGAAGAAAACGATGTCCTTTTTATTGACGAAATCCATCGTCTTTCCCCCATTGTGGAAGAATACTTATACTCTGCCATGGAAGACTATAAAATAGACATCATGCTGGAAACCGGTCCTAATGCTCGAAGTGTACAAATAGGACTGAATCCTTTTACCCTCATTGGTGCTACCACCAGAAGTGGAATGCTCACCAAACCAATGTTGGCAAGATTTGGCATACAAAGCCGATTGGAATATTATACCGTAGAACTATTAGGAATGATTATCGAGCGAAGTGCTCGGGTTTTGGGTGTTTTAATTTATGAAGATGCTGCCCTAGAAATTGCCAGACGAAGTCGTGGAACTCCCAGAATTGCCAATGCTTTATTGAGACGGGTAAGAGATTTTGCCGAAATAAAAGGCAACGGTGAAATAGAAATAAAAATTACCAAATTCGCACTAGATTCACTGAATGTAGATGAATATGGTCTCGATGATATGGACAATAAAATCATGCGGGTGATGATAGAGAATTTTAAAGGAAAACCCGTCGGAATTTCTGCACTCGCCACCTCTATAGGTGAAAATCCTGAAACTTTGGAAGAAGTGTACGAACCTTTTTTGATACAAGAAGGATTTATCATTAGAACGCCACGAGGAAGAGAGGTTACAGAAAAAGCCTATAAACACCTAAACATTACTTTACCCAAAAATCCAGGGGAACTTTTTTAAAAATTTAACCAACATGCATATTCCAAAAATATACAGAAGTGATGACTTAGAAGTAATGAAAAAAATTATTGCTGAAAATGGTTTTGCATTAATTATTTCTCACCATCAAAAAATAAGAGCTACCCACTCCATGATGATGTGGAATGAAGACAATCCTGAAAAACCATTTATAGAATCCCACATTTCTATGGCCAATCCACAAGCGGATGAACTAAAAAATGGCGATGCTGTACTTTGTGATTTTCTAGGCGCTCACACTTATATTTCCAGCAGTTGGTACAACCACATCAATGCCTCTACTTGGAACTACGAAGCCGTACAAATAGAAGGCATCGTCGAGCTAATGAACGATGACGAATTATATAATCATTTAACAAAGCTCACTTTGAAATACGAAAAAAATCAAAAATGCCCGATGACAGTAGCCAAAATGGGCGACGATTTTGTATTAAAATCCATGAAAGGAGCTTTTGGATTTAAAGTTCTTCCTACAAAAATACATATCGCTCAAAAACTATCCCAGAATAGAAATGACAACGATTTTCAAAACATCATTCATGAATTGAGCACTTCCCACAAGGATAACGATAAACAAATAGCCGATAAAATGAAAAACCTACGACCTTTAGATAAATTCATTAAAAAATAGTACTTTAGACCAAAATAAAATTCTAAGCAATGAAACTATATCCTATACAATGCGGAAAATTTAAACTTGATGGCGGTGCCATGTTTGGCGTTGTTCCCAAATCTCTTTGGCAAAAAACCAACCCTGCGGATGAAAAAAACCTCATCGATCTTGGCACTCGTTCTCTTTTGGTGGAAGATGGCAAAAAACTCATCCTCATCGATTGTGGTTTGGGCAATAAACAAGATGATAAGTTTTTTGGCCATTATTCTCTTTTTGGGGACGATTCGTTGGAAAAAAACCTAGCAAAATATGGTTTCGTAAAAGAAGATATTACCGATGTTTTTCTTACCCACCTCCATTTCGACCATTGTGGTGGCGCCATAGAATGGAATGACGACAAAACAGGTTACAGACCCGCTTTTAAAAATGCTCAATTCTGGACCAATGAAAACCATTGGCAATGGGCAACAGAACCCAATGCCAGAGAAAAAGCCAGCTTTCTAAAGGAAAATATCCTTCCCATTCAAGAGTCCGGACAACTCAACTTCTTGCCTCTCCCAACCACTGGCAATTACGGTTTTGCTCCCGACCTAAAAATGGATGTTATTTTTGTAGATGGGCATACCGAAAAACAAATGCTCCCCGTTTTGCAATACCAAGAAAAAACCATCGTTTTCGCAGCCGACCTCATCCCTACCGCAGGACACATTCCACAAGTATATGTCATGGGCTACGACACCCGACCTTTACTCACCTTGGAAGAAAAAGGAAAATTCCTGAAACAATGTGTGGACAACGATTATCTCCTATTTTTCGAGCACGATGCCCACCACGAATTGGCATCACTCAAAATGACAGAAAGAGGAGTGAAATTGGACCAAACATTCAGCTTTAACGAAGTATTTGGATATTAATTTTTTGGGCAGCTTTTCCGCCTTCCGTTCCCGCTTTTTATTTTTTTTACAAAAAAATAAAAGAGCTCCACTCAAGTCGGGCTGCAACTAGACAGACAATGAAGAAAATAATAGGCATTACCGGAGGTATTGGAAGTGGGAAAAGCACCGTTTCCCACTTCATCACAGAATTGGGATACCCTGTGTACAATTCAGACTTTTGGGCAAAAGAATTGGTCAATATCGACGCACAATTGCAAAGCCAAATAAAAAGCTTTCTTGGCAACCAAGCTTACGATGAAGATGGCGACTACAACAGAAAATGGGTGGCCGAAAAAGTATTCGCCAATCAAAATTTGTTGCTTCAGCTCAACCAAATCATTCATCCAGCGGTAGCAGAACATTTTACACAATGGACAGCACAACAAAACAGCGAAATACTATTCAAAGAAACTGCATTATTGTTTGAACTGAATTTGGATAAAAACTGTTACAAAAGTATTCTGGTCACCGCCGATGACGGCATTCGAATACAAAGAGTGATGGACAGAGACCAAAAAACCTTTACCGAGATTGAAGCAATATTGAAAAAACAAATGCCCGAAGCCGAAAAAAAACTCAGAGCCGATTATATTATTGAAAACAACAGCAATTTGCAAGAACTAGAAATAAAAACGAAAGAGGTACTCCAGGAAATCTTAAAGAGTATAAGAAATTGAAAGTGGAAATTTAATCCATAAAAAAATAGAGATACAACGATGCATCTCTATTTTTTTTATGGTGATACTGTCCCAAAAAAGTGTG
>JAFDZI010000023.1 GCA_018266955.1 Bacteroidota bacterium
GATGGTACTTACCCTTCTCCCACCCAGGCCGATCTTTTTAATGTAAGGCCGGCGGATTCTAAATTAAATTCCAGAAGGGCAAATTATCCTTTCGCCAATGTATCCGCTCCCACTTTTCAATTTCCCGTTTCCGGCCAATTCGGAACTTATCCCATGCCTCCAAACCCGGTTTTAGGCAAACTGGGACCCGCAAATTATCCTGGACTTTCAATTCCCATTTCGTGGGAACCCGATGCCGGTATAAAAGGAGATATTGCCCGAGGATACTTCTATATTGTAACCCGCTACCAGGATGATCTGGCAGGATGGTACAGCAATAATCCCAGTTCAGGAATTGAAAAAGTAATTGATAACAGCAATGCATTGTACCCCTCCTTACAGCTCCCCTACCTGAGCATGTTGTACAGTTGGCACCTGGCCGATCCGGTGGATGCAAGGGAAACACGCCGAAATGATTTAGTTTACAGCCAACAAAACAACCGGAACCCCTTTATAGATCATCCGGAGTATGTAGCCCTTGTTTTTCAATGCACTGGAATTATCCCCGTTACCCTTACCGGTTTTTGGGCTGATTTAAAATCAAAAGAAATTCAACTCACCTGGGAAGCAACCTATGAAACCAATTTCAAGGAATACCAGGTTGAGAAATCACTGGATGGAACCAACTTTTCAAAGATCGGAACTGTGAAGGGAACCAATTCTCCCGCTTATATTTTTCATGACCTGGATGTGCCGGCAGGGGGCATCGCATACTACCGGTTAAGGATGGTGGATATCGATGGGAAAGCCGAATATAGTTCAACCGTTGCCGTTAGAATATCCGGAATGATTTCCAATTGTTTTGTGTATCCTAATCCATCAAAAGGAGATATTTCCATCCGGCTTAATTCAACCCTTTCAGAACCTTCTGCGGTCCGTATTTATGATATAACCGGGAAACAGGTCAGCACAATAAAAGTTGCAAAGGGTATAAGTAAAATTAATATGAGAGGATGTGCTCTTGCACCAGGAAGATATGTGGTGAGGATTACCAATAACAGACAGTTGTTCACCGAAAGTTTTATCATCATTAAATAAATCAACAGCCCCTAACCGGGCTTTTTTTATTCAGTAATTATTTTGTTTGGGATTCAAGGATGCAGTAGCCTGCAATTTATTTGAAATTTATTTCGGCATCCAACTATGAACGATTTAGAAAAATATTTCCGGGGAAATAACCAGCGCCTTATCCATAAATGGATCCACTATTTTGATATTTACGACCGGCATTTCTGCAGGTTCAGAAACAAGGAAATTACAATCCTGGAAATCGGCGTTTCGCAGGGTGGAAGCCTGCAGATGTGGAAAAGCTATTTCGGTAACAAGGCAAAAATTTATGGTATAGATGTAGATCCCCGGTGTAAAGCATTTGAAGAGGAAAATATCCAAATATTTATTGGCTCACAATCCGACAGGAACTTTCTCCGAAAGGTAAAAGAGCAAATTCCGCCCATTGATATTTTAATTGATGATGGAGGCCATACCATGAAACAGCAAATAGTAAGCTTTGAAGAACTATTCAATCATGTGAAAGAAGACGGGGTGTATTTATGCGAAGACCTGCACAGTTCGTACTGGCTGGAGTTTGGTGGCGGCCATAAAAGAAGTGGTACTTTTATTGAATACAGCAAAAACTTCATTGATTTCCTGCACGCTTATCATTCCAAACAAAAATCCTTGCAGGTCAATTCATTCACAAAAACCGTTGATTCGGTTCATTACTATGACAGTATTATTGTTGTTGAAAAAAAGAAAAGAGAGGAGCCTTATTCAGAAAGAACCGGCACTGCCAGTTTTCAAAATATCAATTATAACGAAACGCAATCCGTTTCTCCGGTTACAAAGTTTGCCTATAAGTTCAGAAAGGGTGCGAACCGCCTTTTGCAATATTTAAGATTTAAGAATGTCGGAAACCATTAACGTACAGTTGGTCTGCCTCCGTATTAGTAACCCATGTTAAACTTAAACCCTCACAAAAGTTTTATCTTTCGAATTTTCCTGAAATGGTAAACCCATCCTGCAGCTTATCTGTTATAATTCTAATACAAGGTAATTTTAACTGATACCATTTAAAACCATATAAAATCATGAATGAAAGGATCAACATAGCTTCCCTGGAACCAAAGTCATTTGAAGTGTTGCTTCAAATGGAAAAATACATTGCCTCCACCGGGCTCGATCACAAATTAAAAGAACTCATAAAAATAAGAGCTTCGCAAATAAATAAATGTGCCTATTGCCTCGAAATGCACACTGAAGATGCACGAAAGGAGGGTGAGACTGAACAACGGATTTACGCCTTATCGGCTTGGGAAGAAAGCCCCTATTTTACTGGCGCAGAACGTGCCGCTTTGGCACTTACGGAAGAGGTAACCAAATTATCGGAGCATGGGGTGAGAGAAAACACATTTCAGGATATGAGAAAATATTTTACCGATCACCAAATTGCACAAATTATTATTGTAATTGGGCAGATTAACTTTTGGAACCGGATTAATGTTTCTACAAAACAACTCTTCCACCCTTAATCACGATTCCATATTATCATCATCATTCGGCGTATTTCCAGATGAATCCGAAGGCATCCCCTGAATGATATATCAGGGTATTATTTTCCTGATTTTAAGATTAAGCAGGTAAGGGAAAGTATTATTTCCCAATCTTAATAACAGTTGGGGAAAGTTAATTTTTGCATCCGATTATAGGGTGAATAAATTTAATTTAATAAATCCGCCTCCCCAATTTAACGGGAGGGCATTATCTCCTGTAAAAGCCTCTTTTACAATCATTCGACAATGGGATGAATCCCACTCAAAGTCACCTGGAGGTGGAGGTAGTGGATGCTTTTTAGGTACAGCCTATTCAAGAGCCGGAGGAGAGGGCGGAAATGGTGCAGTGCTATTTCATTATTAATCTGGAAAGAAGTATGGCAAATTATTAAAACTGATCCTCATCCCCATTGTATTCGTCATCGTCATCTTCATCATCTAAGTCGGAGAAAAGTGATTCCTCCTCATCAATTGATACCCGGTGTAATTTATTTTGAATGAGATTATCATTTTCAAAATCATCACATTCATACATATCCTTAATCGTTGTCCCATCCAATAAAAAAAGTATATCCATAAAGTGTCCCTGGCTCCCTAAAAAAGTAAAACCGGCACACCCACGGGAACAGCCTGAGCATTTACCCCTATGCAGGCTTAGAATTTTGTCCCCGGCCTTTTGAAAACTGCTAAACGCCTCCATTAATTTATGGATAAAAATATACTTGGGAAAATTCTGATAGGTCTTATGCTCATCTAAAAATGAACTCACCATTTCAATATCCAGGTTAGCCATAAAATATACAATTGCCTCATATTGATTTCTGGGCTTGTGGCGGGTATCCGAATTGGGGAAAAGGTTGATTTGTTTCATTAATTACATCGGTTAATAATGGCCTGTCTGAAATCAAAAAGAGTATGGATAAAATTCAAATTGAACTACTTTCCCTACCCGGGGCTCAATCCATTGGATGGACAATTTAAAAATTATCGCCTGATCCCGACTGCAAAAATTTTAATAAACTCCTTTTTAGTTCTTCGGCGCGGTAAGGAATTTTACGTTGAGGGCAAACAATTTGCCAACCGGGTCCCTCCGCGGATCGTTCCGAAAATTAAAAAATTGATTTTCTCTACACGCACTTCAATTAATGCAAAATTCAAAATAATATCTCCCGACCTATTTCCTTAAAAAAAATAATATCAAAATAATTATCAACAACTTACAGATATAATATAACAATTATATGATATTTAAAATTCTACAATTTTTCTTCGAAAATTGGGAGTTTTCACCTACCTTTGCCCCCCGCTCAAAAAGGCGGATTATTTAATTATTCACAAAAACGGTAAAATGAACAACTACGAATTGATGGTGATTTTTACCCCGGTTCTTTCTGATGATGAGTACAAAACTGCTCAGAAGAAATACGAATCCTTTGTAAAAGAAAACGGAGGAGAAGTAGTAAACTGCAAGCCCTGGGAATTAAAATCACTGGCGTATCCAATTGCCAAAAAGACCACCGGTCTGTATTGGGTAATGGAATACAAAGCG
>JAFDZI010000024.1 GCA_018266955.1 Bacteroidota bacterium
TAATAAAGTGTGAGTTTGCCCTGAGCTCATTTCTTTATAATTTGGTTGATAATCAATATTTTTTATATATTTGCAAAAGATTTACGGAAAAAATGGAAAGGCCTTCGAAAGAAAGCCTTTTTTCGTAGTCGAAACTATATGTATATTTTTACTTAGTATAGAGAATGGAATTTAGAAAAAATATAGAAACATTATTAAATCAGTTTTTGGAAGAAAGAACCGATTTGTTTTTGTTGGATTTGAAAATCTCAGCAGGAGATGATATAGTGGTAATTTTAGATGGTGATCATGGCGTAACTTTACAAGATTGTTTGGATGCCAGCCGAGCCATTGAATTTAATATGGATAGAGAAGAACATGATTTTTCGCTTCAAGTTATGTCGGCCGGACTTAGTGAGCCATTGACCATGGCCAGACAATACCAAAAGAATGTAAATCGAGATTTGGATATTGTCCTTCAAAATGATGAGAAAATTTCTGGAGAATTGGTAAAAGCGGATGCAGATCATTTTACATTACTACTCCGATATAGAAAACCCAAAGATATCGGTAAGGGAAAAGTAGATGTAGAGGAAGAAAAAATAATTCCGTATTCGGATGTGAAAAAAGCCTTGGTGGCTATAAAATTTTAAAATAAAACCCTTAATTTAATATATAAAAGGATGGATAGTTTAGCTTTGATAGAAGCCTTTGGCGATTTTAAAGACGAAAAAAGTATTAATAAAACCGAATTGATGGCCATCATCGAGGATTCTCTGAAAACCTTGTTGAGAAAAAGATTTGATTCTGATGACCATTTTGATGTAATTGTGAATCCTGATAAAGGTGATTTTCAGATCTTTTTAAATAAAACTATTGTGGAGGATGAAATGTCTGAAGATGATGATTTGGAGATAGAAATTTCCGAAGCAAAAAAGATAGACCCAACCTTCGAAGTGGGTGAAGACTTTACTGTAGAAATTCCGATTGCACAATTGGGGAGAAGAAGTATTTTAACTTTAAAACAAATCTTAGCTACTAAACTTCAGGAAAGAAATAATGCGAAACTATATGAGAAATTCCGAGACAGAATTGGAGAAATTGTTGTAGGAGAGGTTCATCATGTTCGTTTCAAACATATTATTTTGGTGGATGATGAAGATAATGAATTTATCTTATTAAAAGAAAATCAAATTCCGTCCGATTTCTTTAAGAAAGGAGATAGTATTAGAGCTATTGTAGAATCGGTAGATTTTAAAGGATCAAAACCTCAGATTTTTGTCTCAAGAACCGCACCAAAATTCTTGGAAAAATTATTAGAATTAGAAATTCCAGAAATTCAAGACGGAACTATTATTCTGAAAAAAGTAGTAAGAATCCCAGGTGAAAAAGCAAAAATTGCGGTAGATGCTTATGATGATAGAATTGACCCGGTTGGGGCTTGTGTTGGAGTGAAAGGATCCAGAATACATGGCGTAGTTCGAGAGTTGAGAAACGAAAATATCGATGTTATCCAATGGTCTAAAAATCCAGAAATATTGGTGAAAAGAGCATTAGGAAATGTAACGATTAATAAAATTGAAATTAATCCTGAAACAAATTATGCCCTTGTGCACACACCGGTAGAAGAAATTTCAAAAATTATTGGTAAGCAAGGTCAAAATATTCGTTTGGCTTCTTGGTTAACCGATTATGAAATAGATGTGTACAGAGAAGCAAGTGAGGATGATGATGTAAACTTGGATGAATTTAATGATGAAATAGAAGATTGGATCATCACTGAATTTAAAAAAGTAGGACTTACTACAGCGAAAAGCATATTGGATAAGGAAACCGAATCCTTGTTGAATATGACCGATCTAGAAGAAGAAACCATCGAAGAAGTAAAACAAATTCTAAGAGAAGAATTTGAAGACTAATTTCATGGGTTTCAAAAAAATAATATTAAAGTTGTAGAAAACTTTTATTTAAAAAATTTATAAAAAATAATTCAATTTATACATGCCAAAAGTTAGATTAAACAAAGCGATTAAGGAATTCAATATTTCGATGAACCGATTGGTAGAGTTTCTTCAGTCCAAAGGATTCGAAGTAGATGCTAATCCTAATACGCAATTGGATGAATCGGCATATTCTGCATTGGAAGCAGAGTTCAAAAAAGATGGTGAACAAAGAAAAGCTTCCCATGAGGTTGTTATCGCGAAAGTCCCAGAAGAAAAATTGGAACTTGAAGAGAAAAAAGAACCTGAGGTAATAAGAGCCAAATCAACTGTGAAAACAGAAACCAAGATTTTAGGAAAAATAGACTTAGATGCCGGAACCAAAAAAATGGTGACCGAAACACCTGAGCCATCCACTCCTATTGAGGTGAAAACCCCCGTAGAACCGAAAGTAGAAACGGTACTGCCGCAAGAAACCCAACCAGAATTAAGTACTCTTGAGAAACCGGAACTTAAAGTGTTGGATAAAATTGACTTGTCGCTCATCGATAGCTCATCTAAGCCTAAGTCTAAAAAAACTCAAGTTAAAGAAGAGGTTAAAAAAGAGACTAAGCCCAAAACTGTTGCTCCAAAACAAGAAACACAGCCCGTAAAAAAAGTTGAAAAAGTCGAAGAAATAAAAAAGGTAGAAGAGGTAGAAAAAAACAAACCAATTACCGAAGTTTCTTTTGAAGAACCAGAAAAAATTAAAACGGTTTATCAAAAACTGGAAGGGCCAAAAATTTTAAAGCAAACCGTAGATTTGTCTCAATTTGCTGATAAATCCAAAGGCCCTGGAGCAAAAAAGAAAAGAAAAAGAATTGATAAAAAAGGGGATACTCCAGCACAAGGAAATACTGGAGCTGCCAATAATCAAGCAGGAAATAGACCCAACCCACAAGGAGGAAATAGACCCAACCAACAAGGAGGGAATAGACCGAACCAGCAAGGAGGAAATAGACCACCTTACCAAGGGGGAGCCAATAGACCTAACCAACAAGGAGCTGGTGGTAGTAGAAGAGGGAAGCCTCAAGCTAAAGTAATGCCCGTTGAATTAACCGATGAGCAAGTAAAAAATCAAATTAAAGAAACTTTAGAAAAACTTACCAATAGAGGTAAATCTAAAGCATCTAAGCATAGAAAAGAAAAAAGATCCTTCCGAAGAGAACAAGACGAGTTGCAACAAGAAATGGATGCAGCCGACAGAACTTTGAAGGTGACAGAATTTATTACCGTTGGCGAATTGGCGAGCTTAATGAATGTAAATCCAACGGAAGTAATTTCCGCATGTTTCTCTCTAGGGGTAATGGTTACCATGAACCAAAGATTAGAAGCAGACACGCTTACATTGGTAACAGACGAATTCGGTTATAAAATTGAATTCCAAGATGCAGATCTTGAGGAATCTATTGAGGAAATTGAAGATGCCGAAGAGGATTTAATGCCAAGAGCACCTATTGTTACAGTAATGGGGCATGTGGATCATGGTAAGACATCCTTACTCGATTATGTTCGTAAAACCAATGTTATTGCAGGAGAATCCGGAGGAATTACCCAACATATTGGTGCTTACAATGTAAAATTGGAAAACGGACAAAAAATTACTTTCCTAGATACTCCTGGTCACGAGGCATTTACCGCCATGAGAGCTAGAGGAGCACAAGTAACGGATATCGCGATCATTGTAATTGCGGCGGATGACGATGTGATGCCTCAAACAAAAGAAGCTATCTCGCACGCACAAGCTGCAGGCGTACCTATGATTATTGCCATCAATAAAGTGGATAAGCCCAATGCTAATCCCGATAACATTCGTCAGCAACTTTCTCAACTCAATATATTGGTAGAAGAATGGGGCGGAAATGTACAATGTCAGGAAATCTCTGCTAAATTTGGTAATAATGTAGATCTGTTGCTGGAAAAAGTATTAATTCAGGCAGAATTACTCGAGTTAAAAGCCAACCCAAATCGCGTAGCACAAGGGGTGGTAATAGAAGCATCTTTAGATAAAGGAAGAGGCTATGTTTCAACGGTTCTTGTACAAACAGGAACTCTAAGAATTGGCGATTATATCCTTGCTGGTAAAAATCATGGTAAAGTGAAAGCCATGTTGGACGAAAGAGGAAAAAACATGAAAGAAGCAGGACCTTCTATGCCTGCTACCATCTTAGGATTAGACGGAGCGCCAACCGCTGGAGATAAAATGCGGGTGTACGAAGACGAGTCTGAAGCTAAATCCATTGCCAACAAAAGAGGCCAATTGCAAAGAGAACTCTCTATCCGTACCAAGAAGCATACAACTTTGGAAGAATTGGGAAGAAGAATTGCTTTGGGCGACTTCAAAGAACTAAACATTATCTTAAAAGGAGATGTGGACGGATCTGTAGAAGCGTTATCAGATCAATTGCAAAGATTGTCAACAGAAGAAATTAGTGTAAATATTCTTCACTCTGGTGTAGGACAAATTACAGAATCTGATGTAAACCTTGCCAATGCATCCGATGCGATTATTATTGGATTTAATGTACGAGCAGGAGCAAGTGCTAAAGAATTGGCAGACAAAGAAGAAATCGAAATCCGAACTTATTCCGTAATTTATGCAGCCATCGATGAGGTGAAAGAAGCCATGGAAGGAATGCTATCGCCGGAAATTAAAGAACAAGTTATTGGTAATGTAGAAATCCGTCAGGTATTCAAAATTTCCAAAGTTGGTTCTATCGCAGGTTGTATGGTACTTACAGGAAAAGTAACCCGAAATTCAAAAATTCGATTACTGAGAGATGGAATTGTGAAATTTGATGGTGTTTTGGAAAGTTTAAAACGATTCAAAGACGATGTGAAAGAAGTAACCAAAGGCTACGACTGCGGACTGAACCTGAAAGGATATAACGATATAGAAGAAGGAGATATCCTAGAAGTATATGAAGAAGTAGAAGTGAAGAAAAAATTGAAATAATTCAATATTTTACACATTTTTTTATAATCCAAAACCGATTTGCATTTTGTAAATCGGTTTTTTTATCTTTTGATTTTGCGATATTTTAGTTAAAGTTTGAAGAATCATTGTTAATTTGTTATTCTGGTTTCCATTGTTTTGTGTTAAATAAAAATAAATTTTAATTGATGAAAAATATGTATATTTACCAACTTCAATTTATTACTAATCAACTTATAAAAAAAATGAAAAAACTTTTAGTTATCGTTGCCGTTTTGCCAATTTTCTTAAATGCGCAAACCGTCGAAGAAAAAAGAAAAATTGCTTCTTTTTCTGATAAACAAGCAAACGCTGTGCTTTTGCAAGAGTTAAAAGCGGAAGAGCAACAAAGAGTTATACGATTAGACCAATACTTAAAATCCCATCCATCGGTCATAGCAAAAAAAGTAACTGAGAACGGACAAATTACCGAACTTATGGATGTACTACCCAATGGAGAAAAAGTATATGCCCAAACCGATAATGCGGGAGCGGCCATTACTGCTAGAGCAACAAAATTATACAATGGGGGTTCATTAGGAATCAATATACAAGGACAAGGAATGACTCCTGCAATTTGGGATGGTGGATCGGTAAGAGACACGCACAGGGAATTTATGGTAGGTGGTGTGTCTAAAATAGAGCTTTATGATTCAGGAAGTCCATTTGCTGCACATCCAACGCATGTTGCAGGCACTATTGTGGCTCAAGGGATAACGGCAAGTGCTAAAGGTTTAGCCTTCAACGCATCATTAAAATCTTACGATTGGACTGAAGATATTGTCGAAATGATCAGCGAAGCCTCCACTGGATTATTAATGTCCAACCACTCCTATGGAATTGGGCAGTTAGGAAGTCAGTGGTTTTATGGTGCTTATGATGCAAGAGCAAAACAAATTGATCAATTAACATTTAATAACCCTTATTATTTGCCTGTTTTTTCAGCAGGAAATGATAGAAATGCAACCTCGCCTCCTGGTTCTACTCAAATTGCATCAAAAGGAGGGTATGATATGATTTTTGGACATGGAAATGCCAAAAATATTTTAACAGTGGCTGCTGTGGAAGGTGTTGCAAATTATGTTGATGAGAGTAGTGTTGTAATGTCTTCATTTAGTAGTTATGGTCCTTCTGATGATGGAAGGATAAAACCGGAAATCTCGATGAAAGGAGTAAATGTTTATTCAACTTTAAGCTCTGGAGATTCTGCCTATGGTACTATGTCTGGTACTTCAATGGCTTCCCCTGGCGTAACTGGTGTAGTTGTATTGTTGCAACAATATTATAATCAATTGTACACTGGTTTTATGAGGGCGGCCACGGTTAAAGGATTGATTTTACACACAGCAGATGAAGCAGGATTTGCTCCAGGTCCTGATTACTCTTTTGGATGGGGATTAATCAATGCTGAAAATGCTGCAAAAGTAATAAGAGATAAAAATTTAACGACCAATCGTAGTATAATCGAAGAAAACACATTGAATAATACAGCAGTATTTACAAAAACGATAACTGCAAGTGGAAGTCAACCATTGAAAGTTTCAATTTCTTGGACAGATCCGGCATCACCTATTTCTAACTCAGGGGTCAATGATCCTACTACAAAATATTTAGTAAATGATTTAGATTTAAAAGTGACATCTTCTACAGGGACGGTATATTATCCTTGGAAGTTATCTGGAATGGCAGATCCTTCAGATCCTGCATCCAATACATCTACTAATAATGTAGATAATTATGAAAGAGTAGATATTAATAATCCTTCTGGGACTTATACCATTACAGTTACTCATAAAGGTACTTTGTCTGGTGGGAATCAGAAATTTTCTCTGATTGCTAGTTCAAGTAATATGTCTTCGTTAGCAACCAATGAAATTAAAGAAAAAGAGTCGGAAATTTCTCTTTACCCTAATCCCGCGGTGGATTTTGTTTATTTTAAAAACAATAATTTAGTTGAGGCCAATGTTAGTGTTGTAGATATGACAGGAAGAATTGTGTTGAAAAATTCTATAAAAGATGGTAGGCTAAATGTTCAGTCACTTGCAAAAGGAGAGTATATTGTAACTTATTCAGATAAAAAAAATAGAACCATTTCTTTGAAATTTTTAAAAAAATAAAAGAAAGTAATTTTTAAGGAAAATTTTGAAAGTTTGTTGAGTGACAAGCTTTCTTTTTTTTATTAGATTTATAGATGTTACTCTTTGAATGTAAAATTAATTGGTAGTAATTTGCTTAAAAACAATGGTTTATATTCATTGTATAATAATTATAGGTAACTCTCATTATAGAGATTCGTTCTTTTTAGAATTTTTAAGAAAAACTTTGTGTATGTTAAAAATAATTAACATATTTGCATGATAAAATATTAAAATTTGTTAATATGAATGTAAAATTGTGTGTGCTTAGCGCTGGGGCTTTGTTCTTTTTGGGGCAAGGGCTTTCTGCTCAAGCAAAAAAAGACACTCTTCCTAAGGAGAAAAAGTTAGATGAAGTTGTTGTTGTAGGGTATAGAACAGTTGCAAAAAAGCAGGCTGTAACTTCTGTAGCAACAGTTAAAAGTGAGACGATAGAAGATCGTCCGAATGCGAATGTTATGAACATTGTTCAGGGACAATTGGCAGGGGTGAACATTACTGCAGGTACAGGTCAGCCAGGTGCGAAGTCTGAAATTGTAATTAGAGGGGTTGGTACCTATAATGGTAATACAGATCCTTTGTATGTGATTGATGGTTTCCCATCCAATTCTGATAACTTTAGATCCTTGAATTCGCAAGATATTGAGTCGATGGATGTGTTGAAAGATGCTTCCGCAATTGCTGAATACGGAAACAGAGGTTCTAATGGTGTTGTGGTAATTAAAACAAAAAGAGGTACTTATGGAAGTAGATTTGATGTAAGATATCAGTCTTTCTTTGGGGTGTCTATGTTGCAATCTCCAAAATATAATGCAGCAAACTCTAGAGAGATGTTGACATTAGAAAACCGTTATGGAGTTGGTTTAGGTGCAACGATGAGTCAATTTGATATTGATAATTATGCTATCAATACCAATTGGACTAAGTATTTCTTCAGACCAGCGGTTCAGTCAAGTCATACTTTGTCTTTAACAACTGGTGGTAAAAATGTTAACTCATATACTTCTGTTGGTTATTTTGACCAAGATGGTATCTTGAAAGGTTCATCTTTGAAAAGATTTACCGTTCGTAATAACATTGAAGGGAAAAGTAATAACGATCGTTTAAAGTATAGTGTTAATACTGCGGTTGGTTTCTCTAAAAACAATGAGGTAACTGGATTGGGTACCGGAGGTGTTAACCAGAACTATATTATTGGGGCTTATACTGGTGCTCCTTATGTTTCACCGAGTCTATATACTGGGTCTTATGATTTGTTTAATTTATATGCAAGTAATGGTACATTGTTATATACTCCATTATTCTTGATTGATAAATTAAATACTTTTGGTTTCTCTACAGATGAAACTAGATTGGATTTAGGAACTGAAGTATCTTATAAATTACTTGAAGGATTAACCGCTAGAGTTAGAACTTCAGGACAAATGTTATCTACAAGATCAGTGACTTCTCAGTATCCTGATTCATTCAACTCATTATTGTTCTCACCAACGCAAGGTACTCCATCCACAATGGGAGGTGTATTTAATGGTTTTGAATCGATCAACCAAAGAAGAGAATTTTTATTCAACAATTTATGGCAAGTAGAATATTCTAAAAATATAGGTGATCATACTTTCTCTTTAATGGGTAATGCCGAATACAATAACTCTGTTGTTGAAACGAATAACATGAACCAAAGAGGTTTGAATCCTAAAACTTATGTTCCTGGTGCAGGTTCTGGTTATGTGACGGATGTGTCTTCTAATGATTATTATGTTCCTCAAGTATCAGCATCTAAATTGTATTTAAATATGATCTCTTATTTTGGATCATTCGATTATGATTTTTCTAAAAAATATGGTTTTGTAGCCTCTGCGAGAAGAGATGGTACAAGCCGTTTTATTGGTGATAGACAATGGGGTACTTTCTGGTCTCTAGGAGCTAGATGGAATGTAGATCAAGAAAAATTCATGGATAATGTTAAATTCGTAGATTCTTGGAAAATCCGTGGTTCCATAGGTACTGTTGGTAACCAAAGATATGTAGATGGTACAATTTATTCAGGTATTATTCCTCCAGGATTTGCGGATATCTATTCAGTAGCTAATAATGCTTATGCTGGTGGATTAGGATACGGAATTGCGTTTGGTGATCCACAATTGAGATGGGAAACTACAAAAACATACAACATTGGTACAGATGTAGAATTATTCGCTAGAAGATTCAGAGCTTCCTTCGATTTCTACAACAGAAAAACGATAGATTTGTTTATGTCTGATCCTACATCTCCTGCTTTGGGCACTTTAGCAATTAATAAAAATACAGACGCTATCATCACCAATAAAGGGATGGAATTGAGTTTAGCGTATGATATTATCAAACAAGGACAAGAAGGTTGGAATTTTACCGTTAGAGGTAACGCTGCTAAAAATGATCAAATCATTGATGGTATAAAATTAAACGACGGGAAAATTAATGTTGGATCTGATCCTACTACAGTTTCTCAAAATGGTTATATGACATTCTTACCTTTGGTTTATCATTATATTGGTGTTAATCCTACAAATGGTAATTTATTATTCGAAGATAAGAATGGAAATGCTACCGAAACTCCATCTATGGATGATAGAAAATTAGCCAAATATAGTGGTTCTCCTAAATATCAAGGAGGTTTCGGATTCGACTTAAATTATAAAGGATTCTATACAAGTACTACATTTACCTTTGTTGGTGGTGTTTATCGATATGATTATGATTTAGCAGGTATGTATGATCCAACTAATTTAGGAACATTTAATGTAACAAATGACTTGCTAAATGCATGGACTCCAACCAATACAAATACTGATGTACCTGCTCTTGCAGCAACCAATTATGCTTACCAAGATAACTCTGATAGATTCTTGAAAGATGCTTCTTATGTTCGTCTTAGAAATGCACAAATTGGATACAAGTTACCAAAATCTGTTTTAGAAGGTACTTTTGTAAAGAGTTTGTCTATCTATGTTCAAGGGGAAAACCTTTATAATTGGACTAACTGGAAAGGATACGATCCTGAAAGTAACAGAGGAGCAGATCAATATCAATATCCAACGCCAAGAGCATTCACTTTAGGTGTAGATGTTAAATTTTAATAGATAATATTTTAAGATTAAAAAAATGAGAAAATTTTTAAATATAAGCGCAGTATTTGCTGTTCTTTCATTGGTCTCTTGTGATAGAGATTTGTTAGAGCCATTTACACCAGGTGCATTAACAGAAGAAGTTGCAATTCAAACGAGTTCTGAACTTCAACAATTATTAAATTCAACCTATGCTAATATGAACAGTAGATCAGAATCAGAATTCGTTTCTGTATTTACTGATGAAGTTGGAATCGGTTATGCCAATGGTGGTCAAGGAGTTAATTCAGATTTTGTATTCTTTTTGAATCAATCATCAGGTGGGCCAAATTCACTTTGGGTAGAGTCTTATACTGTTTTGTCAAGAGCCAATAGAGTTCTTAAATTTGTTGATAAAATAGTAGCAACTGATGCTGCAGATCAAGAAAAATTGGCTGGAATAAAAGCACAAGCATTGGTTATTAGAGCATACAGCCACTTGAAATTATTGTCTTATTTCACAACCAATATGAAAGACAATAATGCACTTGCAGCTGTATTGGCAGATCATGTTTTCTTACCAGAAGAAAAAACAAATCCTAGAGCGACCAATGGACAGTTTTATTCTTTTATCCATAACGATTTAGATAATGCAATTGCATTATATAATGCAAATCCTGGTTTAACTATAAGTAACATTGGTGCAAATGCGAATTTTGCAAAAGGTTTGAAAGCAAGAGCTTATGCATATAAAGGAGATTATACCAATGCAGAATTATGGGCAGATCAAGTTATCGCTACTTCTGGCTTATCTTTGGCAACACCAGCACAATACAAACAAATGTTCTTTTCTGATACAAATTCTTCTGAAGTTATCTTCAAATTAAAAAGAATGGCGAATCAGAATTCTCAAGGATTCAACTTGCATAATGCATGGTGTTCAATTCGTCCAAACTTAACTGGTTCTCCATTTTATGAAGTTGGAAGATCGCTGCACAATGTATTAAATCCTACGAATATGCCTGCAAATACTATTGCAGCTAATATTTCTGATGTAAGAGCCAATGTAATTATTGCTCCTTCTTCAATTGTTGATCCTAATTATGCTACTTCAGCAGATTATAGAAATTCTGATAAAATAATCATTAACAAACATGGAGGAACAACTTCTGGTTCAGCAACTTGGGCAACGGCTGCATCTAATGCTAACAATAATGACATCAAAGTAATGAGATTGTCTGAAATGTATTTGATAAAAGCTGAAGCTAGAGCAAACGCAGGTGACTATCCTGGTGCTGCACTTGCTGTACAAGCGGTTAGAATTGCTAGAAACTCAGTTGCACCTGCTCTTCCTGTATATGCAAATGCAACAGATGCATGGGCTGGTATTTTGAAAGAAAGAAGAATAGAATTCGCTTATGAAGGTTATCGTTTCTTAGACTTAAAGAGACTAGGTGCTCTTGCAGGAATGGGTATCGATAGAGATCCAGCAGATTATTCTTCAAGTTCAGCAAATTATCCAGGTGCTAATCCATCTAACTTCCCAATTACAAGTTATAAGTGGGCATTGCCAATTCCGTCTAATGAATTGAATGTTAATTCAGGTATTCAACAAAATCCTGGTTACTAATAAATTGTAATATTTAATAATAATGGTGTGCTTTTATAGCGCACCATTTTTTTATATTCTTTTTTCCGTATTTTTGCTCTTTATTTTATCTACATGCGTCTATTTTTTTGTATTTTAATTCTTTTTTCAATTCCTACTTATGCTCAAGTAAAACCATCGGCTAAAGTGAATACAGCTTCTATAGAAGATACTCTGGTCGTAAATTCAGGTAAAACGGACTCGCTAAAAATCTTTGTCCCTACCATTAAAGACTATCTGTATTATACTCAATATTCCGAAAAAAAAATATTTGATACGCTTCTCACTGCCGATAAATCGTATAGCTTTACTCAATATACCAATACAGATAATTTTGGAAAATTACAATTTGCCAATATAGGTTCCGGTTACAATCCACTTGCTTATGAGTGGAGCATTAAAGGCAATCTTTCTCTTATGCCCAACAATAAATCGTGGGGAATACTCACAGCCGATCAAATAAAATATTACGATGTAAAAACGCCCACTACTGCTTTTGTTTTCCATAATGGTGTTAATAATGGAGCGGCACTCTATTCCACTTATACACAAAATATAGGAAAAAGATTTAATTTTGCCATCGATTATTATGGACTTCGTTCTCAGGGCAATTATCAGAATTCACTAGCGGTAAATAATAATACTACTTTTTCAGCCCATTATATTTCTAAGAAAGGTCAGTATGAACTGTTTGCCCATTATATTCATCAGAATATAACCAATCAAGAGAATGGAGGAATCACATCGGAATACGACGACTACTATCAATCAGGAAATAAAGAAATCAATAACCGACAAACCATTCCGGTTATTTTCAGTAATTCTTACTCACGATTTGCGTACAGAAGGTATTATCTAAGTCATCAGTTTTCTCCTTTTAATGTAGAAAAGTTTCCATTCAAAATTAAACATACATTACAACATCAAGGGAATAAATATTATTATGAAATGGGAAATGTAGATACCCAACAATTTCAGGATATTGTACCCAACCAATGGTTGTCTTCCAAAAAATATTCAGAGAATTTAAGTAATACACTAAGTTTGTTGTTGGATGCTCCTCAACTTAAACTAGAAGCAGGGGTGCAACATCAGTGGTTGCAATTGGGAAGCAACCCTTTGGTACTGAATGGGATTTCTATGCAAAAAGAATACAATGAAAATCGTCTTGGAATCATAGCAAATGCTCAGTATCGTTTCTCAGATGTGCTGTCTATTCGTTCCGCATTAGATATTTCTCGTGGGGCTGAATTGGGTAATTATATTCAATCTGAAAATACAGTATATTATCAACCTCTTAAAGATTTTTTTGTAGCATCTCATGTGCATTATAAATCTTCGGTCCCTAGTTTTAATCTACTATTGAATACCTCTCCATCATACCAATATAACTATAATTTTTCAAATTTTAAGAATGAAAAAATAGTCAATATTGGAGGGACACTTGGGCTGAAATGGGGAAACACTCGCCTCTCGGCACAATATTTTAGGATAGATCAGTTTGCATATCTCGATGCATTGGCTCAGCCAAAACAAACATCAGAATCGGTCTCTCTTAGTCAGATTTCGGGTGATACAACGCTCAATTATGGGGATTTTAATTTGAATACAAAATTATTGTTTCAACAGAATATGACCGGCAATGAGTATTTGCCTTTGCCAAAGTTCATTGGTAGGGCTAATCTCTATTATTTGTCCCGAGCTTTTAATGGAAAAGCCGAAATACAAACGGGCATTAAAGTTTATTATTTCTCTAAGTTTAATTCCAGAGACTACGCACCCATACTTAACGAATTTATCTTACCAGGAAGCCAGTCATTTAGCATAGGTGGTCAACCGATTGCAGATGCTTACTTTAATTTAAAAGTAAAAAAAATGTTTATTTTTATAGAAGGGCAACATTTTAGTACATTGGTAAGTCCAAATAAAGTGTACACCGCACCACATTACCCTTTTTATGATTTTAGAATTAATTTAGGGATTGTTTGGTATCTATTTTCTTAATTTTCTTTTTTATATGAATACGGTTGCTAGGTTGTCATTTCAAGAAATTCCATCGATACCTCAATTGGTCAAAGATCATTTGAAAGATATGTCTTATGGTGCTAATTCTTTTAATGGTACTAAAGAGACAGTTTCGAAAGCCATTCATCAGAAGTTAACTACTTATTCTGAGGAATCAAGAGCAGTGCTTTATCAGGTTCTGGTGCAGCAACATGAATGCTTGGATGTAACATTTTCTCAAAAAGAAAATTTGAAACTAATTGCACAATCCAATACTGTAACCATTACCACTGGACATCAATTGAATTTTTTTACAGGTCCTGTATTCTTTATCTATAAGATTATTCAAATTCTGAAAACAGCGAAAGATTTAAAAGCGCAGTATCCGGAATATAATTTCGTTCCTATATTTTGGATGGCAACGGAAGACCATGATTTTGAAGAAATTCAACATTTTAAAACAGAAAATAATCAATACTCAATCCAAGCCCAATCGGGTGGAGCAGTGGGTAGGATACTTCTGGAAAATGTAGATTTTCTACATGAAATTGAAAAAGAATGGATTGGAAAAAAATACGGTAAGGAGCTGATAGATTTGCTCAAAACTTCTTATCAGAAAGGAGATACTCTGGAGCAATCCACACGAAAGTTAGTTCATCACTTATTTAAAGATTTTGGACTTTTGCTTTTGGACGGAGATAATCCGCTTCTTAAAAAGAGTATGATTCCTTATTTTGAAAATGAACTACTCAACCATGAACTCGAAAAATTAACCGAAAATAAAAGAGCATTTTTAAAAGATAAGTATGGTAAAGTACAAGTAAATCCTCGTGAAATAAATTTATTTTACCTAACCGATACACGCAACAGAATCGTCTTACAAAATGGAGATTATCATGTTTTAAATAAAAATATTCATTTCACTAAAGATGAAATTCTGAACGAATTGTATAATTCTCCTGAAAAATTCAGTCCCAATGCTGTTCTTAGACCCATATACCAAGAAGTTGTTTTGCCCAATATCATGTATATTGGTGGAAATGCAGAGGTTGCCTATTGGCTAGAATTGTCGGATTATTTTAAAAAAATACAAATCCCTTTTCCTATTTTGGTGCCTCGAAATTCTATGCTATACATTGCAGAAAAGGATTTGAAAAAAATACATAATCTTCATTGTGAACTTAAAGATTTTTTCGAAAATAAAAATGAAGTTCTTAGTCATAAACTCTTGAAGTCTAATCCAATTCACACTCTTTTGCATGAGTTAGAAGACCATTTGCAACAACAGTTTGAAGCGTTGAAAGAAAATGCAAAACATACTGAAGTTAGTTTTGGTCAGTTAGTGGAAGCGGAAGAAGTAAGGCAATTAAAGTCTTTCAAGAAAATGAAAACCAGATTATTGAAGGCAGAAAAAAAGAAAAATACCGAATGGATTCATCGTTTTACAAAGCTTTGGGAAAAACTTCATCCCAATGGTCAGTGGCAGGAAAGACAAATGAATTTCTCTGTGTTTTATTCGGATTTTGGACAGGATTGGCTAAAGGTTTGCTATGAAGAAATGCAAATAAATCAATCCGAATTGGTAGTAGTTGCCTATTCATTTTGAAAGCATTAATTTTGTGATTTATAAACAATGATAAAGAAATTATTTACTTTAACCGGGGTTTTGTTTAGTGTAGTCTTCTTTGCACAAAAAACTCATGCTGTTACTCAAGGAGATACAGCTTATAGTATTTCTAAAAAATATGGGCTTTCATTAGACGAGCTTTTTCGACTAAATCCATCGATTAAAGAAGGAAAAATAAGCATTGGTGATGTACTGAATGTACAAGCGAGTACTTCAAAACAAAATGCTGGACCATCGTTAGGAACCATCATCGTACAACCAAAGCAAACCATCTATGGACTGACCAAAAGATTTAAAATCTCAGAACAAGATTTAAAAAAATACAATCCTCAATTGGAAACCGAAGGATTGAAAGTTGGAGAACAGCTTTCCCTACCCATAGATAAAATAAAAAAATATGCAGAACCTCAGGAAATAGTGGTTCAAGTAGCCAGTGCAAAACCTTCAATAATAGCACCCGTTACTCCTAAGGATGAGTTTGTCAATTATACTGTAGAAAGTGGAGATACTATTTTCTCTTTGGTGCAAAAATTTGGTTCTAGTATAGATGAACTTCTAGCATGGAATCCGAATTTGTCGCAAGGTCTTAAAGCAGGAATGTCCATTCGGGTTAAAAAAATTGAAACCGCCTATAAAAAGAAAAGTGGCGATGTTTTAGGTATTGTGCTCATGCTCCCATTCGGATATAACTCTAATGATACGAAGTACAGAAATGTGTCCGCTGAATTTCTTACAGGTGCTCAATTGGCCATTGAAAGAAATGCAAAACGAGGCCAAAAATTAGATGTCATCGTGGTAGATGCTGGCAATGAACAAAGTTTTAAAAATTCTTTATCTCAGATTAATGTTAATAATACGGATCTAATCATTGGTCCATTTTTTAAATCCAGTGTTTTGGAAGCTTTGGAGTATGTAGGAGATAAAAAAATCCCCGTCGTTTCGCCTTTTGCCAACTCAGAAGATTTGTACGACTATAACAATTTGATTATTGTAGAACCGAATGATAAGGTATATGCAGATAAAATCGCCGATGAAATTGCAAAAGTTTATTCAAATCAAAAAATCTATATCGTAGCAGGTTCTACCAATACCAAAGCACCTTATTTGCAAGCACAATTACAGAAAGGGCTGAAGAATCCCAATATCATCATTGTCTCTAATGCCAAAGATATTGTAGTCGATAAAAATATGATGACTGGGCAACCTGCACCGGTTATTGCTGTATTGGCTGATGACCAAAATGCTATAGGTGAAGATTTCTCTATTAGAATGCAACAAATTTCTAAAGAAGTAGTCGGAAATAGAGCTTTTAGTATGTACTTTGTGCCTAGTTTTGAAAAGAAAGTGGATGATTTGAGCCAAGTAAATTTAGTCTATTTAATGGATAGAAAAATAAATACCACAGGCACTTTCGAAAAAGAAATATTGGCAGATTTTAAAAAGAAATACTGTAAAGAACCGTCTAAATATGCCATCATTGGATTTGATGTTACCAACGATATCCTGAGTCGTGAGAATAGTAATGGCGAATTATTTAAAAAAATAAATGAACCACAAACACAATTGGCAACTAAATTTGAATTTGTAAAAACAAAAAACAATGGAGCCTATATTAATACAGGATTTAGAATAGTAAGACTAATACCATAAAAATAGAATAAACTAAAAATATATGAAACCAACACCAATGAAGATAGGCGATTGACTCCGTCGAACCACTTCGTTAGGTTTTCATATAACCATAAAAAACAATAATTATATACATATGAAATCGCTATGTACAAATTTGCTTTTTACGCAATTAACAATCATCGACTCCTTAAAAAAAAATAAAAAGATGGAGATAAACACCAATGAAGATTGGCGATTACATATGACCATTAAAAAATACTAAAAATCAACATATGAAAGCATTAATATTCCCTGGACAAGGATCTCAGTTTGTAGGAATGGGAAAAGAACTATATGATTCCCGAAAAGACATTAAAGACTTAATGGAATCTGCGAATGAAATCTTAGGTTTCGATATTCTTTCCATTATGTTTCAAGGAACAGATGAAGATCTGAAAAGAACAGAAGTTACCCAGCCCGCAATTTTCTTACATTCTGTAGCGGCACTAAAAGCTGTGAATGGCTTAGGTGCAGAAATGGTTGCAGGACATTCCTTAGGAGAATTCTCAGCATTAGTGGCCAATGGTGTTTTATCTTTTGAAGATGGATTAAGATTAGTCGCAGCCCGTGCTAAAGCCATGCAAGATGCATGTGATGCCAATCCTAGCTCTATGGCGGCGGTTCTTGGCTTGGCTGATGAAAAAGTTGAAGAAGTATGTGCATCTATTGAAGGAGTAGTAGTTCCAGCCAACTACAATTGTCCTGGACAATTGGTGATTTCTGGTGAAACATTTGCCGTTGAAAAAGCATGTGAAAAAATGAAAGAAGCGGGTGCAAAAAGAGCATTGTTGCTACCTGTAAATGGTGCTTTTCATTCCCCTTTAATGATGCCTGCACAAGAAAAATTAGCGGTTGCAATAGAGAATACTCAATTCAGAAAAGCAACAATTCCTGTGTATCAAAATACCACTACAACTGCCGTTTCTGATCCGGAAGAAATCAAGCAAAATCTAATAAAACAATTGACAGGTCCGGTAAAATGGACTCAAAGCGTACAAAACATGATAAAAGATGGTGCGCTTAACTTTATAGAAGTGGGACCTGGTAAAACTCTTCAAGGGCTTATCAAAAAAATTAATTCCGAAGTTGTTTTGTCTTCTGCACTTTAAAATATTTTATAGAAAACCACAGAATCTTTGTGGTTTTTCTTTTTCAAAATGAATCTAAATCCTTTACAAATATTTGCTCCAGGCAAACTCTTAATAACCTCAGAATATGGCGTTCTGGACGGTGCTAACGCCTTGGCTCTTCCTACTAAATTAGGACAAGAAGCCGTAATTACTACTATTGCAGACGGGAAATGTACTGTTGATTGGGAGGCTTATCATCAAGGCCAACTTTGGTTAAAAGCCAAGATTAATTATACTTCATGGGAAATATTGGAATGTACCATAGAATCTGCAGCAGATTTTGTACTTAAAGTACTTCAAATTTCAGCACAATTGTCTCATGATCGTTTTCTAGATCAGTATTCCTATAGCGTAAAGACAAATTTACAATTCCCGGCTACTTATGGCTTGGGTAGCAGCTCTACACTGATGTGTATTATTGCACAATGGACAGGTGTATGTCCCTATCGTCTTAATGAATTAGCACTTGGAGGAAGTGGGTATGATATTGCTGTAGCACAAGAAAACTCAGCGCTGCTTTATAGTAACCAACCGATAAGAACGGTGAAAAAACTTCAGTTTCTACCTAAGTTTTCAGATCAACTTATTTTTATTCATCTGAACCAAAAACAAGATTCCAGAGATGGAATTCGTATGTATCGTTCAAGAGCTAAAAGTTCAAGTTTTATAGAATCACTAAGCAATGTAACGCAAGAAGTAATAGAGGCTACAACCATCGAAGAGTTTTCCGAACTTATGACAAAACATGAAGCCATGATTTCTGTATTTTTAGGGATTTCTACAGTAAAAGAAACTCTTTTTTCGGATTGTCCTGTGTTTGTTAAAAGTTTAGGTGCTTGGGGGGGAGATTTTGTATTGACAAGAAAATTTCCTGGCTATCAGGAATATTTTTCGGATAAGAATTTTCAAGATATTTGGGATTGGTCCGATATAATTGCCTGATGTGTAGTGATATATATCAAGTATAAATATTTGCATAGTATTTAGCTATTTGTTACCTTTAAAAACTTTTTTTTAACAATATTTAAATCTAATTATCTGTGAAAACAGAAGACTGTATTATGAAAAATGACAAAATTGTTGATGCATTGCATCAAATGGGAATCAAAGGATTTCAAGAAGTAGTTTATAATCCTTCTTATGAGGAGCTTTATCAGGACGAAGTTTCTTCCGAAAATAATGGCTATGAAGTTGGAGAATTAACAGAGTCTGGTGCTATTTCGGTTAAAACTGGTGTTTTTACAGGTAGATCTCCTAAAGATAGATTTATTGTTTTGGATGATGAAACGAAAAATACAATCAATTGGGATGGAAAAGTAAATTTACCTACTACAGCAGAGGTATTCTCTTCTTGTAAAGAATTGGTAGTAGCACAATTATCTACTGCGAAAAAATTATATGTTGTTGATACTTTTTGTGGTACCAACCCAGATACTCGATTGAAGGTAAGATTTATTATGGAGGTTGCTTGGCAAGCACACTTTGTGACCAATATGTTCATCAGACCTTCCAATTATGAATTAGAAAATTACGGAGAGCCAGATTTCGTTGTGATGAATGGTTCCAAAACAACCAACCCTAGTTGGAAAGAACAAGGTTTGAATTCAGAAAATTTTGTGATGTTCAACCTTACTGAAAAAGTACAAATTATCGGTGGTACTTGGTATGGTGGAGAAATGAAAAAAGGGATGTTTGCCATCATGAATTACTATCTTCCTTTAAAAGGAATGGCTTCTATGCATTGTTCAGCTAATGTAGGCGAAGAAGGTGATGTAGCGTTATTCTTTGGCCTTTCAGGAACGGGAAAAACAACACTTTCTGCGGATCCTAAACGATATTTAATTGGAGATGATGAGCATGGATGGGATAATAATGGTGTTTTCAACTACGAAGGAGGATGCTATGCGAAGGTAATTGATTTGTCTGAAAAAAAAGAACCGGATATCTTCCGAGCAATTAAAAGAGATGCACTTTTAGAAAATGTTGTTGTTAACAATGGTGTAGCCGATTATAAAGACGGATCCATTACAGAAAATACAAGAGTATCTTACCCTATTTACCACATCAATAAAATCGTATTGCCATCTAAGGCAGGTCATGCTAAAAAGATTGTGTACCTATCTGCTGACGCTTTTGGGGTATTGCCTCCAGTTTCTATTTTAAATGAAGATCAAGCTCAGTATCATTTCTTATGTGGTTATACTTCTAAATTAGCGGGTACTGAAAGAGGAATTACAGAGCCACAACCTTCTTTCTCCCCTGCATTTGGTGAAGCTTTCTTAACATTACACCCAACCATGTATTCTAAAACTTTGATTGGAAAAATGAAAGAACATGGAGCAAAAGCTTATTTGGTAAATACAGGATGGAACGGTACAGGGAAAAGAATTTCTCTAAAGGATACCCGTGCTATTATCGATGCTATTATCGATGGATCCATAGAGAAAGCTGAGAAAACAGTTATTCCAGTGATGAATTTAGAAATACCAAAACAATTACCAAATGTTTCTGAAGGAATCTTAGATCCTAGAGATACTTACACGGATGCTGCTGCTTGGGAAGTAAAAGCAAAAGATTTAGCTGCTCGTTATATTAAAAACTTTGAACAATATTGTGATAATGACGAAGCTAAAAAATTAGTAGCCGCTGGTCCTCAATTGTAAGAGTTGAATTACTAAATATAAAGAAGCCGTTTCTCTATGAGGAGCGGTTTTTTTTATTCATAACCTTTGATTCAAAGATTGTCTTAGTTGGGTCTTTCAGGATTTTGAGCATTAATTTTGTCCATTAAGCCTAGTAAGATTATAGAAAGAAAGAAGCTATAAGATGAAATCTACTTGAGGTTATTATTAATCAATGTTTGTGTGTAGCAAGTCGAATGATTAGAGCACTGAGTTTAGAATGTTATTTTGAAGAAATAGGTAAAAGTTATTAATCTACACTTGAATAAATCCATTTTTGTGAGGATTGTTTTATCAAATGATTTAATTTTGCAATTTGCGCAAAAAAAAACCGTCTCGGTAGTCGAGACGGTAAGTTTAATTGCGTAGCGCTAATTATTTTTTAGCTTCTTCTTTTGCAGGAGCAGCAGCTTCAGTAGTTGCAGGAGCAGCAGCGTCAGCAGCAGGAGCAGCAGCAGAATCAGTAGCAGGAGCAGCAGCAGAATCAGTAGCTGGAGCAGCAGTTGAATCAGCAGCAGGAGCTACAGCAGTTGAATCAGTAGTAGCTTCAGTAGTTTCAGCTTCAGTTTTTTTACAAGCTACCAAAGAGATTGCAGCGATAGCAGCTACGAACAATGACTTTTTCATAATAAATTAAATTTAATTTTGTTTGTTAAAATTGTTTTCTTGTTTTGTGTTCCTTAATTTGAACGAGACAAATGTATGACGATAAAAAAAGTTTGCACAGAAAATTAATTGTAATATCTTTGTAAAATGATTTACAATTATGTACTATTGATAATCAGTATTTTAAATAAAAATAGAAATTGAACCCACTGGATATTTTACATTTTGAACAGCTCAAAAATGAAGTTCAAACACAATATTTAAAAAATCATACCCCTTCTCATGATGATATTTCAAAATGGAAAGGGATAGATATCATCTATTTTCAGGAGGATTTGCGAAAAATTGCAAAAGCTAATATTTCTGAAAAGTCTTTTTATACTTATTTTAAATCTAAAGATCTTACCAAGCTACCAAGGATAGATATGCTTAATTTACTCTGTATTTATGCAGGTTATGCTTCTTGGTACGAGTTTAAAAAATCGCATTTATTTGCCAATGAAGTTTTAGAAACCCAAGAAATTGAAGAAGAAAAGCATCAAAGAATTAATAGGAATGAAGAATCGAATGTCAATAAGCCATTGGTAACTGAAAATAAACCGGATTTGAATAGTGAATTGATTGATTTACAAATTAAGTCTATTGATAATCAGCTTAATGAAGAAAAAATAAAAGAATTTGAAACTCCTGTGATTTCCAAAAAATACAAAAGAGTAAAAGAGAATGTCTGGGTAATCATTTCTGTTTTTTCTTTGCTTTTGGTTGCTTTTTTTGCATTTAAGGATAAAATATTCATGAAGGAATATACCTATAAGTTTATTGATGCAGATAGAAATACCAATATAAATGCGGATTTGGATGTGAAGATTCTCAATAAAAATGAATCTCCAATATTGATTAAAGTGCTCCCCAATCAGCCTTTTGTTTATAAAAGCCGAAATAAAGAGTTAACCATGGTAGTATCTTCTCCATATTATAAATCGGATACCATACAAAGAAATCTAGAAAATGCACCAGAAACGGAAAGTATAGAATTGAAACCTAATGACTATGCCATTATGTTGTATTATTATTCCAAATCCATTCAAAATTTAAAGAAAAAAAGAGAAAATTTAAATAAACTAATCAACAATGATGCAATCATCTATCAGGTTTTTGATAATGAAAAGTATGGGGTAGAAACAATGGATAAACAAAGATACATCAGCTTGGTTACCTTGCCTACAACTTCTTTAGAAAATCTAGAGGTAATTGATATAGTTGGAGATAAAAATGGTAAAATAAATATGATTAAATTTAAAATAGACAGCAATGAAAAGAAAAATTAATTTGTATGTCCTTTTATGTTCTGTATTTTTTGCACTTTTCGCTTGTAATAAAAAAGTAGAAGAAAGAAGCGATCTAGATAAACTACGAAATAGCAATAACAAAAAATCTTATCCAGTAACTAAAATGGACAGTGTGCAGGCAATACAATTCATTACAAGACAAAAAATTCAGGATTTGTTTGACCTTTCCACCTTATATACTTCTGGAAATCGCGATACAGAAATAGACTCCGTTATCTACCAACAAATGATGGGGTATTTTGAAGTTCCAGATTCATTAAAGCTAAGTTCCACATTAAAACAAATGGACAGCTTAAAAGTGAAAGAAGCCAAAGTGGGTGAAATAAAGGTGAGTAAGCAGATTTTGGGTAAGGATACGCTGGATTTAGCCCAGTTTAAGGTTGAGTATTTGGATGGGAATAAACGAAGTTTAGGCAGTTTTGATAAAACGGTACAATATACTTTGAAAACAACTCCTGTTCAATTCAAAAAAGAATTCAAGTTTTATTTTTTAAATTTTGATTTAAAGTTACCAAAAGATAGTACCGCATTAGGTAAAACTAAATAATGCAATGGCATGTCCAAAGGACTAGGATTGCTAATTGTTTCTTTTGGTTCAAAATAATTAAGACCAATTCTAGGGATATTGGGATTTACTTCTGAGAATAATTGATCGTAATAACCTTTTCCATAACCAATTCTATTGCCATGCTCATCAGCATATAATAAAGGGGTAATGATAAGGTCGAAATCCTTTTTAGAATAAGGAATGCTCTCTATGGGTTCTGGAATGCCCCAATCATTTTTTTGCAAAACAGTATTGGGAAAAATCTCAATATTGTCCATTTTTTTTCCGTTTATTTTGGGAACAAACACCCGAATTTTGTGTTTGAAAAAATAATCTAAAAATAAATCAGTTTCTATTTCTTTCAATCGTTTTATTTCTAAAAACAAGTGAACTTTGTCACCTGGATTTATACTGAAATGAGCGATAAACGAAGAAAAAATCTGCTCAGAGCGTTGGTGAATTTCTTCTGTACTCAGCGCTTTACGCTTTTTTTTGTACATTTCTCTAAGAGCAGATTTTTCCATTTTTTTTTATTAATAAAAAATTATACTTCTTTTACCGATATAATATTCACAGGACATGCTTTGGCTGCCTTCTCGCAGGGTTCAAATGCGCCTGGAAAAGGTGTTTTTAGTGTGAAAAATCCTTTTTTATCAGTCGATTTTAATAAGACAGATTTTCCGTCTTTTTTAGACATTCTGAAGTATTCCGGGGCAAACTCAGCGCAATAATTACAACCTATGCATTTGTCTCTTTGTAAGGTGATGATAACCATTGTGCTATACCGTTTCTGGTTGTACTACTTTGTATAATTTGTCACTAGGTCTAACTCTGAAATCTGTTTTAAAAGTGACAACATCGGATTTTATTGCCTTTTTAGCATCCTCTTTTTGATCGACCATCATGTCTGCTACAACCATTTCTTGAGATCCTGTCGTAGGCCCTTGGATTAATATGGTGTCACCAACTTCTAAATCATAAGCCTCAATTAAGAACTCGGCAATGTTGGATTTAGGATAAAAATGCCTTCCTTTTCCAATGTAAATTTTCTTTTGCGTCGCACTTGAGCCAGAATTAGGAGACCATTCGCCAAGTTTTTGACCTAAATAATAGCCGTCCCAGAAGCCTCTGTTATATACTTTTTCTAATTCTTTCATCCATTCGTTTACTTTTTCTTGGGTAAAAGTTCCGTCAGCAATGCTGTCTATAGCCTCACGATAAGCTTTGGTTACAGTGGCTACATATTCAGGAGCTCTGCCTCTGCCTTCAATTTTCAATACTTTTACTCCGGCATCTGCAATTTGATCGAGAAAACCAATGGTGCACAAATCTTTTGGAGACATCATGTATTCATTGTCCAATTCTATTTCAAAGCCAGATTCTTGGTCTATGACGGTATATTTTTTTCTGCAATTTTGTTTGCAAGCACCACGGTTTGCAGATGAATTATGAGAATGTAAGCTCAAGTAGCATTTTCCAGATACCGCCATACATAAAGCACCATGGCCGAAGATTTCTATTTCTACTAAATTTCCGGAAGGTCCTTTTACTTGATCTTTTTCAATTTGCTGACATATTTTTTTGATTTGTGTCACGCTTAATTCTCGTGACATAACCATAGTGTCTGCAAATAGAGCATAAAATTTTACCGTTTCTATATTGGTAATATTTATTTGGGTGGAAATATGTACTTCCATGCCAATTTGTCTTGCATAGGCGATAACGGCTTGGTCCATTGCGATAACCGCAGTAAGGTCTGCCGCTTTTGCTTTGTCTAATAAAGTTTTGATGATGGATAAATCATGATCGTAGATGATCGTGTTAAGAGTAAGATAAGTTCTAACCTCTTTTTCTTTACATCTTCTGGAGATTTCTGGTAAATCATCGATGGTGAAATTCATTGATGCTCTGGCTCTCATATTGAGTTGTTCTACCCCAAAATATACCGAATCGGCACCATTATCTATAGCTGCTTGTAGAGAAGTGAAATCTCCCGCTGGAGACATCAGTTCAATCCTTCCTGTTTTTGTCATTTTGTTGAAAAAAATTTTTGCAAAGATAAGTTTTTCATCTCAATTGCTTGTATGGTACTCTTTGTGCTTTATTTATTCAATGGTGAGATAATATAATGAAAACAAAAATTGAATCTCAAAAATTTTAAAAAAAACTTAAATTCACTTTATAGAATTAAGATATGTTCAGTAATAACTTAATAATTTGTTAAATTTTAGTTAAAACTTGGGGAAGTCCCCCGTTGTGAACAACATTTTTGCATTATATTTGATACATCCAAATCAAGTTAATTATTAAAAAAATAGAATTATTATGAATCATACTGTTAAAAAGTTTTTCCCATTTGTTTTGGTTGGGGTAATTTCTGGAGCTACTACTTTTGGAGCAATTCATTACACACAATCTCAAAAAGAAAATGCAGATTTTAATTATTTTCAACCTAAAAATCAATCAAGTCATTTTGCTGGAATTAATACTACTGCTGTAGGAAATGATTTTGTAAAAGCGGCTAAAATTGCCGTGCCTGCCGTGGTTACCATTAAGCGTTATTCAGATGCTACACCAAGGCAGAGAATGCAGGATCAAGATATTTTCGATTGGTTTTTTAACGATAGGATGAGAGGGAATAACCCGAATATGCAAATGCAAAAACCGAAGAATGCTCCAGACGGAATGGGCTCTGGTGTCATTGTTTCCCCAGATGGTTATATAATTACCAATAACCATGTCATCCAAGGGGCTACAAAACTAGAAGTGGTTCTGTCCAATAAAAAAGTATATATTGCTAAAAAAATAGGAACAGACCCCAATACGGATGTTGCCTTGTTAAAGATTGAAGAAAAAGGATTGCCATATCTGAATTTCGGAAATTCGGATAATGTAGAAATCGGACAATGGGCCATTGCTGTAGGAAATCCAATGGGATTGAATTCTACCGTTACTGCGGGTATTATTTCTGCCAAAGCCAGAAATATTAATCTCTTGGGACAAAATGCGGCAGCTAAAAATCCAGTGGAATCTTTTATACAAACCGATGCGGCCATTAATCCTGGAAACTCTGGAGGTGCTTTGGTGGATACTGAAGGTAATTTAATTGGTATAAATGCAGCTATTTCTTCTAATACAGGTTACTACGAAGGCTATGGTTTTGCCATTCCTTCAAATTTGGCTAGGAAAATTGTAGAGGACATCAAGAAGTATGGAATAGTGCAAAGAGGATACTTGGGAATTAGCTTGGTCGATTTGTCGCAAGAAGAACAAGTGGATAAATATAATCAAGAGTTTAAAACCCAATACAAAAGCGGTAAAGGTATTTTAATTTCCAGTATTGCGGATAATAGTGGTGCGAAAGATGCAGGCTTGAAGGTGGGCGATATTATTACGAAAGTAGATGATACACCAATAAACAACCAAGCGGTACTCATGGGAGTGATAGGGGAGAAAAGACAAGGAGATAAAGTACTTATTACCTATATAAGAAAAGGAGTGACAGAAACCACAATGGTTACATTGAAAGATCAAAATGGAAGTACTTCTTTCCGAAGTAAAGCCGATTTAACAATGGGTGAAAAATTGGGTGCAGACTTTTCAGCGATTGATCAAAAGGTGAAAGTTTATTATGGTATTGAAAATGGTGTAATTGCCAAAAATGTTACTGCGGATGGTCTTTTGGCAAGTATAAATGTATCAGAGAATAATATTATTTTTGAAATAAATAATAAACCTGTAAATTCTGAAGCGGATATTGAGAAAATCCTGAAAGGGTATAAAGGAACCGTGTCTGTAAAATATTTGGATGATAACGGTAGGATTACTAGTAGAGGATTTACCATGCCGTAAAAAATAGTAGTAACAAATAATCCGATGCTTGATAAAGTGTCGGATTTTTTGTGCCCTTTATGTGGGATGCTATGAGGTGTGGCAAGTCCTGGAGTTATAGTCCTGATTGTAGTGGAAATCCCACAGCGAGGGACGAGCGAGGAATTGCAACGGAAAGCAGGTGGGGTAAGGTTGCGTGGCTCTGCTTGGGGTAACTCCTAAAAAAAAACGCACCTTATGAGGGTGCGTTGGTATTGGATTTTTTGTTTTTTCTATTGTAGATTGTTTCTACGCATTTACCGCCAATCCAGGAAAATGGGAAATAAACCAAGAAAATGCATATTTTGTAGAAAGTAGGGTGGTGGGGGAAAATAATAATATCCACCATGGCTACAAAAAGCATGATGAATCCTATAAGAATGGCATAAGCTACCTTGGCATACTTTACAATTACGGCTGTTACGATACCGGCGATTGTGGTGCCTAATCCTGATATAAATAGGAGAAACCAGAAAAAGCCAGTATTGCCCTTCATGGATTGTAAGAATTTATTCCAATGCTCGAAAGGAGAATATCCATCAAAGGTTCTCCATTCCGGCACCAGACGAATTCCCAAGGTAACTGTAATGGCTACTATGGCTAGTCCGATGAGAATTGCAAAAGTATTTCTAAGGAAGTTCATTAATCTTGGTGAGCAATCATAGAGATTTCAACATCTACATTTTTGGGTAGGCAAGATACCTGTACGGTTTCTCTAGCAGGGAAGTTTTCGCCTTCGAAATAAGATGCGTAAATGTCATTCATTACAGCGAAATCGTCCATAGATTTTAGGAAAATAGTCGTTTTAACCACATTGTTAAAAGTCATTCCAGCTTCGGTAAGGATGGCTTTTAAGTTTTTCATTACTTGGTGGGTAGATTCTTCAATACCTTCTGCCAATACACTTCTTGTGGGATCTACAGGGATTTGTCCGGAGATGTAAAGAATTCCTTTTGAGAAGATGGCTTGTGAGTAAGGGCCAATTGCGGCAGGCGCATTACTTGTATTGATTACTTGTTTCATAGGTTGATATTTTATTTTTTTATTCGTTATACAGAATTATTTGACTTCGATGGGGTTTGTTTTATAGCAACAATTGTTTGGTGCTTATTGGGTCAATCTTATTTTTTTGCAAATATAGTTGATAATTTTAAACTAAAATTGTGCATTGGGTTGTGTGAAACTTCTTTCTTTGTATTTTACAGCATCTTTCAGGATATTGGCTTTGATGCCGATGAAAAAGTCATATACTTTGTATTGTCCGAAAGGAACCCAATTGAAATTGATGGTGAAACTTCTTTGGTCTCTAGAGAAACCAATTCGGGTATAAGCTAGTTCTTTGGTTACAAAATCGTAATGGGTGCTTCCTGTAATGTTCCAATAAGGTGTAAGTCCTAAACTGCCGTCGAGTCCCACGGTTGCAACTGTGTTGCCAAACCTTGAGGTAGATTTGGAATAAGCATAATTGGCGGATATGTTTAATGTCCATGGTTGGTTAAAATGGGCGTAATGGTCGTCATCAAAATAATAATTTTCATTTCGTATTTTACCTTTCATGCCATAGGTTTTGCTGAGTTCTTCTTTTTTACCGAATATTTCGTTGCTCAATGGATAAGAAAGTTGCATATTGAAACTTTGTATGTTGAAATGCCCAAAGTTCTCTGTTCTTATGCCCACATCCGATCCGTCGGTGAAAACAATTTCGTAAGGATCTATGGTAAGTCCAGTGTTGATGTTCATTTTGCCATTAAATAAAGAGGTTTGTCCAGAAACAATAAATGGAGACCATCGGTGTGATTTTGCAGCAAAATTATAATTTCCCGAAATATTAAGGGTTTCGAAAAGTTTTATTTTTTTAAATCCAGTTGAATCTTTTTTGTTTCTTACCTTCATTTCCAAATTATTCCCTAAAGAGAAACCGATCGCCCCTACCATCCCGGTACTTGGACTTCCGATAATTCCCTTTTCGAATATAGAGTAAGGAACTAATGAGCCGTTGGCATCGTAGTAGTTTTTATAGTAACCAAATTTTGAATCACCAAAATCAGGAGCATAATTAAAGCTCACTTGCGGAGTTACCATGTGTCTTATTCCTTGTATGGCCGAACCTTTTTTGAAAATGACGGTTTTGTATAAAGTTGTTTGTAGGCTAGCCGTTGTATTGAAGTAGGAGTAGCCGGTAATTTTGTTTTGCATCACATCCTCAACCTTATTTTGAATTGGGTTATAATATCGGTTAAGGGATTTGGTTGTAAGTCCATTGTTGATATTGGCGCCCAAACTAAATGTGAAATATTTGGCCACAGTTGTATTGGTGCCCAATGCAATACTATTTTTCACCCCTGTTTGCATGTTTTCCCACATTTCTTTTTTAAACAATTGATCCTCGGTTGCCGACACATAATTGTTGAAATCCAACCCTGTATTGACGGTAATATTTTCTAATAGGCCTTGTCTTACGCCGCTTTTAGGTTTGAAAAGATAAAACTGATTAATGGCTACATTCATTTGTGGTAAACGAATGTTGGATATTCCTGAAGAAAAGTTTTGAGAATAACCAGCCATTCCCGTTATGGTAATTGGGAGGGTGAGAAATCTTTTGGTGATGCTTACTGAAGAGTTTTGTTGTGCATTCAGTACATTTTGATTGAAAATATAATTATTGTTGATGGTGTTATTGTAAAATTTGGAACTCACAATATCTACAGATGCAGAAAAGTTGAGGAAAGGATTGGCTTTGGGATCTTGGGTGTGTCTCCAAGAAATTCTAAATGTTCTGGTTTTAGAATAGTTGGACAAACCATTGATTCCTCTTACTGTTGTTCCAAAATCTGATTGGAAACTTCCACTGTATCGGTATTTTTTTACATAGTTTACTTCCGGTCTTATGCCCCAACTTCCTTTGGTGTAAACATCAGTAAGTACTTTTAAATCGAAATGCTCGCCTAAAGGTTGGTAGTATCCCAAACCGTTTAAGAAAAAGCCAACATCCTGTCTTTCTCCAAAACTTGGAATTAGGATTCCTGCACTTCTTTTGTCTGAGAAGGGCAAGATGGCAAAAGGCATAATTAATGGTGTGGGAACTTCTTCCACAAATAAGCGAATAGGACCGGTAATAATTTGTGATTTATTTTTTCCTTTTACCAACTTAATGCTCGAAGCTAACATGTAATAATCTGGAATGCTGTCTTTTTTCTTTAAAAAATATTCATCGGTAGTGTATTTTCCATGGCGCATATAAAATACAGAATCGTTGTACTTCTTAGTTTTATTGGCAACAATTACCCCTTCGCTTTCTTCGGTTCTGGCATTGTAAGCTAAGGCTTTTTTAGTTTTGTAGTTGAAGTTAAAATGATCGGTTTCGTATTTTTTTCCTCCTTGTAGTGTGATGACAGGTTCTGTGACTTTACCCAAAGAATCCAATTTTCCTTGTGCGAAGATAACTCCTTTGTCCCAATCGATACTTATATAATCTGCGTCCACCTGCATGTCTTGGTACCTCACTTGGGCTTTAGTTTTCAGGAAAGTCATTTTTTGATTAATGTCGTTTCTAATGCTTTCGGCTTTGTATCGTACAATGTCATCCAAAGCTTCCTTATTTGGAGATTTCGTAGGTTTTATCGTATCCTGCAATTTTTTATTGACCAATAATTTATCACTCTTTTCTTGTGCTAAAAAATTGTTAAAAATTAGGATAATTAAAATTTGTACTATATTTTTGAAGCGTTTACAGGCCAATTTTGTATGTATAAAAATTCGGCTTCAAAATTATAATAATTTTTAAAACTAAAAGATGAACCTACCAAGATTTTCGATGAAAAAATATATTGCTTTTTTATTTTTGATTTCCATCGTATTTGTACAAGCCCAGAAAAAATTTACAATTGTTCTGGATGCAGGGCATGGTGGCGAAAAAGACCCTGGTGCGACAAGAAAATATGAAGACCTAGGTGTGGTAAGAGAAAAGGATATTACTTTAGGAATTGTACTTAAGTTGGGTAGAATGTTAGAAAAAAATAAAGAATATAAAGTAATCTACACTCGAAAAGAAGATGTGTACCCATCTTTAGGAGATCGTACAGACTTGGCGAATAACAGCAAAGCAGATTTGTTTATCTCAGTACATGTGAATTCAACTGCAGCGAAAATAGCAACGGCAAGTGGTACCGAAACCTTTGTACAAGGGCCTAACCAGAATAAAACCAATTTAGAAGTTGCCAAAAGGGAAAATGATGTGTTGTTCTTGGACGAAAAAGATAGAGAAAGATTTGCCTCGTACGATCCAAGCTCACCAGAATCATTAATTGCTTTAAAGATAAATCAAAGTAAGTATCTAATGGCCAGCTTAACCTTTGGTGCGTTGGTAGAGGAAAATTTTGTGAATAAAGACAAGCGATTGTCTCGTGGAGTAATGCAGAAAGACTTACATGTGCTTAGAATGAATGCCATGCCATCCGTGCTTATAGAGACAGGTTTTGTTAACAATCCGGATGATGCACGGTATTTGGCCTCAGAAAATGGTCAGGAAGAAGTGGCAGCAAGTATTTTTGATGCCATAGTGAAATACAAGAAAAACATCGATTTAAAAAGAGGAGTGAAGGAGAATGATTATGCGAAAGAAAAACCCAAAGAAGCTCCTTTGAAAAATGATTTCAGAATCTTTTTGTTCAGTTCTGCAACTAAATATAATGAAGATGCACCTGAATTAAAAGGTTTAAAAGATGTATTGATTATAAAAGAAAACGACTTATATAAATATTATTACGGGCTAACGAATTTGGCCTCTGTACGCGATAATTTCATGAAAACAGCCCGTGACTCTGGTTTTAGAAACTCTTATGCGGTTGGATTTACACCAGATCAGAAAATGAATTATGGCTATTATACTCTAGAAGTTGTAGTCACAAAAGATAAATTGAACTCCAAATCTTATGTGTTGCAAACCTTAAAGGATTTGGAAAGAGAAAAAAGAGATGGTGTGTTTTATTACACTTTTGGTAAAGAAGAAACCATAGAAAATGCCATTAAGTTGAAAAACGAAATCGAGGCTAAAGGCATCAAGGGAGTGGTTGTAGAAAAAAAGAGTAAATAAATTGAAAAAAACATTTGCAAATTAAAAAATATTGCCTACTTTTGCAATCCGAAAAACGGCCTATTCGTCTAGTGGTTAGGACTCAAGATTTTCATTCTTGCAACAGGGGTTCGATTCCCCTATAGGCTACAAAGTTTTTCAAATATTTTTCAAAAAAAATGAAAAAATATTTGCAGAATAAAAAATAAGTTATATCTTTGCAACCACAATTGAGACAGTAATTAGTTATGGCAAATCATAAATCAGCATTAAAGAGAATTAGACAAAACGCAGTAAAAAGATTGCGAAACAGATACTATCATAAGACTGCTAGAACAGCAATGAAAGTATTAAGAAATGAAGAGGATAAAAAAGTTGCTACTGAGCAATTGCCGAAAGTAATCTCTTTATTGGATAAATTAGCTAAGAAAAATATTATTCACAAGAATAAAGCGGCTAATTTGAAAAGTAAATTGACTAAACACGTTAATAAATTAGCGTAATTATAAAATCTACGGCCCGTTCGTCTATCGGTTAGGACCTCAGATTTTCATTCTGGTAAGAGGGGTTCGATTCCCCTACGGGCTACAAACCTTCAGAGTTTTCTGAAGGTTTTTTTGTATATTTGAATTTAATCTTAATTATGAAACCGCTATTATAATCAGAATTATGATTATGAGCAGGCCAATAATTATAAAGAATAAGCAAAAGATATAGTAAGTTCGCTAGAAAGAAAATATTAATTAAACGCACAACAAAAATGAAAATTCTAATTGTTAACGGCCCAAACCTTAATCTTTTGGGAAGTAGAGAACCAGAAATATATGGGAATACCACTATGGAAATAGTAATGAACCGATTGGTCGTAGAATTTAAAGCCCATCAATTAGATTACTTTCAATCCAATATTGAGGGCGAAATCATCAATCGATTACAAGAAAATAACTTTGATGCATTGGTGATTAATCCCGGTGCTTACAGCCATTATTCTTATGCCATTGCCGATTGCTTAAAAAATATTGCCCAAAAAAAAGTAGAAGTTCATATTTCTAATCTTTACCAACGAGAAGAATTTAGACAAAAATCGGTTACCGCAGCCTATACCAATGGAATTATTAGTGGTTTTGGTGTTGATGGATACCGATTAGCAATCTTAAGTTTATCATGATGAAGATAAAATTAGCATTTTTATTATTGTTTTTTATTCATTTATTTTCTGCCCAAAGCGATACCGTGTATGTCTATGGTCCCGGAGGTCCCAAGCAACCGATGATAGAGTGTGCGCAATTTTTTGAAATTAAAACGAAAATTCCAGTAAAAATTATTTCAGGACCGATGCTGCATTGGAAAAAGTTGGCACAACAAAATGCCGATATTCTTTATAGCGGCTCCGAGTATATGATGAATGATTATTTTCGTGTTTTTTCAAATGAGTTTTTAGACCAAAATTCTGTTCTCCCTTTATATTATAGAAATTTAGGATTGGTTGTGCGAAAAGGAAATCCAAAAAAAATTAAAAGAATTTCAGATTTATCCAAAGATCAAATCAAAATAATGGTTGTAGATGGCGCTGGATTAATTGGGACATGGGAAGATGCTTTTTCTGTAATGACCAATATACATGACTATAGAAAAATACGAAAAAATATAGTCTTTTTTGCTGAAAATAGTGGAATAGCTGAGAAAAAGTGGAGGCAAGACTCGTCTATTGATGTATGGGTTACCTGGAATACTTGGCAATTAATGAATAAAGATACTTCAGACTTTGTGTATTTACCTAATAAAAATAAGATTAGACGAAATTGTGCTGTAGTTCTTACATCCTCTAAGAAGAAAGCTTCATTTCAATTTTATCAATTTTTACAAAGTAATGAGGCTTATAAAATTTTTAAAAAATGGGGCTGGAATTAGTTGTAGTAATACTAAATCCTATTAAATGTCGTATATAATAGTGGAATTATTTTTAAATAATTTACATTAATCTTCAAGATTTATAGAATAAAGTAGAATAAGGTCCGTTTTTTTTGTCCAATTTTTTTGTAAAATGGAACAGCTCTCATAGGAATTATATTGTTTAATAGTTTGATTATCAGTAGTTAAAATTTGTAAATTCTATTTACGAAGTGTTTACAAGTATTTTTATTTGCTTTTTTTATCCACCGTGCTACATTTGTCTTGTTCAAATTGATGAACAACATTAAAAAATCAAACCTTATTAAATTTTTATTATTATGAAAAAATCATTGTTCGTAGCAGCCGTAGCTGCCATTTCATTAGTTGCTTGTAAAAAAACTGAAGCTGAAGCAACTGCAGTTGCAGCTGATTCTACTGCTGTAGCTCCTGCAACAGATTCTACTGCTGCTCCTGCTGCAGATTCCACTGCTACTCCAGTTGATGCCGCTAAAGACGCTGCAACCGATGTAAAAGATGCTGCTAAAGATGTGGCAACTGATGTAAAAGATGCTGCAAAAGAAGTACAAGGGGCTGCTAAAGATGCTGCTTCTGATGTGAAAGGAGCTGCTAAAGATGCTGCTGGTGCAGTAAAAGATGCTGCTGGAAAAGTAGAAAAAGCAGTTAAATAATATTCTACGCCAATTAATAATTGTTATACCGTCTTTTTAAGAGACGGTATTTTTTATTGTTTTTTCTGTCTTAGTACTTCGTAACAGGCGATAGCTACTGCATTGCTTAGATTTAATGAATCTATGGTGCCTACCATTGGGATTAAGATATTTTCTGATTTATTCAGCCAAAATTGACTAATGCCTGAATGTTCTGTACCAAAAATAATGGCAGATTTATGTTTGAATTCTTTTTTATAAATATCTTGTGCCGTTTGGCTCATATAAGTTGAGAAAATTTGAAACTTATTCGATTTCAAAAATTGAAATGCTTTTTCATTCTCAACCGTAAATACATTCATGCCAAACAAACAACCAACGCTAGAACGCAAAACATTTGGATTGTAGATGTCTGTCTTAGGATCGGTTATGATTAATGCTTCTATACCAAATGCTTCACAACTTCTGAGGATTGCACCTAAATTTCCTGGTTTTTCTGTTCCTTCTACCACAATTATAGAAGCATCTTCCTTAGGTGAAAAATTATCTAAGTTAGTTTCTTTCGTTTTGTAAATACCAATGATGCCTTCTGTTCCTCCTCGGTAGGCGATTTTCTCATACACTTTTTCGCTTACACAATGTACTTTGCCTTCTGGTGGTTCTTTGTCGAAGAGTTTTTCGCAAATGTAGAATTCAATAGCTTCATAACCAAACTGGATTGCTCTTTCGTTTTCTTGTTGTCCTTCCACCACAACCACACCTGCCTTCCTTCTGTATCTGTTGTCATCATTCAGGCGAACCAGGTTTTTTATTTTATCGTTTTGTGTGCTTTCTATCATAAGGTTTCATTTTCGTTTTCCAAGTCGAATTCATTTTCTAAAGCATCGGCTCTGGAAAGTAGATTTTCAGGTAAAGATTTTTTTGCTTTAGCGCCCAATTTTTTGAGATTTTCAGAGGATTTCACTAAGTTTCCTCTGCCACTTACCAGCTTATTCATGGCAGCTTGGTACTCGGATTTAGCATCGTCCATTTTACTTCCGACATTAACAAGGTCATTCACAAAACCTGCAAATTTATCATACATCGCTCCTGCTTGTCGGGCAATTTCTATGGAGTTGTCTTGTTGTTTTTTATTGGTCCACATACTATCAATCGTTTTTAGTGTAGCCAAAAGAGTGGTAGGAGTTACAATAACAATGCTTTTCTCGAACGCTTTGTTGTAGAGCTGATTGTCTGCATTAATGGCCAAGGCAAAAGCGGGTTCTATAGGAACAAAAAGAAGGACGAAATCTGGACTTTCTATATGATATAGGTTTTGGTAGTTTTTACCACTCAACTGCTCAATGTGTCTTTTTAAAGAAAGCAAATGTTCTTGCAGAAATTGCTCCTTTAGCAAATCATCTTCTTCATTTACCCATCTTTCGTATGCGTTGAGTGATACTTTGGAGTCGATGATCATTTTTTTGCCATCGGGTAGGTTGATGATTACATCTGGTTGCAGTCTGCCTTCGTCTGTGCTGTGGCTTTTTTGAACTTCATATTCTCTGTCTTTTTCTAATCCGGATTTTTGTAAGACATTTTCCAAAATCAATTCGCCCCAGTTGCCCTGAATTTTGTTGTCGCCCTTTAAGGCTTTGGTAAGGTTGACGGCTTCTTCACTCATTTTTTGGTTTAATTCTTTAAGGCCAATGATTTGTTGGCGAAGTGCAGCGTGGTAATCAATGCTTTCCTTGTGGGTATTTTCAACTTTTTTCTCAAAATCGTTAATTTTTTCCTGTAAAGGACCCAAAAGGTTTTTGATGTTTTGTTGGTTTTGAAGCGTAAATTTTTCTGATTTCTCTTCCAAAATTTTATTAGCCAAATTCTGAAACTCATTCTTGGCCATTTCTTGAAGTTTCTCTATTTCTTCCTTCTGGGTGTCGAGTTGTTTTTTTAAGTGTTGGTTGTTGGCCGTTAAGTCAGAATGCGAAATTTGTAACTCATTTCTTTCCTGAACCAACTGCTCCATAGATTCGTATTTTTTTTCAATGTCTGTTTTTAAATCAATGATTTGTTGGTTTTTATAGGCTAATTCACTCCCCAATCGTCCATTTTCTACTTTAATGGCTTCAGATGAATTTAAAAGTTGACTTTGCTTTTCATTGCATTTGTTCAGTTCACTTTCCAGTTCGTTGAGTTTGTTTAAATGATTGGATTCATCGGCTTTTAATTTGATGTTTTCTTGTTGGGTAATTTCCAGATCTTTACGGGAAACTTTGGATGCGTTCACAAAAAAATACGCCAATGTGCCACCTAAGATTAAGCCAATAATTAGATATATAATTTCCATTTTTTTAAAATAATTTATCGTGAAAGTCTTCTATTTTGTTTACATTTTCTATGTTGATGCCAAACTTTTTCTTCGACAGTTTATTCAATCCCGAGATGAATATTTTTTCGTACCCTAATTTTTCTGCTTCAGTTATTCTGTTTTCAATTTGTGGGATGGGTCTTATTTCTCCACTCAATCCAATTTCGCCAGCAAAGCAATATTTTTCCGAGATAGCACAATCTTCATTACTGGAGAGAATAGCGGCAACCACAGCTAAATCTAGCGCGGGGTCATCGGTTTTTATTCCACCGGTTATATTCAAGAAAACATCTTTGGTGGCCAACTGAAAGCCAGCTCTTTTTTCCAATACCGCCAGTAGCATGTTGAGTCTTTTGGCATCAAATCCGGTACAGCTTCTTTGTGGTGTTCCGTAAACAGCAGAGCTTACCAAGGCTTGGATTTCCAATAGCATGGGGCGGTTGCCCTCAATGGTAACGGCTACGGCGTTGCCAGATAGTTCTTCGGATTTTTTGGTGATGAGTAGTTCCGATGGGTTTTTTATTTCCTTTAATCCTTGAGTGATCATCTCATAAATTCCGATTTCGCTGGTAGAGCCAAAACGGTTTTTGTTGGCTCTTAATAAGCGGAAAAGATGGTTTCTATCGCCATCAAAGTTGAGGACTACATCGACCATGTGTTCCAAAACTTTGGGTCCGGCAATTTGTCCGTCTTTGGTAATATGTCCTACTAAAATGGTTGGGATGTTATTTTCTTTCGCAAATTTGATTAGTTCTGATGAGCATTCTCTAATCTGAGAAACTGTTCCTGGTGAACTTTCCAATACTTGGGATTGTAGCGTTTGTATGGAATCTACAATCATAAGATCAGGATTCAGGGTTTTGGCTTCTTTCAATATTTTCTCCATTGATGTTTCTGTGTAGAGAAAGCATTGTGGATTTTGAATGTCGGTTATTCTATCGGCACGCATTTTAATCTGTGAGGCACTTTCTTCACCAGAAACATAAAGAATTTTTTTCTTCATTTTTAGCGCAAGCTGAAGTAATAGGGTTGATTTGCCTATGCCGGGTTCGCCACCGATAAGTGTTACGGAGCCTAAGACGATACCACCACCCAATACACGATTCAGTTCTTCACTTACTGTTTTTAGTCTTTGTTCGCTGCCTGTTTCTACCTCGGTAATGTTGATTATTTTTTGCTTACCGCTCCCGATGATGTCGTATTGCGCTGTTTTTTTTTCTATGATTTCTTCGGTAAGTGTGTTCCAAGCACCACAATTTTTGCATTGCCCCAGCCATTGTGGAAATTGAGAGCCACAAGCATTGCAGATGTATGCTGTTTTTAGTTTTGCCATTGTACAAAATTCTTAAAAATAAATGAGAAAAAAGAGGCATTTTTTTAATTTAAAAGATTGCTTAACAAAAGAAATTGGTTGGTTTTCCAATATTCAAAAATAGATTAAGCTATATCGTCAGGGGTTTTCATCGTCAGTATATTCAATAATATCGCCCGGTGTGCAGTTCAACGCCTTGCAAATTGCCTCCAAAGTGGAGAATCTAATGGCTTTCGCTTTACCGGTTTTTAAAATGGATAGGTTGGATAGTGTAAGGCCTACTTTTTCTGATAGTTCGTTTAGAGACATTTTTCTTTTGGCCATCATCACATCTAAATTAATTATAATAGCCATGGTTTATACGGTTAATTCGTTTTCGTTTTGTAATTCAACTCCTTTTTTTAAAATAAAAGCAATAATGTAGAGTATGGCTCCCATAAGGATGAATGCAGATCTATCGTCCGAAAATATTGTTTTTGATTGCATCATTGGAAAATAAAAAACCAATTTTTTTATGATTTGATGACCTAAAATACCCAATGCACCTATGCTAAGTGTAATGGTGCTGAGTTGAGAAATAATATTGGCTACCCTTTCGTTGAATGGTTGTTTTAAATTAAGTCGATGCATAAGTTGGGTTACTTTGTAGAATAAAAAAGATTTGAGGATGACGGTGCAAAGAATTAAACTATAAACGGTATAAAAGGAAATTGGGCTTTCGGTATAAAGAGGAGATAAGTCTAATTTCTGATAAAGGTTTGGGATGCTTTCGGGTTTAACAATGGTGAAAATAAAGTTGACCAAATAACCTCCGGCTTCTATTGATAATCCAACGAAAATGAGCCACGACAGGATGAGTAAAGCCCAGAATACAAATTGATGTGTTGTTTTCATGATGTTCAATTTTATAATTTGATGGTGTAAAAATAATAAATATTTATTGGTAAACGATAAAAAATTATTATTATTAAATTGTGTCGGGTTGGTGTCGCTCCTACGGAGCTCCGCACTTTGGTCTTTCTGTCGTGGCACTATCCGTTGTTATAGTCCTGATTGCAGTGGAAATCCCACAGCGAGGAACGAGCGAGGAATTGTAACGGAAAGCAGGCACGACTAGTGTGGCGAGGATAAATGGTGATACTCCTAAAAATAGAAATTAGAAACTCGCCTTAACCTGCATACTGCCTATGTGAATGGTTCTGTCGCCGGAATTACGGCCTTCGTAGTTGATGTTGAGAATGATGAAAGCATTGATGTTTTGCTGCACGAAAACCGACCATACTTGGTTTTTACCAGGCTTTAGACCATCCAGCATTTGGTTGCCGACCAACGAGAAATTATTGCCAGTAAAATCGTTGTTGATAAAGGAGAAACTCCCTCGGATGGAGGTTTTTTTCTTGTCCCATTGCAGGCTTCCGGTAAGGTCCAACGATTTGAGTTGTTCCAATCCATCGGTGCGATTTTTATGACGGTAAGCTGTGGAAAGTTCGGCTTGTAGGCTCTCGATGAGCTTATAGGTGGCTTTGGGTTTGGTTTCCAGATGTACGAGTGAGAAATTCCTTGTATCGAACATTTGGGAGGAATTTCTGATGTTTTGTGCCGAGTTTTCCCAATCGATGCGAAATGTTTTGCTGAACCAATAGCCTAAAGTGAGGAAATGGGCATTTTGTTTCCTTTCTTCGTTGCTGAAATTGGCATTGATGAGGTTTTGGTTGTTGATCCAGCGATAGGTACCATTCCAACCCGAAATTTCGGTAGGGTTGAATTGCAATGCGGCCAAAATATTTTGGTTTTTTAGAATTTGTTCCTCGTTTTTCTCAAATGGGTTGAGCACAAGGGTTTTGTCCTTTTTTAGATAGGAATTTTGTGAGTTGAGTGAAAGGTTGATGTTCCATCTTTTCAGAAACTTATTTTCGGAGCTAAAGACAACCGCTGGATTCACGAACAAAGCAAGAGAAAGTTTGTTTTTGTTGGAAGGAATGTAGCGCACCGAGTTGGTGTATATACGGATGTATTGGGCAAGGTCTGCATATTCTGCAATTTCAAACTCGTCCAATTGTTGTATGCCATCGCCGTTGTAATCGGTCCATTTATAAATTCCTTTGCCATCGGTTACTTTTATGTATTGAAATTCTCTTTGCGCTTCTTGTCCGTTGCCCAGTTCATAAAAAGCCTGTAATCTCATTCCGTTTTGGAAAAGCTGTTGGTTGTAGGTAAGGTTTCCGATGATGAAGTCAGAATTGACTTGGTTGTCAATCTCTTGATTTTTGTAAAAGAATTTTCTGTAGTGTACCAAGGCGTTCAGCGTGGTTTTTTCAGTTTTAATGATGGAGCTTTCTGCGACAAAGCCTAAGATGTTATTCATTTTTTGTAAACGGTTGTCTCGAATAGAGTCGTTGGTACGGAAATAGACTTTGGTCATAAGCTTTGTTCTTGTGGAGTCGCCGATTTTGTGTTGTGCAAAAACTTCTTTCCAGCTGAAGCTTGTTACTTCTTTTTGGTTGGTTAGGTTGTAATTTTTCAAGTTGTGTTCCATGGCGGCTCCTATTCCCCAGCTGTGTTTTTTGCCGAGGTGTTCTGCCAGGATATTTCCTTTGGAGTATTGGCTATTAAGGTCGGTAGCCTCTGTTTTTAGGTAAGAGAGATAAGCTTTTGTCGCCCATTTATTTTTTTTCCAACCCCAGTCAATTTCGTTTTTCAGTCCATTATAGGCATCTTTTTCGTCCAATAAATTAAAACGATAATTAAGGAAAGTGCTTTTTCCCCATTGGTTAAGGAAGCTAAGTGCCCATCGGTTTTGTAATTTTTGGTTAAACTCTTGTAGGAGGTTGAAGTCACGGGCAAATTCCACATCATTGATGCGGTCTAAAACATGAAATCTAGAGGAAATTCTTTGCCATTCTATTGTCGGTGTACCAGTCCATGAATTTTTGGTAAACGCTTTTGTGGCGTAAATTCTCGATGCAAAACCAGTATTTTCGCTGGAATCTTTGGAGGAGAAAAGATTGGGATCGAAATTACTGATGGAAATATCCGCACCAATTTTACCATTATTGATTAAATATTCTGTGTTGAATGAAAAAACCTGTGCTTGTTGTGGTGCCGGCAATTTGCGTACCGCTCGATATTCTCCATTTCCTGGTCCAACAAATTCAAATATTCTTCCGTTATTGGTACTTTGTTTTAAGGAATAATCACCCATATTTTTACCAAAATAGGTAAAGGAAACTTGGTAAAGGGTTCCTGTATTTTGATTGGTGTATTGGTAGTAATTCCCATTAGGGTCGCTGATGAGCTGGTACAAGACTTTGTTTACATCATATTCTGTACTCACTCCTGATGGGGCGTACATCAATTCCGGATTGTTACCTGCTTCACTAAGGATTTTTTCGTCTTCTTTGCTAAGGTTAAGCGCAAGAGGAGCATTTGGGTTGTCGTTTTCTAAAAACCAATTAAAGCCTAGCTTCAGTTTCTCTCTTTCGTGTTTCAGACTTCCGGTAATCAGATATCTAGCGTAGTTTCTGTTGGTATAGTTATAAGAAATGGTAATGAAATTTTGTTTCAGTATCGGTCTGTAGGAGGTGAAACTCACCTCGCCAGTATTATAATTGATGGTGTAGTCTAGGTTTTCGCCTCGTTTCATCAGTATTCCATCAATAAAGACTTGTTCGGATCCCGAAATAATGGTGATGAACTGTTCTCCGTTTTTCCCGGTCAGTCGGTAAGGACCTTGGTTGCCTTCAATTCCTTGAAAGCGGATACGGTGAAATTCACTTCGGGCAACCCCACCAGAAACATCGATGTAGGTTTTGTTGATTTTTCCAAACTGAGTAAGGAATTGCAGTCCCATGCTTCTTCTTTGGTAGCGTCCGAAGTAGGTTTTGTCGTCCAATATGTCTAAGTGGCCGGCACGGATAATGGAGTGGTTTTTAATGTTGAGTTGCACAAAAATTTTATCGAATTCCTCCAAGGTTTGGGTGTAACCATCGGCTTGTATGGGCAGGTTGTGGTCCGAAATGGAAGCCAAAACAGAAATGTCGGGCGAGAGTTTACCGGAAATTTGTAGGTCCATGGAGCTTTGTACCGATGAACCTTGGTTGTTGCCAAAAGTTAACCCCCGAATAATGGAGCCTTTGGAGTTGAGGTCGCCCAGAAATCTTTGTTTATTGGGTTTGATGAGGACTTCTTCATCCACCACGATTTTATTTTTAAGTTTTAGAAAGTCTAAAGTGTCTCTAGTGAAGAAATCTTTTTGAAGTTTAGCGGATAAAATGGAATCTCTTTTTAGTGAATCTTTCTTCAAGTTGGGGTTTTCCCACGAGAATACTTGAGCATAAGAATAACAAATGCTTGTTAAGAAAAACAATAAGATAATGAGATTTCGTTTCAAATTTCGTAAAGTTTATTTTGTACGGTTGTGAAATTTTAATTTTAAGATGAGTTATAAGTATTTCATTAACAAATAATTAATATTTAAATTTTTGTTTGATTGGATTTTTATTCATTACTTTTGCAATATAAATATTTAAACTTAGAAATTATGAAAAAATTGTATTCTTTATTTGCTGTGGCAGCCATAGCTGTAACGGTAAGTGCACAAACAAATTTGATTACAAATCCAGGTTTTGAAAACTGGACAGCTGGTAAACCAGATGGTTGGTATACATCAGGGATTACATTTACTCAATCAACCAATCCAGTTCACAGTGGAACCTATGCAGCAGGGGTTGAAGCACCTGCAAGTAGTAATAAAACGACAAACCCTACTCCTGATATCCCAGTTACACAAGGTGTAACTTATGTGTATTCTGGTTGGTATTTGGATAATGTAACTAATGCTAAATTCAAATATTGGAATCAATTTAGAACAGCTTCTGCGGATACTGGAGGGAATAATATGCAGTCGGGTTCAGATTCAGTAAATAACCCTGCTTGGGTGCAATTTTATGCAGAAGCTCAACCTAATGCAAATGCCGTTGTTGCAAGACCAGGATTAAGAGTCTATCCTGAAACGGGAGGGTCAGGTGTTATTTATTTTGATGACATCATGTTCTACGACAAAGCAACATTGTCAACTATTGATATAAAAGAATTTGACAAACAAGTTAAAATGAATACTTTGGTAGAGAATGAATTGAAGTTGCAATTACCTTCAAAATCAACAGTAAATATCTACAGTGTGGATGGTAAACTAATTTCTTCCAACAGAGTAAACGATGGTGAATCGATTAATGTATCTCATTTGAATACTGGGAATTATTTGGTAACAGTTCAAGATAATTTTCAAAATAAGATTAGCAGAAAAATCATCAAAAAATAAATTTTTATTTAAGATAATAAAACCGGGCGCGCCAAAGGCGCGCCCGGTTTTTGTTGTTATATGTTGAAAAGAATGTGTAACGAGATTTAATACTATTGTGTCATCATACAAATTTATGGCAAAGAAAGAATCCAATCGGCAATGGTAGCCAAGGCTTGAGGTGAAAAAGTTTCTTCAATCTGGCCATATTCCGATGGATTTCCGGTGGTTGCTTTTTGGAATAGATGATTTAAACCCACAAGTTCAATGGTTTTAAAATGTTTATTTCCCGCTTTTAACAATGCTTTTTCTATGCCTTTCAAGTTATCTTTAGCTGTAACCTGCATATCCAAACTTCCGTTGAGGGCCAAAGTAGGAATTTTTACTTTAGATAAATAATCGGATGGGTTAAATTTTAAAAAATACAAAAACCATGATGAGGTGATCACATTGAGTTGTTCTTGTGCTTTTTCTTTGATAACCTCGGGGGAAATACTTGTACCAACACTTTTCTGAAGTTGCTCTTCCAATAGAGGAAGTACATCTCTTTGTATGTTATTTCCTTTGTAATGGATTATTTTTTGGTAAACTTCTGTGTTTACTTTCTCGTTTTGTTTCAAAATTTCCTCAGATAAACCCGCAATTTTACCCATATTGTTGTTTTGTTCTACCATCAGTTGGGTAATAGGTATGCCTGGGGCGGCCAATAAAATTATAAATCGTACCGATTTGTTTTCCGTAGCTACCATGGGAGCAATCATTCCACCTTCGGAATGTCCCATAAGTCCAATGTTGGTGTATCCTTTTTGTTTTAAAAATTCAACAGCCGATGCAATGTCGGTAGCGAAGTCGGCCGTGGTAGCTTCTTTTTTTCCGGCTTCGGATTTCCCTGCGCCTCGGTCGTCCATTCTAAGGCTGGCAATGCCTTTTTGGGCTAAGTAATCGGCTATAACAGCAAAAGGCTTATGTTCGAATAGCTCTTCGTCCCTATTTTGGGTGCCACTTCCTGTAATCATGACGACAATGGGAGAGGATTTTCTGAAATTTTTTGGGACAACCAAAGAACCAGCCAGCCGATTTCCTTGTTGGTTATTTAGGATATCAGCTTCTTCCACTTGGTAGGAGAAAGGCGGTTGTGGTGTTTGTGGTCGGGTAAGTTTTGCTTGCTCGGGAGTCACTTTTTGTAAAACCAAAGCTAGGGAAAAACCATTTTGTACAAAATTTCCATTCAATGCACCATCGATTATTTTTCCTTTGAATATCGCATTCATGGCGGTTTGTGTTAGGGTAATTTCGTCTTGGTTCACCTCGGTTTTGTCCACTGGTATTCCCAAAGCGCCTTGCATTGGCGAATCGATGGTGGCACTGTATTGTTTTTCCTTTTTATGAATATGGAAAACCAAAGGTAATTTTTGCCCCATGACATCTAGGTCGCCTTTCCATGTGCCCACAAAATCTTGGGCGAAGATTTGTGCTCCCCAAAAACTTAAAATAAGTAAGGTAAGTTGTTTCATAAGTAGATTTTTATTGATTTTTAATGGAGGTATGTGGTTTATAGTTTATGGTTTATGGTTTTTCGTTTATAGTTTTTCGTGGTATTAGTCATCAGTCTTTATTCAAAGGGAATTGTTTGTAAAAAACGATTAAATAGAGGTGGTATTAATTCTTTGGTTTTGAGTATTTTTTATTTTGTTTAAAAATAAAATTGTGTTATTCCATTCAGGGCAAAAAGCAAACTATAGAATAAGGCAATTTGCCACCAAGTTTTCATGTGAGTAGCCGTTTTGTATCCGTTGTGCAATAAAATAATTGAATAAACCAATAGGGGGATGGCGATTAATGATGAAGTCAAAACGAGCATTAATTCGGTTTTGTGTTGTGCCAATTTGTCGGGCTGGTTGGATAGGGAAATAATATTTTCCGAAGCCTGTTCAAAAATGGGCAATCCTGTAAGTAAAACCAATAAAATGTTGGGAGCAGATGATACTAATACAGTGTTCAGTACATCTATCCATCGGGTTTTCTTATTGTACAAATAGGCCAGAAGGATTAGTAATAAACATGCCGATCCGTAGATGAAGAGATGTTGCTTTAGAATAGCCCAAACTGTTTTTTCTTTAGCGTAACCTATGTGGAAAATCCCGTTCATCTCCATGTTGAAGCCATAAGCGACTAAGGAAAGTAAGGTAAAAGAAACGATACCGATGGTTAAAAGTGTTTTTTCCGAATAATAAGCGAAAGGATTGATTATATTTTTCATTGGAAAATGTTTAATGTTTTTTAATGGAAATGTATAATCGACTATCTTCATCAGTGTTTTTTTTGAAAAAACTTGTGAATGGCGATTTCATGGTTAAAGAAAAATTTGCTTTATGATTGAAGGGATTTTATTTTTTCAATTAAATCATCGAGGCGGTTTCTCATGGTGGGATAAGATAGCTCGGCTTGTTTGGCCATTTCTTTAATGCTCCCACTGGAAAGAAAAAAATCGAGGACAAATTTTCTTTCTTCTTCTGTCAGTTGCAAAAGAAGAGGTAAAGGGTATGAACCAGATACAGAAGTGGAACATTGTTCGCATTGTAACTGGCTAACTTGCAAACTATGTTGACAACTAGGACAATGAGTTGATAGTTTCATTTTGAAAATTTTACTTGTCAAAAGTAAAATATATTTTAACAAAATTAAAAATAAATTTAATAAAATTAAAATATAATCCTGAAAACTGAAGTTATTAAACGGTTTTTAAATTAGGGTGTTTTTCCTCTTTTGTGTAAATTATAGTCCGTATATCTTTGAAGTATAATTTCTATTTTCTTCAAAACAACAAATGATGATCAACAAAGCCGGCTACAACCGGCTTTGTTATTTTTATTTTCAACTGTATTTTTTGGTGATTGATGATGGTCCATTGTTTGCTCATCGGATTGTGATTATTTTCTCCTATTTTCTTTGGATAACGGTTCTTGTGCCCCGGCCTGAGTGGAGCTCTCCGCTTTGGCGGAAGCGGGAACGGAGGACGGAATAGGCACCCAATATCAAAAATAATGAACTATTTTGTTGTCTGGAAATTGGTGGTTAAATATGTATATTTGCAGGATAAAATTTAAATAATAATGAGAACATACGCTGCTATTCCTGAAGAAAATGCAACTTTCGAAAACTCTAAAGTAAGTCTAATAACGGTGCCCTATGATGGAACTTCAACATGGGGGAAAGGCGCTGATAAAGGGCCAGAGTTATTTTTGGATGCTTCTGAAAATATGGAGCTTTATGATATAGAAACCGGTACTGAGCCTTATTTGGATGGCGTTTGGATGGCTGGAGAAGTGACGGAAAATTCCACGCCCGAAGCCATGACTGAAGCGGTATATCAAAAATCCAAAGAATTAATTGAGAAAAGCGATAAGTTATTTACACTTTTTGGGGGGGAGCATTCGGTATCCATCGGGTCTATTCGAGCACTTGGTGAAAAATATCCCGATCTTACTGTGTTGCAATTGGATGCGCATACGGATTTGAGACCGGAGTTTCATGGCTCTACTTCCAACCATGCTTGTGCTGTGTTTGAAGCGTCCCAAAAACTAAATTTGGTGCAGGTAGGGATTCGCTCTTGTGATGTAGAGGAAATGCAATATGTGCCAAAAGGCCAGTGTTTCTGGGCTCACGAAATTGCGCACAACGAAAACTGGATTAATGATGTGCTAGAAAAGGTTTCGGGAAATGTGTATATTACCATTGATTTGGATGCTTTCGATCCTGCCATCGCTCCATCCACTGGGACACCAGAACCTGGAGGTTTGCAATGGTATCCTACTTTGGAATTGTTGAGAAAAGTTTTTGAAAAATGCAATGTTGTTGCTTTTGATATTGTAGAACTAATGGACTCTGCCTATAGCAAGCCTACAGCATTTTTGGCGGCAAAGCTTTATTACAAAATGTTGGCCTATTACCATATTAATAGAGACTAAATTTTACTAAAGCTTTAACGGCTTTTAGCATAACGGAATAAAGTCAATAGATGACTTAATAATAACTGCTCTTGTAGATATTTTTCTACAAGAGCAGTTTTGTTGATAAATTATCAAATTAATTTGGTTTTTGTATTAGAATTAATTCTACATTTGTTTACATTTTTAACATTAAACAAAAACGATTATGAAAAAAACATTCGTGATGGCCATAATGGCAATTACTATTGCAGCAGGAAGTATTTCTTGTAAGAAAAAAGTATCTGATGCTGACCTAAGTACAGCGGCAACCACAGCTATTGCAGCATACGCTGGTTCATCGGTCGAGGTAAAAGATGGTGTGGCTCACCTGAGTGGAGAATTTGCTTCTGAAGCTGATAAAACCGCAGCCATGGATGCTTTGAAAAAAGTAGCAGGTGTAAAAGAGGTAATGGATATGGCAACAGTGAAAGCGGCTGTGGAGCAGGTGGTTACCAATTCTACAGTGGATCCTGCTATTCAACAAAAACTAACGGATGCATTGAAGGATTTCCCTTCTTTGAAAGTTGAGGTTGTTAATGGAGAGTTAACCCTTACCGGAAATATTTCGCCAACACAAGCCAAGAAAGTTAAAGAATCAGTAGATGCTTTGAAACTTGGAAAAGTAAACTTTAATTACACCGTTAAATAATAAACAAAATGGGAACATTACAAGATAAATATGCAAGTGTAGTAGGTGCTGCACAAGAAGCGGGAATAGCGAACTTGCAAGTTCAGGAACAAGACGGTATTCTTTATATTTCCGGAGGTGCTGCCAATACTGCGGCTAAAGATGCGGTATGGAATGCCTTAGGTGCCATCGATGCAACTTATACAGCGTCGGACATCAATATTAATGTAGATGTAGTAGGACTAGCGGCTGGTACTGTACTAAAAGTTATCACAGACTCGTCTAACTTAAATCTTCGCCAGGAGCCTTCTACAGAAGCGGCTGTTGTTGGTAAAGCAGCACACGAGGGTAGTGTAACTTTGGTAGAACAAACCAATAGCGAATGGTGGAAAGTGAAAAATTCGGATGGTGTAGAAGGTTATGCCTATACAAGGTATTTGCAAGCGTAAATTTGCATTCACTCATTTTTTTGAATATTTCAATCCTTTATGGTTAAAGACCGTAAAGGATTTTTTATTGAATTAAAAAAATGTCCCTCTCAAAGTCAAAGATTTTATCAGATTTTCTTGTGTTTCTAAGGAATAAATAACTTTTGTTGTACTTAGCTTAGAATTGGTTTACTTTTGCAAAAAAAAAATAAATGGCATTAAAAGCAGTTCTTTTCGATATGGACGGGGTGATTGTAGATACAGAACCCTTACACAAAAAAGCATATTATAAAACATTTGAAGATTTAGGAATAGAGGTTTCCGATGAGTTATACGCCAGTTTTACAGGAGCTTCGACCAAGAGAGTGTGCGAAACTTTAATTCAGGAATTTCAACTGAAGGAAAGTCACGAGGAAATCACAGCCATCAAAAGGAATTATTTTAAATACCTTTTTGATCATGACCAAGATTTCGATTTAATTCCCGGTGTATTGAGTTTAATAAAACACTACCATGCTAATGGTGTTAAGTTGGTATTGGCAAGTTCTGCAAGTAATAATACCATCAATTGGGTATTTGATCGTTTTGGTTTGGATCCTTATTTTGTAGGAAAAATTTCGGGAGCTGATTTGAAGGAATCCAAGCCGCATCCGGAAATTTTCATTAAAGCAGCAGAAATTGCTGGCGAAGAAAGGAGAAGTTGTATGGTTATAGAGGACTCTACCAATGGTATTATAGCCGCCCACCGATCCGAGATATTTTGTGCAGCCTACAAAAGTGCTCACTCTAAAAAACAAGATTATTCCTTGGCGAATATTTTGGTGGAAGATTATAAAGAGCTTGAACTAGAGAGGTTGTCAACTCATTTTTAATACAATAAAGCTGTTGAAAAATCAACAGCTTATTTTTTGTTTTTTTCATAAATATGGTGGATGAGCCCATCGGCAACCGATATTTTTGGGACATATATTTGGGATATATCCAGCCAATTCAGAATTTGGGTATATATTTTTAGTGCCGGCTCCAATACATCGGCCCTGTCTTCGCGAATGTTGTATTGTTCCATTCGTTCCGAAACGCTGAGTGCTTTGATTTCTTTGTGTAGTTTTTTTAAATAAGTAAGGCTCATGGCTTTTCCTTCCTTGGTTTTACTCATGGAAAATACTTTGTTGATGTTGCCTCCAGAACCGATGGCAATTATTTTATTATCGGTTGTAAAGTGTGTTTTAATATCCTCCTTCATATTTTTCCATTGTTCCTCAGTAACCAGATTGCTTAACAATCGGATGGTCCCAATGTTGAATGATTTTTTAAATTTGAGTTTGTTGTTTTCGTACAACATAAGTTCTGTAGAACCGCCACCTACATCTATGTACAAGTAGGAAAAATCGTTGTCCATTCCCTCAGCAATGTGGTTTTCATAGATGAGTGACGCTTCCTCGTCGCCGGAGATAATTTCAATATTAATTCCGGTGGTTTCGGAGATAATTTCTATTAAATCTTTTCCATTTTTAGCATCCCTCATGGCTGATGTGGCACAGGCTCGGTAGTGTTCTACTTTATAAATATCCATCATGGATTTAAAAACATGCATGGATTTTATGAACATGGCCTGCCTTTCGCTACCGATTTTTCCATTGGTAAATACATCCAATCCAAGCCTTAATGGAATTCTAACCAAATTCAGTTTGGTGTATTCGGCTTTTTTTTCATTTTTATTTTTTACTTCACTTATGAGTAATCTTGCGGCATTGCTACCGATATCTATGGCGGCTAATATCATTTGTTTTATGAATTGTGAGATTTGTTTTGTAAATATTTTTGAATTTCTATTTGCGATCGGATTTCTCTATCCTTTTTTTCAACATATTGGTTTCTTAGATTTTTATCCAAGACTCTTGCCTTTACATTGTCGGAAAGTTGAATATTCAGCAAATCGATGATTTCTTTTTTTATGGATTTTGATTTTATTTTAACGGCAGCTTCAATACGATAGTCCAGATTTCGTGTCATCCAATCGGCTGAAGAAATATAGATTTCTTCAGCTCCTTTGTGGTGGAAGTAAAGTACACGGGCGTGCTCCAGATACTCATCTACAATAGAAATGGCTTTTATTTTCTTTTTAAACGACTTCTGGTTAATGGCGCAGTAAATCCCACGAACAATCATTTTTATTTCCACACCAGCATTAGCGGCATCATATAGTTTATCGATGATGTCTTTGTCGCTTAGCGAATTTACTTTAATGATGATTTCTGCCTTTCTACCTGCTTTGGCTTCTTCAATTTCTTTATCGATAAGCTGATTGAATTTGTTTCGCATGTTTTCTGGGCAAGTCAGTAGGTTTTTGCAACCTTTAAGTAGATTGATGTAATCAGATTTTGGATTTTTAAGTACGGTAAATATTTTATTGATATCCGCCATTATATCCCTGTCCGCAGTCATTAGGAGGTGGTCTCCATAGATTTTTGCGGTTTTCTCGTTAAAGTTTCCTGTGCTTACAAAACCATACTGAACCGTTTTGTTCTGGATTCTTTTTTTAATGATGCATAATTTGGCATGAACCTTTCTGTTGGGGATTCCGGTAAGAACTTTGATGCCCTCGTTTTCTAAAATTACTTTCCACTTGAGGTTGCTTTCCTCATCAAAGCGAGCTCTTAATTCCAACATTACAGTTACCTCTTTTCCGTTTCTGGCAGCGCCAATTAATGCATTTACAATTTTTGATTTATCGGCCAGTCGATAAGCGGTCAAAAAAATTGTTTTCACATCCGGATCCATGGCACTTTCTCGTAGTAGGTCTATTACGGGATGAAACGGGTGGTATGGAAAGGTAAATAATAGATCTTTTTTTAAAATAACATCCGATATTCGTTCACCATTTTGTAAATCAGGATGGTTGCATTGTGCTCTTTTTTGACTTTTGGGTACAGGTGCAAAAACATTTGGGAAATCCATAAAGTGTTTGAAGTTATGGATTTTACCTCCGGGGATAATGCTGTCTTTTTTGGTTAAATTCAGTTTTCTGATGAGGAACTCTAACAATGCAGGATCCATATCTTTGTCAAAGACAAAGCGGGTTGGTTTGCCTTTTCTTCTGGTTTTCAGTGCTTTTTCAATTTTGTCTGCTAAAGTAGTGCGAATGTCGTTGTCCAAATCAAATTCAGCATCTTTTGTAATTTTAAAAGCATGGGCGTGAAATTCGTCGTAGCCGAAGTAGGAAAATATATGGGGCAAACAAAGCTTAATGATTTCCTCGAGTAAGATGATGTTTTTTTCCTCGCCATCACCAGAAATAATATGAAAACGACCGACAAATCTGGAAGGGATCTCTATAATGGCAAACTGGCTCAAGTACTGAAATTCTTTTTTCCTCATGGCAATTCCCAGATACAAGCTTTTGTCTCTAAGGTAAGGCATTGGGATGTTCTCGTGCAAGATAATGGGAATGGTATTGCTTTCTACTACTTCGTCAAAATAAGCGATTACTTCTTTTTTTTGTTCGCTATTGAGTGTTTTTATGGTTTTAATATACACCTTTTGGTCGGACATTTCTTTTTGAATTTCCTTCCAAGTTTTATCAAAATTTTTCTGATGACGGATGACTAAATCATTAATTTGGGTAAGTATTTTAGATGGAGGTGCGTAAAAACTATTGTTAATGAATTTATCCTTAAAATCCATGGCTCTTTTGAGGCCAGCAACACGAACTCGGAAAAACTCGTCCAGATTATTAGAAAAAATACCCAAAAAACGAATTCTCTGGTGTAGCGGGACTGTTTTGTCCATGGCTTCTTGCAAAACCCTTTCGTTAAAGGCCAACCATGTAATATCTCTTGGGTTGAAAATAGAAGGCATAAGTTTTCATGTTTCTTCAAAAATACAGATTATTTGCTGAATATAGACTTGATGGTGTAGAAAAATAGAGTGTTTTGTATATTGAAATAAGGTGGAGTCCTATAGATGTTTTGATAAGATTTTGTTTTAAGGAGTGTAAATAAGACTTTTTTATATTAATTCTAAATAAGGCTTTGAACTCTGAATAAAAGTTTTTAAATTTGAACAATCCCTTAATTGATAAGAAATGGTAGATGAAAAACTAATACAGGAAACCTACGGAGAAGTTAAAAGATGCATCAAAGGCGAAAGGATTGTTTGTGAAGGTGATTGTTCGCAATATTTCTACTATTTAATTGAAGGCGAATTATCGGTTTTGAATTTTACGGAAGAAGGCAAAGAGTTTTTGCAACACAAGGTTACGAAAGATCATTTTTTTGGAGAACCTGCCGTTTTGTTAGAGAAATCTTTTCCCGGATCGGTAGAAGTGAGCTCAGAAAAAGCCAAAATTCTGAAAATAAAAAGAGAAAACTTCTTAGATTATTTGCTAAAAAATCCAGAAAAATTATTAGACTTTACTAAATCTATTGCAGAAAAAGCACTACGAGGTAGCCAGAATTTAAAAAGTATTGTATTTCTAAATCCTGAGGAGAGAATTAACAATCAATTGAAAGAGTACAAAAGCTCCATAGGAAATCCACCAGAAAAAGTGCAAATTCCTTATACCCGAAAAGAAATTTCGAATATGACAGGACTCAGGATTGAAACCATCATTCGAACCATTAAGAAAATGGAAAAAGAAGAAAAGCTAATCATTAAAAACGGGAAGGTTTATTTTTAATCCGAAGGCTGCAAGCGGTTATTATAGATTGTTTTTTTTGAATTTATAATAGGAAGTTTGTTATCGAAAATAGCTTATCACAAACATGTATCCACGAAATTGAAAAATTTCTTAATGACATAAAAAGTAAATTATGAAATCGCCATTAACAAGTTTTTGTACACAAATAATAATCTTCGATTCAATAAAAAAAAATAAAATACGGAGATAAACACCAATGAAACTAGGCGATTGACTTCGTCGAACCACTTTGATAGGTTTCCAAATAACAAATAAAAAACAATAAATATCAACATATGAAATTCCCATGATTA
>JAFDZI010000025.1:0-1646 GCA_018266955.1 Bacteroidota bacterium
ACAGGTTCTGGGGAAAGTAGCGGCAAATATTGATGGTATTGGTGCGATGGATTTTCTGATGAGCTCGGAAACCAGTGAGCTGGATCCGGAGCGCTGGCTTAGATCCCGCTAACAGAAGCGTTTGTACAACGCTTCATATACCGGTACAATTTTACTGATGTCGAATTTCTTGGCCTGCACCAGCGCATTCGCTCTAAATTGAGCAAGGGTATCGTTGTGGCTCAAAATATGAACTGCATTTTTGGCCATATCTTCTACATCTCCCAAATTACTCATGTACCCATTATAGCCATTCACCATTATTTCGGGAAGGCCGCCGGCATTGGTTGAGATTACCGGAACTTCAGCGGCCATGGCTTCTAAGGCAGCCAACCCAAAACTTTCGGTTTCGCTGGGTAATAAGAAAATATCGGCAATGGGAAGTATGTCTTCCATTTGTTCCTGCTTTCCGAGAAAACTGATATTGGCGGATGCAGGACAGTCGCGTGTCATGCTCTCTATTTGAGGCCTTTCGGGGCCATCGCCAATCAGCAATAATTTGGAAGGGATGGTTTTATTGATTAACAGAAAAGTCTTTACCACATCATCCACCCGTTTTACTTTTCTAAAGTTGGATGCATGCACAATAACCTTTTCATGATGGGGGGCAATGAGGTTTTTAAAAACTTTAACCGGCTTTTTGTTAAACCGGGCAACATCTACAAAATTGTAAATAACCTCTATTTCCTTTTTGATGTCGAAGTTCTTGTATGTTTCTTCCTTTAGGTTATTCGATACTGCCGTTAGTACATCGCTGGCTTCCATCGAAAAAGTGACAACGGGGCTATATGTTTTATCCCTTCCTACTAATGTAATATCTGTTCCATGTAGGGTGGTAATAACCGGGATATCCTTTTGATGCGTTTTAAGAATTTGCTTTGCCATGTAGGCGGCGGAAGCATGGGGAATGGCGTAGTGTACGTGAAGTAAATCGATGTGGTGGTTATTTACTACATCCACCATCGTACTGGCCAGCGCCGTTTCGTAAGGAGGGAAATCGAACAGCGGATACGTGGGTACCCTTACCTCGTGGTAAAAAATATTGGTATGGAAACCACTTAACCTCACCGGTTGCTGGTATGTTATAAAGTGGATGTTGTGGCCTTTATCGGCAAGCGCTTTTCCCAATTCGGTGGCAAGTACTCCGCTACCTCCAAAGGTGGGATAACAAACGATGGCAATGTTCATCCTGGAAATTTTTCAATGATGCAAGTTACGGATATGCATCCTGCCTTGCAATGAATCTGAATAACAGTAAAAATGTAAGTTTGTTTAAACTTTCTGATATGAAGCCTGCCTTTACTTGCTGTATCCTTCTGGCATTAAATTTTTCAGTGTATGCCGGCAATAATGATTCGCTTGCCATCCGCAAAATAGCCAATGAAATTCTGGGATCCAATAGAGCGTATGCCAACCTGGAGTATTTATGTAAGAAGATTGGCCCAAGGCTGAGTGGTTCTGTGAATGCTTCGAGAGCCATTGTATGGGGGCTGAATGCATTGAAGGATGCTGGCGCAGATACGGTGTATCTTCAACCCTGTATGGTTAAGCATTGGGAGAGAGGCGGGAAAGAAGCCGGATTTGTTCGCACCCAGGCAGGCACAAGG
>JAFDZI010000025.1:1682-4520 GCA_018266955.1 Bacteroidota bacterium
AAGTGAAATCATTTGCAGAATTAGATTCGTTGGGAGAAAAGAATATTAAGGGTAAAATTGTTTTTTATAATTACCCGATGAATCCCCTTTTCATAAATACGTTTGAGGCATATGGCGATGCCGTGCGGTATAGAAGCTCGGGGCCTTCCAACGCTGCAAAGTATGGTGCAGTTGGGGTAATGGTAAGGTCGCAGGCAAGCAATACCGACCAGCATCCGCATACCGGGGTTACATTTTACAACGCGGCATTCCCCAAAATCCCGGCAGTTTCTATTTCTACTGCTGAGGCGAATTGGTTAAGTGAATTACTGCAACACAAGGATGTATTGGAAGTTGGCTTTACCACCCATTGTAAAATGGAAAACGATACCCTTTCTTACAATGTAATTGGAGAAATTAAAGGAAATAAGTTCCCGGATGAGATCATCACCGTAGGTGGCCACCTGGATAGCTGGGACCTGGCAGAAGGTGCGCAGGATGACGGCGCAGGGTGTGTACAGAGTATTGAAGTGATACGCGCATTCATTGCAACCGGTCTGCGGCCAGATAGAACAGTTCGTGCTGTGCTGTTCATGAACGAAGAAAATGGAGCAGGCGGCGCCCAGGCGTATTTCGATTCGGCCATTGCAAAAAAGGAGAATCATATTTTTGCCTTAGAGAGTGATGCAGGAGGCTTTACCCCAAGAGGATTTAGCGTTACTGCAAGTGATTCCCAATTTAGGCAGTTACAAAAGTGGTTGCCATTATTTATTCCTTATGGGCTTTATTATTTTAAGAAGGGAGAAAGTGGAGTGGATATTGGTTTTCTTGAAAAAACAGGGGCCGCACTGGTAGGCCTGGAGCCCGATTCACAACGCTATTTCGATTTGCACCATGCCGAAAATGATGTGTTTGAAGCAGTGTCTAAAAGAGAATTGGAATTAGGCGCCATAAATATGGCAGCACTGGTATGGTTGGTAAGTAAATACGGACTAAATTAGATGATGGAAGAAGAATTTCCCGCACTCCCGCCCAAAGAGAAAAAGAAAAACCGTTTTGCCAGATTCTTAGCCTGGTTTTTTGTGATATGCCTGCTTTGTCTGGCCTTTGTGGTTTGGTGGCGATACTACAATGTATTTGGCGAAGGGGTGAAATCCGGCGAGCTAAATTATGTGGTTAAGAAAGGGAATATCTTCAAGACCTATGAGGGTAAACTGATTCAGGCCGGCCTGCGATCAAGGAGTGCCGGCTCAATTCAATCCTACGAATTTGAATTTTCAATCGTGAACGATAGCATTGCCAATGTGATGATGTTGAATAGCGGAAAATATTTCGATCTTCATTATCGCGAGTACCGGCATACGCTTCCCTGGCGGGGGTACTCCCGGTACGTGGTGGATAAGATAATCGGGATGCACGATGTGGAGCGTTAATCCTTAGGCTTGCAGAATAAAAATGGTTGGCCGCTTATTCAGGTTGATGGTTTGGTTATTCCATTCTGATATACTTCTCGTAATTACCTGCTCGGAAGGGGCCGTTAAGTCTGCGGCTATACATAACCGCGACTGTGGCTTGCAATGAGCGGTTAACGACTCCAAAAGTTGGTTGTTTCTATAGGGTGTTTCAATAAATATTTTGGCTGCCCCCTGTTTGGCCGATTCCTGCTCCAGTTCTTTTATTTTTTTTATTCTGTTTGTTGCATCAATCGGCAGGTATCCTACAAATTCGAATTGTTGTCCATTCATTCCACTTGCCATGAGGGCAAGGATGATGGAGTTGGGCCCGGTGAAAGGGACTACTTTGGCTTTTGCTTCCTGGGCGGCAGCTACCAGTTCCTGTCCGGGGTCGGCAATGCCCGGGCATCCCGCTTCGCTGATGATACCCACTGTAAGGCCCAAACGCAATTTTTCCAGGAAGACTTTACGAACCGCTGCCTCTGCTTTGTGAATTACATACCATTCAAAATCTTCAATTTTAATAGACCGGTCAATGGCTTTAATAAAGCGTCGGGCACTGCGTTCGTTCTCTACAAATAAGACCCGGCAGGCTGTTATGGCATCTTTTATGTTAACCGGAAGGGGAGCTAATTCGTTTTCGAATAACCAGCAGGGTATGAGGTGTACGGTGCCCAAATTAAATTATTACATTTTTCTTTTTGGCCTGGATCAGGCTAAGGGTTGCGGCAATCACGGCATAACTCGGGGCAAATAACCAGCCTAAAAGGGGTAAGAGGTGCATGAGATAAAATACGATACCATTTCCAATGGCCAGCCCTTTGTGCCGGCTAATGAAATCGGTACTCTCCTGTGCGCTCATCCGGTTTCTTTCACAACTGTAATCGAGCATGGAAAATCCAAAGTAATAACACTCTACAAAAAGGGAAATTAAGGGAGCAATCCATCCCACTACCGGAATGAAAGAAAGAATGATGATGGTGAAAACATAAACGGTTTGCCATAGCATATTCCTAACTGCTACCCGAATGGCCCGAATAATATCATTCCATAATTTCTTAAAACTAAACGGAAATTCTTTTTGTTCTATAATGGCTTCTGTTTTTTCGCTCAGGTAGGCAAACACCGGCGATCCAATGATGAGGAACAGGTATTTAAACAGGGAGAAATAGAACAATAGTAATAATAGCCGAAGGATAACCTGGCCTACTATAAAAAGCCAGAAAAGCAACCCATCGTGCGCATTTTCAAGCCAGTTTTTTACATGGCTTTTTTGAAGCGCCCATTCGATGGCAAAATTGGACGATTTCCAAAATCCATAGAATCCAAAAACAAAAAGAATCAGGTAAATCAGGCCCGGGATAATGATCCATTTCCAAAGCCTGTGCCGCAGGATAAAGCGATG
>JAFDZI010000026.1 GCA_018266955.1 Bacteroidota bacterium
TAACCATTCGCTTTGGTTTTCCATATTAACAGGATTAATTCTATTGGCAGGATTTGCCTGGTTTGTGGGAAAAGTGGAAATAAAAGAATTGAAGCACATGCCTGTAATAGGAAAATATTTTAACAGGGCGGCTCCCCCTTCCCTATAAATACTGTTGCATTACTGCATATAAAACATTCATTTCTTCCGGGGAAAGCGGACCGGTTTTGTTTGAACCCAGGAAATGTAACCGGAAAGACAGGATGGCAGCCGGTAAATTAGAGACATCGTAACCAATTACCTTTAGCGCAATAGCCGGTTCAACCCGCAAGCTGTCCGGTATTACCCTATTGGTATCCGGATACCAATAACCATATCCGCTATCGGCCAATATTCTCCAGGGAAATAAGGCACTGGGATCAAATTTGCGCCCCGGCGCCACATCCGCGTGGCCCAGATAATTACTGGCGGGTATCTGATATTCTTTTGATAAGGTATCCAACAAGGCAAGCAGGCTGTGTATTTGCACTTTTGGAAAACTATCCCTTCCATTATTATCCAATTCAATTCCGATGGAGGATGAATTTATATCCCGGTTTGTACCCCAGCGTGCTGCGCCGGCGTGCCAGGCTCTGAGATAGTCGTTCAGTAAATGATACACCGTTCCATCTTTGCAAATCAGGTAATGAGCGCTTACCTGAGACTCGGGTTTGGCAAATGTGCGCAAGGTTTGTGCGCAGCTATCCTGGGCCGTATGGTGAATAATAATATAATTCGGTTTCCGAAGCCCAAAATTACTGGTATAGGCGCTGCTCTCGGGAATTGAATCAAATATCAGGCGGGTCGTATCGGGTTTTAAGACAATAACTTTAACTACACTATCGATAGTTCTTTCGTAATTCTTAACGGTGCTGTTTACCCGCTTGGGTGCACAGGATGTAAACAAACCTAAAATTAAACTCAGAAAAAGGACATATCGAATCATCTGAAAAAATTAAAAAAAACAGGGACGGTTCATAGGTAAAACTAATTCAATTCGCTTTTTTAAAACCCGGAAGATCTTCCTGCATTTTTACATTTGAGTTCTCAATATAAATTTAAAGCCGCAATAAAAAATGCCGCCTACATTTGCATTATGAAAAAAAGTTATGCCATAATGGCTTTGGCCGGAATTTGTATTTTTTTACATTCCTGCAGCAGCAGTAAAACAGGAACTTCATCAACTGCCACCACCCCATCACACTTTCCACAACTGAGATTCCTTGATACAACCCATATCCCCTTTGGAAAAATTTTTCAAAATACAACCGTTGGAGGTTTGTCTGGTATTGATTTCGATAAAGACAAAGGGATATATTATATGATCTGCGACGACAGAAGCAATATCAACCCGGCAAGGTTTTACACTGCAAATATTCATTTTAAGGATAACAAATTCGATTCCATCCAATTTTTATCCGTACATTTTTTAAAAGACTCTTCCGGAAAAGAATACCCCAATGCCAAACAGGATCCTTATAAAGTGGTTGACCCTGAAAGTATGCGCTATTGGTATGGCAAAAATCAATTGGTTTGGAGCAGCGAAGGAGAGCGGGAACTGGGAAAAGGAAGACCCATATTAATTGATCCTTCCATTAACATTACCGATACGACCGGGAAATGGATTGGTTCATTCCCAATTCCTTCAAAAGCCAAAATGAGTTCGCGCGAAACTGGCCCGCGGCAAAATGGGGTCTTTGAAGGGTTGAGTTTTACACCGGATAATAAAAAACTCTTTGTTTCCATTGAGGAGCCTTTATACCAGGATGGGCCCAGGGTTGAAATTATTAAAAACCGCTCTCCCATCAGGATCCTTGAATATGATGTAGCTACCAAACAGGAAATTCACGAATATGCCTACATTCCCGAACCGGTTGCTTACCCCGCCATCCCCACGGATAAATACAAAATAAATGGCATCTCCGAAATCTATGCACTAAACGACCAGCAGATCCTGGTAATGGAAAGGTCCTACTCTACGGGGCACCCCAATAATGTTATCCGGATATTTCTTTCGGATATTACTAATGCCACAGATGTAAAAAACAAAAATAGCCTGGCCATTAAAAAATACAGGCCTGCTGCAAAACACCTTCTTTTTAACCTTTCAGACCTGGGTATTTTCATCGACAATGTGGAAGGAATTTGCTTTGGGCCTAAACTTCAAAATGGAAACCAAAGTGTTTTGCTAATTGTGGACAATAATTTTTCCCGCCACGAAATTGCACAGGTATTTCTATTTGAGTTTATCCCTTAACCGAAAATATCATTCAGGAGTGCTGCCAGGTGGATTCCTCCTTTTAACAGCTGTTCGTTCAGCACAGCAAGATATTTATAATTATAGGCATACCCCAGTTTTCCATGTTGTGTTTCCGTATAATTATAAATATCCTGTGCAATAAAATAGGAATCGCAAATCCAATCCTTTAAAGACATTCCACCCCAACTTTTCATCTGTTCCTTTGATGGATAATTGACGGCAGTGGCATACTCGGTATAACTTAGCTGTTGAAAATCCAAGAGCCGTTCATCCCAAACCTGATGCAGGTTGCTTGAGTCGTGAAACCATTTTAATTTTATTTTGTTTCCGCCCAGGTCACTGAAATGGCCCACATGAAGCGGCTGGTGCAGATCTCCCACCATATGAATCAGGAATTTCAGATAAACCTTCTTTACAGAATCAGGAAGATCCTGATGTTTTAGTTGATCTACCAGGAAATTAATTTTCGTAAATGCATCAACCGCGGTATCAGAATCGAGGTAATTATTGATGCTGTCTCTGGATAAACCTGCTTCCAGATTTATAAAATGCCAGTTGTAGAATTTTTTATATGCTGGATCTGACTTAATGAAATCGGGCCAGTTGCTGCTCATGGCTACCGATTCATTTCCCAGGATTGCTTTAATAGCCCGTTTGGCCTTCTTCGTTAGATGCCGTTCGGCTATTTCTCCCACAATGCGATGCCCGTTCAAACCCCATGCTCCGGAAGGCAGAGGAGCTAAAAGGCTGGAAATAATAAGAAAGAAAAAGACGACTAAAGAGATTGTATGTTTCATAAATTTAAATATGCCGTAAAGATCGGAATTTAAAAAACCGGCAGAAGCCGGTTTAACATAATTATCAGCCCTGGTTCGAAAAAACGAAATTCCATTCAATTATTCCACCCGTCGGAAAAATTTCTACTTCCCGGTACGCATTGGGAATAATTTCATGTTGCCAGGAAATATAATAAATTAAGAAGGGGTATTAGATGACCCTGCCTCGGAACTTCCTGAACTCATTGGTATTTCCAATTGTTCTGCCTTTTGCTCAGGCACGGTTACAGGAATAAGTTTCTTAACCGGTGCCTGCCTTTTAACCGCTTTCTTAGGAACAGGTTTTTTCACCACTTTCTTAGGAACAGGTCTCTTTACCGTTTTTTTCACCGCTCTCTTTACCGCCTTTTTGGGTGCTTTTTTGGGTGCTGGCTTTTTAGCGACCTTTTTTACGACTTTTTTAGCCGGTGCTTTTTTTGCAGCCTTTTTTGCCGCTTTTTTGGGGACTGATTTTTTAACTGCCTTCTTTACCACTTTTTTTGCAGCCTTCTTTGCCGGTGTCTTTTTAGGTGCTGGCTTTTTGGAAACAGGCTTTTTAGCTGCTTTTTTAGGAGCCGCCTTTTTTGAACTTTTGGCCATAACGTATGATTTAATGAGTTTGTAATGAAAAAGAAAATTACAACCATTTTCTTTCACTAAACAAAATCCGGATCAGGAATTTTTATACTTTTTTTAGAAGTATATCCACTTTCCTTAACCACCTTCTACATCTTCCAAATCGGGTAATATTGGATGATGGGAACAATAAAAAAATCGGAGCAAAAAATAAGGGATAAGGAAGGAAAAAGTAAATTTAGAGGAAACGCTTCGGAATAAAGATATGGCACCTTCACTGGGTAGGAACAAAAAGGACCGGATAGAAATCCAGCCCCGTTTTAAATCCAATATCCTATGAAAAACCTGATGTAAAATTACTGTCAGGCAGCAAATAATCTATACTCCTTTTGTAGTATTTTCAACAGATTAATGTTGAAACGCTATTAATTACCAAGACCGGTTCCTCCTTGCCCGCCAATCCGTTCCGTTTCTTCTTCAACGCCCGATTTGCGTAAGGGCGACTGGCCGGAAGCCTTACCGAATCTATAAGAAAAGCCCAGTTTAAATTGGCGGGTTTCGGATCTCCCATTAATATTTATATACTGCCCTGCAAAATCTGATTTCCCCGAAATCTTCAGGCTATTAAAAACATCACTGCACGAAAACTTGAGGCTGGCCTTATTTTTAAAAAGCAGCTTTTGTACTCCGGCAGAAACTGACCACAACCCCTTTCTTCGAAATGTTCCACTCCAGATAGTGGGAGAAGAATATAACCCTGTTACCTCACCAGTAAAGCCCTTTCCAAACCGCAGGCTATGCTGCATATTTAAATTTAATGAATAGGCATCAATATTTATTAACCGGCCGGCGCCCAGGTTTGCCCCGTAATGCGTGTAAAAGCTATTCAGGTAAATAAAGGCGCTATACCATTTTATGGAAACCGGATAACTGAGGGTGAGATTAATAATATCCTGTTTTGCCAGATTCCTTTTGGTTAAAAACCCCCGGTACCGGTCAATTGTATCAAAAATTGGAGTTATTACATCGGCTACATGGCTATATCCAAGGGAAGTGGTGAGCTTCCCCCTTATTGTATTTGTAAGAGAAATAGCGTTAGTAAATTGTGGTTGTAGGTTGATATTCCCCTGTTGATAGGTGTATTCATCTACCTTAAACTCGAAAGGATTTAAATCCTGGTACACCGGGCGATCGATCCTTCTGCTGTAATTAAGTCCCCAAATAAGATTTGGATTTTTATTGAGTGTTACAGACACCTGGGG
>JAFDZI010000027.1 GCA_018266955.1 Bacteroidota bacterium
CACCGAAGGTGTCGCTTGAACATCAGTTTGGCAAAAACGGCAGGAAACGGCTTCGATTGAAACTTTTTCGCTATCTTTGAAGTTCGTGCTTCGATTGAAGATTTGTGCTAAAAGTGCCGTCTTCGCCAAGCTGAAAACCGTTGTACGATATTTTAAAAAACAACGGAAATGAAAAGAATACAGAAATTGAAAAGGATTATTGTCTTTGAGACTTTTCCCAAACAGTTTTAGATTTGGAAATGTTTGGGAAACACATTACATCAAATCATTTTTAATAAAAATAAACCAAAAATTTTAATATTATGAAAAAGTTATTTAATTACACTCCTTTCTTACTTCTTCTTTTCTCAATAATCATTGTTGGTTGTCGTACTACTAACGACGAAACTACAACTACAAATGAAAATAATTTATTTTCGACTAATTCCAGTGGATTGAGTATTGGAGAAATTCATAATGAACTTCTTACTTACACATATGATCAGTATGCATTTTCTGAAGATTTCAATAGTGTTGATGAAGCATTAATTGATTTAGCAAATTTTCAAAGTGATTATCTAGGAAATTTTACTAATCAAACAATAGACATGAACTACGCCCAATCAAATATGCTTGATGTACGTAATTATTACATACAAGATAATACTAAGGATATTTTCTTAAATGGAATGGAAATTAATGGAGAGCATTATACATTAGAGGAAATGACTGGCTATTTATATGAAAATGGTGCAATTTCTCAAATTGATAAGAATATTGTCAACGAAATTGTAAACGCATTACATCAAAATTGGAACGGAACTCTCTCTTATGAAGAACTTTACAATGAACTTTTGAATCATCGAGAAAATTGGATAGCAAGCCAAGGAAACACAACTAATAAAGGAGGAGATTACTCATTTATTGTCTTGGATATTGGCATTAATTCTTTAGAATGGTGGGGTGCTAATTCAGGTGCATCTACTTTACAAAAAGCTATTCCGGTTTGGCTTGCAACAGACATTGTTGGAGCTATAGGTGGAGCTGGTTTTGCTGCAGTTTCTCAACATGTCTTTAATAATGGTAAAATTAATTGGAAAATTGTTGCTGCGGCAGGTTTAACAACTGCAGTAACTGCGTCTACTGGGGTTTTTGGAAAGGTAGGGAAATGGCTTTCAAGTTTATAATGTAATGGAATTAACTGAATGGCTAATACTTATATTCTCTGTTATATTTGGTAGCATTATTGCAGAGATATTAAAGCCGAAAATCATAAAATTATTAAAAAAGAACGACAAGAAGTAAATAAATGCTATCAAAATTATTTAAAGACTCCCATACTTTTGTTTGAGAGTCTTTTTTAGTAGGCAATGATAAAAAACATCGTACAACATTATGCCGTATAGAAGAAAGCCCCTAACACGAGTCAATGTTGGAGGCTTTTTGCTATACGCCTTTCAGCGACACACCGTATTTTTTGTGAGGGCACTGAAAAATTGGTTGTATTGAATGGTCAAAAGAAGATAAAAAAAAACTAGGTAATTTAATAATTTATGATATATATGTGTTAGGGGAAAATTAAAAGTAAATATCAGCTTTGTCTTCTGCCATCGGCCAGTTTGGCGCAAGCGGGGGTGAAGTTCTCCGTTTGAAAAAATTTTGTATATTTGAAGCAGCTGCCTCGCTTCAAGTTTTGGGATAAAAAGTTCAGACTGTGGTCAAGCTGGGCACATGTGTTCTGCAAGCAGTTTCGAACAATTTACATAAAATTAATTTGGTTTAAATACCAAAAGTTGGTACATTTGATTTTAGAAATTTAATGATAAAGTCATGGCTAAAAATACTTCGATATTATTGGGTGATTATTTCGATAATTTTATCAATTCTCAAATTAAATCTGGAAAATATTCTTCAGCGAGCGAAGTTGTAAGAACAGCTCTAAGAATGTTTGAACATGAGGAAACAAAAAAAACAGAATTGATTAAGGAACTTAAGAAAGGGGAAAAATCGGGATTTTCTATAAGTTTTGATAGAAAGACATTCAAAGAAAATTTACACAAAAAATATTCTGCTGAATAATGAAATACAAAATCAGTAAACAGGCAGAAAACGATTTAGAAAATATTTGGCTTTATACTTTTGAGGAATGGTCGCAAGAACAAGCTGACTATTATTACGATTTGATAATGGATGAAATCGAATATATTTCAAAAAATCCCAAAACTGGAAAAGATTATAATGAAATTAGAAAAGGATATTTTCGGTCACGAGTAAAATCTCATTTTATTTTTTACAGAATAAATTTGAAAGAGGAAAAAATAGAAATTATTAGAATTTTACATCAACAAATGAATGTTGATTCTCTCATAAATGAATAAAACCTGTCTGCTTTTCTGGCTGCAGCATTGTATTGGCAAAATGCGGGTTAAATATAAAGTAGAAAATTTGGAAATTTTTATCCGCCGCTGCTTTTCATATTGTTTTTTTCTTTTATTTTAACAATCTGAAAAAATATCGGCAAAGTTTGGTCTAAACTTGAACTAAAGTTCTTCAAAAGCCCGCACTTCGTCAATACTTTTTCGTTATAGCCAATGGTAGGACAGAAATGAAAGAAAATCAGAAAAATACATCATATGTAGTTTTGACATTATTATACATAATTTCAATACTTCCAATCTTGTATCTAACAATTCTATTAATCGGAAAAGCTGACAATGTGTTAGTGATTTGTTTTGGAATTATTAATACAATCTTTTTTATCAGATATTACAAAAGAAATATTTTGTTAAGTTTGTTATTAGGTTTTTTTATCCCAAGTTTGACATTATGTTTGATTTATTTACTTTGGTTTCTCGGGATTTCTTCTAAATCGCTTATTCCGACATTTTTGTTTGTTATTTTTTCTATATGTTTATGCATATTATTGACAAAAAATCACTCAAAAATTGAAAGCAAAAAAAATATAAATTTAATATTGTTATTGCCAACAATAATCATTTTGACTTGTTCCTTAAATTTAAAAGAAACATATCCAAATGAAAATGAAAATTTAACATATGCAGAAATAAAAATTGTAAATAAATTAAAAAAATCGAAAATTGGTGACGAAATAAAAGTTAGAATTTATAGACAACCATTATTTGGCTTAAGAGAAAGTCACGAAATATATAAAACAAGAACAAATGAAAAGGGAACTGCAAAAATTCAGTTTTCAAGGTCAAATAATTATCAGTTAATAATTACATCCAAAGAAAACAAACTTAACTTTATAGATATAACTTCTGAAGAATTAATGAAGAAGAATGTATTTATAATCGAAGAATAAAAAAACATCCGCCAACAACCAGAGTTTCGTTGGGCTCGTAGAGCCAACTATGATCCGCCTTGGCGAAGAACGGAACCAGTTGCGGTCCGTCTGGTATGGGTTTTTCGTGATGTAAATTTAGGTTTTAGCGTGTTTTCCTTCACTTTTGGACATACGATCTCCCCTACCCATAAATTAATTTTTACAGTCAGTTAGGTTTTGCCGATGTAAAAAAATAATTAAAGAAAAAAAATAGTATTCTTAACCGAGATTGTAAATCCACCAACATTATGCAGTATATAAATAAGTCCCCAATAATGTTTTGATGGGGACTTATGCTCTACCGTGTTCAGCGATAGTGTATTTTTTGTAGAGAGATTCATTAATTTAACTCATTAAAATTAAGCATAATTCTTAAATTTAACCGAATAAATCAAGTTTGAAAATAAATTTCGTAACCAATCTAAACCACTACCATTAATTTTTATTGCAATGCTTTAATTGCAGCTTCATAATTGGGTTCTTGCGCAATTTCTGGCACCTGTTCTGTATAAAGAATTTTATTGTTTTCGTCTGTTACAATAATGGCTCTAGACAATAATCCTTGCAACGGAGAATCGGCAATCGTGAGACCATTTTTTTCACCAAAATCAGTTCTAAAATCCGAAAGATTTTCTACATTTTTCAAACCTTCAGCAGCACAAAATCTTCCCAATGCAAAAGGCAAATCTCTGGAAACATTAATAACTACAGTATTTTCCATTGAAGAAGCTTCCTCATTAAATTTTCTTGCCGATGCAGCACAAACTCCTGTATCGATACTTGGGAAAATATTAAAAATTTTCTTTTTCCCTCCGAAATCGTTTAGCCCTTTTACTGCCAATTCCTGATTGACCATAGCAAAATCATTCAATTGAGTCCCCACTGATGGTAAAGATCCTACAGTGTTTATTTGATTTCCGTGTAATGTAATTGTTGACATATCTTTATTTTTTTAATATTCAAATGTAGCGAAAAATTCTTCTTTAATCTTTGTGCATCTATCTATTATCCTAATATTTTTAATTGTTTAAATTTATCAACACACCTACTCTTTCCATTTAAAAATTTCATTAAATTTGTGGGTTTTAAAATCGTAAATAATAACACAGCTATAAAAATGTCAAAAACAAAAATTCATTACACCCTTACCGATGAAGCGCCAATGTTGGCAACCCACTCTTTTTTACCAATCGTAGAGGCTTTTACCAAAACTGCAGATATAGAAATTGAATTATCTGATATCTCTCTTTCGGGGAGAGTTTTGGCTAACTTTCCAGAGTTCTTAAAAGACGATCAAAAAGTAGAAGATGCTTTGGCTCAGTTAGGTGCTTTGGCCACTACACCGGAAGCAAACATCATCAAATTACCAAATATTTCCGCTTCTATCCCTCAGTTAACAGCGACCATCAAAGAATTACAAGCTAAAGGTTTTGCCGTTCCTGATTACCCAGCAGATCCTAAAAACGATGCTGAAAAAGAAATAAAAGCTAAATATGCCAAAGTATTAGGTTCCGCGGTAAACCCTGTTTTAAGAGAAGGAAACTCCGATAGAAGAGCTCCAAAAGCAGTAAAGAATTATGCAAAAAAACACCCACATACTATGGGGGCTTGGTCTGCAGATTCTAAAACCAAAGTGGCACACATGGAAAGCGGAGATTTCTACGGAACTGAAAAATCGGTTACGGTAGAAAACGCTTCTCAATTCAAAATTGAATTTGTAGCAAAAGATGGTACAGTAACCGAACTAAAAGGTTTAGCTCCACTAAAAACGGGAGAAATCATCGATTCTTCTGTAATGAATTTGAATGCTTTAAAAGCTTTCGCTAAAAAAACAAAAGAAGAAGCAAAAGCAGCAGGTGTATTATTCTCTGCTCACCTGAAAGCTACCATGATGAAGGTTTCTGACCCTATTATTTTTGGCGCGATTGTTTCGGTTTATTTCGAAGAAGTTTTCACTCAATTTGCTGATTTATTCGCTGAATTAGGCGTTAATCCTAACAATGGTTTAGGCGAACTTTATACTAAAATTGCAGGTCACACTCAAGAAGCTGAAGTAAAAGCGGCTATCGATGCGGCTATCGCTAACGGACCAGCAATTGCAATGGTTAATTCTGACAAAGGAATTACCAATTTGCATGTTCCTTCCGATGTGATCGTGGATGCTTCTATGCCTGCAATGATCCGTACTTCTGGACAAATGTGGAATAAAGAAGGCAAACAACAAGATACTTTCGCCATCATTCCAGATAGATGCTATGCTGGGATTTATACTGCTGTTATCGAAGATTGCAAAAAAAATGGAGCTTTCGATCCTACCACTATGGGATCGGTTCCAAATGTAGGATTGATGGCTCAAAAAGCAGAAGAATACGGTTCTCATGATAAAACTTTCCAAGCTGCTGCTGAAGGAACGATCCGTGCCACTGATGCCGAAGGAAATGTTTTTATGGAACAAGCTGTAGAAGAAGGCGATATCTTCAGAATGTGCCAAACCAAAGATGCTCCAATAAAAGACTGGGTAAAATTAGCAGTAAATAGAGCAAGATTATCCAATACTCCTGCTATTTTCTGGTTAGATGAAAACCGTGCCCACGATAGAGAAATCATCAAAAAAGTAAACTTATATTTACCAGAATACGATACAACTGGATTAGACATCCGTATCCTTTCGCCTATCGAAGCTTGTAAAGTTTCGATTGAAAGAATCAGACAAGGTTTAGATACCATCTCTGTAACCGGAAATGTATTGAGAGACTACAATACCGATTTATTCCCAATTTTAGAATTAGGAACTTCGGCTAAAATGTTGTCTATCGTTCCGTTGATGAACGGCGGTGGATTGTTCGAAACTGGAGCGGGAGGTTCTGCCCCTAAACACATCGAGCAGTTTATTGAAGAAGGTTATTTGCGTTGGGATTCTCTAGGTGAATTCTTGGCACTTCAAGCTTCATTAGAGCATGTTTCTCAAACTCAAGGAAACACAAAAGCTCAGGTGTTGGCAGATGCTCTAGATGTTGCTAATGATAAATTTTTGGATACCGACAAATCTCCAGGTAGAAAATTAGGAACCATTGACAATAGAGGATCTCACTTCTATTTAGCAATGTACTGGGCAGAAGCTTTAGCAGCTCAAACCAAAGATGCTGAACTAGCGGCTAAATTTGCTCCAATTGCTGAGGCTATGAAGGCTAACGAAACTAAGATTAACGAAGAGTTAATCGGAGCTCAAGGAAAACCTCAAGATATTGGTGGATATTACAAACCTGTTTCTGAAAAAACTTTCGCAGCAATGCGTCCGTCTGAAACTTTAAATACTATTGTAAACGGAATTTAGTTTATTTTTAGAATAAAGAATAAAGAATAAAGAATAAAGAATAAAGAATAAAGAACAAAGAGTAAAGAGTAAAGAGTAAAGTAATTTTCTTTTTATTATTTTTAGGAATTTACACTTTCTAGGAACAACAATAGAGCTTCGCAGTTTAACGAAGCTCTATTTTTTTTTTAAAAATATTGTTTTATATACGGAAAATAGACAATAATCCCCACAACAATAGACATCATCGCAGCACAAAGTACGGCGGCGGCGGCAATATCTTTAACCAAACCAATAGAAGCATGGTATTGAGGATGCACAAAATCGCATAGCTTTTCCACAGCTGTGTTCATCAACTCAGCCGACAAAACTAAAGCACAACAGAAAACAATCGCTACTGCATCCAAACGAGATACATCAAAAAAAAACATAAGCAGTAGATTGATGAATACAAAAAATACTTCTATTTGAAAATTTCTTTCCTTCTTCAACACCCACCAAACTCCATTAACAGCATATTTTAAACTTTTGTACCATATTGGTTTCTTAGACATAAGACTAGGTTTTGTACAAAGATATCTCATAAAAAGAAGTTAGAAATAACGAATGACGAATTTCAAAAAAAAAACATTGAAAATAAATAAAGTCATAGTCTAATTAAGGAGTATTTTATATATTTGTAGAAATAATAATTATAGCAAATGAAATTCATTGTTTCGAGTGGAGAATTGCAAAAAGCATTGCAAACCGTAAGCGGAGTTATTTCAAGTTCACAAAGTAGACCAATATTAGAAAATTATCTTTTCGTTTTAGAAGCCAATCATTTGAAAATCACAGCTTCTGATGGCGAAACCACCTTAATAACCTCTTTGGAAGTAAAATCCGAAGACAGTGGATCTATTGCTGTACCTGCTAAAATTTTTCAAGAATTCATTAAAACCTATGGCGAACAACCGTTGACTTTTACCGTAAAAGACAATGAAGAAGGAATAGGACAAATACTGGAAATATTAGACGAAAAAGACAACTTTTTTGTTGCCTTGGACAATGCAGAAGATTATCCTGAATTACCAGAATTCGATGCTTCTCAATCCGTAAATTTACCATCTTCCGTACTTAGTGAAGCTTTAGCCAACACCTTATTTGCCACCTCCAACGATTCTCTTAGACCCGTAATGACCGGAGTTTTATTTCAGTTTACAGAAACCGAAACCAACTTTGTAGCAACGGATTCTCATCGTTTGGTGGTATATAAAAGAACCGATTTAATTGCGGAACCTATGGATTTCATTATGCCTAAAAAGCCTTTGACTATTTTCAAAAATATTTTGGCCAATGCAACGGATGATGTTACCATAGAATTTAGCGACAATATGGCTAAATTTACCTTTGGAAATCACATCTGGATTTGCCGTTTGATTGATGGAAAATACCCTAATTACTCTGCGGTTATCCCTAAAGATAATCCAAATGAATTGACGGTAAACAGACAATTGTTGCTTAATTCCATCAAAAGAGCTTCCATTATGTCCAACAAATCGACCAATCAAATTCGATTCAGACTTTCTGGAAATCTTTTACATCTACACGCAGAAGATACAGAATTTGCCAATAAAGCAGATATGCAAATCCCTTGCGAATACAATGGAGAAGACATCAACATCGGATTTAGCTCCAAGTTTTTAACCGAAATGCTATCTGTACTAAACTCAGACGACATCAAACTTAAAATGTCACAACCCAACCGACCAGGTATTCTAGAACCTTTGGATGGCATGGATGAAAATGAAAATTTACTGATGCTTTCTATGCCCGTTATTGGGATGTAAAAATCCATCATAAACAAATAAAGAGGTTTGAGTACAATTCAAGCCTCATTTTTTTTTTAAATCAAAAACATTTTTCTTTTGCTTTTCTCGTTTATTTTTTTTTAAATAACGATATTTGCAACTTATTTTAGCCTCAAAATATTGAGCCTACTATTTAGAGTATGAAATCGCCAAGAGCAAAACAATTTTATAACTATTAACAGTGAAGATTGGCGATTGCATTCAATTAAAAATAAAGAATTAAATAGCTACATATATGAAAATATCCAACCTTTGGCTTAAAGATTATATTCAAACCGATTTAAAATCCGATAAAATTGCTGAATTCTTAACCGATATAGGTTTGGAAGTAGAAGGCATTGAACGATTTGAAAGCATCCAAGGTTCTTTGGAAGGCATTGTGGTGGGTAGAGTTTTAACCTGCGAAAAACATCCCAATGCAGATAAATTAAGCCTTACCACGGTAGATTTAGGAAACAACAACATCGTGCGCATCGTATGTGGAGCACCCAATGTTGCTGCTGGGCAAACGGTTCCTGTAGCGACCATCGGTACCAAAATTTATGCAAAAGACGGTTCTTTTTTTGAAATTAAAGAAGCCAAAATTAGAGGCGAACTTTCCCAAGGAATGATTTGTGCCGAAGACGAATTAGGCCTAAGTGAAGACCACGATGGCATAATGGTTTTAGATGAAAATAAATTTGTGATTGGAGAAAAATTCGCTCAATATTTCGATGTAACCAATGACGAAGTGTACGAAATAGGACTTACTCCCAATCGTACAGATGCCATGTCACACTATGGGGTCGCCAGAGATCTAAACGCTTTTTTGGTCTCTAATGACATGAAAACTAATTTTGAAAAAATACAATCTTTAGGTATTGAAATTAACAGCCATCATGATTTTCAAATCGAAATTGAAGACACAGAACAATGTCCTCGATATCTAGGTGCTATCATTGAAAATGTAGAGGTAAAAGATTCTCCCGATTGGTTAAAAAACAGATTAAAAGCCATCGGACTTAGTCCTATCAATAATATTGTGGATATTACCAATTATATTCTGCATGGCTTGGGACAACCATTACACGCCTTTGATGCCGAAAAAATTGTAGGCAAAAAAGTAGTGGTAGGAAATAATGCCGAAGGTACTCTATTTACAACATTGGATGGGGTAGAAAGAAAATTGAAGGGGCATGAAATTATGATAAAAGATGGCAACAACCAACCCATGTGCATTGCAGGAGTTTTTGGTGGATTAAACTCTGGAGTAAGCGAAAATACCAAAACTATATTCTTGGAAAGCGCATACTTTAATCCTGTTGCAGTGAGAAAAGGAGCCAAACACCATGCATTAAACACCGATGCTTCTTTCCGTTTTGAAAGAGGTGTAGATCCCAACATGACCAGATTGGCACTTACGCATGCTATAAAAATGATTGAAGATATTGCCAACGGAAAACTGTCTGGATCTATCCTAGAACATTACCCTAAAACCATTGAAGATCACTATATTATTTTAAGATTTTCAAAAATAGAACAAATTTTAGGCACAAAAATTCATAAAGAAAAAATAAGAGAAATATTAAAATCATTGGAAATCAATGTATTGAATGACATTCCGAATGGTTTTGAAATTTCCGTTCCTCCGTACCGTGCAGATGTTACTAGGGAAATAGATGTTATAGAAGAAATCCTAAGAATTTATGGTTATAACAAAATTGACAATCCTAAAAAATTGACTTTTTCTCCGGTAAAACTCCAGTTTAATGATCAAGACGAATTGGAAAACTCTTGGGCCAGAACCTTACAAAGCAACGGATTTAATGAAGTGATGAACAATTCCTTACGCGGATTGAAGGACGAAAGCCATGCAGTAAAATTACTTAACCCACTGAGCAATGACTTGGCATTCATGCGTACCTCCCTATTGGATGGACTTTTGGAAAACGCAGCCTACAACATCAATCGTAAAAACGAAGATTTAAAATTTTTCGAATTAGGAAAAATCTATCATAAATTCGACCAATATGAAGAGAGGAAACAACTAGCACTCTTGGTTACGGGAAGAGAAAAAGCAGAAAATTGGATGCAACCCAAATCAGCTACTAATTTTTATTATTTAAAAGCATACATTCAACTTTTATTAGAAAAAATAAAGGTAAACTATACCGAAAAGCCTTTGGAAAGTGACATTTTCTCCGATGGCTTAGCCTTTTTAGTCGATGGAAAAACCATAGCCCAATTAGGTAAAGTTGCAACACATAAGCTAAAAGAGCACGATGTGGATCAGGAATGTTTTTATGCAGAAATAGAATTAGAAACCGTGCAAGTCTTGCGACCAACTGAGAATTTTAAATTTGTAGATATTCCGAAATTCAATAAAATTAGAAGAGATTTAGCATTACTCATCAACAAAGAAGTTAACTATATCGATTTATATGAGGCAGCTAGAAAATCTCCTTCAAAACACTTGAAAAACATCAATCTATTTGATGTGTACGAGGGTAAAAACTTACCAGAAGGAAAAAAATCCTACGCCATGAGTTTTGAATTATTGAATGAAGAAAAAACTTTAGAAGACAAAGAAATAGCCAAAGTTATGGAAGGTTTAATTAAAATTTTTCAGAAAAACTTTGCTGCTGAATTAAGATAACCAAAAACTAAGATAACAATGAAAAAATTAGCCCTTATTTTCGCAATACTGTTTGTTGTAGTTAGTTGTACAACAAACAACACGATTGGATCTACCAAAAAATCCAAAGCACAACCTAGCCTTTACAGCACACAATGGACCTTGGCCGAAGTTGTTAAAGGTAAAAACCCTACCATGGTTTTAGAAAATGGTAAAATCAGTGGAAATGCTGGTTGCAACAACTATTTTGGTAGCTTCGAAATGGATACAACCCAAGGAAGTTTAAAAATAAATAATTTAGGAACTACCCGAATGGCTTGTCCTAATATGAGTGCAGAAAGTAATTTTCTGAAAATTTTAGGAGAAACCAACCGCTATATCGTCAATGGTGAGCATCTGGAATTGTACAAGGACAATTTATTGCTTTTGAAAATGATAAAACTTTCAAAATAATTCTACAAGAGGCTGTCCGAAAGGGATAGCCTCTTTTTAATTGAACAAACTTTACTACACTTATTAAATTTAAAAAGGAATAATAAGTTTGAATGTCCATTTTCTGCCCATATTGTAAATCCCATTGTGCGAATTGTTGGTACTGTAATTATTTTCAAAATACTTTAAACGATTGAGGTGCGACTGATAGGCTTTATCCAAAATATTTTGTACTTGTACGCTCCATTTTACATTCGTTCTTCCAATTTTCATATCTACAAAAAATCCGACATGGAATAAAGTATAGTCCGCTGTCCTTGTTTCGGTATCGTTTAGCCCCAAAAATCGGTTTTGAGTGGCATGGTGTTCCACTTCAAATTTAGGACTAATTGAAGTCTGGGCAAAAGGAAGTTCCCAGCGATATTGCAGAGCAGTTGTAAAGGTAAATGGTGGGATTAACGGTAAGTATTCTCCTTCCACACCTTTATTTTCAAAGACTTTGTTTTTATTGTTCCCTTGGACAAAAGACATACTATTGTCCCAACGCAATCTTTTATTCTTCATAAACAAAGACCACCATAATTCTGCACCATACAACTGTGCCCATGATTGTTGGTATTGGTAGGTTTTATTTCCTTGGTTATCCACAATAGGTTTCCCTACCCCATCGGCCAATACCGCCATATAAATATAATTTTGAATTGAATTATGAAAAACATTGAGTTCGCCATTAAAGTTTTGTGACTGAAAAGAAATTCCCAAATCCTCTTGTAATGAAAATTCTGGTTTAAAGTTTTTATTTCCCAGATAGATAATCTGAGCTCCAGGATCCAATCCATTACTGCCTATTTCTGTACTGTTTGGCGCTCGATAACCTCTTCCGATATTCGCTTTTAGTGCTATTTTTTTAGAGATTTGATAAGTACCACCCAAACTCCCACTGATGCCATTAAAGCTTTGTTGAAAAGCTTCAAATTGCAATTTGGCATTTTCTTGATACTCAGGAATAGGTTGTGCAAATCCTGATAAAGGTTGAATTTTTACCCAAAAATTATCCCACGAGATGTATCTACTATCATATCGTAGTCCTCCACTCATTGTCCATTTATTTTTTTTCCATTTTAAATACATAGATACACCAGTGTCTGCTAAATAGTAATCCGGAATAGGGAAATCTGTGGCTTGTTGATTTTTATTTTTTTGAAACATTCCATTGATTCCCAAAGATAATTCCCAATAATTCCGTAAAGGCAGGGTATATCGTGCTGAATAATTCAATGATTGAAGACGCATCCACATACCAGCTAATGAAGGTTGTGTAGGATGAGTAAATTCCTTACGAACATTTTGCTGAACACCCAATAACACATCGGCCAAGCCATTTCCTATTTCATATTGATTTTTCAGATAGATACGATGGTGCATAATTTGTTGAGCCAAAACCGGAATGGTATAGGAATTAAGCTCTTTCTCACTCACCACTGGTCTTTGCTCTACAATATCCAGATTGCCTTCCGCAATTTGTTTTGTAAATTTACGGCTTTTGGCATCTCTGCTTCCATCCGGAATACCTTGATGGTTATTGTAATGAGTAAAGTGCAGTTGCGTGTAACCTCGATCTGTATTCAGTCCAGCCATAAATGAAAAATTCATTACATTGAAATTTGTAAGATATACTCTGCCATCAATGGGATTGGTGTAATTTTTTGCCATTCTGTACGAGGTATTCATACTGGTCACCCATTTTCCTTTGGCATAATCCAAACGAAGACCAGATCCTAGTAAGTCATTATTACCTTGCCATTCACCTATCCATTTACCATGAATAACACCATCGTTTTTGGTGGGAACAAAAGGAAACAAACTTACCACTCCTGCTATGGCATCCGATCCATAGAGCAAACTTGCAGGGCCTTTTACCACCTCAGCTTTTACTATATTATAGTCATCAACCTCTAAGCCGTGTTCGTCTCCATACTGTTGACCTTCCTGACGCATTCCATCATACAATGTTAAAACCCTATTGTAACCCAAGCCACGAATAAAAGGTTTAGAAATATTGGGTCCCGTTTTCACAGCATTTAGTCCCGGAACATTTTTCACCAAAGCATCCACGATATTATTTTCCGAAGTTTTTTCAATCTGTTGTGTACTGACTGCTGTTATTGCAATTGGATTTTCTCGAATGAGTGTTGACTTGGCCACTCCAGTAATTATTACTCCTTCCAAAATTTTTGATTGAGGCTGAAGTTGAATTGGATAACTATCTCTGGTGGATACAATACTAAATTCTTGTTTTTCATATCCCTTTGACTCTATACTTGCTTTAATTTCTTGGGCATGCAAAGTAATTTCCCAATGTATTTTACCATTTCTACCTTGATATTTTATAGCTGGATCTGTATCTATATTTAGAATAAACTCTTTAAGAAATTGTCCCGTTTCCGAATTACTCACCTCAATGGTAACCAATCGTTGTTGCGCATGAAAAAGATTTATTTGAAATGTAAAAATTAAAAAGAAGAAATACTTCATCGGTTATAAAAGATTATTATTACAACCACAAAACTAATAAAGTTAGATTTATCTAACAAATAATTTTATACAGAAATAATCCAAAGCCATTTATAAGCTTCATAATGAGTCGATTTAAAAAATAAAAAAAACAGTTTTAAAAATTAAAACTGCTTTTTCTAAGGGGATTAGGATTGTATTACTCCTTTTCTGATATTTTTTTTAGTTCTTGTAAAGCTTTTGGAAAATGTGCATTCATATATTCTATATATTCATCTACAGTATCCACTGTAACTGTTACAATAGTATCAGAATTTAATTCATTCAATTCATATTTTTCCTCTGCATTGGTCCATGATTGGGTAAATTCTGTCAATTCTTGCTCTTGAAAATTTTTTAATTCACCAATATGTCTAAAACATAAGACTTCAAACTCTTTTAACAAAGCTATATCACTATACATTCCCTCTCCTTGAGGTGTGAGAAAATGAATTCTATTTCCTTGTTCAAATTTTTCGCATTGGTAATAACTTCCTGGACAAAATACTTGCGTCCATTGCTTATAGTTATCATCTTGCCATAAAGCATTCCATACTTTTTCTTTTCTGGCTTGTATTTGTATTTTAAACTGAAGTGCTTTCATCGTTATTTTTTTTCTAAAATTAATTTTAAATTATCGAGGCCTTTTTGTAAATCACTACCAACAGCATCTTCCATACTGAAAAATAATTGCATCATATTCATAGGATAAGGATAAGATCCTTGAAAACTCCAACTCACTTTGGTACTTTTTGTTCCTAAATTTTCAGTTCTAAAAAGAGCTTCATTTTCTGCTTCGAAAGGGGTTTTAAATCGCAATTTTGTTTTGATGCTTGTGTTTTCAAGCAATTCAATAATTTCTTGCTCTCCTTTTCCTACTTGTTCATTGGTACTTTCCCATGCCGCTACAAAACCGACAGTTCCATCTATACCATGATAAGATTTTTTCATAGTAGGATCCATTTGATTCCAAACACTGAACTGATCCTGATTTTTTAAAAATTTTAAAAATTGAAAAACTTCAGCATTAGGTTTATCTATCACTACCGTACGAGTTACACTATACTCTTTCTTTAAAAACAAAGCAATAATCAAAAAAACGGCCACAAAGCCAATCAAAATTAAAACAATTTTTTTTGTAATTTTCATCATATAATTATTAAAGGTTAAACTATTTTTAAATCTTTAGACAGCATACTTCAAGAACTACTACTCAATCGCTTTGTTACTAAAAATTCTCACTTTTTGATTAAAATATATTGTTTAAATCCTAATGAAGCATTTCATTCATTACAAAATTACCAATTTTTGGTTTCTTAATGATTCAAAAGTTTTCTTTATCTTTTTTGAAATTTAATATCAATCAAATTTAGCTTCTCAATTCACAATCTATAATAGTAACTTTATTTCACCTTTGTCTATTGTAGCAGTTGAACAATTTCCTGAAAATTTTCTCTCTTGGCATAATCTAAAGCAGTATAGCCTTTGGTGTTCTTTAGATCTTTTTGTGCGCCTTTTGCTAAGAGTTGCTTTACCATTTCCAATTTACCATATTTTGCAGCAAACATAAGAGGTGTTTTGTTATCACAAATTTTATTTACATCTGCCCCATGCTCAAGTAAATATTTAAAAACATTTTTTGTCTCAAGTTTAATGCTTATAACCAAAGGATTATACGAACCTTCTTTGATCATAAAACACTGATTGATTTGATTATCTGAAAAAGATTTTTGAAATTGCACCACATTATCTTCTTTGAATGCACTTACTTGTTCTTTATTCAACTCTTGTCCATACATTATATTACCAAGCAACATTAACAAATACAGCCATTTAACATTTTTCATTTTATTCTTCATTTTAATAATTATTTGTCAATATATTTATTATTCACATAAAACAAATGTATAAATAAAAGAATTAAATAAAAATAAATTCATTTATTTTTATTTATATATCAATGAACAAAAGCATCAACATCAATCGTAATGAATTTACTTTCAACAGAATTATATATACAATGGTCGCCTTGACTAAAAAGAGAATGAAAAAAAAATAGTCAGTTGAAATAATAAGATTTAATCATCTTACTTTCACCATGGAACATGATTATCTACAAATAGTAGGTGGAATGAAGGCCAAAAAATCACCCTCAGGCAACACGAAAATTCAAAAATATATCAAATAACTAGAAATAAAAAAAACTCACAAAAATTGTGAGTTTTTAAAGTGAGCGCGACAGGATTCGAACCTGTGACCGTCTGCTTAGAAGGCAGATGCTCTATCCAGCTGAGCTACGCACCCTAATATTTCATTAAAAAACTCACAGCCTAGCAAACCGTGAGTTTTGTCGGGGCGGCAGGATTCGAACCTGCGACCTCCTGGTCCCAAACCAGGCGCGATGACCGGACTACGCTACGCCCCGATGGCCATCTTTTGATGATAAAAAAAACTTATCTCTAAAGAAATAAGTTTTTGTGAGCGCGACAGGATTCGAACCTGTGACCGTCTGCTTAGAAGGCAGATGCTCTATCCAGCTGAGCTACGCACCCTAATTGTTTTTGAAGTACAATCTAACTTTGTCGGGGCGGCAGGATTCGAACCTGCGACCTCCTGGTCCCAAACCAGGCGCGATGACCGGACTACGCTACGCCCCGAAATGTATGCGGAGGGTATGAGATTCGAACTCATGCGACACTTTCGCGTCGACAGTTTAGCAAACTGCTCCGTTAACCACTCCGGCAACCCTCCTTTTTTTTTGCAATTCCTTAATGACCGTCTGTTCCGTAATTGCGAGTGCAAATATAGAATAGTTTTTATAATTCACCAAATTTATTTCCACATTTTTTTTTGTATTTTTGAGCAAATAATCATTAAAAAAAAGCAACAAATGCATAAGGCTCTATACTTCATCGGATTAGCTTCCATAGCTCTTTCTTGTACTACACAGAAATATTATTACACTTACGATGCTAAATCAAAAAATAAAAATAATCCTTCTCCAAATACGGTAATCGAGAAACCCAAACCTAGCATAACACATCAAGGAGAAGTAGAATTTTTTACTCAGAACATTGCCAACCCAGCTAAAAATGACAACACCATCAGTTACGGTTCCTTAGTTTCTGCAAAACCTAAAGGCTACAAGGTGACCAAAAATTTTTTCCCAGCAATGGGTCAAAACTTCAGACAACGCTATTTAATTTTACATTATACCGCTTTGGACGAAACAAAATCCGTTGCAGTACTGTCTCAGCAAGCCGTGAGCGCACATTACCTAGTAAACGATTTAGACAATAACGAAATTTTCCAACTGGTGGATGAAAACAAAAGAGCCTACCACGCTGGAGTCTCCAGATGGAGAAACGACTACAACCTCAACGATGCTTCCATTGGCATTGAAATCGTTAATATGGGATTTAAAACCGATGCCAGTGGCAAAAAAGTATTCGTGGGTTACAGCGATGCTCAAATAAAAAAAGTAGCTGCTTTGGTAAAAGATATTGCGGATCGTTATATGATTGCTCCAACCAATATTTTGGGACATTCGGATATTGCTCCCACAAGAAAACAAGATCCAGGGCCATTATTTCCTTGGAAAAAACTATACGACGAGTACCAAATTGGTATGTGGTATGATGATGCTACCATGAAAAATTTTTTAACCCAAATAAATCCAGAAGAATTTAATACACAAGTCAATACAAGTCCATTCATCTTCAAGGTACAAACTGCGCTACAACAATTTGGTTATGATATCGTCCCGAGTGGTACTTGGGATAAGAACAACACGAAAGTGGTAGAAGCATTTCAGTACCATTTCAGACCCAGCTTATACGATGGGAAAATCGACATGGAAACATGGGCTATACTACAAGCCTTAAACCAAAAATATTCCAAATAAAACTATTTAAATACCTTTGCAGCTTGAGGCATAAAGGTGTTTCATTACTTCAAAAATGATTAACATAAAAAATGATTAATAAAATGAATTCATTTAGAACAGAAAGCGATCTTCTAGGAGAATTACAAGTTCCTGCACAAGCCTATTACGGTGTACAAACCCAAAGAGCCATACAAAATTTCAAAATATCTGGTCAATTATTATCTTCATACCCCGAATTTATCAAAGGTTTGGCAATGGTTAAGAAAGCGGCCGCCAAAACCAACTACGATTTAGGATTGCTTTCTGAAGAATTAAACACCAACATAATACAAGCTTGCAACGAATTACTGGAAGGCAAAATGCACGACCAATTCCCGATTGATATGATACAAGGGGGCGCTGGAACTTCGGTGAATATGAATGCCAATGAGGTAATTGCCAACAGAGTACTAGAAATAATGGGGAAAGAAAGAGGAGACTACGCCCATTGTTCGCCAAATGACCACATCAACCTTTCACAATCCACCAACGATGCCTACCCTACCGCTATTAAATTGGCTTTACTGCAAATGAATGAAATTTTGGTGGAAAAAGTCATCAGTATTGTACAAGCCTTCAGAAAAAAAGGAATTGAGTTTCAGGAGGTCATAAAAATGGGGAGAACACAATTGCAAGACGCTGTTCCTATGACTTTGGGACAAGAGTTTGAAGCCTTTGCCGCCAACCTAGAAGAAGACATTGAGAAATTGAATAATAATGCAAAACTCTTTGTTGAAGTTAATATGGGAGCCACTGCTATAGGCACCGGATTAAATGCACCGGTAGGCTATGCCAAAATGTGTGCAGAAAACCTAGCACAAATTTCGGGATACCCTATAGTATCTGCCGCCAATTTGGTTGAAGCAACTCCAGATACAGGTTCTTATGTCATTTATTCTTCGGCAATGAAGAGATTGGCAGTGAAATTATCAAAAATTTGCAACGACCTTCGTCTGTTGGCATCAGGACCAAGAGCTGGCTTATACGAAATCAACTTACCACCCATGCAGCCGGGAAGTTCCATTATGCCAGGAAAAGTAAATCCTGTCATTCCGGAAGTTGTAAACCAAGTTTGTTTTAAAGTAATTGGAAACGACCTTACGGTAACTTTTGCTGCAGAAGCTGGACAACTACAACTGAATGTAATGGAGCCCGTTTTGTGCCATGCCATTATGGAAAATATTCAGTTCCTTTGCAATGCCATCGATACTCTTAGAGATAAATGCGTTGTTGGGATTACTGCAAATAAAGAGGTTTGCCTGGAAATGGTAAAACATTCCATAGGAATTGTTACAGCACTCAACCCTTATATTGGTTATAAAAACTCAACCAAAATAGCCAAGGAAGCATTGGCAACCGGCAAGTCTGTGTACAATTTGGTTTTGGAACACCAATTACTTACCCAAGAAAAACTGGACGAAATTTTAGACCCTAAACACATGCTAACACCGCATCAATTCTAAATTTTATGTCGAAACTGAAAAAGTTTTTGGAAATACTGAAAGCAGCAATGGAAAAACCTTATTTGTTGAATTTAGTTATCCAAAATCAAGAATATCAGGAAAGTTTATTAAAAAAAAGCTATCCACAGCAGCAGGCTTTGCCACAAATTTCTTTAGATGATTTAGGCATTCCGTTAGAAACTTCTGTGGATAGTTTCTTATTGGATGGTAGTTCTATGATAACAGATTTAGCACTACTAAAAACCTTAGCACAAGGGAAAAATTCTTATTTCGAAATAGGAACTTGGCGTGGTGAAAGTGTGTGGAATGTAGCCAAAATATTGGAAGACTGTACTACATTGAATTTGAGTATGGAGGAAATGAAGAAAATGAACCTCAACACCCAATACATTGAATTACATGGTATTCTTTCTAAGAGAAACCCTAAAATAAAGCATTGGGAAGGCAATACGCTCAATTTTAATTTTGAAGCACTTCAAAAAAAGTACGACCTCATCTTTATTGACGGAGACCACAGCTATGCCATGGTAAAAAACGACACACAAAAAGTTTTCGAACATTTAGTACACGAAAACACTGTTGTCGTTTGGCATGACTACGCCTACAATCCCGAAAAAATAAGACATGAAGTGTATAGAGGAATATTGGACGGAACACCAAAGAAATACCATCATAAATTGTATCATATCGCCAATTCTATGTGTGCCGTACTTCTTCCAGGATCCTTTAAGACGAGGGAATTTGAAAGTCCTAAAAAACCCAATATCCTTTTTGAAATACAAGTAAAACCACAAGTTTTTTAATTTAATTTATCTTGATTTTGTGAAATTTCTAATCATTATTCCAGCACACAACGAGGAAAGTAATATCTTTTTTTGTTTACAATCTTTGGAACAACAATCGTTTCAGGATTTTGATTTGGTGATAGTGAACGATGGCTCCACAGATGCTACGGCAACAGTAGTAAAGAATTTTATAGCACAATCGCCCATAAAGGCGAGGATAAAATCGTTGGATTTAACCCTATCCGAACACCAACCAGGGGCAAAAGTAGTGAGAACTTTCAACAAAGGATTAGATGTAAGTAATTGGGAAAAGTATGACATCATTTGTAAATTTGATGCCGATGTTATTTTCCCTAAACAATATTTAGAAAACATAAACCAAATTTTTGCGAATCATCCTAAAGTAGGTATGGCTTCGGGGATAGTAAAAATTGCCAAGAACCCCATTCAATTCAATTCAAGTCTCTTGCAATTTGAAGATGAAGACCAATGGATATTTGAAAATTTATCCTCTAAAAATCATGTTCGGGGGCCAATAAAGGCGTACAGTAAAGATTGTTTTATGGCCATGAACGGATTAAGACCGGTGTTGGGTTGGGACAATATAGATGTGGCTTTAGCCGAAATGCATGGATACGAAATTCAAACACAAAAAGACCTTTGGGTAAAGCATCTTCGACCGACGGCCTATAAATACAAAGCACAAAAAGCTGAAAAATTAGGAGAATATTTTTACAATCTAGGACTGGATTTACCATTAACCATAATTGCTTCTGCAAAATCAGCTTTAAAAAACCGATCTTTTACTGAACTTTGGATTACCCTTGTACATTTTTTTAAACAAAAACATCCACGACCATTAACCCAAGAAGAAATGAGCTTTATACGAAATATAAGATGGAAAAAAATGTTTCGTACCATTTTAGGCAAATAAAATTAGAAAAACTCAATTTGATTATTGAACAACTTGAAAGAAAATAATTTCCCAATCCTATTATTGTAAAATAAGAGCATATTGAAAAAAATAGCCTACATAGAACTGGATACCCATGCCGAAATCGCATCTAATTTCTGGGAACTCTCTCAGGAATTCTGCTCGGTAAGTGTGGATTTTTACCTCTCGGATAAGGTTTTAAAATTATTCCCCAACGAACAACATGCTACAATAATCCGAAGCTCTCCCCAGAAAATACACCATCAATTACAACAAAAACACTACGATGCGGTGGTGATAGGAACAGCACACCGGTATTTTTCAACCTTTCTAAAAATAGCACAAAATTATCCTACCAGTCTTGTGGTTCATAATCTTAATTTTACCCAGAAGCAACCGATACAATTATGGAAGCTCATTTGGAAAAAAGATTGGAAATACAGAGTGAAACTATGGTGGAAAGAAGGATTATTAAAGGCTCCTTTATTATACAAAAGCATGAAAAACTTATGGGTTTTGGACGAAAATCTATTGTCTTTTCCATGGAGAAACAAACAACCACTACTCTATTTACCCGTTTTTTATAATGAATTTAATGCACATAAATCAGGTTCGATAAAGGTTGTCATTCCCGGAACAGTATCCCAAGAAAGACGAGATTATCACCATCTATTTTCCGTTATCGAACGATGTAACGACGCAATAGAATTTGTGTTTCTAGGAAAAGCCAGTGGCATTGAACTGGAGCTGTTAAAAAGTTTGAAAAAAAGTATAAATTCCAAAGTAAGTGTTCGCTATTTCGACGCCAAAGTGTCATCAGAAATTTTTGATCAAGAGATGAAAGATGCCACCGTACTCTGGTGTCCTATTCAGCAGGAAAATCAATTTTTTAGTCAACAAGAAATTTATGGTAAAACCAAAATAAGTGGCAATATTTCCGATGCTATTCGATATGGTAAATTAGCGATTTTCCCAAGCTCCTATGTTCAGAAACATCCGTTCATCTACCAAGAAGCAGAAGATGTTTTAGGGCAAATACAAGAAATACAAAATTGCACCTTTCCATTTGAACAATATTTTGATAAAAAATCAATAGCACAACAACTAGAGTCCAGCATCAATAAATGGTTGTAGTATAAGAAATTTCTTTATATTTAGATTTGTATATGGCAATAAAAGACAGAATCCTTCCATACTTACCTCATCATCATATTTCGGTAGGAAAATCCTTTCCACTGGATTGCTGTATTCCAGTGTACCATACGGTTTCTGACGAAGTTTTGCCCCACATCAACCACTGTGTAGCCTATAAAAACATTAGTGAATTTGTTCGGGATTTGGAATTTATGCAAAGGGAATTCCGCTTCATTACTTGGGACGAATTCAAAACCAATACAAGAACTCAAACTAAGAATTCTAAAAAAACTGCATTACTAACTTTTGACGATGGATTGGCTGAATTTAATGACATTATTGCGCCTATTCTTTTGGAGAAAGGTATTTTTGCCATGAATTTCATCAATCCTCAGTTTATAGATAACCAAGATTTGTCCTTCAGAGCAAAAGCATCGATTCTTGTGGAGGAAATTAAAAATGGTAAAGCACTATCCAAACAACTTCTGCAACAATTAAGTTGGCAAAACCAAGAAAATTTAGCGAAAAACATATTGAAAATACCGTATGTACAACGAGATATTTTGAATCTAATCGCTCTAGATTTGGGAATTTCTTTTAAAGAATATCTCCAGCAACATAAGCCCTATCTCGGTCTGCAACAAATACATGATTTAGAAAAAAAAGGTTTTGGATTTGGCGCCCACAGTTGGGATCATCCTTTGTATGAAGAACTAAATATCGATACACAAATCATTCAAACCCGTTCGTCACTTCAATATTTGAAGGATCAGCAGCTCAATTGTGAAGCATTTGCATTTCCGTTTACAGATTATGGAGTAGAAAAAGCATTTTTCAATCGACTTTTTGAGGAAGAAAAAAACTTATTTTGTACTTTTGGATGCGCCGGAATAAAAACCGACACCGTCCTGAATAATTGGCAAAGAATACCCATGGAAAACAGAAAAACCGCCAAGCAAACCCTACAGCAAGAAATAGCGTATTACTGTTTGAAGAATTTTCTTGGAAAAAATACCTTGTACAGAAAATGATAGAGTTGGAAACTTTTACAAAAACACAGCTCAAAGCATTGGTGGAATCGGAACGATTTTCCCAATTTTCCTTTTTACCCATCACCCAACACAGGGCATTGTCGCATTGCAACAATCCCAAAGCCAATAATGACGATGTACTCCTGATTTTAGCAATAGAAAACCAAGAATTGGCAGGCTATTTAGGAATTTTACCCGATGAAATTATTTGCCAAAACGGTAAAGAAAAACTCGTTTGGTTAAGTACTATCTATGTAGATTCCCGATTTAGAGGGAAAAAAATTGCCCAACAACTTTTAGCAAAAGCCTTTGAATGCTATGACGGTAGAATTGCCTTAACCGAATTTACCGCAGAGGCTGAGCGTTTATACAACAAAACCAGACAATTCCTATACATCAGTCCCAAGTTGGGAAAAAGATATTATTTTCTATCCAATCTTGAGGAATTACTTCCCCAAAAATTTCAAACATTTCAATCGTTTGAATCGGTTTTAAAAATACTGGACTCGTCGTTTAATTTTATTGTCAAAACATTGAGCAATAAACAAAAAAGACTAAACTTCCGGTACGAAATACACCATGAAATAGATGAGGAAAGCACTGAATATATCCGTCTGTTTTCTTGCAACAGAAACACACAAGACCTCCATTGGATTTTGCACTATCCATGGATATTACAAGGTGAAGAAGTATTAAAAAAATATCAGTTTTCTTCCTTTGCAAAAAAGAAAAAAACGATATGGGTGAAAATTTACGATGAGCAAGAAAAACTGAATTGCTGCGCCATGCTCAGTAGTAGAAATGGGCATTTAAAGATTCCCTATCTATTCGGCAAAGACTTGAAAAATTTCATTCAATTTCTCTCTAATTTCATTCGAACTGAAAGAGTGAAAATGCTTACCTGCTATCATCCACAACTCAACGAGGAGTTAAAAGACTTTGGCATTAATGCTTTGTATTCCAAAGATTTCGAAAGGCGGTATCTTTTTCATAAAAAACTAATCGCTGCTTTACCCAAAGGTTTTATCCCTCAATTTCAGGATGGCGATGGCGACTGTGCTTTCACTTAGTTAGTACTTTTTAGAGTAGAGGCCATCAAAATAATTCCAAGCGTACAGAGCTATCTGAGCTATAATTTTTTGATTGGTTTCAGCATTTTCCTTTGAATTTCCTACAAAAACCGACAGATAGAAATACTTACCATTGGGTAAAAAAACAATTCCAATATCGTTTAATGCCGCTGTTACGCCTTCCTTATTGGTCCCGGAACTTCCCGTTTTATGGGCAATAATGGTTTGCGCAGGCAAAAAGCCACGGATGCTTTGGGCTCCAGTTGTGGTTGCTTTCATAGTTTTCCATAAAAAACGATGACTCTTTTGGGTAAGCAATTGGTTTTTATTTTCATAAAATAATTTCAGTAATTGGTATGATGCTTTGGGCGTAATCCAATTCTGAAACTGATGATTCCAGTTTTCGTGCATTTGCACTTCGTTCATTTTCACAGAAATATCACTTATCCCACATTTTTTCATATAGTTTTCCACGATACTTGGTCCTCCTATTTTTTCTAAAATAATGTCTGTGGCTATATTATCACTTTCCGCCACTGCGTAATAAATAAGTTGGGCAAAAGTAAGCTGAACACCATTGGGAAATTGGTCCCGAATAGGACTATAGGTATTGGGAATTAAATCTTTTTTATCAATTTTTATTTTTTGATGGAGTTTAATTTTATTTTTATCTACCCAATGGAGTGCGGTTATGGCAATAGGAAATTTAAACACACTCTGCATTACTCTGGCTTCATTACCACGCACAAACAACGAATCTGATCCGTTATACCCCACAATAGAAACCCCAACTTCTGCCTGTTTATCTTTTAAAAAATCATGGATATTCTTCTTTAAATCCGCTATATCTTGTGCTTTAAAGAAATGTAATGCTAGAAAGAACATTAAAAACAAAAATTTTGGTTTCATATATAGGTGTTTAATAGTCATTTTAAATCGTCAATCTTCATTGATGTTTCAATATAAAAAATTAGTTAATGGCGATTTCAAATACCTTTTTTTTAACTGTATTATCGTTGGTTTTATTTTTAACAAATGGAAATTAATTTAAATTTAAGCCAAATGCCAAACCAAGCCAAGGTTTTCCTTCATAAATCCAGATGTTTTTATTTTGATCCAAGAGATGATCAAACCCAAAGCTAATCCCCACTGTAAAGTTATTGATTCCAACGATACCTGCGATGCCTTTACTCCAAACAATGCCATCATATTCCTGTTGTAGTTGGTTATTTGTATTGGTAGGAGACATTAATGTATTTCCGAAACCAGTAAAGAAACCCATAGAATAACCAAAATGGTTGGTTTTTCTAAAAGCCATTTTTAAAGGATTTTGTTGATAATTAATGGTATAACGATCCGTTCTATAACCCAGGTATAAAGCACCATTTAAGTTAGCATTTAGTTGTGCAGGAACCTCTTTTTGTCCCAATCTAAATTTTAAAGGAATGGTAATAAAATCTACATCAAAACTATTTTGAGAAAGTGTAAAATCAATTTTCTCCTTTGATTTTAGTTCAGAAAAATAAACCTCACAACTTTGGATGGAATCAATCTTTATTTTATTTCCCTGCTTATTTGTAGAATGAATATGGATCTGTTCATCAACAACATCAACATAAACAATTGACTTCTGCGACTGAGATTTTTTAATGTAAAAACCATCGGATAATTCTTGCTTTGCCGTACTTTCTAATACAGAACAGGAACTAAACGAAAAAACAATAATTGTAGAAAGAAAATACCCTAATCTATTCATCATAAATTATTTTGAGTGCAAGATAAAAAAATATAACTTTCTAATCCATACGACAAATCGATTTATTCAATTAAATATTGATTCAAATCATATCGTTAACATGTAAATCCAAACTAACTTTGCACTTTTAAATTTTACACAATGAACAACGAATATACAAACTACCCCAATGATGCGATGGCATGGGTATATCAAGCCGACAGATTCTTTACCGAAGAGGAAAAACAAGTAATCAATACCAGAATTTCCGAATTTATCAACCAATGGGATTCTCACGGAAGTTTGGTAAAAGGAACTTTCACCCTAAAACACGATGCATTTATTGTAATTTTTGCCGATGGCGAAGGACACCCACTTTGCGGAAGAGCCCAAACTGCTTCTATAACGCTGATTAAAGAATTGGAAAAAGAGTTGAACATCAAACTCATGGACAGAATGATTCAATCTTACAAAGACAACGATCAAGTAAAACTCATCAAATTAGCCGAGTTGAAAAAACTATATCAAGAAGGGATTATTAATGATGAAACAGTGGTTTTCGACAATACCGTAATCAACAAAAAAGATTTCGACAGCCGTTGGGAAACGCCACTAAAAGACAGTTGGCACAAGAGATTTGTATAATACAATTCAATATTTAAACCACGCTACAACCAGTGTGGTTTTTGTTTTTTAATGAGAAAAATTAAACCTTTATCTTTGTTATTTCTTATTTCAAACCATGCATACCAATTTTCAAAACATAGCACAAGTCCTTTCTGTTCCCGATTTTCAAACATTAATAAAAACATCCTTTCAAGAAGAGGTGAATGCACTGTGTTGGGAAAGGTCTTTGGAAGGCGATTTTGAAGAAATAGTGCATCAATTGGTTTTGGAGGACGATATCACCGAGGTTTCTGTGGAAATGCTCAATGCTCTGAAATTGTCTGAAAAAGGAAACCGAGCTCGGGAAATTATTTTGCAGGATATACAAAAGCTCACCGAATTTGGGGCACAACCTTCCCTCAACCTGCTGAAAAAATACGACCGCGACGAAGAACTGGATTTTATCTCCACCGATGTTTATTCTTACCATGTGGATCAGTCGCCCATAGCTTCGGATACTTTTTTGTGTACTTATTATGGAGCTGCCAGTGATATTTTACCCAACCACCAAGCCATACAAAGCATTTTGATACCCGAAGTGAGAAATCAATTAAAATCCCTATACAACGGATCTGAAGAAGATTTTGAAGACTTTTTAAAAGAAAATTTTTTCGATTTACATTATGAAGCCCTGCCCGGTGCTGAGCCCATCAACCTTGGCAACGGACATCTTTGGCGTTTGGCTATTGCCCATCCATTTTCGGAAGTATTGCCTTGCATACACCGAGCTCCGGAAGAAAACGGAGAATACCGATTGCTGCTGATTTGTTAGGTTTTTAGTTGATGGTTGATGGTTTTTAGTTTTTAGTTTTTAGCTTATGGTTTATAGCATTTAGCTTTAGCTAAAATTTTCTGAATTCTGATTCTATTTTATCAATTACTTTAGACGGGAGATCAAAGCTTTCAGCTAAAACTCTAAATTGTTTTGTTGCAGAAACCACTTCATGCATAATAGCTTGAGGATTTTTAACCGAAAATTGTTCTGCGACATATAAAAGATCATCCTTTGTTATACCGGTTCTTTTACCATTAATGGACATAGCTCTTGAAACACGCAAATAATTTTTTAAAGCATCCAAAGGATAGGTCAAGTCATAAGCTGGAGCCAGATTCCAACGGTCTTTTTCTTGGTTATAAATAAAGGTAAAATTCTTCAGATGATCATCTGTATTGGAGAAAATAACATTAAAAGACATCCTTCTGTAGAGCTGTTCTATATCTTTATGAGGCAACCTTAGATCAACTGCCAGTTTAAAAAGATTTTCATAAGATGACTGTTCCGGTTTTTTATAATCCCAACCTGTCATTCCAGAGGCGGTTAAAATATGCTGTTTCTTCCCTTTTTGTCGATCAAAACGCAAAGTAGCAAAGTGCTTATCATCTATCATCTTAGATTCCATCATCCAAATATCAACTGATTGGGCAATTTTATAATAGATATATTCTACTTTTTCTTTAGAATAACCCTCGTGTTCGTCCACAGAAAGTTTAATCAAATAATGGTTATAATCTTCGGAAATCACTAAATCGCCTGCTTTTAATTGTCCTGTTTCTTTATGTTCAGAAACAAGTATTTTTGGTCGTGCTCCTCCTGCCGATGTACCCAGTTTAAATATAGTAAGCAACGAATGATCGTTCAAACCCTTTTCTTTTACAGAAGTTTTAACATCCAAAACCTTTTTTACAACTTCGGTTATTTCATCAATATTTATTGAACTTTTGGATGAAATCTCTTTTGCCGGGTAAAACTCTAAAGCGCCCATTCCACGCTGACCAACATAGGCTAATTGCTCTAAAGGAGAGATGTTTGAAATGTCTTTATTTGTAGCTTCTAGCCATTCTTTAAAAACAATATTCCCAAAATAATCGGGCAAAGAATCGGCAATCATCGGTGGTAAGCCTCTAAAGGTTTCACCTTCGAACTCAGAGAACACCTGCACATTAGGCGTTCTTCTAATAACATACGGAAACAGCCTTTTGTGACTGTCTTTTGCCAAAAAATCAGGATTGTACTGAAAGAACGATTTGCGTCGATCCTCATCATAACCAATCTTTCCAATTTCTTGATTATTAAAGCTAACGGATATAATCTGATTCTTAGCCATGGTTAATACATCGATTGGGAATTAGTTAAATCATCATGTTCATCCGAAATAAAATGATTAAATGATTTAAGCTTATCAAAATACTGTAAAACTTTCAGTAATGTTTCTAATGTCGGATTCTCTCCATTCTCCAATTTAGCAATGGTAAACCGAGACAGACCAAGTTCTTCAGCTAGTTCTTGCTTCGTCAGTTTTTCAGCTTTACGCATGCTTCGGCACCACGCTCCAACATTAGATTTAACATCCTTTATCGTTACAAACTCAAGCATAACATGATGATTATAATAAACAAATATACTAAATTTTAGTCAATTTGATTATCATAGTAATCATTTTTTAGAAATACTTGTCGTCTTTTATCTGAAAATCCTTTCCTCGCCCAATTTTTCGTTAAGACTGTTGATATGCTCCAGAAGAATTTCTTCATTTTCATTGTGGTTGACACAAGTTTTTAAAATTCTCACAAACAGTTAGTGAGCGTTGAGGACGAGCTAATAATTTAGAAAATCGGAATTGGGAAAATTAAAATCGGCATAAAGGAATAAAAAAAACGCATCTGAGCCATCACACAAGGAACTACAGTCCAAGGCTGAACTCAAATGCGTTGATTGTGCAGAGATAATAAATTTCTGTATCTGTAAAAAGATATTGTTTTGATTTACGGTTATGTCCGTATGTTTTATGGATTAATTTCCCTAATAGAAACCAAAAAGTAAATTGTAAAATAAGTGATAAAAAGCTAAAAGCCAATTCATGAAAATTGGCTCTTAGGGGTCAGGTTGAGTCTTCTCGCCCCGAATGACAAATATAAACAAAATTAAACTCAGTATAAGTCTTAATCTGCATTTTTTTCTTTCTATTCAATATCTTCGGCAGAGATCATGGTTAAGAGGTCATGGGTGAGTAGGGTTTCTTTAGCAATACGGTTGGCTTGGTTTTCTATTGTTTTTTCAAAAAGGTTTCTTACCATCCTTCCGTTACCAAAACTTTGGTCGCGATGTAGGTATGCGTCTTCCAAAACTTCTTGTAACTTGGCTTTTGCTTCTGTATTCAGTCGGTAATCAAGTTTGGTACACATTCGTTCGAAAATAGAAGATAATTCTGCGGGTGCATAATCCGGAAAGTTGATATAACGGTTGAAACTATCATCGGTTGATGTCTTTTCCTGCGGCACGAGAATATTTCATAGAACACCACCCCATGCGGGATCTTTTAGGAACTGTTTATATTCAATATTTTTCAGCCTACCTAAAATACAAGCATGATAACGAAGCCAAAATTTTTGCTTATGGTTTTCTATTTCATGGTGCTTTCTTACTCCAAAATACCGAACTCATGGAACTCTACTACACCAAAGTTCGAGACACCGAACTTACAGAGGGAATCCATGTGGTGCCAGCCGGACTGAAATATGGGGTACTGTTGCTGTATGCGGATTTTATCGGAAATGCTCAGCTTTTCAGAAAATCCTTTAACGAGATGAAAAAGATGAGGATAAAATATATTCCTGCCTCCCAAAAATCGGTCTGCAGTTTTGAATATTCGGTATTGGAACTCCTTATTTTCACCAATCGTGTGAAAGAAATAAAATTCTTGATGGACCACCATACACCACAAACGGAAAGTGACGACCCTTCAATTCCTACTGACAGAAAACAGACTCATGATGAAGTCTGGAAAAATCTTTGCCTTTTGAGTCACCAAAAATTAGGCAATACAGAAGATGTTGAATACTATATTCATACCATCCATCTCGAAAATCTGGGCATTGGCTGGAAAAAATATTATTCTATACTCTATTACCTGGCTTTGCTTCAGTTTTCCGTGGATGAGCATGAGCAAAATAATATCCGCAAAAAACTGGTAAACCTTGTTGAAGAAACACATTTTACCTATTTCGAGGAAATTTTAGAAAAGGAGGTTTCTAGAAACACATCTTGTAGCAACGAACCAATAAAAAATGAGTGGATGGAATTAGTATGAAGACTTTTGATTTTAAAGCAAAATCTGCTTCAATTTACTCTCATAAATTTGAATATACCTTTCTTTATATTCATCAGTCAAAAAACTGCTTTCAATCAAATCTTGAACTTTATCATACTGCTTTGAAAAGTCTTTATAGATATTATTTCGAACAATCTCTGTAAGTTCTAAGCTCATGGCAAATTGGTCAAAATCGGAGCGTTTTATCTTTCGTTTTCTTCCACCTAAAGTCAAAGCCAAATCCTCTTTATCATCTGGATAAATAAGGTTTACATTCAATAAATCATAAGCTGGTGAAAACAAAACACCTTTATCGGTATGCATCAACGAAAAGTTTTTCAGGTGCATATCGTTATTGCCTGTTAAAAATGAAAACAAAACCAATCTAAAATATTTGATGGCATCCAATCCTAAATTGGTAGCGTATTGCTTGATAATTTTACCCACTCGCTCGTAAGAGCTTTTATATTTTTGTTCCGTTAGCAATTCAGATAACTGACATAAATCTTCAACATGGATTTTCTTTCCTTTTACTCGATCAAAACGCTTAGTGATATAAGCGAGTTCATGAGTAGAAGTTTGAATCAGTGCATGATCAGCTGTTTCAATTTTAAATAACCTAGCCAAATGCATCGTCAAATCTTCTACTTCTGGCATAAAAGCAAAATCGGTAGATTGTGGTTTTAAGATGTAATCGCCCCATAAACCTACGAATGTCAATCGTTTATTGCCGTTCTCATTGTTTAAACTCAATGATATTTTAGGTTGAACTCCTGTTAAAGCCAATCGTTTATTTACTGTAATTTGTGCCAATTGATTTAACTTTTCTTGGTCTAACTCTAATTCAGGAACTTGTGTTGTACCAAAGAATTTCTTGGAACAAGCAGGGTGATATCCACCTGTTTCAACAGGCTGATAGCAGAATAAACAATTACTCATGATCTTCTTCCATTGGATATACAGAAACAGCACCGATAGTATCTCTGCATAAATTGATTAATAATTCGAAACGATCTCGTGGGTTTAGTTTCCAGTGTTTTTCGCCAATCTCTAAAAGCCATCCCTCTGGAATTAAACCGTCAAAAAAAGGAAATAACACCTTACTGTGATATGGTTGTTCGGTAATTGGTAGTGTTAAGCTAATTGCATTGGAATTAGTACTATTTAAATATGCTTTGTCATAATAAAAAGAATAGCCATTATCGCCCTCGACTAAAAATCCAGCTAATTGATCCTGAAAATATATTTTTGCCTGTCGTGTCATTATTCTCGGTTTTTATCAATTACACCAACTTTTTTTCCAAATAATGCCAATACATCATTCACTTTATCTAAGCGAAGTGTTTTCTTTCCTTGTTCTAAATCGCGCACAAAACGAAGTCCTACACCTGCATTTAACGCTAATTCTTCTTGTGTAAGCTTTAGTTCTTTGCGTTTTTGTTTTACAAATAATCGTATTGAATCCATATCTATACCTTTTATGGTATAAATATACATGAAAAAATCAAAACAATACCACTTCGGGTATAAAACATATCGAAATATCATATATATACCCTAAAGGGTATAAGTATATGAGTGGATACAAGTTTATACTTGATTCAATATTCTTTTAAATAGATATTTCAATATTTTTACAACATAATTTTATCGAACGAAATAACATAAGCTGATTAGTTGAGTTACAGAAAACTGCAAATCTTCTTATAAACTCTAAAACTAGTCAGGTTTACTCTCGTGCCTTATATATTGCTGAGCTTAGGGTTCTTCGCAGTACCTCTGTAACAGATTGATTTTAGTTTCACGCCTTTTTCTTTCTATCAAAACAAGGTAATTCAATCCATTCGTTTTAAATAAAATAATTCAACTTCTAATTCTGCTATCAGCCAACCTTGTAGGTTCCAAAGTTTCATTTGCCCAATCAATTAATGATAAAGCAATTTTTTTAAACATTAAAAGATGTTTCTAAAAAAAATAAAACTTATAAAACCATCGATGTGTACCTGCAAATACAACAATTATAATCACTTACAATGATCTAACTGAAAAAAGCTATAATGCTACTCATGCTGGCAGTGTTTTAAATATTCAAAATCTCTTAGATGTATTCTCTTGCCTTCGGCATTAACAGATGTTCCTTTATAGTATTCGATATAAAGACTAATCATTCCGCTGTTAAGCTTTTTCTCTTTTAATGTAATTCTATATTTAAGGTGTACAAAATTGACAACAAATCAAAAATAGTAATAACATATATTGGAGAAAAGCAAAATAATAGTTAATTTACTAATAATCAAAGAAAACAAAAGAAAAGCAAATTTACTTTCCAATACAAAAAGTTTCTTCTTACTGTTTATGCGGTGTTATAAACAATTAGTATCCTATTAGTCAATTCCTTTCTTTTCTGTAAGGATATTATAAAACTCTTTATTACGTTTGAAATATTGAAAATCATAATTAGTTTCACTCCAATTGTTATCTTTTACTTTGTAGTAAAAATCTTTAAATTCAACCATAAAGGAATCACAATTTAAACTTCTATCATTAAGAATTAATCGTTCAAAATTTTCTACCGTTTCAAAAATATCCTCTATTGTTTCTTTATGGATTTTCCCGACATCATCATCCATACCCATATCAATTATTGATTTCATAAAATATATACAACTCGAACTATCTTTAAGCAAATCAATAATCTTAGCTTTAACTTCATCATATACTGTAAAAATCTTATAACTCTCCTCAATGCTCATTTTTTTACACTTATTATATAATCTCCAAAAATAAACATCAAATGAATTGATCTCATTGAGATACTTTAAAATATAGAATTTTAAAATATCATTTATTTTATCCATACCTAAAATAAATTCTGAATCCTCTCTAAATACGTTAGAATTAATAGAAGACAAAACATTTGATTCAAACAAATAAGGATATTTTGCCTCATAAAATATTTTCGTAATAAAATTTTTCAAATCATCTTTATTATCATACAAACCAATAATCTTATTATCTCCTCTATGATATTGAATTGTCCATCTAAACATATGAATATCAAAACCAATTTTTTGATTTTTATATATCTTTGAATCAGTATGTACCAATTGTAATATTGATTTTACTGTATTTTCAAATTCTATATTATTTTTATAATTTCCTTTTGATAGTAATCGAAATTTCAAATCTTTTTCCTTTCCTTCCTCAATCCAACGTTTAACTACTGTTTTTCTATCTAATTCATCAGAATTCAATAGATTGTTAAAATCATATTCTGATATATTTCCTTTAAAAATAGATTGAGAAAAATATCTCTCAAATTTGTATGAGTATGATATGGATAGTCTTTTATCTACATCTTTACTTCCTAAACCAGAAAATCCAATTCCGCTATCATTATAAACTTCAAATAGACTTAATACTAATAGTTGAATCTTTTTCTTTTCAATTTCTAAAATATCATTTTGTTTACAATAATTTTTGATTAAATCACCTAATATAGTATCGTCAATTGTCTTACTTTTTTTTGTTTCAAAAGAAGTTTTATTTCTCTCTAAATAAGTTTCAATAGGATGTTTCTCATCTAATTCTTTTAAATATAATCTTCCACTTCTCTCTTTAAAAATTATATTTTTTTTCAAATAAAGTGATTTGTATAAATAAGGGTATTTCAACTTTAATAATTCAATATAAATCAAATCAGTAAAATTAATTTCATTAAAAAATTCATTAAAATTGATACATATCGAATTGACCAGTTTCTTTATTTGTCTAATATTATCAACCCAATCTATAAAATCATTAGATGAATTTTCGTCGTTTTCAAATATATTTGAACTATTCATCCCTTCGTCTAAAGAATAATTAATTTTGTCAATATATTTTTCTCCAATTTTATTAATAAGTTTTATTCTGAAAACCTCCTTAAGAATGCTCTTATCATAATAAGGCAAAGTTAATTCTGTATTTATTATTTTATCTAAATATTCAATGGAAGAATATTCATTTATTCCACTTATACTCTTAACAACATATTCTCTATCATAAGCCATAATAAAATATGTATTATTAAAATTAGCGGTATTTCTTATTAGTTTTAATAGCTGAAAAATTTCTTCGTTATCTAATCTATCTATATCATCTACAATTACAATTATCTTTTTATTTAATTGTTTAATCTTCTCATTTATTTTATCAAAGAGGGTTTCTAAAGATTTTTCTTTATAAAATATATTTTTAACCGCTTTTAAAAATGAATTATCAGTTGCATTAATTAGCTCATCCGTATATTCAGAAACTTCGTTTGAAATATTATTTTCCGTTAAAGATTCGGAGAGTGAATTAAAAAAATCTTTAACCAATACTTTTTTATCAAATCCCATCCATGGGTTAAAATCTACTATAATCTTATCTGAATGATTTCTCAATCTCTTTTTCAACATACTCAAAATTGAAGATTTACCGCTTCCCCATTCTCCGTTAATTCCTATTGTGTATGAAGTTTTAAAATTATTATTTTCAATAATATTTCTAATCTTTACAACAGTTTTAGAAAACAATCCATCTAATTCATCATCTTCATTATTTTCAATAGGAGAATCTTCTTCCAATAAATTTGAATGTTTTTTACTTGGATTCTTTGTTACAGCATATTTTAAATATCCTCCCAAGTCAGCTAATAATATTGTATAAATTACATCAAAGTATTTCAACCAATCAATACTTTTAAAACTTTCAAAGTAAAAATGATTATTAAAAAATCTTTGATAAGTATAAAAACAACTTACCAATAACAGTAATAAAGTTGTATTTCTATTTGGTATTGTTTCACTACATTTATTTACCCATATTGAAATAAAAATCCATGTTGTCACTAAAACTAATATGTCAAAGAATAAAGAATTGACAACTTTATCTAATTTAAATTTTTCAATAATAGTATCAAATGTTGATTGTAAAAGTGGAGTGAATATTATTATTAAAATGATACATAATAAAATAAAAAATATTTCTTTAACTGGTAGTTTTTTTTCCATATTAATCGATTAAAGATATTATTTCAGTAAATTGCTTAAGTAAGGAAATCCTTTTTTGTTGATCCAGTTGTTTGAATTTACTAAAAAAATCATTTGAAATTTCAGATTCTGAAATGTTAAGTGGATTATATTTTGATTCATCAATATTTAAATTGATATAATTTTTTATTGTAGACAAACTTATATTACTAAGTTTATCAATATCAAAATCCTCTATTTTAAATGGTAATCCTGTTGTTTTATCTATTACTACAATTTTATCTTCCAAAAAATTTTGGATGGTATTTCTAATTTTTGGATAAGTTATTAACTCAGAATTCTGTTCCTTAATTGATTTCAATAGATTCTCAACGGAATTATCAACCTTTCTACTATTATTATTACCATATAAACCACTCACTAAAGCTAAATAACCTTTATCTTTATAAAGTTTACATCTTCCTTTTATGTGTTTTTCGCTTTTTGGCAAAGAATGATTAAGTTTCTCTCTATCAATTCCATTAACTAATTCGGTAATTTTAAACCAAAAACCTGTTTTCTTTTTTCCTAAAATTGAATTTTTGTGATTATTCTCAATAAGAATTATTGTGTTAAAAATTGAAGCGTCTATTGTATAAGTATTTTGAGTTATGTTATCTAAAAAACGACCATCAAAAAGTCGAAAATTTTTAAAGAAAAACTCTCCTTTTTCATCGTATACATAATATTTCTCAATAATATTCATTACAATAAATTATCTTCTATATATTCCAAAACTTCATAAGATAATCTACTAATTACAATGTAGTCCTCACTGCCTTTGTTAGCAAAAGGAAGTTCTTCACATCTTTTATAAAATGCTTTTACTACTTTTTTCTGTTCTGGATTTATAACCAAAGGAATTATAAATCTTAGTACGGATGATAGTTTGTGATGTAAGTTACTACTCATTAAATCATCTGCCGTTTTTAAATCATCATAATAATGCTTAATCGTCATATATTGAATTTTGCCAAATTTAACTAAAAAAGTCCTCTTTAGTAAAGAAGACTTTTCCACAATCATCGTAAAATCAATAGATTCTACAATTTTATTTCTGTTTACAATAATTACAAACTCATATTTGTTAAAACTTAGTTTTTGATGATATTCTGCATTTAAAAATCAATGCAATTTCTAATCTATCTTTTCAATATAATTAAAAAATAAAAATCCAGCTAAGCTTGTTCCTGTTGATCCAGCTCCTCCCTCTACATAGGATAATTTAATTTTTCTTCCTTCTACCAATAATTTCTTAAGATTTTTGTATTCTTTAAAACTTAAATCATATTTACCAACGGTATTCCTCTTTTTACCATTTTTTGTATATAAATCTTCTGGAAATAAATTAATTACAATATCCTGATTTACTAAAGAATTCGTATCATTATGTAAATCATCAAATTCTTTACTGGTTTGGGTTATTTGAATTTTATAACCGATAATTCCATCCTCATTTAATACTTTTTTTACTATGCCATACAAAAAATAATATTCTTTAAATTGTTCAGGGAACATACTACCACCATCTTCATAATAGTCTTTGTCAACTAATTTATTATATGTATATATTGGAAAATTAGATATTTGATTTCTATTTTGGGAATTTTCACTGTTTTTAGAATGATTTTCTATGGACTTACTATCTTCATTTGTTATGGTTTCATCTTCATTATTTCCTACTTTCATAAATGTACAGCCTCCAAAATTTAAAGTACTTTCATCAATAATTCTAATTCCAGCTCCTGAATTATTATTTAACTCATTAGATTTTAGATAAATTACACCATTATCAATTTCATAATCTACTCTCTGTTCAACACCCATTATACTAAAATAACATTTACTATTTCTAAATTCAAATCTGCCAATCATTGAACAACCCAATTCTCTTCCCATCCTAAATATATTACCATTATCATCTTTATTGGGTACATATTCATAGATACCATCTAAAGAATTACCAGACTTGCAAGAAAATAGTAATACTAATGTAAATAAAATAAAAACCTTTCTCATCTTATTTTCTTAAATGTCCAAGAAGATCCTTTTGGTATTGATATTGTCAACGTTTCTGAATTATCATCGTAGTTGGCATTCATATTAGCATTCTGTCCAACTAAATAATTATCAGTTTCTTTAGTTAAAATTAGTTTGTGTCCTGTAAAAAGATGAAATACATAACTGTTTTCTGAATTTGGATATTTTTCCATTTCACAAATAATTCCATCCATTGAATGGTCATTCTTACTTTTCCCTACATTTATATCTACAATTTTCCATCCTCCGATATATCTATCATCTAAATCAATTTTGCTGTTCTCTGCAAATTCTGTTTTCGTGGTATCATCTTCATTCTTAGTAAGGTTATCATTTTTTTTACAGTTTGTTACCAACAGTAAAAGTAAACTCACTGATACGATTTTTGTTTTCATAATTTTTATTTGAGCTAATATTATTATTCTTTTTTTATTATTCCTTACTGAAAACCGTAATCTGATATAAAAACAAAAACAGGCTTGAGACATTATCTCTACCTGTTTTTGAGGTGGTCGAATACCTATCCACAAAGTAAAGCAACGCTCAAGCCATAGCTCGAACATTTTGCTTAACTTAATTCTGTGGATATTCTGAATTTTCGACCTTTCAAAAACAGATTTCAGTTCGCTAAATGTATTTTTTAATATGTAATTATTTTATTCCTTTCTAATAGTATCGGGTTTTGTATGGTAAATCTAAAACTTTTGTAGAAGTCTTACAACATATATATGTTCTATTTTGGTTCAAATTGATTTTAATATTGTTCTCCGTTCGATATTTTTTTAAACGATAATATATTCAGATTTTATTATTAAGTGTTGTGAACATTGTTTAAAATTTCTCCACAAAGAAAACCTTAGCTCTTAAATTTTAATTTATAAGCTAAGGTTTTTAAATCAATCCCTCATTTGGATTGAATTAAACACAGTCATCATTCCTAAAATCAAAATATCTTTTTCCCTCTCCGTTTTTAAGCTTCTAACAAAATCAGTATATTTTGTAGGAAAAGTTTTACTTAATTCATTGTAATATTGCTGGAAAATATCATCTTCAAAGGAAATATCTTTAGTTAATACTTTTAACGCATCAGATTTATTTCCACTCTTTTTTTGTGTTGCCAACCTTTCTTTAACAACTTTATTTAAACGATTTTTCCAATCACCAAATTTATCTGAATTTTTTTCATAGGAGTTTTTAATAGTTAGCGTAATTTCGTATTCGTCGAAATCTTCCTCCACAAATCTACTAAGGCAAAATTCTAAAGTATCTGATTCTTTAATACCGTGGTTAGAACAGTTCAAACTAAATAGTTTAATAAAATTATTTCTATTACCAACTTTATATTTCTGTCTCTTCTCTGTAAATTCAATCATTTCTTGCATTTCCAAAGCTAAAATATCTGCATTTTCGACAACAGTATTTACATTGTTGATTTCTTCAAAATTAAATACTTTAGCTTCTTTGTTATAAAAAATTTGTTCATCATAGGAATAAAAACACAATCGGGATACATCACATGTTGATGTGTCGAATTCCACATCAAGTTTTTCCTCATAATAATTAACCAATTTTTTATATCGTTCAGAATGTTTGTTTACATCCTTATTGTTAGTTTGAACAATAATTTTCATTCCTCCAGAAGGTGAACGAAACGCAACCATTGTGTATAGAATATTTTTAACTTTTTCAAAAATTATTTGATACGTTTCTTCATCTTTAATTCCATCAATATCAAGAACCATCCAACCGTGATAAATTCTTAAATTCTCAATTTTCCTACCTAATTTTGAAAACATCCCACTAATTATAAAAGTGGGAATTTTATTTTTTAAATTCTTTGTCTCTTCGGTTTTCCCCTCCTTATCAAACAGTTTTATATATGGTATAATAGTTCTATGATAAGTACCGGTTTTAATATCGTTTACTATCTCGTCTAAATGCGTATATCTACTACATCTAAAATCCTCATAAAAATTAAACTTTACATTTTCCATTTTTTCGAAATTTTAAAGTTCAACATTGAGGCAACTTCTCTCGCTTTTTCAACACTGCTTCTACGTTTTGATAATAGATACTCATCTAAATCAGAGATTTCAAAATACAGTTTCCCTCCGTTTGGTCGGTAAGATGGAAACACTCCCTTACCTGCTTTTCTTCTCACAGTTATTACACTAAGCCCCAAATAAAAAGCTGCTTCTTTTGTTGTTAACATTCTTTTTTTGAAGAAATCTAAAATTTCTTCGTTTTGATTTTTACATAACATAATTATATTTTTTTCAATTACTTTGTAAAATTTCAAATTTAGAATGCACCTATAAAGCACAGTTCGTGCAATGGAATATTTATGAAAAAATATCCTTTATTTTTTGATAGTTCTTATTGTTTGTTGTATTTCGAAAATTATTAATTTTTAAGTTAGTTATTCCTCTTGGAATACCATTATTAAAGTTACTAAATCCTGTTTCTGTTTCAGATTTAAAACATCTCCCTATTTTATCTATAAATATTTTATTACTGTATGTATTAAAATAAGATTCAGGATAACCACAAATTTCTTTAATAAAGAATATTAAACTCTCCCAATAAACTCCCTTACCTTTCTTTGGTAACCAGACAATTTTATTTTTGATTTCCTTCAAAGGAGTTTCTGTAAAAACTAATTTAAAATCTTCAAAATTTATTTTCTGAATAATGTTTTTCTCTATCAATAGTGAATGTATGTTTTTCAGATTTTTAATATCATAAGTTGATTTAAACGTTTTATTTTCAGAAAATACAGCATCAACGGAAATCTCTTTTTTATTATGTGATTTTAAAAAAATTAGATATTTAATGTAATCATAAACAAAAGATAACTCAATAGCAAAATATTGTAATGATGTTACTATTTTAACATCCATAAAATCTAAATCTGATAAAACATTCGGTTCACGTTGTTTAAATTTTATGTAATTGTAAACCTCCTCACTTACTCCTGTTTCCTTAATCCTTTCTTTTGTTGATTTTTCCTCAAAACGTATAAACTTATCACGATTTTCATCCGATTCAAAAAAACGTTGTTTAAGTTGTTCAAAGGAAACTGTTTCAAAATTGTACTTCTTTGGATTATTATAATATTCCTGATAGCACTCCTCAATAATCCATTTTAAGTATTGTAGTTTTTCTATATTATCTTCAGGATTTATTGATATTACAGGGGTTTTCTCTTCATTTTTTTCATTATAAATTGTAAATTCATAATGAAGTTTAAATGGGGAAAGATTATTATTTTTCCAAAACAATAATTTCTCCCCATAATTTTTAATTTCAGAAAACTTACTTTCAATTGATTTAATAAATTCTTTCGTTTGTGGTTTACTTTTAGTTAGTTTTAACCAAATTTTATCTCTATCAAATTTAAGTTTTGATTCTAAATATTGTTGTTCCTCGAAATAATCCATTATAATGTATTTCTACAAATATAATTCAGGAATTTTAGATACAGCATCAATTTTCTTTTTATCAATTACTTTTCCATAGATTTCTGTGGTTTTCAGATGTCTGTGTCCTAATAACTTACTAACCGTGTAAATATCTGTATTCATCGTTAGTTGTAGTGTAGCAAAAGTATGTCGTGAACTATGATAAGTAATGTGTTTATCAATTCCTGCTTCTTTTACCCATTTGTGTATTTTTTTGTTATGGTAGGCACTGTACGTTAAACTCTCAAACAACAATACATCATCATCTTTCCTTTCTCCAAGAAGTTTCACAGCTTGTTCATTAATCGGAAGGTTTTCAATCCCTTTGGTTTTCTGTTGTGTGTATTTTAAAAGCCAACCATTTTCAGAATCATAGTAGAGATTTTTCCACTTCATATTTTCAACATCACAAAATCTCAACCCTGTTAAACAACTAAAAATAAAAGCATCTTTCAATATTGGTATTTCACATTCTGTTTTCACTAACTTTTGTAATTCTTCCAAAGTAAGATATTCTCTATTTGTTTCTTCTTCTTTTATTGATTTTACTCTAACCATAGGATTTTCAGAAATCATCTTACTTCTGTAAGCTTCTTTAAGGGCTGCTCTTACCTTATTGAAGTATGATAACGCCGTATTCTGTGATAATCTCCCTCCTTTATTAGATATTTTTTCTTTCAAAAGATACTCCTTAAAATTCTCCAAGAATATTTCATCTATTTTGGAAATCTGAATATCTACTCCTTTACAAAAAATTGTTAGATGTTTCAACGTACTAAACCAATTTCCGTATGTTCCCTCTGTCTCAAATCTTTTTTCAACCAGTTCATTAAAGTAGTTTAGAAATCCAATCTTACCACTCACACTACTTACAAATCCATGTTTTTTAGAATTAAACTCCAACACCTTTTGAGCTTTTATAGATTCAGCAAGTTGTAATGTTTCTTTGTTGTGGTCTTTCTCAATTATCGTTTTTGGTTTATCGTAGATATAAAGTTTTAAGAACTCATAACTTCTTTTTTTAGTTAAACTATCGTGGAACATCAAAAATAAACTATTCATTTTTACACGTCCTTTCTCAATACTCTTTTTACTAAGTTTCCCCTCTCTGATTTTTAGATAAACTTTCATTTTTCTTAGGTTTTGTTACTAATTGTGATGTAACATTCCGCCTAAGTCAGTTCGGAGACAACAGTAAACGCATGGTATTAACCTAATTACATAGATTCTTAAATTATTAGTTCACTTTCTATTAGTGAAACTAACCACATTCTAACAGCTGTTAAGTTGTGGTAGTCTCTACTGATTATTTATCTAATTTTTAAACACTAAAAAATCCAAACTTATCGTTTGGATTCTCTTTACATTGTTAAATAAATTTTCGACCACCTCAATTGTAAGGTGGTGTAAAGTCCTCACTTTTATTTTTAAATCACAACAACTCCATAAAGTTATTTTTCACTTTGTTCTCCACATCAAATAATTTCTGATATAAATTTCATTGTATTGGCATTTTGATTATTGATAACACATCTTATTTTTTGTTGTATAATGTCATCTGATACTATCATCATTGATAAAATTGAAAATCAACTACTAAATTTTAAACCTCACAGCAGTAAACTCCTCTGTGGTTTAAAATCTACCACTTAATTTTCTTTAACCTCCCTAAAAATTGGTGATCTTCGGCTGAATTCCTTTTTTTTTATCTATACTATTTACTGTATTTGTTGTATTTATTATTATTTTACTCTGTAAATTTGCTACTACTACTACTACTACTACTACTACTACTACTACTACTACTACTACTACTTATAAAATATCCTCTTTATAATATATTTAATATTATATATTTATATATATTCATATTTAATGGTATATCATATATACATTTAGGAAGTGATATTTAGCAAAGAATAATTAAGAAACAAACAGCTATTAAGAAAATAACTGCTAAAACACCATTTACAGTTTTTAAAGAAGTTACAACATTTTAAATGTGTTTATCTGTATAATTCCATTAAAAATACATTTAAAACGATTTATAAGTTTATAACATTAAGACCATTGCACAATTAAAC
>JAFDZI010000028.1 GCA_018266955.1 Bacteroidota bacterium
AATTTATTAGATGATTTTTTTTGTAAAATTACCGTGCAACGGTCTTGAATTTTTTATTTCAACAAGATGACATTTAGTTATTTAAGAAAGAAAAAGCCAGCAATTTTTAGGTTGCTGGCTTCTATAGGTTATGAATAGATGATTAAAAGTTCTTCAACAAAATCCATCCGGAATAATTTACCAAAGATTTGTTGGCATCTCTCTCATTCCAAGTTACATGATACCAATAAGTACCGGTATTCAGTCTCTTACCTTGGAATTTACCATCCCATCGGTAATTGGAATCTTTATCCAATGTTGCTATTTTTTTACCATATCGATCGTAGATAACGAAGGAGAAATTATCTTTATAAGCCAATTCCGAATAATCAATATAATCATTAACCCCATCGTTATTTGGTGTAATGGCATTGATGAAGTTAGGAACGGTTACTTGCACCATTACAGGCTCGCAATCGTAGGCATCTTTTACATAGAATTTATTTTCACCTCTTGGTAGTCCTGTAAACACATTAGACGCTTGCCACGAAATTCCATCCAATGAATATTGGTAAGGAGCTTTACCATTGGTCACCGTAAGCGTTACCGTATTGTTGGTAATATCAATTTGAGAGATGATTGGTTTTGGTGCTTCCAATACTCTTACAAATTGTTTGGTATTACAACCTTCATGGCTAAGTACTACAAAGTAATCACCCACTGGTATATTGGTAATAGACTGAGTAGTTGCACCATTACTCCATAAATAAGCTGTGTAACCAGGCCCTGCATCTAAAGTTGTTGTATCCTCAATACAGATATATTGATCGACCAAAATAGGAGAAGGTTTTGGTTTAATAACAAATAAAGTAATTTTTACTATTCTGTAGCATTGGTTATCGTTAATAACTCTTGCATATACTTCTCCATCACCACTTACATAAGCCGCTGGATTGTTAATGGAATTGGTATTATTAATTGCATCTTGCATGGTTGGGTAAAACTTCTTCACAATAGGCGCTGATGGAGATATATTGGCCGTTGTTAAATTAAATGAAGCTTTGGTATTGTCATTATCCAAGAAACAAGAAGATATCGTCACTGGAGTTACTATCGGTAATTCGTAAAACTTCAACTCTACGGTAGTTGTAGCAGAACAACCTTCTGGAGTAGTAATTTTTACATAGATGGTTGCCGGAGCTGTAGAGGTATAATTAGTTGGGTTGGTTATCTCGTTGGTTCCCGCATTCATATCTGCCAATGATTTGTAGAACTTCTTGGTATGGTTTCCTGTATAAGTGGTTACAGGTTGAGAAGTAAGATCAAAAACGGCAGTAGTTGCATCATTATTGTTACAAGCATAAATTGTTGGTGTAAGCGTTGACAATTGAACCACATTAATGTTCACCGTCATATCCATACAGTCGATAAACTCTGGAGCATTTCCACAGAAAGTATATAGAAAAGTATCTGGCCCTAAATATCCAGCATTTGGTGTATAGGTAATAGTACCGTTGTTGTTTATCACGGCTGTTCCGTGTGCTGGTGGTGTTACGATAGACACGGTATTGTTTACTGGAGTTTGGGTAGAACCAGTTCCAGCAAAAGATGGAGTAATTACCGCAGAACCACAAACATTGATGTTGGTTGTTCCAGTAAATTTACAGTTGAACACTTTAAATACAGGTGTTGTTTTAGGCGTACAGTTTCCAATATTTACCACACAAGTATAATTTCCTGGTTGGGTTGGCGTATAGGTGTGTGTTGTTGCCCCTGGAATTAAATTACCATTCCAATACCATTGATAGAAATCATAATCCGGATTTACTTCTAAAATAATCCCCGGAATACAATCGCCTGCTTGTTTCGTAATAATTGGCACTGAAGAAACTCCGGCAAAATAACCACCATAACCAGAAGTACCACTACCCGCAGAAATACCCGCAGTTACCGCAGAAGTTGAGTTAACAACAATTGTTCCTGTAACATTGGCTGCGGAATAAGTTACCCAAGCGGCATTACCGGTAAGGATATGCGGTCCACTCAAGGTAATTGGGGCTCCGTTACTGGTGGCAGTAATGGTTGCATTGGCTTCAGTTACGATGTTTAATTTGGTTGGAATAGCCCCTGGGTTCAAATTAATATTTCCTAACTCATCAATTTTTCTTGGTAAGAAACAATTCAATGGAGGTATATAATTAAAACCTTCTGTAGCGTTATTCCCAGCAATACCTCCTAACAACTGATATACATATACATTTTTTGTTGTATGGATGTACATATTGTAGTGTCCTGTATTGGCTTGGTTAATGTATTTTGTTTCTGGAACACGGAAATAATCTCCTTCATTAATTGTAGCTAAAGGAGTCGTCTCATTATTCACATAAATTTCTGTATTGGGTTCGGTAGCAACAATGATGGCCCCTTCCATTTGGTCTCCTATGGCTCCATTACCTTTAATCAATGCAAAAGTATCGCCCAATCTTTCTACAGGAACGGATTGGTCCATGATGATATCCGAACCATCAAAACCTCCGGTTACATAATTCCCGTTGTAATTTCCATTGGTTACAGAAATCGGTTTATTGGATTCAATTTTAGCACCGATAAAGGAATCAAAATTATTTCCAGAGTTCCACCCTTCAATAATATAAGAACGACCTTTGTTCAGTGTAAATGTTAATGTGGGGTTGGTAGCACCATTGGTACCATTAGAAAATTCAACAATTGGATCGTAGCCTGACACCGTTACCTGAGTTCCATCTTCGGTAGCCATAATACTGGTCATAAAATTGGCAATGGAAGAATTATAGTACATCTGGGTGTTAACAGAATAAAACTTGTTGCCCAATCCAGCTCTCCCTTTTGAAGTGACCATTTCCGCATGGGTTGTACTTGAAGTAATCCCTAGTCTCGCAAAAAACGGCTTTGTCCCTTTCACAAAAATCCCCATGGTACTATTGGGATTAAACACTTGTGGCGAAGGACTTCCCGTGGTTACGATATTGTCTTTTGGAATAGGAACTATTTTAGGAGTCCCTTTTTTCAATCCAGTTACTGTAATAATTGGGTTCGTAAAATTCCCATTTCCGTAGATCAACACATCAAAAGGGTTCACCTCATCAGTAGAGAGATATAAATTTTGATTATTGGTTCCTATGGAAGTTCTTTCAACCATAGGTGCAAACCAATGATCTGTATCCCTCTGGGCTGATAACTCCCAGCTCATTAGTAAGATTAAAAACAATAAAACTTTTTTCATAGTTATTCGATATTAATTTGCCAAATATAATAATAAATTCAAAAAGAACCTCCAAACTCTTCCGCATATATTCAATTAAAATTAAAAATAGCCGAGAAAACCTCGACTATTTAACAATTTCAGAATCACAATTGTTTTAATTGATTGGTATATGCTTCATCAAAATTCTCATAAAACTTAATCCCTATTTTTCAGTAATATCCATCCACTATACTCTTGTTTTAGCTGTGTATTTGGATCCGTCCATTTCAATACATACCAATAACTACCCGTATTGAGCGCCCTTCCTCCAACGGTTCCGTTCCAAATAAAATAATTATTGGTGTTTTTAAATAAAGTTTTCCCGTATCTGTCAAAAATTTCCATAGAAACATCCTTCATGATTCTAAGATCCGAATAATCCAAGACATCATTTATTCCATCCCCATTTGGAGTAATAAAATTCTGTAAACTCAACAATAAAAACTCTTTAGTCACCGGTTTACAACGATCTGCAGATAACACATAAACTTTATGAATACCACGCGTCAAACCTGTGAATACATTAGAATCCTGATAATTTATCCCATCTAATGAATACTGATACGGAGGAGTACCTCCAGAAACATGGATGATAGCGCTTAGTCCAGAAATTTCTATCTTATCGATTATTGGTGATTGAGCCGAATGCACGGTTACATGTTGCCTGTACACACAACCATTGAAACCCAAATCGACAAAATAAGACCCTACTCCCACCTGAATAGCTTGTGTAGTAGCGCCAGTACTCCATAAATAAGAGGTAAATCCCGCTCCTGCATCCAAAGTTGTATTGGCATTGTCGCAAATGGTTTTATCTTGCAAAACTGTTGATTCTTTTGGCTGATTTAAACTAAGAGTAAGTTTTCCAACGATGGGACAAGCATTTGCCGAAGTAAATCGTACATAAAACACAACACTGGCCATTCCTAAATTCTGCACCGCCGGAAGTCCATTGGTTCCTGAATTAGCATCGGCTTGTGTGGCATGAAAAGACAGAGTAACAGCAGGATCGTTGGTGAAAAGATTTTTATAATCATTCAAATTAACCACTTCGTTCGCATCTAAATTATTATCACAAACCGTTTGAGTTGCTTGAGTTGCCAATAGTTGAATTTTACTTCCAATACTGAACTGAATCTGACCGATGACCGGTGGGCAATTCCCAGTTAATGCATCTACCCGTACAAACACAGTGGTAGTCGCATTATAGGTCCAGTTATTGGGTAAAGTATTGTTATTTCCAGCTGTAGCATTTGCCATAGTTGCATAATAACGAACCTGAAACTGGGCAGAATTTTGCACAATCTGCGGAGTAACAGTAGAGAAATCTACCGGTACAATACCATCTAAATTATCATCGCATTTTGAACCATTAAAATTAACAGTATTCAAATTAGGTTCTGGGGTAGAAGTTACAGAAACATGCTGTCTGTACACACAACCATTAAATGTTAAATCCACAAAATAATTTCCTGCGCCAACGGCTATAGTTTGTGTTGTTACCCCCGTACTCCAAAGAATGGCATCAAATCCGGGGCCTACATCCAAAGTTACATTGCCATTGCCACAAGCCACCTGATTACTAAGCACCGTAGAAGCTTTGGCCTGCTTCAGTTGTACTGTGAGGGTTGCTATATTGGGACAATCGGTTGCATTTTGAAATCGAACATAATATACACCTCCAGCCAAACCAATAGTTTGATTTGCAGGTATTGGATTTTGAGCATTTTGAGCATCAGCCAATTGAGCATAAAAGGTAAGATTGGTGGCAGGGTCGGTGGTAAATTGGCTCTTATAATCTGATAAAATAATGTTTTCAGTAGCATCCAAATTTTGATCACACACAGAAACTGTTGATTGATTGCTCAAAAGTTGAACTTTAGTGCCGAATGAAAAATTCAATTGTCCGAAAGCTGGTGGACAAGTATTTCCGGCCAAACCATCTACACGAACATATACTGTGGTTGGGGTAGAATATGACCAATTATTGGGTAAAGTATTATTATTCCCCGCAGTTGCATCGGCTTGATTCAGATAATATCGAACAATAAATTGTGCTGCATTGTTTACAATTTGAGGAGTTACAGTTGCAAAATCAACAGGAACCACCCCATCCAAGTCGGTATCGCAAATTTGCGTATTGTAATTGGCTGTTTGCACATTGGGCGAAGGCTGAGTTTCTAATGTAATTAAAACCACTGCCGAACAACCGTATATTGAAGTTACTTGGGCATGAATAGTTCCTGCCGGTCCAGAATAGGTAGTAGGATTAGGAATTGGCGTTGTTAAATTAGCATTAGAAAAATAATTTACCGTAACTCCAGCATCAGGGGATACATTGGCGGCAGTTAAATTAAAAACACCATTTCCATTGGCATCCGCACAAGCTTTCAGTGGTCCTGCATTATTTACTTTTAGAACATTAATATCGATAATCACCTTGATGTACTGACTAGCAGCTGGATTTCCATTGCCTTCAATATAATACACAAACTGATCGGTTGTATTGTTCGTTAATCCTGCATTGGGTGTATAGGTAATAACCCCAGTGGTAGGATTTACTGTAGCGGTTCCAAAAGTAGGTGGCGCAACAATCTGGGTTTGTGCAGGATTGATGCTCTGTGCAGTATTAATCGTAAAAACAGGCGTTATTGATTTTGTATTACAAGAACCTATGGAATAATTAACTGTCGGCATGGGTGGGCAAACTGTATAACTATAAGCATCGGTTACTTTTGTATCGCAATTATTTTTAGTGATTTGTACTGTATAATTTCCTGAACCATACAGTTCTGGATTGATGAAAAATGTATTGGCTCCTGGAATAGCAACACCATTTAAAAACCATTGGTAAGCATCATAAGAATTATCTACCAACAACTGAATTCCATTATAACAATTCCCTGTTTTGGTAATTACTGGCACAGACGAAAAGCCCGCAAAATAACCTCCATAACCTACAGCACCGCTTCCAGCAGCTATACCTGCCGTAACAGATTTAGTAGAATTAACGGTAATATTACCACTAACATTCGGTACAGAATAAGAAACCCAATTGGGATTGCCCGTTACAGGATATGGCCCATTGGCAACTGGAATTGAAGCTCCATTGACGGTAACCGCTGCACCTGCTTGGGTAAGAATATTCAACTTAGTGGTATAATAATCAACTCCTATTTGATTGATAAAACCAATTTCGCCCACAGAATTAGGAAGAAAACAACTTAAAGGTGGAATGTAATTAAAACCGCCTGTAGCATAAATTGTCCCCGAACTAGCACCCGCCAAAAGTTGATAAACATATATATTTTTATTGGCAGCTATCGACATATTATAATGTCCATTTCCCTGATTAATATAATCCGTACCATCAATCATTGTATATTCACCTTCATTTAGCACCAATCCTGTAGCTGCGCCATTGACATTGATGGTTGTACCGTTTTCTGTAGCGACAACTAAGGCCGTCTCCATCCCCGAAGTTTGGGGGCCATTCCCTTTAACCAAAACAAAGTCCTTCCCTAAACGATCCACCGGAACAGCCTGATCCATTTCAATATCGGTATTGGAACTATTATAAATGGTGTAAATTCCGGTAAAATTACCATTAGTTACCGCAATTGGCTTATTGGCTTCTATTTTAGTTCCTATAAGACCGGTTAAGTTAGCATTGGCATCATTGCTTTTTACCTCCACAAGATAGGATTGTCCTTTATTTAGCGTCACCGAAAGTGAGGTTGCTGTACTCCCGTTAGAAAAAACCACCCCCGCATCATATCCTGACAAAGCAACTGTGGTATTGTCTTCTGTGGCAATAATTCCTATCGTTGAATTTGTATAATAAGTTGCAGTAGTATTGGGAGCCATTGCAGCATAAAACTTTTTCCCAATACCTGCCAAACCTTTTGAAGTGATGATCTCCGCATGGTTGGTTACCGAAAACCGGTAATTGGCATAAAACTTTTTGCTTCCTTTTGCATGCAAGCCCATCCCATTAGGTGTAAAGAGGTCTCCTTGGTAAGAAGTAATCATATACTCTCCGGGAATAAACACTTTTTGTGGATTTCCTTTGCTGATCTGAACTGTACTTATTAGCTGATTGTCATTATACACTCCCACATTAAAAGGAGTCGTCTCATTCGTGGACAAGTACAAATAGCTTTGCAAACTACCCGTTCCGGCTCTGGTGGACATAGGTGCGAACCAATGTTCGGTGTCTAATTGTGCAAATAAAATTGTTGAAATAAAAACAAAAAGTAAAGATATCAGCTTTTTCATTGAAATTTTCTTAAAAAAAATGGGAAACAAATGTAAGTATTAATAATCAAATACATACAAAAAAAACTCCGCAAAATTGCGGAGTTCATAATTATTTAACTTCAAATGAATTACGCTAAGCTAACTCTCTTGAAACCAACAACTTTTAAGTCAGCTCCTACAGATTTAACATAATCTGCTACAGAGATACTACCATCTTTAATGAAAGATTGGTGTACCAAAGTATTGTCTTTGTAAAATCTTTGCATTTTACCTTTCAAAATATTTTCGATAATATTTTCTGGCTTCCCTTCTTTTACCAACAATTCTCTCTCAATTTCCAACTCTTTGTTGATGATGTCTTGAGACACTTGAGTTTCGTCCAAAGCAATAGGATTCATTGCTGCAACTTGCATAGAAACAGCTTTAGCAGCTTCTGAAGCACCATCTACATGAGCAGATAATGCGGTGATGGAAGCAATTCTATTTCCTGCATGGATGTAAGCACCCAAGAAAGGACCTTCAATTCTTTCGAAAGCACCGATTTCAATTTTTTCTCCGATTACCCCAGTTTGCTCAATTAATTTATCAGCAACGGTAATTCCGTGGAAGTCAGATGCCAAAAACTCTTCTTTTGTTGCATACACCAAAGCTTGCTCTGCCAATTCGTGAGCCAATTCAACGAAAGCATCATTCTTAGCAACAAAGTCAGTTTCGCAGCTTAATGTAATGATTACTCCCATGGTGTTATCTTGGTTTACTTTTGCAATAACAGCACCTTCAGTAGATTCTCTATCTGCTCTGTTTGCAGCTACTTTTTGTCCTTTTTTTCTAAGGATTTCAATGGCTTTTTCGAAATCTCCTTCCGCTTCTACCAAAGCTTTTTTGCAGTCCATCATTCCTGCTCCTGTCGTGTTTCTTAGTTTGGCAACATCTGCCGCAACTGGTGTGTACATATCTGTTATTTTTTTATTAATTAATCTTGACTTCTGTCCTCATTTTTGAGCGTTGCAAAGATAATAATTTTCACACAAACTAAAAACAATGTTTTTGCGTTATAAAAAAATATTAATTTCACAGCCACCAAATTTTAAATATAAAAATGAAAAATACACTTGTCCTTTGTTTTGCTTGTTGCTTTACCCTTAGCGTTTGGGCTCAGAAAAAAAACGCCACCATCCTTATTACTTATGAAGAAGTAATGAAAAGCAATGATACTAAAGCTATTGCTGGATTTATAAAAACCAACCCTAACCATCCGAACATTGCCGAGATAAAAAGCAAACTTATAGGTTTAATCGCTCCCAATCCCGAACCTCGTTTTGCAGAAAGAAATATGGAGAAAAAATACAATTCCAGTAATGAGAAAAATAAAAAAACTGCAGAATTACTATCCAACCTTTTAAATGAAGACAAAAACGCTAAAGAAGCGGTACTTTTAATCGAAAATAAATCCAAATGCGCTTTTACTTTAAGATTTAATGGAAATAAAATCTATAGTATAGATGTTCCTGCCAGAGGAAAAAATCACATACAAATCCCGAAAGGAACTTATGCATTAAGTGCCAATGTATGCAATGCCAAATACTCGACTATTAAAACCATTTCTTCTAATCTTTCTTTGGCACTTAATGATAAATAACCCAAGTAAAAAAGTCGTTCAATCCATTTGAACGACTTTTTTTATCAGATAAATTTTCTAAAATTTTATTTCTTTACAATGATTTTCTTTTGAAAATATCGGTCACCAATTTTCAATTTTCCGATATATATTCCATTGTCTAAAGACGAAATATCCATTTGTTTTTTCGTGGTGTTCAGCATCAATTTACCAGTCATATCCAGAATTTGAAATTCAAATTTCTGATTTTTGGTATCCACAAAATCCACATTCAAAATAGACGGTGTTGGGATGGGATAAACCTGAACATCGAAGTCTGAAATTGAATTTTCCGTGGTGGAAAGTGTCGTTTGTGCAACTGCAAAATGTTGCGCAGCTCCTACTGCCGCCATAGCAACATTCTTCACATAAGGTTTATCTACATTGACCAAAGTATCATTGGCTGTATGCTCCAGATACCCCCTCACATATTCATAAAACCCGGTAATTACTTCACCATTTTGTTCAAAAGGAATATAATCCGAAGAATACGCAGGATCAAAAGCCGTCAATAATGGAGAATACAAAGTGGTACAAGTAGCCAACTGTTGTGTAACTGCTTGCGAGGCTGCATTATTGGAAGTCAACCCACCTTGGTCTTGGTCACAATAGATGGTATTGTTGTTATTGCCGATCTTTCCACCCACTTGGTCCAAGTTGAATACCAATTTAATATTCATTTTGGGACTTGTGGCATTGACTACATCATTTACATAAGCCGCGCTTCCTTTCAGTCCTTGTTCTTCGCCGGAGAAATGGATAAATTTTATCGAATATTCCGTAGGTACCGATTGTAAAATTCTGGCTACTTCCAAAATTGCAGCAGTACCACTTCCATTATCGTCCACACCAGGACCGGTAATGGTGTCGAAATGTCCACAAATAATCACAAAAGTATTAGGATAAAGGGTTCCCGTTTTGGTGATAATCAAATTTTTGGAGGAAGTAGTTCCAGTCCCATTAAAATAAGAAAATGGATTTTCCTGAATTTGGCTTGCCGTATAGCCAAATCCTAAATATTTATTTTTTATCCATTGCAAGGCATTGTCATTGGCTACGGTGCCAGTTTTTTTCACCCCCAAAGTTTCAAATTCTTGCAATAATGTATTGATATTGGTTTGGGTTACTTGGTTGGCACGAGTGGCATAAGTAGGGATATACGATTGTGCATTTCCTAACACAAATCCCAAGAGGCACAAAGCCGTTAGTATTCTATTTTTCTTCATAAAATTATAAAAAGAAAGCTGCCCCATACGAAGACAGCTTTATAACTATATTTTCTTAACCTTTAAATTTACCCATAGCAATAAATTTCTCTTGCCTTTGAGTTTCTAATTCTTTTCCGGTAAATTTAGAAAAAGCTTTAATATTTTGTAAGATGGATTGTTTCAAATTTTCATATGCCACTTCTGGTTCGTAATGTGCTCCACCCAATGGTTCTTCAATAATTCCATCGATGAATTTTTCATTCAGTGCATCTTGCGGCGTAAGCTTCAAGGCATTGGCAGCATCTTCTTTATGATTCCAGTTTCTCCATAGAATAGAGGAGCAACTTTCTGGTGCGATTACCGTGTACCAAGTATTCTCTAGCATATACACTTTGTTGCCTACACCAATCCCCAATGCACCACCACTAGCACCTTCGCCAATGATGTAGCAAAAAATTGGGGTTTTCAGCATGGTCATTTCGAAAATATTTCTGGCAATCGCTTCACCTTGACCTCTTTCTTCTGCTTCCAAACCTGGGTATGCACCTGGGGTATCGATAAGAGAAACTACAGGAATATTAAATTTTTCTGCCAATTTCATCAATCGCAACGCTTTTCTATATCCTTCTGGATTGGACATACCAAATCTTCGGTATTGTCTTTCTTTGGTGGTTCTTCCCTTTTGGGTACCAATAATCATCACACTTTGGCCATCAATTTTAGCCATTCCTCCAATCATGGCTGGGTCATCGGCAAAATTTCTATCTCCATGCAATTCCACAAAAGAATCTTTATCGACAATTCCTTTTACAAAATCCAATGCATAAGGCCTATCTGGATGTCTGGAGAGTTGCACTCTTTCCCAAGGGGTAAGATTTCCGTAGATTTCTTTTTTCTTTTCTATGATTTTATCTTCTATCTGACTGCAAGCGAGCTTCACATCTACACCGGCATCTTCTCCTACCAACGAACATGTTAGGTATTGCTCCATCAATTCTTCGATTGGTTTTTCGAAACTTAAGTATTCCATTTTGTTCTTAGAATTTTAATCCTCAAATGTAAAAAAAATTATTGAGACCTTAGTGAATATTCTTTACTGCGTTTTGAATACGCGCTACACTTTCCTCTTTTCCTAGAATTTCTATGATATCCGGCACATCTGGACCTTTCAATTCGCCTACCAATGACAAACGAAGAGGCATCATCACTTTCCCCATGCCCAAACCTTTTTCTTCAGTAAAATGGTGAACAGCTTCTTTTATTGGATTGGCTTCAAAAACTTCTAGGTTTTGTAAAAGATTCGCCAATTCACTCATCAAAGCAGGCGTTTCATCGTTCCACGCTTTCTTCAATGCCTTTTCATCATAAGTTGTGGGTGCTTCAAAGAAAAATTTCCCATTTTCATAAATATCTTTGGGGAATGTCGCTCGTTCCTTCATCAGGCCAATTACCTTCAACAAAGAAGCTTCCGATACTACATCCACATTGGGAGTAGATGCCTTTAGCATTTTCATAAGTTCGGTATCCGATTTTTTTTGTAGGTATTGATGATTGAACCATTCTGCTTTTTCTTTGGAAAATCGCGCACCTGCTTTATGTACTTTATACAAATCAAACTCCTTTGTCATATCTTCTAAAGAAAGAATTTCTTTATCATCAGCAGGACTCCAGCCTAAAAGAGCTAAGAAATTAACAAATGCTTCTGGCAAATAGCCTTCTTCTCTATATCCTTTGGACACTACTCCGGTAACCGGATCTTTAAAATCCAATGGGAATACAGGAAAACCAAATTTGTCACCATCTCTTTTACTAAGTTTTCCTTTTCCTTCTGGTTTTAAAATTAATGAAAGATGGGCAAATTCCGGAGCTTCCCAGCCCATTGCTTCATACAACAACACATGCAATCCCATAGAGGGCAACCACTCTTCACCACGAATTACATGGGTAATTTTCATTTCATGGTCATCTATAATATTGGCAAAATGGTAGGTAGGCATTCCATCATTTTTCACCAAGACCTTATCGTCTAAGACATTGGTATTAACAGAAAATTTTCCTCTGATGATGTCTTCTAAATTTAAAGTTCTATCAAAAGGCATTTTAAAACGAACAACAAAAGGAGTTTTGGCGTCCAAAAGTTGCTGTACCTCCTCTTCAGATAATGAAATGCTATTTCTAAGTGTATTTCTGGTTTTATTATCGTAAGAAAAAACTTCTCCTCTAGCTTCATATTCACTTCGTATGGCGTCCAATTCTTCAGCAGTATCAAAAGCCATATAGGCATAATCCGTTTTTAGGATAGCTTCCGTATATCGGTCATAAATGTCTCTTCTCTCACTTTGTCTGTAAGGACCATAAGGACCACCATGTTTAGGACTTTCATCTGGAATTATCCCACACCATTCCAAAGCTTCCATGATATAATCTTCGGCGCCTTCTACAAATCGTGTGGTATCGGTGTCTTCGATTCTCAAAACAAAATCGCCACCTTTATTTTTTGCAAAAAGATAATCGTAAAGGGCAGTTCTGGCACCGCCTAAATGCAATGGTCCTGTTGGACTGGGTGCAAATCGCACTCTTACTTTGCTCATTATGTTTAATTTTAAGCGGCAAATTTAAGGAAAATTGAGGTTTTTGTCGCTTTTAATAATTCACTATTTTTGTAAAAATTTAAACCATATGTTAGAAATAGGCGAAAGACCTTGGGGAAAGTATTTTGTATTGGCAGATGAGCCGCATTACAAATTAAAAAGAATTGAAGTGAATCCAGGACAAAAATTATCCTACCAATACCACCACAAAAGACAAGAACAATGGACGGTAATTGAAGGTAATGCCACCATCGTTTTGGATGGTAAAGAAATAGAACTAAAATACGGAGAAAGCATTTTCATCCCTTTGGGAGCCAAACACCGAATGATGAATTTGTCCGACCAACCTGTTGTTTTTATCGAGGTACAAACCGGAACTTATTTTGGTGAAGACGATATTGTACGACTAGACGACGAATACGACAGAGCCTAAAAAAATCAAAGGAAGCCCAAAATAGAGCTTCCTTTTTTTATTTGAAATTTGACAACAGCAGTTTGAAAAACAAAATCGGTTGGGTGTATTTTATTTTATACTTTTCCTTGAGCCAATCTTTGCGGTATTTTTCCATTAAATTTCTGCCCTCGGTTTTACTTAGCATTATTTCATATCGGAACTGCAACAAATGGAGTTGGTATTTCATTTTTAAATCCGAATTAGAATTTATATAATCCAAATACTTGTGAGTTACTTTTTTATACGAATCTTCCATCACTTCCCATTTTCTGGACAAACTGGTCTCCAACACACGGTAATAGAAAAGTTTTTTATCCACGAAACCCAAAGTATAGCCCAAATGGGTGAGTCTAAGGTTCATATCCCAATCTTCAGTCTGGATATCTTCATCAAAAGGAAATTGGTCCAAAATGGATTTTTTTACAAAAGTACCCACATTGACCGTACGATTTTCGGTTACATTTTCATGGAAAAAATTTCCAAGCATCGCCATTACTTTTTCTTTGTCTTTGCCAGAATAAGCGTCACAAAGTTTTTCGCTTTCTTGCAGAAATTTGTACCCATCGGAAAGAGCAAAATCGCATGGATTATTTTGTATGAATTTTACTTTTTCGGAAACCATCGTTGTGGCCCACCAATCATCACCAGACAAAATAGCAATGTACTCGCCACTGGCTTTAGATAAAAGAAAATTAAGGTTTTTGGCTACCCCAAAACATTCTTCATTTTTAAAAACCTGATACGGAATTTTTCCTTCGGACAGCGTCTGTTTTGCAATTTCTAACGAAGCATCCGTAGAAATATTATCCAAAAAAATAATTTCCAAATTGGGATAATCCTGCTCCATTGCCGACCGACAAGCTTGTGCAATGAACTTTTCGTGGTTCATGGTCAGGATCAGAATGCTCACCTTTGGAAAATTGCTGTTCATTTAAAATTGATTTAATGCATTAATAACGAAAGAGACTTCTTCGTCCGTCATCACCTGAGAAATCGGAATGCTGAGTACTTCTTGGCACAATTGCTCGGTAATAGGGAATTGCAAATCTTGGTATTCCTTGTAGCAAACCTGTTGGTGTGGCGGAATAGGGTAATGAATAATGGTCTGAATGCCATTTTCCAACAAATAATCTTGTAATTCTTTTCTCACTTTAGTTTTTATCACAAACAAATGCCAAACATGGGATTTTTCGTCTTTAGGAAATTGTGGCAATTCTATTTTTGAATTTGAAATTTCCGTAGAATATCTTTTGGCAATGGCTCTTCTTTTGTCATTATCCTGATCCAAGTACTGCAATTTTGTATCCAACACAGAGGCCTGTATCTCGTCTAATCGAGAATTTAATCCTTGGTATTCATTAACATATTTTTCAAGCGAACCATAGTTAGCGAGTGCTCTTATCGTTTTAGCTAAAGCATCATCGTTGGTAGAAACCGCTCCACCATCGCCCAAAGCACCAAGATTTTTTCCTGGGTAAAAACTAAAACCCGAAGCATCGCCGAGATTTCCTGTTTTTGTACCCTTGTACTCTGCTCCAATGGCTTGGGCATTGTCTTCAATAATTTTTAATTGGTGTTTTTGCGCTACATTTTTCAAATCATCATCAAAAGAAACTTGCCCGTACAAATGCACCGTCATGATGGCTTTGGTTTTTGGCGTGATGGACTGCTCTATTTTACTACCATCCAAATTATGCGTTTCTGGATTGGGTTCTACAAAAACAGGTTTCAAACCATTGTCGGTAATTGCCAAAACCGATGCGATGTAGGTATTGGCAGGAACGATGATTTCGTCTCCCTTTTGGAAAATGCCCATTTCTACATATCCACGAATAATAAGTCTGAGCGCATCCAAACCATTGGCGACCCCAATAACATTTTGTACACCAAGATATTGAGATAAACTCTGTTCAAAAATCTTGTTTTCATTTCCCAAAAGATACCAACCGCTTCTAAAGGTGTTGAGCAATCTTTGTTCAATCTCTTGCTGGTGAGAAAGATTTACTTTTTGCAAATCGAGGAATTTAATTTCCATAGAGGGTAAAATATTTCGTTTTTTTTATCAATTTTTTGTTTTGGATAATCTCTTTCAGCATAGAGCTTTGGTACAAACCTGTTTTCACAAAATCCATTTTAATCTGCTGGTTATCCACCGCAAATATAGTATTATTTAATTTTGGAAAGTCTTTTTTCCAACTTGGGTACTCTACATCCATTTCCCAGGAAGCACGATTGGGAAAACTATGATTAATAACATCGAGTAAAGGAGAACCCGGCAGAAAAACAACATGAGGATAATCTTTGTTAATCGCTTGAGCCTCCAAAATATATTGATTTTCTTTTTCGGAAATGAATAATCCTGATAGCACAGTAGTATCTTTAACCCAAAGATATTTCGCACTGAAAACACTGTCTGAAAGATAGGTAAACTGCAATCGCAAAATAGTAAAGGTTACCAAAACAATAGTCCAAAGTGCTAAAAAATAGTGTTCCCTATGCTCTATAAGGCGGTATAATAAAATAAACACCAAGAAAATCGGCGTGTTGTATCCCCAAGAGATAGACGATGCCCAAGCCAAAAAATGGTGTAGAAAATAAATTTATCTTTGGGTTCGTATTTAAAAAATAAAACCATTAATAGTAAAAATGTGGAATGTATTCCTACGAAAACCCCTTGATTAAATAAGGGATAAACCACCAGAAAAATCATTAAGATAAACAAAAACACATCGACCCATTTGCGTTTCACTGGGACAAAATAGAGGGCTATTAAAAATAGGACTAAGCCAACGGACTTTATTATCATAGTAGAAAAATAAACCAAAACGGCACTTTCTAGAAACCCACCACTTACCGAAGATTGAAAAACCTGCTGAAAAAACAAGTGTCCATTCTCAAAAATATGATAGTGAAAGAGTGAATAGAGAAATAAAACAAGGCATGGAGCAGCGATATAAAAATCCTCTTTCTGAAGTTTTCTTTGTTGAATAATATCATTAATCACCACCAATGCCATGACAAAAGCAAAAACAAAAAAAGACTGTTTGGTAAGTGCTGCAAAAAGTAGAAATACCAAAGTACTAAGCAACCATTTTTTCTGTAGAAAAATTAACGCCAAAAGTGAAAACAAAATACCATCTATGGTATGCCAAGGCATAATGGGGAAGGTATGAAGAAAACAAATACTTAAAAATACAGTGAGCAAAGAATGAGCCTTATCAAAAAGTAATTTTTTCAGTAAAAAAGCAATCAAAATGCTTTCTAACACCACAATACTTCTTGCGAGAAGAATAAGATAATCGGAATGAAGAGAGAAAGGTTTTAAAAATAAATCCCAAAGAAAAACACTTAAAAAAGGACGAACACTATCAAAATCTTTATAAATCATTTCGCCATTGGCCAAACGATGAACTAAAGAAAGTTGAAATCCTAAGTCATATTGGTTGACAGAATATGAGGCAATAAATAAAAAGTAAAAACCTGTGAGAAAAACTAAGAAATACGAAAAATAATTTTGATGTTCAATCTTCATTATCTCAACTTTTTAGCCGGATTTCCAACCCAAGTTTCGTTATCAGGAACATCTTTGGTAACCACAGAACCTGCACCTATCACTGCATTTTCGCCAATGGTAATCCCGGGCAAAATGGTTGCATTTCCCCCGATGGAAGCTCCTTTTTTTACCCTAGTTTTTTCTAAAACGAAGTCTTTATTCTTAGACTTGGGATTTCTATCGTTGGTAAAGGTAACATTGGGACCCACGAAAACATGGTCTTCCAAAGTAACACCGTCCCAGATTTGTACCCCAGGTTTTATCGTTACATGATTTCCTATTCTTGCTTCATTTTCAATAAGTACTTGACAATTGATATTGCAATTTTCACCAATAACGGCATTTTTCAACACGACACAAAATTGCCATATCATGGTTCCATCGCCTATATTATCGGATTGCACATCGGCTAAAGGGTGTATTTTTATCATCGTAAAAGTTGTATCAATTGTAGTTCAAATTCTTTTGGATCTAAAACATAATCATCGTGAAATCCTAGTGCATCATCCCCAAAACGCCAATGATACAAATCGAAATCCGACAATTCTGCCAAGGTAGAAAACACTGAAAAATCCTTCCATACATTCGCCAGCCACAATAACCCTTTGGCTTTACCAGGCGAACAAAAAATAACATTCGTCCACGCTGCACCACTAGGCCCTAGGACAAAATCGGCATTTTGCATCAAAAAGATTTGTTCGTGCATATTGAGGTCTTCCAAATAAACCGCTTGAAAACCATATCGTTCGGCAACTTGCAGCAATTCGGGTTCGTTATATTTTCTAAATTCAGATTTTCGGGCTAAAAATATTTTGGAAATCGCTTGGATTTTCACTTGCTTTTCATCCAAATTTCTGAGGCAGGTTGTCCGCACAAAATCTACCGATTGTGGGGAAAACTTCACAAATTCAGCTCGGTATTCTTCACCCTCGCCTACATTGGGTACCACCACATTGGGGTAAGAGATGTGCCACAAAACAGGAAACTGGTAGTAATGGTTTTCCGATAAAAATTGTACCTTGTGATGGGGTAAAAAGAAAGACAATAGCGTTTTCATATTCTCCACTGCTTCCACCTTTTCACTGGTAACAATTAGCAAATCCTTAAAATTTGGAATTTTATCAGCAAACTCTAATCTGGATAAAATTTCTATTAAAAAATGAAAATAATTAAAACTAAAATTTCCAGAAAGAAACAAGGCCTCCCTATTTATTTTCACTTTGGGTAAATTGTCCACTTTTGCCATTTTCTCAGAATGAAAAAGCAAATTTTTGGAATGGTACATCAAGGTAAAATCATTGGAGAAAGGAACTACTTCTTCAAAATACAAGGTCTTTAAATTTGTACTTAAAAAAGAGGTTGAGTCAGGCAAAACATATACATTTTTCAGCCCAAAAACTTCCACTGGATTCAAGGCAACATCCATTATTTTTGCTTTGGTTTCAAATGTTTTCGGAGTATAAACCTTGCCCGAAAGTTGTGGCCTCAACTCTTTTCTGTACACCAAAAAATCTTCCGAAATGGACTGCAAGGGAAGGAAATCGACAATCAGCCTTTTTGCTTTTCGGAAAAAGGATTTTATAAAATATTTCTTTCGTTGAAAGGAAAGATAACGGTCTAGTTCCTCCTTACTTTTCATTATTTTTTAGCCAAAAACTCTTGATAATCTCGGATATAGTCTTTCTCATCGTACTCGTTACTCGCAATACACATTTGTACAGCGTTATGCGTGTATTTCATGGTTCGCCAACACATTTTGGGGATAAACAAGCCTTGATTGGGTTTTTCTAATATAAATTCCTTTTTCTCTCCATTCAATAATTCAGTGGTTACGGTAATTTTCCCTGCCACTGCCACCAAAATCTGATGAAGATCATAATGAGAATGCCCGCCTCTTTCCACCTCCTCTGGAGTGAAATAAGTCCAATAAATTCGTTTGGGTATAAAAGGTAAATTTTCTTTTTCGGCTAAGGAAATATAGCCTAAATCGGGCTTTCCAATTTTAGGAAATTCTATTATAAAAGGTTCGTTAAAATTTTTCATTGGTCGTTGTATATTTTTTGAGTATTGAAATCGATGATTATTCATTGTTTGCTTTATGGTTTGTCATTGCGATTTCATATACTTTTTGGTAATAATTAAGGGTTTCATTCATCATTTTCTCTTCTGAGAATTGCTCTTCTATGGTTGTTCTGGCTTCTTCTCCTAAAGACTTCGCCCATGTTTTGTCACCTAATAAAGCGATAGCTTGTATGGAAAAATCATCTTCCGTTTGGGCAACACATCCATTTTCCTTATGCTTAACAATCTCTGTAAACGCAGGGATTGCCGACACAATAACGGTAGATTGCAAAGCCATAGCTTCAAGCAAAGATAAACTAAAATTTTCTCCTTTGGATGGAAATAACACCAATTCGGCTTTGGACAACAACTCCCTGATTTCACTCTTCCCTTGCTGCCCATAAAAAACCACTGACTGATGCATTTCTTTAGGTAAAAAATCGGATAATTTATCCTCATAACCATGGGAATTTCCGATACAATGTAAGGTGGCATCACCAGAAACTCGTTTTACTTTGGCAAAAGTGCGAAATGCGGTTTCTATTCCTTTTTCTTTGGATAAATTCCCAAAATAAAAAATAGAATTTGTGATTTTTAGGGGATTGATAGATTTAAAATAATCAATATCAATTCCGTTATAAATCAATTGAGGCGTTTGTATTTTAAAATACTGTTGATTCACTTTTCTGGAAAATTCGGAAATAACAATGTTGTTTATTGATGTTTCAAAGGCCAGTCGTTCACAATATTTTTTCCCTTCAGCTACATTTTTATAGCCAAATTCTTTTTCCAAAACTGTCCACGAACCATGACAACGAACTACATAAGGAAAACCTGCATCAACCAAAGCTAGGGAAAGCCCTTCCCAATCGTGGGTTTCTGCTATATCCGGTGTAAAATTATTTTGCTGACAATAGAGTTGCAAAACTTGGGTAATGTATTTTTTTTCTTGAAGATACAATTGCAGATGTTGCGATTGAAACATCGAAAATTTTCCGGTAAGCGAACGAAGGAGTTCTTTAAATTTATTATTCTTAAAATAGTCCTGAACAAAATGGATTTTTACGCCCTCATCTACAAAGGAAACGGCTCTTTTTGCTGTTCCGAAAACGGTAACTTCAAAACCTTTCTGGTGTAATTTTTGTGCTAAATTTTTATAAAAAATTCCCGTTCCACCTGAAGAAGAAACCTTGGGGTGATGGTATTCTTTGGTGAGCAGAAGTATTTTTTTCATTGGTTAATCTTTTAATTCAAACACCCGATCTACCCAAGATTCAAGTGTATATTTTTCATAAATTTCATCTGGGATTTTAACATAAGGACTGTTAAAAAAATCCGAGGTTAAGTTAGAAAAATCGTCATTGATAACCAAAATATTTTGAGGATTATAAAAATCATACTCTTTAATGGTAGGATTGTTGGTCACTATTTTTTTCTCTAAAGCCATGGCTTCGAAAATCCTAAAACTCAGTCCAGTTTGTCCTTTACGCATCAGGTCGAGTATGGTTTTGGTTCTTCGGTAATACCCATGGATAATTCCGGATTCTATGGCTTTTCTACGAAAAAGTACAGAGACAAATTTATTATGAGGAGTAAGAAAATACTTTAGTTGTGGCTTCCAAGTTCTTTTTCCCACCACTACAATTTGAAATTTCTTTTTCATCTCATTCAGCTTTTCGGCCAATGGATAAATGATTGAATTACGGTTTCTATCATAAGAAGTAACATAAAAGAGATCCAAATCTGTGTTATGCTTATTACATTCGGGCAAGCCCATATAATTGTAATTACAAAGTTTTTCGAAGTGAAATTTCTTTACATCTTGGTCATCAAAGGAAAATACTTTATCGAAAAAATGCAATTTATCTTCTACAGGATATCGCTTTAGATTATCATAAAGAAAAGTAATGAGTCTATGGGTATATTTACGAACAATAGCCAAAGTTTCATGGGTAAAAACATCGGGATTAAGAACAAGAATTTGATCTTGATGCCCTATTTTTTTTAGAGAATCAATAACATATTGCTGTCTTTTTTCGTGCTTCAAGTTTTTTTGCATGAAAAACTTACTGACCGCATTTACAGCTTTTTCACCAAAATCTGCATGAGATACTTCACCTATTTTTATATGATGAGAAATTACTCCTTTCTTTTCCAAGGCCTTTACAATGTAATGGTCGTAATCCCAATAATCAAAACTTATCACACATATCTTCATCTACACTTGTGTTTTTTTTAGGGATTGGTAGGTTTCGAAAACACTTAAACTTTGCAAATAGGAAAGTTGAAATCCTTCCTTACCATCCAAAATTCCCAATCGTAGAATGTAGGTTTTAAAAAATTTAAAAGCTGTCTTCATCCACTGTATCAATCGACTGTATTTTTTCCCTTTCAAGGCGAGTTCCTGACCTTTAAGTATTCCATAATGAATCATTTTTTGTTTGTATGATTCATAATTGGTAACGGAAAAATGAAGGAGTTTATTTTTCAAAATACCAATTTCACCATTTACTTTGAGTGTTTCGTGCACTTTTTTTTCAGCTATGTATCTTGCTTTGGATTTCCTGAACAATCTAAAATTTTTATCGGTTTGAGTTCCCGAAAAATGAATGGGTTTTCCTGCAAAATAAAATTTTCTATAAAAAAAATAGGCATCTTTTCGCTCCGTTTTTTGAAGTTCTGCTACAATTTCATGTTTCAGTTCTGGGGTAATTCTTTCATCACCATCCAAAAATAAGACCCAATCGTGTTTTGCAAAATCCAATGCTAAATTCCTTTGTTGGGTGAAATCTACAAATTTATTTTGAACGACCCTCACTTTGGAGAAAGTTTTGGCTATTTCTACAGTTTTATCAGTACTAAAAGAATCGACGACGATAATTTCATCACAAAAATCGAAACATTCCAAAACTTCACGAATGTTTTTTTCTTCGTTGTATGTTATAATTAATCCACTTACTTTCTCCAAAATTTAATGGTATTATCTTTTAAACTCCAAGATTGTTTTCCTGATAATCGCCACACAGTCCATTAGTTGTTCTTCGGTCATCACCAATGGTGGTGCAAAACGAATGATGTTGCCATGTGTTGGTTTAGCCAACAAACCGTTGTCACGAAGTTTCAGGCAAATATTCCAGGCGGTATCGCTTTCTGGGGTATCGTTAATTAAGATGGCGTTTAGTAAACCTTTTCCTCTTACTTTGGTTATCAGAGAAGTTTCTGCAATTAGTTTTTCGATTTCTGCTCTGAATATTTTTCCTAATCTTTCAGCATTGTCGGCTAATTTTTCATCGATAATCACATCCAAAGCCGCCATAGATACGGCACAAGCCAAAGGATTTCCTCCAAAAGTAGAACCGTGTTGTCCTGGCTTAATGACATTCATAATATTATTGTTCGCCAACACGGCAGAAACTGGATACATCCCACCAGACAATGCTTTCCCTAAAACCAAAATATCGGGTTGCACATTTTCATGATGACAGGCAATCATTTTTCCGGTTCTTGCAATTCCTGTTTGTACCTCATCAGCAATAAAAAGAACATTGTATTTTTTACACAATTCCGAAGCTCCTTTCAGATACCCTTCATCCGGAACATACACCCCGGCTTCCCCTTGGATAGGCTCTGCCAAGAATGCCGCGATATTCTGAGCGTCTGTTTTTAGTACTTCTTCCAAAGCTGCTAAATCATTATACGGAATTTTGATAAACCCTGGAGTAAAAGGGCCATAGTTTTGGTTAGCATCAGGATCATTTGAGAATGAAACAATGGTGGTGGTTCGTCCGTGGAAATTGTTTTCGCAAACAATGATTTTTGCAGAATTTTCAGCGATTCCTTTAACTTCATAACTCCATTTTCTGGCGAGTTTTACAGCCGTTTCAACGGCTTCTGCACCCGAGTTCATGGGCAATACTTTATCAAAACCCAATAATTTTGTGATTTTTTCTTCAAACTGACCCAGTTTATTATTATAAAAAGCTCGGGATGTTAAGCTCAAAACCTGCGATTGATCGATCATTGCCTGAACAATCTTTGGATGAGAATGCCCCTGATTAACCGCTGAATAGGCAGAAAGAAAATCATAATATTTTTTCCCTTCTACATCCCAAACGAAAATCCCTTCACCTTTCTCCAAAACCACGGGAAGTGGATGGTAGTTGTGTGCACCGTGTTCGTTTTCTAAATCGATATAATATTGTGAGGATTTATTCCCTTCAATTGATGACATATATTTTAGTTTTTTACAAATTTACGGATATTTTAGGAAATTAGAAGCGACAATAAAAAAAACCGTTCAAAGTGAACGGTCTTTATTATTAATGGTTTTCGTATTTTCTATCCATTACAAAATCTTCCATAAATTTTGTCGTATAATTTCCATCCAAATAATCCGGATGCTCCATTAACTGTCTATGGAAAGGTATGGTTGTTTTAACACCTTCAATATAAAACTCTTCCAAAGCTCTTCTCATTTTAAGGATGGCTTCTTCACGAGTTTGTGCAGTGGTAATCAATTTAGCAATCATAGAGTCATAATTAGACGGAATGGTATAGCCAGAATACACATGGGTATCTACTCTCACTCCATGGCCTCCAGGAATATTAAGGTTGGTTATTTTCCCAGGGCTTGGTCTAAAGTCTGCATACGGGTCTTCAGCATTAATCCTACATTCAATTGAGTGTAATTTTGGGAAATAATTTTTTCCGGAAATAGGGTGTCCTGCGGCCAGTAAGATTTGCTCACGAATTAAGTCATAGTCAACCACTTGCTCAGTAATAGGATGCTCTACTTGGATTCTGGTATTCATTTCCATAAAGTAGAAATTTCGGTGTTTATCAACCAAAAATTCGATGGTTCCTACACCTTCATACCCGATGTATTCAGCAGCTTTCACCGCAGCTTCTCCCATTTTTTCTCTCAATTCTTCCGTCATGAAAGGAGAAGGCGTTTCTTCAGTCAATTTCTGATTTCTTCTTTGCACTGAGCAATCTCTTTCGGAAAGGTGACATGCTTTACCAAACTGATCTCCAGCCACTTGAATTTCAATATGTCTTGGTTCTTCAATCAGTTTTTCCATATACATTCCTCCATTACCAAATGCGGCAACAGCTTCTTGTATTGCAGATTCCCAATGATCTTTCAAATCTTCAGCTTTCCAAACGGCACGCATTCCTTTTCCACCACCACCTGCAGTAGCTTTAATCATCACTGGATAACCTATTTCTTCTGCAATTTTCGCTGCATTTTCATAAGAATCCAATAACCCATCGGAACCAGGCACACAAGGGACTCCAGCTTCTTTCATGGTTGCTTTCGCATTGGCTTTATCCCCCATTCTTTCGATTTGTTCGGGCGTTGCACCAATAAATTTAATTCCGTTTTTTTGACAAATTCTAGAGAAATTTGAATTTTCCGATAAGAAACCATATCCTGGGTGAATGGCATCGGCATTGGTAATTTCTGCTGCTGAAATAATGTTAGGAATTTTAAGATAAGAATCCTTACTCATTGCAGGTCCAATACACACTGCTTCATCCGCAAATCGAACATGTAAAGAATCCTTATCAGCAGTAGAATATACCGCCACGGTTTTTATTCCCATCTCCTTACAAGTACGAAGGATTCGCATGGCAATTTCGCCTCGATTGGCGATTAATATTTTTTTGAACATCTTGTTGGTAATTTTAAATTTTAAATTTTGAATTTTAAATTATTTTTAAATGATGTACATTTCATCTAAAATTTATAATTTATCATTTAAAATTCCTATGATGGATCTACTAAGAATAATGGTTGGTCATACTCTACTGGAGTAGCATCATCCACTAAAATTTTGACGATTTTACCAGAAACTTCGGATTCTATTTGGTTAAATAATTTCATTGCTTCAATTACGCAAACTACTTTACCTGTAGAAACTTCGTCGCCTACATTCACAAATGCATCTTTATCTGGAGACGGCTTTCTGTAGAAAGTACCTATCATTGGAGACTTGATGGTAACATATTTACTATCGTCTGATGTAGATTCAGTTGCAGGAGCCGAAGGTGCAGCCGGGCTTGCACTTGCAACAGGAGCTGCAACTTGTGGAGCCGCAGGGTACATTGCAGGTTGTGCTACATAACTTACTTCATTCCCTCCAAGTGGAGTTTTGATAGTAATTTCGAAATCTTTGGTTTTGTATTTTACTTCAGATACTTCCGCTTTAGATACAAATTTAATAAGGTTTTGGATGTCTTTAATGTCCATATAGTCGTTTTTTATTTATCGCCAAAGATACCAAATTTTCGCAAAAAACAACAAAAAACCACTCAAAAATCTTAAATCTGAGTGGTTTTCGTATGTTTTAAAGGATTTTGCCCTTTTTTACTCTTCAGTACTTGCTACTTCTTTTTCTAATACAACTTTACCTCTGTAATAAAGTTTTCCTTCATGCCAATGTGCTCTGTGGAACAAGTGTAATTCTCCTGTTGTAGCATCTTTAGCTAATTGTGGTGCCACTGCCTTATAGTGGGTTCTTCTTTTGTCTCTTCTAGTAGATGACTGTCTTCTCTTTGGATGTGCCATTGCTAATAATTTTAATTGATGAGCGATGAGATTCATCATCTCATCATATTTTTAAACTATTTAATTTTAATTTTTTAACTTTTTCAGTGCGTCCCATCTTGGATCGCTTTCTTCTTCTTTCTCTTCTTCAATTTCCTGGGGGCTAAACTTTTCCAATATTGCTAAATCTTCTTCGCTTAAATTAGGAGAAATTTTCTTCATGGGAATTGAAAGAACAACATTTTCAAATACAATCTGCGAAATATTGAATGAATGATCGTGCTGAGGAATGGTAATTACCTCTTCGTTACTATCATCATACTCTTCGCCAAATTTTACCAAAAATTTAGTTTCATGCTGTATAGGATACTCAAAAATCTCATTTGAGATATCACAAACTAAATCTACCGTCCCTTTGGTTTCTACCCAAAATTCAAGAAAAGTAGAATGCTTATCCAACAATACATTCGCTATAATCTTCGGATTCGAAAATTCCTGTTCTATTTCAAAAAGCTCAAAGAACGAAGTTCCTATCTCGAATTGAAAGTTATGTTTTCCTTCTTTCAACCCAGAAAAGCTCACCTCATAGTTTCTTAATCTGTCCATAAAATGAGTGCGCAAAATTACGCTTTTTTTTTAATTTAACAAATGTTTTTCTTTTTTTTCTCAACAAACAATAAAGTAGGAAGTAACTCTAAAAAACCAGAGAGGTACCGACTATTCATTTGAGGGCAATTCTTCATCTATTCCTGAATCTTGCTGACTTTTCTTCACTTGCAAGCGACCAGCCATAAGCTCTTGGTGTTCTTTTCTGTTTTTAAATATCTTCACCCCAGCAAATACAGCTTCTAGAAAACTTTGTTCATCCGCTACATTTTTGCCAGCAATATCGTATGCAACACCATGATCTGGTGATGTTCTAATAAACGGTAATCCTGCGGTATAATTTACTCCTTCTTTATACGCTAATGTTTTGAAAGGTGCCAATCCTTGGTCATGATACATCGCCAATACAGCATCGTAATTTTCGTATTTCTCAGGCTGAAAAAAACTATCTGCTGGAAACGGTCCAAATGCCATAACCCCTGAATCAAAAAGCTCTTTAATTGCCGGTTCGATGATGTCTATCTCTTCTTTACCAATCACACCTCCATCGCCTGCATGAGGGTTCAACCCTAAAATGGCAATTTTAGGTTTTTGAATACAAAAATCCTCTATCAAACATTGATTCAATGTTTTTACTTGTTTTTTTATTTTCTCTTTGGTAATATTCTCCGCTACAGAAGCAATAGGAATGTGATGGGTAGATACCGCCACCTTCAAACCATCGGTAACCAAAAACATCAACCCTTTTTTCCCAAATTTTTCTTCCAAATACCCTGTATGTCCTGCATGCTTAAAGCCATGCTTCATCATTTCATCTTTATTAATGGGAGCGGTCACCAATACATCAATTTCCCCATTCATCAACGCTTGGGTAGCGGCCTCCAGCGAATCTATCGCCATACGCGTGGACTCTTCCGTAGGTTTTCCTAACTCTACATTTACATTGTCTTTCCAAAGATTAACCATATTGAGTTTGCCATGCTGCGCTTGATGGGCATCCACGATGTAGTTAAAATTAAGATTGAGTTTAAAAATATTTTTCTGATAGGTAAACAACTTTCCCGAAGCAAAAATGATGGGCGTAAAAAAATCGGTTATCTCTTTATCCTGCAATGCTTTCATAATGATTTCGGGGCCAATTCCATTGAAATCACCTACCGAAATTCCTACTTTCACTTTTTGGTTTCTGTGTTCACTCATCGTACTTCTAAACTTTTACCTAATTAAAATCTTACAAATGTAGCATTTTAAATTCGAATATTATTTTTTGATTTTAAAATAAATTATAGCATTTCTGTTTTCCAATACGACAACTTTCACACTCGTATTTAGTCATTAAAATTTTAATTTAAAAAACCACCTCTCTTAAAAAGAAAGGTGGCATGACTTTAGAAATCTTTTATTTAGCTAAAACAGATTACATATTTCTTCTGTATTTGCCTCCTACTTCAAATAAAGCATTGGTAATCTGTCCCAAAGAACAGTATTTTACTGCATCCATCATCACTTCAAAAAGATTTTTTTGGTTGATGGCTGCGAGTTGCAATTGATGCAACCATTCCGATGTAAGCTCTTGGTTGGAAGTTTGGAAATTAATTAAATTAGAAATCTGGTTTTGCTTTTCTTCTTCGGTAGATCGGATAACTTCTCCAGGCAGGACGGTTGGCGAACCATCTTTACCCAAGAAAGTATTCACCCCAATAATAGGATACTCTCCCGTATGTTTTAGCATTTCGTAATGCATACTTTCTTCCTGAATTTTGGATCTTTGGTACATGGTCTCCATAGCACCCAACACACCTCCTCTTTCGGTTATTTTATCGAATTCTGCATAAACAGCTTCCTCTACTAAATCGGTCAACTCTTCGATGATGAAAGAACCTTGTAGTGGGTTTTCGTTTTTCGCCAAACCTAATTCCTTGTTGATGATGAGCTGAATAGCCATTGCACGGCGCACAGATTCTTCCGTTGGGGTAGTAATGGCCTCATCGTAGGCATTGGTATGCAAGGAATTACAATTGTCGTAAATTGCATACAAAGCTTGTAGCGTAGTACGAATATCGTTAAAATCAATTTCTTGCGCATGCAAAGATCTTCCGGAAGTTTGAATGTGGTATTTCAACATTTGGCTTCTTTCATCCGCTCCATATTTCAACTTCATGGCTTTAGCCCAAATTCTTCTTGCCACACGACCAATCACAGCGTATTCAGGGTCAATACCATTGGAGAAAAAGAAAGATAAGTTAGGAGCAAAATCATTAATATCCATTCCTCTGGACAAATAATACTCTACATAAGTAAAACCATTGGCCAATGTAAATGCCAACTGAGAGATAGGATTGGCACCTGCTTCTGCGATATGATAGCCAGAAATAGACACCGAATAGAAGTTTCTAACTTTATTTTCGATGAAATACTGCTGTACATCGCCCATTAATCGCAATGCAAATTCCGTAGAGAAGATACAAGTATTTTGCGCTTGGTCTTCTTTTAAAATATCTGCCTGTACTGTACCACGAACTGTGGCGATGGTATGCATTTTTATTTGTTGATAAGTTTCCGCTTCCAAAATTTCATCTCCAGTGAGACCTAATAATTTGAGTCCTAATCCAGAATTAGATGCTGGAAGTTCTCCATTGTACAATGGTCTTTTCAGTCCTTTATCATCATACTTTTCTTTGAGCTTTGCTTCGATTCTTGCTTCGTATTCAGCTTTTTTATTCGATTGATCAATAAATTTTTCCACATTTTGATCGATGGCCGCATTCATAAAGAAGGCCAATAGCATAGGTGCAGGTCCATTAATCGTCATGGATACAGATGTAAGTGCATTGACCAAATCGAAACCTGAATATAATTTTTTAGCATCGTCTATGGTAGCAATAGAAACCCCTGCATTACCTACTTTACCATAAATATCGGGTGGTGAAGCTGGATCCTGTCCGTACAAAGTTACACTATCAAAAGCCGTAGAAAGTCTTTTGGCAGGCATTTCTGCGGATACATAATGAAATCTTCTGTTGGTTCTTTCCGGTCCGCCTTCACCTGCAAACATTCGGGTTGGGTCTTCACCCGTTCTTTTAAATGGATAAATCCCGGCAGTATAAGGGAATTGACCTGGAACATTTTCTTGGCCTTTCCATCGGATAAGATCTCCCCAATCTTGGAATTTAGGCAAGGCTATTTTAGGAATCTTAAGGTGCGAAAGGGATTCGTATTTGGTTTCCACTTTAATTTCTTTTCCTCTTACAAAGTAAGAATAAGCATCGCCGGACATTTCTTCTTTAAAGTTTTTCCAACCTTTCAAGAAAGCTAAATTCTCTTCCGAAAGTTCCTTTTTGGTTTTCAGGAACACTTTTTCCAATTTTTCTTGGGTTGCTTGGTCGTCTTCAATCAAAACTTTAGCCCCATCAATCAGATACATTTTTTTGGCAATTAAAGCTTGTTCTTCTACCTTTTTGTCATAATCATGGTTATTATCCACAATTTCTGAAAGATATCTTACTCTTTTGGGTGGGATAATGGTTGCATCGTCGGACACATTTTGCTCTATATAATTCGCAAAAACAGGTGCCTGATTTCCATATTTGGCATGTAATTTTTGATTGATTTCACCAATTAATGCATTGTACATTTCTGTTGTTCCCCAATCATTGAACTGACTAGCTTTGGTCGCAAAAACTGGCATTTCTTCCAGCTTTTTGTCAAACATGACATGGTTTCTTTGGAATTGCTTTCTTACGGCCTGTAGTGCATCTAGCGCTCCTCTTTTGTCGAATTTATTCAACACCACCAAATCTGCATAATCCAACATATCTATTTTTTCCAACTGAGTAGATGCGCCATATTCCGGAGTCATCACATATACGGAAACATCAGCTATTTCAGTAATTTCTGAACCACTTTGCCCGATACCGGAAGTTTCTAAAATGATAATATCCGGATGCGCCAACTTCAAGACATCCAATGCAGAATGAATATATGGAGAAACCGATACATTATTCTCACGGGTTGCCATAGAACGCATATAAACTCGGGCATCATTAATGGAATTCATTCGGATTCTATCGCCCAAAAGTGCGCCTCCTGTTTTCTTTTTGGAAGGATCCACAGAAATAATGGCTATATTTTTATCCGGATTAGATCGTATAAAACGACGAACGACCTCATCGGTCAATGATGATTTTCCAGCACCACCAGTACCTGTAATCCCAATAATTGGTATGGTGGATTCTTTGGTTTTTTCTTTTAGCGCTTGCACCAATTCTGGTTTTTCTTCGGAAAAATTCTCAACTGCAGAAATTACTTGTGCAATGGATTTCGGGTTGTGAAAAGATATTTTTTCCAAATCATCGATGGTTACTTGTTCCCCAGTTGGAAAATCGGATTGTTGTACCAAGTCGTTAATCATTCCTTGTAGTCCCAATTCGCGGCCATCATCTGGAGAATAAATCCTATCGACACCATAGTCCATAAGGTCTTTTATTTCCTCTGGAAGTATAACTCCACCGCCACCACCAAAAATTTTGATTTGGGAAGAGTTTCTTTCTTTTAATAAATCGTAGATGTATTTAAAATATTCGTTATGCCCTCCTTGGTAAGAGGTAAGCGCAATGGCATTGGCATCTTCCTGAATAGCTGTATTAACAACTTCTTCGGCAGATTTGTCGTGGCCTAGATGGATGACTTCGCAACCAGTAGCCTGAATCATTCTACGCATGATATTAATAGCGGCATCGTGACCATCAAACAAGGAGGCTGCCGTAACAACTCTTACTTTATTTTGAGGTTCGTATTTTATTGTTTCCATAAATGTAAATAGTAAAGTTCTGAATTGGCCAAATATAATTAATTCTAAAATAACCCCGCAACTATGATAACTAACTATATATCTACAACTTAAATAAAATATCACACCATTATAAATAACAAATTATGCAATACGCTTTATCTCAAAATAAATAATTCGATACATTTGTAAAAAAATTCATGCAAAGAGCAATTTTATTTTTCATTATTGGTACAACCGCTAGTTTTGTAGCCAATTATTATTTTTTTGGAAGCCAAGAATGGAAGTTGGACTTATACTACTCTATCGCCTTTGGCTTAGGCTGGGGCTTGTCTTATTTTGTTGACCATCCAGAATGGCCTTTGTTTAAAAAACTGGGCATTTCTTTTTTGGGAATCGCCCTATTGGTAGGGGTAGGATTACTGCTTTTTGATTTTGTGTTGGCTGTTCCTGCCATTATAAAATTTTCTACTGTTTTTGTTGCTTATTATCTTATCGCCAGCTTCAAAGCAAGTAAGTCGCTGAGACAATAAAGAGGAAAGAGGAAAGAGAAAAGAGGAAAGAGAAAATTCATTGGTTAAAAAATAAAATGCAGGTAGAAAAAATAATTTTAGGTATCGACCCTGGTACTGCCATCATGGGATTTGGTATTATCTCTATCAAAAAAAGTAAAATAGAACTCGTTTCTATCCATGAATTGATTTTAAAAAAATATCCCAACCATGAGACTAAATTAAAGTACATTTTCGACAAAACCTTGGCTTTAATTGACGAATACCACCCTGACGAAGTAGCACTGGAAGCTCCTTTTTATGGGAAAAATGTACAATCCATGCTTAAATTGGGCAGGGCACAAGGAGTCGCTATGGCAGCCAGCTTGTACAGAGATATCCCCATTACGGAATATTCGCCCAAAAAGATAAAAATGGCCATCACCGGAAATGGCAATGCCAGCAAAGAACAAGTCGCCGGTATGCTGAAAAACTTACTGAATCTAAAAGAATTTCCAACAAAATACTTAGACGCATCGGATGGATTGGCGGTTGCTGTATGCCATCATTTCAACTCGTCCAACAAGATTTCTGAAACCCAATACAGTGGTTGGGAAAGCTTTTTGAAAAATAACCCCGATCGAATAAAATAAATTTAACACTTGATTATCAATTCGTTAAACTCAATAACCTTCACCTAACTTGTAAAACATAGTACTACTTATTGCTTTGGTCTAATTTATGTAATAAGCCTAAGCAAAAATAAATGAACATGAAAAACACAAGTCCAAAATCTCAAAATAACATGAATGGTTTTCAGCATTTTCTACTGCTTTGCTCTGGGGCGAATATCCATTTTTTGAAAAAATCTCCCAGCGAATGGAATAAATTTGCGGGAATTGGTGGGATTGTCCTTTTTACCGCAGTATTCGCATCGCTTTCCGCAGGGTATGCCATATTTACGGTTTTCGATCATCTATGGACTTCTGTGGGCTTTGCACTTTTATGGGGCCTTATGATTTTTAACCTGGATCGATACATTGTTTCCTCCATCAAAAAAACGGGATCTTGGTGGCATCAGTTGTGGATGACTGTTCCACGCCTTATTCTTGCGGGTTTTTTGGGAATTGTTATTTCCAAACCATTGGAGTTGAAAATTTTTGAAAAGGAAATCAACAAACAACTGAACACCATCATCGAGAGAAATAAAAAACAACTACAAGCGGAGATGAATGGGAGAATCCTACAACAATCGGGTCCCTTTGAAACGGAAAAAAAACAACTCCAACAAAAAGTAGCCGACTACCAAAAGGCGTATGACTCGGCAGCCATAGAGTTGGAGAAAGAAATTTTGGGCACGAAAACCGGTCTTACTTCCGGAAAAGTAGGCTTTGGATCAAATGCTAAAAGAAAAACCGAATTAAAGGAACAAAGAAAACAAGATTTAGAAAACTACCAAAAACAAATTGCGCCTCGCTTGAACTATTTGGATAAGGAAATTTCCAAAGTCTATACCAACATAGAAACCGAAAGAACGAGAAATGAAGGGGTTGAAAACCGTTTTAACGGTTTTGCTGCTCGGTTGCAAGCGTTGGATGAATTGGGTAAAAGCTCGGCCATTATGGCGATTGCGTCTATGTTTATCATGGGACTGTTTATTACTTTGGAGATTTCTCCTGTCCTCATCAAACTAATATCTTCTGTGGGACCTTATGACCATCTGTTGGAAAAAACCGAAAACGATTTCCGATTGTACGCTAAAGAAAAAATAGAAAAGGGTAATCATGCAACCGAGAAAAGAATAGAAAACTTCAAAAACAACTTCGAATAATTTTGTATTCCTCTCTGCTTTCGCAATAGGGATTGTAATGAAAATCCTTTTTGCCAACCTCGGGAAAGAGGTAGGGCAAAAAGATTGCAATGAAAAGCCCGGTTCCTGTAGGCGAGGGAAAAGCTTTGGCAGACAGGAAATTGCCATAAAAAAACTGCTCTCCTAAAATTGGGTGAGCAGTTTTTGTTTATTTGAACTCTTATTATAAAGAATAGTTTGGCGCTTCTTGGGTAATAATTACATCGTGAGGGTGAGATTCTTTGAGACCACTTCCGGTAATTTTCACCATTTTGGAATCCTGCTGTAGTGTAGGAATATCCTTGGTGCCACAATAGCCCATTCCGGCACGGATTCCACCGGTCAATTGGAAAATAACATCCTCTAATTGCCCTTTATGAGGAACACGACCTTCGATTCCTTCGGGTACAAATTTTTTGGCTTCGCTTTGGAAATATCTTTCTTTACCTCCTCTCTTCATTGCTGCCAAGCTGCCCATTCCTTGATAGGATTTGAATTTTCTTCCTTGGAAAATGATTTCGTCTCCAGGTGCTTCGTCGGTACCTGCCAAAAGTGACCCTAGCATAACGGCACTTGCACCGCTTGCCAATGCTTTAACGATATCACCCGAAAGTTTGATTCCTCCGTCGGCAATTACGGTTACATTTTTGGTTTTGGCCATTTCGTACACATTATAAATGGCAGACAATTGAGGTACACCAACACCAGCCACCACACGGGTAGTACAGATGGAACCAGGACCAACGCCAACTTTCAACACATTGGCTCCAGCTTCTATTAAATCTTTAGCCGCTTCTGCAGTAACGATGTTACCACCCACGATGTCCAAATTTGGGAAAGCTTTTCGGATTTCGGAAATTTTGTCCAAAACACCTTTGGAATGTCCATGAGCCGAATCGATGGCAACGATATCCACTCCTGCTTCTACTAAAGCTTTTACACGATCCATGGTATCTACCCCCACACCAACTCCGGCACCTACGATAAGTCGTCCGTTTTGATCTTTGTTGGCATTAGGATATTCTAGTTGATTGTCGATGTCCTTAATGGTAATCAGTCCGATTAATTTATTTTCGGCATCTACAATGGGTAGTTTTTCAACTCTATTTTTAAGTAAAATTTCTTTGGCTTCTTCTAAAGTTGTATTTTTCCCAGAGGTAATTAAATTTTCCTTGGTCATAAGTGTTTCCACTTTTGCCGAAAGGTTTTCTTGGTATTTTACATCTCTATTGGTAATAATCCCTATGAGTTTCATTTGAGCATCCACTACCGGAAGTCCAGAGATTTTGTACTGAGCCATCAATTCTTTGGCTTCTCCCAGGGTATGGTCTTTGGAAAGTGTCACCGGATCGGAGATCATTCCGTTTTCGGATCTTTTTACTTTATTGACTTGGGCAGCTTGTTCTTCGATGGTCATATTTTTATGAATAAAACCAAGTCCACCTACTCTTGCAATGGCAATGGCTAAATCTGCTTCGGTAACGGTATCCATGGCAGCAGAAACAATGGGTACATTAAGGGTAATTTTATCGGTTAGTCTTGATTTTAGTGAAACCTGATTAGGCAAAACCTCTGAATATGAGGGAACTAGAAGTACATCATCAAAAGTGATGGCTGTTTCTACGATTTTGTTATGTATAGACATCTTTACTTTCTTTGCAAAATTAAATGATTCTTATTGAAAAAGAAAATAATTTTTAATTTTTAACAAGATTTTAATGTTGAATCCTTTTTGAATTGGGATCAATAATCTCCTAATTTTAACTTTTCTCCATCTTTAAGTACTGGCACTTCTTTGCGTGAGGGATAGTAGTGGAAAGCCCACAGCGAGGTACGAGCGAGGACTTGCAACGGATAGCCCGACCCGAGGGGCAGGAAAAGCTTTGGCGAGGGACACGCCCAAATAAACCTTACGCGTATTGTTCTAAAAATGGTTTTATACCGATTATCCTTTTCAGATATTCTTTTTGGCTGTAATAAGAAAAAAGACAGACCACAACAAAGACATAAACTAGTATGACTATGAAAACGGATGGCATCCATTGGGTAAATTGGGAGATAGAATAAAAAGACTGTGTAACGGTTTGATATTCGGTAAGCATTTTGAAAAACCAATAAGCCGATGCTAGTGGTAAAATAGCATAATTCTGATGTAGTGTAAGGATAAGATTTGGATATTTTCTGGGCAACTGGAATGTTTTCCAGTGGCGAATTAACAAATACAATGATGATACAACAATGAGCGACAACACGGATAAAACAATGTATTCATATATAGGCAATGGCACAACTGTAGCCAAAACCAACAATAACAACATAGGAATAAGACCAAATAATGCCGCCTTTTTCAGCTGGGCTACAATTAAACTTCGGGTAAACGAACGAACCATATTATTTTTGTCTTCAAGATCCCAACTTCCATTCCAATAAGGGCGAAGGTCTCTTTGCCAAGAATTTTTGGCGTTTTGAAATGCTTGATCGAAGGTGAGATTTTCGTCCACTTGTCCCACAGTAATTTGCGTTGCGATATGATCTCTAACTTCCAATAGCATGTCGATTGGGATTTTGCAACCTAAAAGATATTGAGTAATTTGGTTGAGTTGTTCATCATTTATCATGGTTGAAAATTGTTTTTAAATTAAAAATATAATGCAACATTTCTTGGTGGGATACTTGTTGTTTCAACTTACCATTTTCGGTTAAAAGATAGTACTTTCTCTCTCTCCCATTAACGGTTTGAATTTCGCTCTGTACAATTCCATCAATTTCCAATTGATGCAAAATGGGATACAATGCGCCTTCGGTAATTACCAATTGCCCATTGGTCAATTCTTTGGCTTTTTTGGTTAATTGATAGCCATACATTTTGACTTCCGTAGCCAAAAGCTGTAGAATAATGGACTGTAGTGTTCCTTTGAATAAACTTTTGTTAAACATAAACAATTTGAAACAAATTCAATACAAATATATACATAATTTTCTTAGGTATAAAGATAATAGAACTGATATAATATTCGGTTTAACCTTCCAGTATTAATTTACCACCTCACAATTGTTTCGTGTGAAGGGCAAAAAATTGGTAGTAATAAATTCAGAATAATATTCTTACATTTACCCAAGCAAATCGTTCAAAACTCTGTAACAACCAATTATGTTTACCGTGCCGATGGCATAAAAGTAAAGAAAATCTACGGAGCGGTAGAAACCAATTATTTGGAGGGTTTTCAGTACAAATACACGGAACCATGGGAAGGTCCCACAGCAACAATGACCGTTGCAACCATGAAATTAAGATTCGTCCCAACCTCTGAAGGATATTTTGACGCCATGAAAAAACAATATTATTACAACTTTCTGGACCATTTAGGAAACATCAGGCTGAGCTACGCCGATGCCGATGGCAACGGAAAAGTAAACGGCGAGATTAGAATAAGCCACTGCACACCCATGACCAATGGCGACTGGGCTTGTTACGACTACCTCATTCCCGGCGAAGTGGAGGGCGCAAACGATTATTACCCTTTCGGACTATTGCACAACAATCAATATAATAATTTTGAGAATGCCTATCAGTACAAGTATCAGGGTCAGGAGTTGCAAGAAACTGGCTGGTACAGTTTTAAGTGGCGGAACTATATGCCCGATGTGGGACGATTTTTTAATATCGATCCTTTAAGCGAAAAGTTTCCTTATAATTCTACGTATGTGTTCCAAGAAAACAAATTAGGAATGGGTGTTGAGTTGGAGGGATTGGAGTTATTACGAAATCATACAGGATTCTTCGCTATTCACGGAAATGCCATGAAAGTGGTTAGAGCGCCGATTTCTCAAACTTATGTTGGCCAAAGTGGTAATAGACACGCTTATTTTACAGCGGGAGATTTGGGTTTATCAACCAGTGGCTATAACCCTAATGGTGCGAGAATTAGTACTGGTACAACTGGATTAAAACAAGATTCATATAAGTATAATGGTCCTACAGCCAGCAGTGCGCAAATGCAGGACACTACGGATAAAATTTCAAACAAAGACCGTCAAAGTTTTAAAACCACCAAAACAAATTCAGAAATGTGGAATCTGAAACAAGTGGGATTAGATAGAGCGGTTGCAAAGGCTGAAGGGGTAAAAGAAATTACCAGTTTAATTAATTTAGCGATAAATATTCCAAACGCAATAAATAGCACAATAAATTATACTCTAGCAGTAGATGATATTTCTTCTATAAAAACTCAAGCAATGACGATGGATCAGGCAATACAATTTGTTGATAAGAGCAGTATCGATATGACTCAACAAGTCAGAAATGATGTAGTGAATTATATTTTTGACGGAACGCTTCCTAATCCCGAAGGAGGATTAATGCCTAATTCTTTGATAATCCAAAATGGCACACAAATTATGAAGGCAAATGGAATACCTATTCAATCGCTTGATGAACAATTAAAAGTAAATCGACCAATACAACATTAATGAAAGCAATACCTCTATTCATTATTCTTTTTCTTTGTTTGTCGTGTGTATCACAGGAACAGAAAGATAAAGAGCAAATCAAAGAAACCGTTACTAAATATTGGAAGGCGGTTAAAGGAAATAATTTACCATTTTATAACAGTTTGGTTTATAAGTCAGAGGACTACCCTGGCGTAACGGGATCTGAATTATTTTTTTTAACCAAACATTATAAAGAAATAAATTCTAAAGAAAATTTTTTAGAAAACATTAAAATAAAAGATACTGTTGATGTCGATCCCAGTGTCAAAATGAAATATGTTCAGTATATCTATAAAAACCCGAACGATACTAATAAGTTGAAAAAACCTTTAATTATTACATTAATGTTTTACAAGCCTATTGGACTTGATAAAATATACTATCCTGTTATTTTACAGAACCATATAGGATGGGGTAAATAAGATAAACTCCGCTGGCGGAGAAGCCCTCCGCTGCCGCACGACCAATGTCATTAAGTTAAGCGAAATCACAGCGTATCTTTCATGTTTTTAGGCACTTTTGGTTTTTGTCTATTTCGGTATTTGTCTTTATGTCGTTCAAATGTTCGGTTGGGTCGTATTGGAATTAGGTGTTTTTTAAAAAGTTCTTTCAATTCTGAAAATATAATTTCTGTTTCGGTGTTAGACCAGAACAAAGAAACAAGCCCACTACCGCACGATTGTATCGTGTGGTTGGCATAAAAACAATCCATAACCCCGATGCAGATTTGCAACCCGTAGCTCCAATCTCTTTGGCAGACTTCTTTGGATGTTTAACTTGGCATTTCAAGTGTCCCGATTTCTCGGATTAGTTACTCGTAACTATACATCAATCTGAATATTTTACATTTTATAAAAATAAAGCCTCTATTTACCAATTCAACCTGAAGAATGAGGATTGCGGACTCCTTTAAAAATATAAAAACAAAAGAAGCAAAGACCACTTGGATAGACGAGGGAAAAGATCAACTTCTGTACGATTTTTGTTATATTTGTATATAAATATTTTTGTGATGGAAGCAATGAATTTCACAAGGGAACAATTAGCCCAATATATTCTGAATAATGCAAAGGATTCTGTTTTAGCTAAATTGAAAGCTATTATAGAAAAAGAAGAAAAAAACGACATTGTAGCCTATACTGTTGATGGAAGAGCATTGACCCTAGAGCAATTTCAAAATGAATTAGAAGAAGCTGAAAAAGAAATTGAAAGAGGAGAATATTTAACTTCTGATGAATTAGTGAAAGAAATTGCTACATGGAAGTAAAATGGTCTAAAAAGTCAGTTGCCAATTTAAAAAAGATTTGGAAGTTTTATGCAAAAGAAACCATTAAAGGAGCTAATAGTGTTGTAAAAGGAATAAAAAAGAAGGGAGATACATTGACCCCAAATATCCTGCATCAAACAGAAGAAAATTTAAGACCTGACCAATACAGAACAATCTACAAATATTTCAAAATTGTGTATAAAGTCAAAAATAATCAAGTTTGGATATTACAGGTATTTGATGCAAGACAAGACCCAAAGAAATTAAAACCATAAAATTTCAAGAAAGCATAAAGAGTGAGCAACTTACTTGATACCATCCAAATTATTAGTATAATAAAAAAAAACCGCTGGCGCAAATCCCCGCTGGCGCGAGCGTCACGCTCGTGCCAATAGTTATAGCCCCGCACAATTTACCCTATCATCTACAAAAACGAACAATATAATTTCTTACATTTACCCAAGCAAATCGTTCAAAACTCCGTAACAACCAATTATGTTTACCGTGCCGATGGCATAAAAGTAAAGAAAATCTACGGAGCGATAGAAACTAATTATTTGGAGGGTTTTCAGTACAAATACACAGAACCATGGGAAGATCCCACAGCTGTAATCTTCCCTAAAAACTGTAGCATTTAAAAATATAGTTTTAAATTTGGAAGACTATGAAAAACAGTAAATATTCAGAAGTTCAGATTATCAAGAT
>JAFDZI010000029.1 GCA_018266955.1 Bacteroidota bacterium
TCCTTTTCGGACAGCCTCTTTTTTCATTTTATTTTATCCATTCAAATCTTGCATATTCTGCAATTTTCTTTGGTAGTCGGATGCCTTCTTCCGTTTGGTTATTTTCCAATAATGCAGCCATTATTCTTGGTAGAGCCATGGCAGAGCCGTTCAGGGTATGAACCAATTGCGTTTTCCCATCGGTTCTATAGCGGCACTTGAGTCGATTGGCTTGGAAACTTTCGAAGTTGGAAACAGAAGATACTTCCAACCATTTTTCTTGAGCCGCGCTCCAAACCTCGAAATCATAGGTCAGAGCCGAAGTAAAGCCCATATCACCACCACATAATCTCAATATTCTGTAAGGCAATTCCAAATCTTCTAAAATGCTTTGTACATGAGCAACCATTTCCTCTAAAGCAGCATAAGAATTTTCAGGTTTTTCGATTCGTACGATTTCCACTTTTTCAAATTGATGTAAACGATTTAACCCACGAACATGTGCTCCGTAAGATCCCGCTTCTCTTCTATAACATTGGGAAAAAGCAGTGTTTTTTACCGGGAAATCTTTTTCGTCGATAATGGTATCTCGGTAAATGTTGGTTACGGGCACCTCAGCCGTAGGGATAAGATACAAATTATCTTCACCCACAAAATACATTTGACCTTCTTTATCCGGCAATTGTCCTGTTCCATAGCCAGAAGCCTCATTCACTACATGAGGAGGATTGACTTCCATATACCCGGCATCTGTATTTTTATCCAAAAAATATTGTACCAACGCTCTTTGCAAACGAGCCCCTTTTCCTAAATATACAGGAAAACCAGCACCAGCAATTTTCACTCCCAATTCAAAATCGATTAGGTTGTACTTTTTTGCCAAGTCCCAGTGTGGGATATTTCCTTCACCAAGTCCTGTTACTTCGTGCGACTGATACACAATCTCATTATCATCTGCTCCCACTCCAGGTTTTACCATAGAGCAAGGAATATTAGGAAGTTGGTATAAGATTTCCTGAAGTTTTTCTTCAACCAAAGGTTTTTGGTTTTCCAACGCTTTAATTCTTTCTGAAAACTCGGATGTTTTGGCTTTTGCCGCTTCGGCTTCTTGTTTTTTGCCTTCCTTCATTAACAGCCCAATTTCTTTCGAGATTTTGTTTTTCTCTGCATTCAAATTATCGAGTTCAAATTGGAGTTTCTTTCTTTCCTCATCTAATTGTATGGCTTCATCAACTAATTCGGTATTCTTAAAATTTCTTTTCTTGAGTCCTTCTAAAACAATTTCTTTTTGTTCTTTTAGAAAATTTACTTGTAACATATGCAGAGATTTAATAATTCTTATTCCTAAAAACCTTTGTTATTAGGCTGTAAAGTGCAAATTTAATGATTTATTTAAAAATTTTTATACGATTTTCGGTATCTGAGTTTTTCACAAAGACTTGTACACCATTATACTCAGCTGAATGGATCTGAAATAAAGTTGGCGAGTAATTATAATTCAGCACCAGTGTATCTTGTGTGGTGAGTGTATTGCTTCCATTTTTCTTTTTCAATGACAGTGCAATTTTGGATTGGTAAATGGTCGTTTCATTATCCAAAGTACCTATCGGAATTCTTTTGGCTCCAGCAATATACTCTATATAACTGATGGTATCCGTTGTTTTTTTTAACGATAATGCTACAGGAGCCACATCGGTATCGCCATATACATCATTTAAGGCAATAGAAAAATACGAGCCTTGAATTTTTGCATTCAACATATCTTGCCCTGCTGAGTCTATATATAGTTGAATTTTTTGATCAATAAATTGTCCATTATCCTCGCCATTCCTACAAGAAATAAGGAGAACAAATAAAATAAACAAAACGCTTACACTATTTTTTACCATAAAGCAAAGATACTGTTTAATAAATTTTATGAAACATTTTGGTAGTTAAATATTGAAGCTTTAATGATTATTCGGTGACGAAACATTTAGTTTTTTGTAATACTTCCAAAAATAAAATGCTAAAAGCAAACCGGTGAACACCAACGAAAAAGATTGCGCCATTGCCATTCCAACCACTTGTTTTTCAGGGACCAAAAATAAAGCCAACGAAGTAAGGAGTACCAATGCGGTTACAGAAACCCAAGTATTAACATGCATTTTTCCCACTGCAGAAAGCAGATTTCCGTACAAATTTCTGAGCAACATATTGCATAGAAATGCAGCAAACAAAATCACCATAGCCTGAGTAGAAGCTAAATATTGTTGTCCAAAAAACAACGAAGTAATATTGGCTCCAAAAGCCACAACCACAGCGAAAATAAAGATACAAAGTGGGACAAAAATTTTATAATAATTCAGAATATAGTTTTTCAGAAAAAAGCGGTCTTGGTAGTGCTTGGTAAGTTTGGGAAAATCACTTTGCATAAAAGTTAAGGACAAAAATGTAATGTTGGCAGGAAGCAAAATAGCCACTTTGTATTGTGCTGTAGCATTTTCATTAAGTAGCCATGACAACAATAGAATATCCAAAGCAAACAAAGCATCGGAAAGCACTGCGGTACCCGAAGTATGCAGCGCATATTGCCATAGCTCTTTAACGGAAAATGACGGTGGAGACCATCGGTTGAAAATTGATTTTCGTATCCAAAATAAAGACAAATATGGCAGAATGGCCATTGCAACTAAATAGCCTTGAAGCTTAAAAAAATAGGTAAGAAAGCCGACTAAAATAAGTCCAAAAATATTGATGAAATTATTAAGCATGGCAAAACCACGATTGTTGCCCATTATCCTAAGCTCGGATTGAATATGATTTTGAAAATAAACCCCCAATAACCGAATACTAAAAAATACAGCGATGAACCAAGAAAACTCTTGAACATAACCATAATATAAGCTGACTCCAAAAAACAAAAATGACAAAACCACTTGATAAACAAAGCCTTTTTGAAATAAATAATTCCCCAAAATCTCTTTATCTTTCTGTTTATTTTCCAATGAACCGAAGCGCAACAAAGCTTGGCTACTTCCCAAACCACTGAAGGGAGCAAAAACACTGAATAGAGAAAATACCGTTGTTAATGCCCCAAAATCTTGTACTGGCAACCAACGAATGATTAAAAGAGAGGTTAAAAATGCTGTGATTTTCGCCAACAATAAGGACACAAAGACAAAATGCCCACTGTTTTGAATAAAAGTTCGCAAGAAATCTTTCAAATTTTTCATGCGTCAAAAAATAATTTGAAAACAGATAAAACATTAATGGCTCTGCATTTTTGGAAAAAATCTTGTGATGCATATAGCTTCCTTACATCCGATTGTAATTCTGGATATTGACTCAATCGATCGATATTTTCTTCCCAATAGTTATGATAAACCTTTTGCAATTCATTACTTTGTTGAAAATAATATGCATAAGGATACATACTCGATTTTTGAGGTGTTTTCAGTATTTTTTCATTAACTTTTTTGAAAATCGGTTTCAAAAATCGATCCCCCAAACGAGTTTTCCAATAAGCATTGGGTTTTAGCAAAGTTCTTTCCCATCTGTATTGTGTTGCTTGCGGACAGTAGTTGGAAATCCATTCCAAGTACAAACGATGTCCAAATTTCCAATCCTCGGGTAGGCTAAAGGCAAAGGAAAGCATTTCTTTAGACATAAAAGGAGAAGTTTGATATGCTTTTTGCTGTAAAACTTGCGCCCCCAAAACAGTTCTATTATAGGCTATATTCCGTAACAAAAAAGATTCTTCGGTTTCATAGCGCTTCATTATTTCTTTTAAATCTTCTTCTATTGCTGGTAAAAAGGCATTATTTTGAACAATTTTAAAGTAAGATGGTTTTTTCTTGAAAGGCTCAGAATTAAATCCACCTAAAATTCCATCACCAATCTGACCACTATGAAAGATTCCAAAATTTTGATACACCAACTTGTTCATCGCATGCTGTACATGAATGCCTCCAGTAAATAAACCACAACCTTCTGAAATTGAAGTTAGTTGATCTATTTTACTTAAAAAGCTCCCTCCATCTAATGGGATAAATTCATAATGTAAATGCAAGTCTTTGGCTATTTTTTTTGAAATAAGATGATCCCAATACCCCGACTGTGAAAAACATAAAATATTTTCGGGCAACAAACCATTATCCACAGCGTACATCACACCCAATCTGCTATCCAAACCACCACTTAACAAGGCCAATGATTTTTTTCCTAGCTCTGTATCTTTACTATATTCCATGACTACAGATTCTTCGAACAATTCATGCAAAGATTGGAGTGCTTTGTCTTTACTTTTCACAAATCGAGGTGAAGAAAATGCAGAATAATACTCCTTTTGAACGATGTTTTGAGTAGTTAAATCAATGTCAATATATTGTCCGTCCAGAATTTTTTTCACTCCTTGTACAGGAGTTGTGTCTTCCAACATGTTTCCAATGCAAATCAGTTGGTAAATCGCAACTATATTGGGTTCTGGTTTAACATTATCATTCTTCAGTTGAGCAACCAATCGATTCAGATGACTATCGACCCAAATTACGGTGCCTTTTTTATAGTAAAAAACCCTTTGTGTCGCAGTGGGATTGGTAAAAACAAAACATATTGCCCGTAATTTGTCATACACAAAACCTCTGAATTCGCCTTCTAGTTCTTGTATCCAATTTTCTTTTTTATTTTGGTATAATTCCAAAATTAAAGTTGAAAAATCGGACATTGCATATTGGTTGAGTAATTTTTTTTTATTGAGCACCAATCCTTCCAAACCTATCTCTAGCATTTCATTCTGAATCAGCAGGTTATCATTCCTTTCTAAAAATGGGGACTGAATGGTAATGCTGTTATTGAAAATTTTTATGGAGAAACCTTGAGGCATAAGAAATTGTATTGATTAAAAAGAATTGTCCACTCAAAATTAACAATTATTGAGGATTTTTTTATAGACTTTATCAAACTCTTGTGCAATGGTCTTTATTGAAAATGTATTTTCCGCATAGGCATTGAGGTGTGCACTGTTTCTAGGTATTTTATGTCGCAACATTTTCACCATCGCTTCTTCCAACAACTGCGAATCGGGAATTTCCAACAACAATCCAAAATTTTCTGGCAAAAACTCAGCAATTCCTCCCACTCGTGTGGAAATGATTTGCAAACCGCTGGCAAAAGCCTCAGCAATAACGCAAGGCTGATTTTCATCGTTACTCAAAAGGATAAAGCAATCGGAGTTTTTCATTCGATATGCAATTTGACTGATGGTTTGCATTCCAAAAATTTCTATTTTATTTTGATGACCAGACTTTTCCACCCTTGTTCTTAGCCTTTCCAACACTTCTGCATTGCCATCTCCTCCCAACTGTAACTGAAAATCAAACCCTTTATTCATCAACCCAATAGCAGTTTCCAAAATAATATCTGGATTTTTTCTTGGAATAAGATTGGAAACATGAATAAAAGTATATTTTGAATTTTGATCTTGCGAAGGGGAGAACAACGATGTATCCACTACATTGGGAATGACTTTCATGGGCGTTTTTATTTTCAAATAATGCAATCCTTTCTGCAAATCTTCACTCACAGGCAAAAGAAAATTGGAAAAATTTCCAATGATGCGTGCCGTTATCTGTACTGCTTTGGGAGTTATATGTGCATTTTTTTGCCTAAGTGCCGTCCAATGTTCGGTAATAACAAAAGGAATAGAATATTTTTTCTTGAGATAAACTGCAAAAAACATATTGTTGTGCAAAACATTTCCATGGATCAAATCTGGAAATGACATTCTTTGAAACCCTATTTTGTAGGCTTTCATTCTTCGGTAAAAATTGAGCAATGGATTCTTTGTATTCTTATAATACACCACCAAAGTCCTAATGCCATGGATGACTTTTTCATCAAAAACAAAACGCTCTTTTTGCTCTTGATTTCCTATGGCATGCAGTACTTCAACCTGATGAAGCGTTGCAACGGCTTCGGCATGTCTTTGTACAAAATTTCCATTGGTGGGTTCAAGTTTATTGGGATACCAAGAGGAGATAAATAAGATTTTAAATTGTTTTTCTACTGTCATCCTTAATATTCACTTCATTATTTTTATCCAATACTGTCTTCTAATGAATCATCATTCTTTAAATCGTTTGAAAAACTTTTTTTGCGATTCGAAGGCCAAGTCTTCTAAAGTTAAATTTTCTTTTGTTAGCCAAACAACCGCTGCAATTTCGGACTTTTCTAAAAGAAATTTCGGTCTTTCTTCTATGGTATATCGAAAAAACAAATCTAAGGTATTATAAGCAATTTCTTTGTATTGATACACATTAGGAAGCGAAGTAATGAATTCTAATTTATCCGTATCTATTGTCCATTTTAGTTCCTCCCAAAGCTCTCTGGCACAAGTTTCTTCTGCCGACTCTTTGGGATCTACGAATCCTCCGGGCAAATCTAATTTTCCCTTTGCTGGATTGCAATTTCTTTTGGTTAATAAAATATGGCCATCACACTCCACAACTACTGCTACAGCACCAGCAACATTATGGTACAAAACAAAACCACAAGAATTACAATTCCATTTTTTATTGTTATCCCACTCAAGAGTCGATTGGCCACATTGCGGACAAAAAGTATAGTTGTGCATTTAATTCATATTTCTAGGATGAAAGTCCAAGATTGTTTGTCTTAACTCTTCGGTTTCCAAATGGGTATATATCTGAGTGGTTGTAATACTGGAATGTCCCAGCATTTCTTGTATAAACCTTAAATCGGCTCCGTTTTGCAATAAATGAGTTGCAAAGGAATGCCTGAAGGTGTGGGGAGAAATTTTTTTGTTGATTCCTGCTTTTTCTGCCAATTCTTTGATGATGATAAAAACAATCACTCTAGACAAGGATGTCCCTCTACTGTTCAAGAATAAAGTATCTTCAAATTTAGGATGAATTTTCTGCGCAGATCTCACTTGCTTCAGATAATCTTTAATCAAACGAATGGTATAGTCCGCTAAAGGCACAAAACGGGTTTTGCTTCCTTTTCCTTCTACTTTTAAATATTTTTCTTTGAAATTAATACTCGATAGTTTTAGATCCGTCAATTCAGAAACGCGTAATCCACAGCCATACAGCACTTCTATCATGCATTTATTTCTTTTCCCCAATGCGGTATCGGTATCAATAGCTTGCAAAATAGCATCTACATCTTTCAAACTAAGGGTGTCTGGCAAATACAAACCCAACTTAGGAGTTTCCAATAAATGCGCGGGATTATCCATTCGGCATTCATCTTCAAGTAAATATTTAAAAAAAGCTTTTATGGAAGATATCCATCGTGCCTGAGATCGTTCACTGAATTTTTCTTTTGCGTTTTGAAATAAATATTCCTGCAAATTTTCTTGAGTAATCTCTAATGGCGAAACCCCATCCAAATGGTTATCCGTGAATTGTTTTAGCTTCTTCAAATCGCTCAAGTATGCATTCAGTGTGTTTTCGGAAGAATTTCTTTCGAACTTCAAGAACGCTTCAAAGTCTTTAATTTTCTCATCCCATTTCATTCGCTTAACTGTGTTTTTTTACAATTTCTATTTTCTCTATTTTTGTGTGCTTGGGAGTTTATCTTTTACTAAACTCACTTTTAATTCTTTATTTTTCCTTCAATTCATTTTCCGGAATTTGGAGTATTTCTATTTGATGCTCCTTCAAAAAAGAAATCCCATCATCATCAGAATACTCATCTATATACACCAGTCGCGATATTCCCGCCTGTAATATTAATTTGCTGCATTCCTTACAAGGCGACAAAGTTAGATACAGTGTCGCTCCCTTGGCGCTTTGGGTAGAGGATGCTAGCTTTAGGATAGCATTGGCTTCGGCGTGCAAAACATACCAGTGGGTTTTTCCTTCTTGATCTTCACAACAATTATCAAAACCTGACGGTGTACCATTGTACCCGTCAGAAATAATCATTCTATCTTTTACGATGAGCGCACCCACTTGTTTTCTTTTACAATAGGAAAGCCTTCCCCATTCTTTTGCCATGCGCAAGTAGGCAATATCAAACTTGTTATATGCCATTTTCAATTTTTATTTGAATACTGGTTTTCTTTTTTCTAAAAAAGCATTCACTCCTTCTGTTTTATCTTCCATTTCGAATAACTCACCGAAGTATTTCATTTCTGCAAGAAAACCTTGTTCTGTATCCGATAAATTTACGGCTTGTATGGCTTTTTCAATTCCTTGGGGTGAGTTTTTAGCAACCGTATTTGCCAATTCTTTGGCTTTTATTAATAATTCTTCTTGACTAAATACTTCATTAACCAAAGTAATTTCTTTGGCGCGCTCTGCGGATATCATTTTTGCAGAAAAAATCATCTCATTAGCAAGTCCTTTCCCCACCAACTTTGGAAGTCTTTGTGTTCCTCCATAACCAGGAATTAAGCCCAGAGTTACTTCTGGCAAGCCCAACTTAGCATTTTCCGAGGCATAGCGAATATGGCAAGCCATAGCCAATTCCAAACCTCCACCCAATGCGAATCCATTGATGGCTGCAATGACAGGTTTATTCAAATTTTCAATCACATTAAAAAGTGACTCTTGTCCCACTCTAGCCAATTCTTCCGCTTTTTCTTGGTTGAAATCCGAAAACTCTTTAATGTCCGCTCCTGCAACAAAAGATTTGTCTCCACCTCCTGTTAAGATAATCACTCGGACTTCTTTGTTAGATTTTAATTCTTGAAAAACAGTACTCAATTCCTGAATTGTATTCTTATTCAGTGCATTAAGACTCTTCGGTCTATCAATGGTTACGATTGCAATTTTTTCTTCAATTACTAATTGAATATTTTCAAAAGTCATGATTCTATAATTTGTATTAAATTAATTTTATAAAAGTAATATTTTTTTTCAATAAAAAAAAAGAAAATGATATTCATCACTTTCTTTTTTAATGAATTATCTGAAAATAATGGTTTATTTTTTAGAATGATTCATTGCATTAGCATCAATATTTATTTGAAGCCCCATGGCAATCTTCATTCCCAATTCGATGTTGGCTCTAAAAAAATGACAAAGCTGTCGGTTAATAATTTCTTCTCGCAAATCGCCAGAAATTTTGCTCATATGATCGACAATATTTTTGACCAACCTTTCTTTTTCTTCGGTATTCAACACTTTAGAATAAAACAAACCTGGTTGCGTATAATGATCGTCGTCAGTTTCATTTCGGTTGTAAAAATCTACATGAGAATTATTGATCTCATAGGCTTTCTGTTGGTAAGATTCATCCGCTTTTATTGCATCAAAACTATTGGGATGATAATTGGGTGCGCTTCCAGCAGGATTTAGCGCCATGGCTCCATCTCTTTGATAGTTACTATACCCCATTGGGCAAGAATTTACAGGGATTTGGTGATAATTTACCCCCAATCTATAGCGTTGTGCATCAGGGTAAGAAAAAATTCGACCTTGTAGCATTTTATCTGGCGAAAAACCGATTCCATCGACTATTTGACTGGGCGAAAAAGCTGCTTGTTCCACATGGGTAAAATAATTATTGGGCATTTCGTTCAATTCTAATACCCCTACCTCCAACAAAGGAAATTCCGAGTGAGGCCAAACCTTAGTGACATCAAAAGGATTCCATCGAAATTCTTTTGCTTCTTCCTCCTTAATGATTTGAATATACATTTTCCATTTTGGGAAATCACCATTTTCTATTGCCTTACACAAATCTTCTTGGGCGTAATCTGGATTTTCTCCTGCTACCCTTATGGCATTATCATCGATAAAATTTCGAATGCCTTGTTCACTTTTCAGATGAAATTTCACCCAAAATTTTTGATTTTCATTATTGGTCATCGAAAAGGTGTGCGATCCATACCCATTCATATATCGATATCCATCTGGAATTCCTCTATCCGACATTAATATAAGAACCTGATGTAAGCTTTCTGGGTTTAAACTCCAAAAATCCCAAATTGAGGTATGGCTTTTCAAATTGGTCTTAGGATCTCTTTTTTGGGTATGGATAAAGTCCGGGAATTTTTTTGCATCTTTAATAAAGAAAACTGGTGTGTTATTGCCCACCAAATCCCAGTTTCCGTCTTCTGTATAAAATTTGGTAGCAAACCCTCTTGGATCTCTCACCGTATCTGCCGAGCCTTTTTCGCCACCTACAGTAGAAAAGCGAGTAAAAGTAGTACAGGTATTTCCAATTTTCGAAAATAATTTTGCTTTGGTATAGGCACTAATATCATGGGTTACGGTAAATTGACCATAAGCACCACTCCCTTTCGCATGCACCACACGCTCCGGAATTCTTTCCCTTACAAAATGAGCCAAATTTTCTTGCAATAAATAATCTTGCAAAAGAACTGGACCTCTAGGCCCTACGGTTTGGGAATCTTGATGTTCAAAATATGGATTTCCTTGTGCTGTGGTTAACTTTTTGGTACTCATTTAAAAATATTTTACTTCCATTTCCTACCTATAAAAGCGATAAAAACATCTTTTAATTCAGAATGAAATTTCAACATCCCAAATTTACCACGAAAAATTAGAAATAAAAGAAAATAAGCGATATATTTGTGATAGATAAAATATATCCGATGAACATTCAACAATTAGAATATCTTATCGCAGTAGATAAGTACAAGCACTTTGGCAAAGCCGCACAAGCCTGTTTTATTACCCAACCCACACTGAGTGCCATGATACAAAAATTGGAAGATGAGTTGGATGTTAAAATATTTGATCGTACAACACACCCCATTCGTACCACGGATGTAGGAATAAAAATATTGGATCAAGCCAAAAAGGTGATTGATGAAGTAAATGAACTTCGCAATACCGCAAGCTTGCTTAATAATGTCTTGGCTGGTAGATTAAATCTTGGCATCATACCAACGGTTTCTACTTTCTTACTCCCTACAGAGATTTTTAATTTTTTGCAAAAGCACCCGAAAATTGAGCTTAATGTAAAAGAGATGACGACAGAAAACATCATCAAAGCATTGAAATCTGGGGAATTAGACGCGGGCATTATCGCAACGCCTTATGATGCGGCAAATGAATTTTATCAGGATTTTATTTTCAATGAAGAGTTGATGATTTATTCATCTGAAAACATCAATAAAACAGAAGACTCTTTTGTAATTCCAGAAGAATTGGATTTAGATAAAGTATGGCTTTTGGAGGAAGGCAACTGCTTAAGAACGCAATTTGAAAACATCTGCAATCTTAAAGAAAATAGCTTAAAACCCAAAAATTTAGAATTTGTAGCGTCCAACATTCACACTTTGTTGCAAATGGTAGACCGGGTGGGTGGCATTTCTATTTTGCCTGAACTGGCCGTAAACCAACTAAATGAAGACAAAAAATCCAAAGTTATCCGATTTAGAAAACCTTTCCCGTACAGAGAAATTTCTGTAATCTACTACAAACCAACATACAAACAAAAGATTATTGATGAATTGGTTACCGAGGTCAAAACAGCCATTCACTCAAAATTGAATTTCAACCATAATCCAGAAGATTTCATCAATATAAAACCACAAAGAAAATAATTTTTTATTCTTTTCTTTGTGAATCAATTTATTGTCTTAATTTTGCAAGGATAAAAAAGAGGAAAAATTTGAACTGATTGCAACCTCCTAAAAAAATGCTAAAACAGACTTCTATTTTAGTTTTATTTGTAATCGATTCTTGTTTTTTCTATTGTTCAATTTAAAAAATACAAGAAAATTATGCCTTATTTATTCACTTCCGAATCTGTTTCCGAAGGACATCCTGATAAAATTGCTGATCAGATTTCTGATGCATTAATCGACCATTTCTTAGCCTATGATCCCGCATCAAAAGTAGCTTGCGAAACTCTCGTTACTACAGGTCAAGTTGTATTGGCCGGAGAAGTAAAATCTGATGCCTATCTGGATGTACAAACCATTGCCAGAGAAGTAATTAATGGAATTGGTTACACGAAAGGAGAATACATGTTTAATGGTGATTCTTGTGGAGTAATTTCTGCCATCCACGAGCAATCTTCGGACATCAACCAAGGAGTGGACAGAGCTGTAAGTAGCTCCGATTTCGAAACCCTTGCCAACGCTCAAGGTGCAGGTGACCAAGGAATGATGTTTGGTTACGCAACCAACGAAACCGAAAACTACATGCCTTTGGCATTAGATTTAGCTCATAATATCCTTAAGGAACTTTCAACTTTGAGAAGAGCTGGTACCTTACCTTATCTTCGTCCAGATGCTAAATCACAAGTTACTATTGAATATTCTGATGATCATAAACCCGTGAGGATTGACACGATTGTTGTTTCCACCCAACATGATGATTTTGATACTGAAGAAGCTATGTTAGCAAAAATTAAAAAAGACATCATAGAAATTTTAATTCCGAAGGTTAAGGAAACTCAGAAACCAGAAATCCAACAACTATTTAACGATCAAATTCAATTTCACATTAACCCAACAGGTAAATTCGTTATTGGTGGACCACACGGAGATACTGGGCTTACCGGAAGAAAAATTATTGTGGACACCTATGGTGGAAAAGGAGCACACGGAGGGGGTGCATTTTCTGGAAAAGACCCTTCTAAAGTAGACAGAAGTGCAGCATACGCCACCCGACATATTGCCAAGAATCTAGTGGCCGCTGGCGTTTGCGATGAAGTTTTGGTTCAAGTGTCTTACGCTATTGGTGTTGCCAAACCATGTGGTTTGTACATCAACACTTATGGCACTGCTAAAGTGAATATGCATGATGGTGAAATCGCCAAGTTAGTGAATGAAGTTTTTGACCTTAGACCATTTGCTATTGAGAAAAACTTGAAACTTAGAAATCCTATTTACCAAGAAACCGCTTCGTACGGTCACATGGGTAGAACTCCTTACATTGCTGACAAAACTTTTAATGAAGGAAAAGCCAATGAACTTACGATGAAAAATTTAGAATTCTTTACTTGGGAAAAACTTGACAAAGTGGAAGAAATCAAAGCTAAATTCGGAATATAAATAACTTTTCTCAACATAATAAAACTGTCTTTCTCGAAGGGCAGTTTTTTTATTGACTAAGATAAAAAAAAGGACTACCGAATGTAATCCTTTGTATCATAAATAAGATAATTAATCTTCTTCTCCTTTCATTTTTTCAGCATTTTCTGCCATGATCACTGCATCTATCATTTCTCCAATATCTCCATTCATATAAGCATCCAAATTATAGATGGATTTATTGATTCTATGATCTGTAACCCGCCCTTGTGGATAGTTGTATGTTTTAATTTTTGCAGATCTATCTCCTGTGGATACCATTGTTTTTCTCTGTGCAGCTATATCGCCCACCACTTCTTGTAGCTTGATGTCATACAACTTGGCACGCAACATTTCCATGGCTAATTCTCGGTTGGCCAATTGTGAACGAGCCTGTTGACAGACCACCACAAGCCCCGAAGGTTTGTGGGTAAGTTGCACCTTTGTTTCCACTTTATTTACATTCTGTCCACCGGCACCTCCTGATCTGGAAGTTTGCATCTCTATGTCTGCCGGGTTTATTTCTACATCTACTTCTTCAGCTTCTGGCAAAACGGCAATGGTAATTGCTGATGTATGTACTCTACCTTGGGATTCAGTTTCTGGCACCCTTTGCACTCGGTGTACACCAGATTCAAATTTCATAATCCCATACACTCCTTCCCCTTCCACTTTCATTACCAATTCTTTGTACCCTTTAGACGCTTCATTGGAATCGGTAACTTCGTGTTTCCAGCCCTTATTTTTAAAGAACATGGTGTACATTCTGTAAATATCTTCAACAAATATAGCGGCTTCATCACCTCCAGTTCCAGCTCTTAATTCTACGATTACATTTTTGTCATCAGCCGGATCTTTTGGAATTAACAATACCTTGAGTTCGTCTTCCAAGCCAGGAATTTTTTCTAAAGCTTCATTTTTCTCAATTTTCGCCAATTCTACAAAATCTTTATCAGATCCATCGGCAATAATTTCATCGGATTCCTCTATCGTGTTCAGGGCTTGTGTGTATTCATCAAATACTTTCACTATTTTCCCCAAATCGCTGTATTCTTTATTGAGTTGGGAATATCTCTTTTGATCGGTAATTACATCGGGTTGTATAATTAAATCGGCTACTTCGTTGTAGCGTTGTTTTATGGCTTCTAGCTTCGGGATTAATGACTTAGACATCGTTGATTTTTTGTGTTGGCAAAGATAAGGAAATTAAAAAAAAGAAAATCAGTTTCCATAAAAATAGAAACTGATTTCAATATATTTTGTTTTGCTTTGATATCCCTTTTTCAGAATTCAGGTGAAAAAGAGATGACATCAAATTAATGATGACCGTGAGAGTCGTGGATGAATGGTCCGTTACCTTTTGGATTGGTATAAACAACTTCTAGCCCTTGTTCTGGCAAAGTTTTTCTTCTTACTTCTTCTGGGTCAAAAGCTTTAGTTTTACCAAAATATTCTGCTAAACCTTGGGTTAACCACAATGGGATAATCCATCCGAAGAACATAAAAATACACCAAAAACCAACCAAAAACATGGTTAAGAAATACACAGTCCACAAGAACTGATAGAACGGCCAAAATGCTGATAACATCATTTTCTTATTATTTTAGGCAAAAGTAGAGTATTTTTTAATTTCAAACAAACTTTTCAAAGTGATTTTTGTTCAATATCATTGATTTTTTCAATCAAATTTTAATGAGCAATACTCGCAAAGAAATCATTTCCTTTATCATCTGTAATAATGAAGGCAGGAAAATCTTTAATTTCAATTTTTCGTAAGGCTTCCATTCCCAGTTCTTCAAAATCCACCACTTCCACAGATTTTATATTTTCTTTAGCCAATATCGCAGCTGGTCCGCCAATAGAGCCAAGATAGAAACCTCCGTATCTATTACATGCATTCGTTACTTCTTTTCCTCTATTTCCTTTTGCGAGCATTATCATACTTCCCCCGTGGGATTGAAATTCGTCCACATAAACATCCATTCTGCCGGCAGTTGTAGGTCCAAAACTTCCAGAAGGCATTCCTTGAGGTGTTTTTGCCGGTCCTGCATAATAGATTGGGTGATTTTTAAAATATTCAGGCATTGGCTTTCCAGCATCCAATAATTCTTTAATTTTAGCATGGGCAATATCCCTTGCAACGATAAGGGTACCATTGAGTTTCAATCGAGTTTTTATCGGGTATTGCGATAGCTCTGCCAGCACCTCAGTCATTGGTCGGTTTAAATCTATCGTAACTGGTTCTTCCAAATGAGGAGGGGTTGCAGGTAAAAATTGCTTTGGATTGGCTTCTAATTGCTCCAAAAAGATACCTTCTTTGGTGATTTTTCCCTTAATATTTCTGTCAGCAGAGCAAGATACCCCCATACCAACCGGGCAAGAAGCGGCATGTCTTGGCAAGCGAATTACACGAACATCGTGTGTTAAATATTTTCCACCAAACTGTGCTCCAATAGAGCTTTCCTGACATATTTTTTGCACTCTTTTCTCCCATTCCAAATCTCGGAATGCTTGACCGCCCATGTTACCTTCGGTTGGTAAATGATCATAATATCCGGCACTTGCTTTCTTTACAGCGGCCAAATTTGCTTCTGCCGATGTTCCACCGATTACAATAGCCAAATGATATGGTGGGCACGCTGCAGTTCCCAAGTCCATTATTTTTTCTTTGATAAACTCTTCCAAAGATTTATCGTTCAACAAAGATTTTGTCTTTTGATATAAAAATGTTTTGTTGGCGGAACCTCCACCTTTAGCTAAAAATAAAAATTTATATGCGTTGCCTTGTTCTGCATAAATATCAATTTGTGCAGGTAAATTGGATCCAGAGTTTTTCTCATCGAACATCGTCAAAGGAACCACTTGCGAATATCTTAAGTTTTCATTTTGATATGTATTATAAATCCCTTTGGATATCCATTCTGCATCATTGACCCCTGTGTACACATTTTCTCCTTTTTTGCCCATGCAAATTGCAGTTCCTGTATCTTGGCAAGAGGGCAATGCACCTTCTACAGCAACAGCAGCATTTTGCAATAGGTTGTAAGCAACAAAACGATCATTATCCGTCGCTTCTGGGTCATCGATAATGTTTTTTAATTTTTGTAAATGAGCCGAACGAAGCATAAAAGAAACATCCTTCATGGCATGTTCTGCCAACAATTCTAGACCTTTTGGATCTACAACAAGGATTTCTCTATCGCCTATGGTTTGGGTACTTACAAATTCTGAGCTTAATTTTTTGTATTGAGTGTCGTCTTTTAAAATCGGATAGGGATCCTGGTATGAAAATTCCATTTTTAGATAGATTTAGTTAAAGTTCGTAAAATTAAGTATTTTTTGTTATTTGTTTATTCTATATGATTTAAATCTTGAGCAATTAGCCAAGCTTCACTCCAACAAGCCTGAAAATTAAATCCGCCAGTAATTGCGTCTATATTCAGTACCTCTCCGCATAAATAAAAATGAGGCAACAGCTTGGAGCGCATGGTTTTAAAATCTATTTCTTTCAACTCCACACCTCCTGCTGTAACAAATTCGTCTTTAAAAGTCGATTTTCCTTCTACCGATAGTTTTTTCCTACAGAGGCATTCTAGGATTTTTTGAATTTCTTTCTTATTCAGTTGAGCAATTTGTTTGTCTGGGTTTATATTAGAAATTTCCAATATTTTATTCCAAAATCTTTGGGTAACATTAAATATTTTACTTTGTCCCAACATCTTTTTGGGATGTTGCAAACGATAATCTGCAAAGATTTCATCAGCTTCGTTATAAGATAGACTTATAAAATTAACCTCTATCTCGAATTGATAATTTAATGCAAATAATTCCCTTGCTTTCCATGCAGATAATTTTAAAACCGCAGGACCAGAAATTCCCCAGTGGGTAATAAGTAAAGGCCCTTGCTCTTCTGTTTTTAATTCTTTAATGGTAAGAGTTGCCCAATTAAAACTAGTTCCAGGCAAATCCTTCAGCAAAGGATCCTTGCAATTAAAAGTAAATAACGAAGGTACTGGCGCTACAATTGTATGCCCTAGATTTTGAATCATTTTCCAAGATTTGGCTGAACTTCCAGTGGCAAAAACCACGAAATCTGCATCCCATTCTCCTTGATTGGTTTTTATAGTATAGCTTTTCTCTTTAAGAATGATTTCTTTGATGGTGTTTTTGGTGTGTACTGTAACATTATTTTGCTCTGTTGCTTTCAACAAACAATCAATGATGGATTGAGAGGAATTACTTACCGGAAAGATTCTGTTATCCTCTTCTATTTTCAGATTTACTCCTCTTTCTTCAAACCACTGAAGGGTGTCGCCGGGTTGAAATTTTGAAAAAACAGACATCAATTCTTTATGTCCTCTAGGGTAAAATTTCACCAAATCCCGAGCATCGAAACAAGCATGACTTACATTACATCTTCCGCCACCAGAGATTTTCACTTTTTGTAATACCGTTTGTTGTTGTTCCAATATTACAACATCATACAGATGGGCATCCAAATTGGCTGCACAAAAAAAACCTGAGGCTCCACCACCCAAAATGAGAACTTTTTTCTTAGTCATATACTACCTTCTAAAGTTTGCAAAATTACAATTTTTTCAAACGACTGTAATTCCGTATTTTTGAACAGAAATACAATTGTTAAATTTATATTTTTTATGTCGGTATATTTTCATCCTTTTGATGTTCGATGGAGTGATTTAGATGCTAATTTTCATTTAGGAAACTCTGTTTATGTTGAATATTGTGCTCAAGCTCGAATGGCTTTTATGCATCAACAGGGAATTGGGCTACAACATTTGGCAATTAATTCCATTGGTCCGGTCATTTTGCATGAAAAATATTCTTTTTTTAAGGAAATACACCATGGAAATATGGTGTATGTAAGTGTAGAAATCAACGGAATGTCTGTAGATGGTGGTATGTACCAATTTTTGCATCGATTTTATTTAGAAGACGGCACCCATTGTGCCACTGCCGAAGCCTTAGGCGTTTGGATTGACACAAAAAAAAGAAAATCTACTCTCCCGAGTGAAGAAATTAAAAAAGTAATGTTAGACTATAAAACCGAACATTGTATTACGCTAACGAAAGATGATTTGAAAAAACTACCTTTCCGTCCAGAAAATATAAATCCCAACTTTTTAAAACAAGCAAAATGTTCAAATTAAAATTACCTACCGATCCTAGATGGGCCAATATTGCAGAAGATAATCTAGAAGAAATCCTTACTGACCACGCATGGTGCGAACAAAAAGCAGCCACCAATGCCATTGGCCTCATCACTATGGTCCCGGAACATACTGAAATGGTAGCTGAGCTAACTGCCATTGCCATGGAAGAAATGGACCACTTTAACCAAGTACATGAAATTATAAAAAAAAGAGGGGGAGTCTTGGGAAGAACTCGAAAAGATGACTATGTAAACGATTTATACAAATTCATCATTCAAGGGTCTAGAGAAGATTATTTGGTGGACAGAATGTTGTTTGCTGCAATGATTGAAGCCAGAAGTTGCGAAAGATTTAAAGTTCTTACAGAAAACATTAAGGATGAAGAACTGAAAACATTTTATAAAGAATTGATGATTTCGGAAGCCAATCATTACACAACATTCATCGGTTTTGCCAGACAATTGGGAGATGCCGAAAAAGTAAATAAACGGTGGGAGGAATGGCTAGAACACGAAGCAAAAGTCATCCAATCTTATGGTAAAAAGGAAACCATACACGGTTAAAAAAATGGAGATATATACTAATGAAAATAGGCATTTGTATTTGATATTAAAAATAAATAGCTACACATGAAAAAAAGTCCTTTCGAAAATTTGATTAATCTGTTTTTCAAATCCTTTTTACACGGGTTGGCTATTATTGGGCCTATTGGTTTAACCGTTTTTGTTATTTGGTCCGTTATCTCGTCGATAGACAATATGATCCCTTCTGTGGCTAAGGAAATACCTGGGCTTGTATTTGTTTCAACAATTGTGGTTACAGCGTTTTTAGGGTATCTTGCCAATAAATTTGTTTTTGGAAAATTTGTTTTCGAACAGTTGGATTTATTATTAGAAAAAACTCCGGGTGTAAAGCATATTTATACTCCAACCAAAGATGTGATGAGCTCTTTCGTGGGCGACAAAAAGAAATTCAACCATCCTGTTTGGGTAAAAACCAATGAAAATCCTGAAATATGGAGAATAGGTTTTTTAACACAACCAGAAATGACAGCGGTGGAAAAAGAACATTTTGTGGCCGTTTATCTACCTCATTCTTATGCCATTTCGGGCTGGGTAATTGTTACTGATGCCAAAAACACCAAACCCGTAGTGGGTATGTCGGCTGCTTCGGCCATGAAATTTGCTGTATCGGGTGGTGTTGCAGGTTTTCATGCTGCGGAGTCTGATGACCACAATAGTGGTATCATAAGTCCTACAGAAGCAGAGTAGAATAATTGATTGCTTTGTTGTTTCTAAAAAGTTTTTTGTTTTCTATGCTTTAACTTCTGTGTTTATAAGCTTTTGTTTTTTTGGAAGAGAACCTTATGCTTGTCTTTTCCCTTTGCGTTAGGGATTGCAGTGGAAATCCTTGGCTGAGGAACGAAGCCAAGATTGCAACGGAAAGCCCGACCCTCACATGGGTACAGCCTTGGCGAGGGTAACGCCCAAAATAATATCATTTTTAACAATAAAACCTAGACCGCTAAAGTCTAGGTTTTTGTATTATATTTTGGATAATAAGGTTCTAAAGTTGACCTTTTCATCAATAATTTTTCTTAGGTCGGCAATGGGAACTCTTACTTGCGTCATGCTGTCTCTTTCCCTTAGTGTAACGGTTTGATCTTGTAAGGAATCATGATCCACCGTGATGCAGAAAGGCGTACCTATCGCATCCATACGGCGATACCTTTTTCCAATGGCATCTTTTTCTTCATAATAAACATTGAAATCGTATTTTAGTTCATCATAAATTTTTGAAGCCAATTCTGGTAACCCATCTTTTTTTACCAATGGTAAAATTGCTGCTTTTACAGGAGCCAAAGCTGGCGGAAGTGCCAACACAACTCTTTCTGAACCATCTTCCAACACTTCGTTTTTCAAACAATGGGAGAGAAGGGCCAGGAACAACCTGTCTAGTCCTATAGATGTTTCTACTACGAATGGGGTGTAGGTTTCGTTTCGCTCTGGATCAAAGTATTGCAATTTTCTTCCTGAGTGCTTCTCATGAGCAGAAAGGTCGAAATTGGTACGAGAATGTATTCCTTCTAATTCCTTGAAACCGAATGGAAATTTAAACTCAATATCGGCAGCAGCGTTGGCATAATGTGCTAACTTTTCGTGATCGTGAAATTTATAATTTTCCTGTCCTAATCCTAAAGCTAAATGCCAGTTGAGCCTCTTCTTTTTCCACATATCGTAGAACTCAAGCTCGGTTCCAGGAGGAACAAAAAACTGCATTTCCATTTGCTCGAATTCTCGCATTCTGAAGATAAATTGTCTTGCTACAATTTCATTTCTAAAGGCTTTACCAATTTGTGCTATTCCAAAAGGCAATTTGTGTCTGGAGGTTTTTTGTACATTAAGAAAATTAACAAAAATTCCTTGTGCCGTTTCTGGCCTAAGGTAAATATCCGATGCACTATCAGCAGATGCACCTAATTTGGTACCGAACATTAGATTAAATTGTCTTACTTCCGTCCAATTTTTGGATCCTGTATCTGGATCTGCAATTTCTAATTCTTCAATCAAAGCTTTAACATCCGCCAAATCTTCTTTTTCTAAAGATTGTGCCATACGGCTAAGGATGGTTTTTTGTTTTTCTCGGTATTCTAAAACTCTAGGATTGGTGTTTTCAAATTGACTTCTATCAAAGGTCTCACCAAATCTTTTCGCTGCCTTTTCAATTTCTTTTTGTGCTTTATCTTCAAGTTTAGCACAATAATCTTCAATCAAAACATCCGCACGGAATCTTTTCTTAGAATCTTTATTGTCTATTAATGGATCATTAAATGCATCCACATGGCCAGAAGCTTTCCAAGTTGTTGGATGCATCAAAATAGCTGCATCTATCCCAACAATATTCTCATTGAGTTGCACCATAGCTTTCCACCAATATTGCTTAATATTGTTTTTCAACTCGGCACCATTCTGTCCATAATCATAAACCGCGGAAAGTCCATCATAAATTTCCGAACTCGGAAAAATAAATCCATATTCCTTTGCGTGGGAAACCACATTTTTAAAAATATCTTCCTGCTTTGCCATAAAATAAATCTCAGTTATGATTGCAAAAATAGGTAAATTATAGGAGTTTTTATCGATTTTTATTGTGCATTCCTTAATTAAAAACTAACTGAAACAATTTTCATTAAAATATTAAAAACTAATGAAATATTTCACATTTTTATATTATTAGGAGTTACCCCATTTCGTCTTTAGTTCGTCATTCCACCGGCTATCCGCTGTATCTTTTGCCGCCATGCTCTTTCCCAAGCCATGGCAAAAGGATGCCGCTCCTATCCGGACTAGGACTTCTGGGCGTACTTCTATTCACAGAACTATTTTCCTTGTACTTCTATTCTATTGCTTATTCTCAACTTCCATCCTTCAAGGTTTAAAAACCTTGAAGGATTAAAAACAAAAAATCTCACCGCTGGTGCGAGCGTCCAATGTCATTAAGTTAAGCGAAATCACAGCGTATCTTTCATGTTTTTAGGTACTTTTGGTTTTTCTCTATTTCGGTATTTATCTTTATGTCGTTCAAATGTTCGGTCTGGTCGTATTGGAATTAGGTGTTTTTTAAAAAGTTCTTTCAATTCTGAAAATATAATTTCTGTTTCGGTATTGGATTTAATTTTGTTTTACCGATAGGTTTGATGAGTTTCCAGCTTTCGAATGGTAATGAATTCGGTAATCCTTTTATGTTTAATGATATTAAAACCCACTGGGGAATTTTGATTAGGTTTTAGAATTTTTTGATAATTCTTTTTTAGGAAAATGTTGATAAAAATAGACTCATTATTATCAAAGGAAAAAATCCAAATTTGTTCAAAATAACTATTGATAATTATATTTTATAAAATCTGGGTCTAGGTCTTTTAAAATTGAATAAATCCTTTGATAATTTGTTTTAGAAACTAAATTTTGTAGTTCATCAAAAAGACTTTTCTTTTTGGTAATTCCTTTTGTAGTAAGAATAGAATTTGCGATAAACATTATTTTGATGTAATTATTATAGAGAAGCTCCGTTTTGTCTTCCAAACCGGAAATAGAAAGTTCAAATTCTTCAAGATTTTCGTTTTTATTGGCAAGCCAAACCATCGCAAAAGTTGTTTTCACAAAAGGCATATTAATCCCGAAATAATGAATAGGGTTTTCTTCTTTTTTAGATTTTAAAAGGGTTTTCAAAAAACTTTTTGCACTTTTTAAAAGATTGTAGCAGGTTTCATATTCTTTCAGCCAAACCAAAGTATTGCATAGAAAAATAATCAATTCTTGTTGATGAACAGTTTTCAAACCTGAATTTTCCAGATTATCGAGATATCGAGAGAGAATTTTGTGAAATTCTTTTTCGTTTTTATTTTTCTTTGCTTCTATCAACAAAATGGAATGGTAACGCATCTCGTGATAAGCCATATATCTGAATTTTTTTCGGTATTCGGTATAAATATTTTGTAGCTCGGTAATTTTCGGAGCTGTTATTTTTGTGGTATTATCAGATAAAAATTCTCCTAAAAAAAGAAAGTTAGACAATGCCAATTTTACCGTTTCGGTAGAAGTGTTTTCAATATGTGTTTTTAGAATTTTCCTGAACCAATCTTCACCAAAAAAATTATAATTGGGAAGCCACGCAAAAATGTAGTCGCAAACCCAATTGTTGTCTTTATACAGTTCATAAAAATATTCTGTATTTTCTTTTTTAGAATAAATAACGGCAGCATAATCGTTAAATGTATCTACCGTTAAAGTATTTTGGTGGTAATCAAGATTATATTTTTTGCCGTTTTTGAAAAAAGCAGACATATTTTCTATATAAGCCTTATCTTTTTCGGAAATAGAATCTCCGCATTGGAAATTTTCTACAAAATCTTGCCAATCTCTAAAACCTACAAATTGGCATAATATAGAAAGCGAAGCTGTACTAATGCTCTTGTCTTTGTCTATCTTCCCAAAAAATCGCCTTAAAGTTTGTAAACTTAAAAACGAATTTTGTGCGAGTTCTTCAAAACTTTTTATAGAATCTAAAGGTTTTACAAACTTTTTCCGTATTAATTTTTGGAGTTCTTTTTGGGCTTCTTCTGAGGTCATAATAGAATGAAAGCCTAAAAATAGTGAAAATTATCTTTTACAAGTTATAAAATTCAAATTTACAAAATAATTTAAAATTTTATCAAAAGTAAAATTATACTTTCATCTCCACAAGTCATAGATCTATTCTTATACCATTTTCATTGTTAGTAAATGAATCTAACACATCTTTACTATAACTATAAGTTCCGTTCAATTTATTCATCCAAGAACAATTTTGATTGTTTACATTTGTTATTTTAAGAGTTTTTTTATTATTTTCTAATGTATAAAAGCCTGTACAGATACAAGATTTAGCGTCAGTATTTCCTTCATAAATTTCAACAGTTCCATTTTTATTAAATTTTAAAGATGTAACTACATCATAAATTCCATTATTAATATAGGCATTGCTTAGTTGATTCATTGAAGACCAAATTCCTTCTGTAATATCAAATGTATCTTCTGAATTTTGGGATTTTTTTTCTACAGAAAAATCGATACTCTCTTTTTCAGATATATTTTGTATTTCATCTTTTTTCTGACAAGATATGATGAGAATTAATAAAACAATCGGAATTATTTTTAAAATTTTCTTCCACATTTCTCGTGTATTCAATTTACTTCTTCTATCTTCATCATATTCAGAAACTGCAAATTCATCTCTTGCAACTTCAGAAGCATTTTGCACAAGTTGATAGACTTCAAAATTTTCGTGGGTATTTTTATCGTCAAAGTTTAGAATGAGGAAAGTATTTCCTTTTGGGGATACAATTTGATTAATGTTGATTTTAGATTGTTTCATAAGTATTCAATTTTTTATCAAAAATATGTCTTGCCTAAGAATATAAAAAGTCCAATTTTGTCCAAAAGAAAAAAGAAAGAACGGTAGTGTCCAATAAAGTG
>JAFDZI010000002.1 GCA_018266955.1 Bacteroidota bacterium
CACACTTTTTTAGTACAGTATCAATTTAGAGAACGATTTTATGCTAAAATATAAGCAAATAGCTAGTTTATATTTTATAAAAAAATCCCCACATAATCAATGATGTTGGGGATTTTTATTTGAAAAAATGAACCGCTTTTTATCCCAATTTCTCTTTGATGAATTTGGCAGTCCTGGAAATTTTATTTTCTGAAACTTCCTCTGGGGTACCTACACAAACTATTTCGCCACCATGTTTTCCAGCATCCGGGCCGATATCAATAATCCAATCGGCAGATTTTATAATGTCCGGTTGGTGTTCAATGACAATTACCGAGTGACCTAGATTAATAAGGGCTTGTAGGGATTTCATCAGTTTATTGATGTCGTGAAAATGCAATCCCGTAGAAGGTTCGTCAAAAACAAAAAGAGTTTTGTCTGTGGTAACGCCTTTTACTAGGAAAGAAGCCAGCTTTACCCTTTGGGCTTCGCCACCGGAAAGGGTAGAAGAGCTTTGTCCCAACTGTAAATAGCCCAAACCAACATCGTGCAAGGGTTGTAGTTTGTGTACAATTTTTTCTTCCCTGTTGTGATGGAAAAACTCAATAGCCTCATCCACAGTCATGTGTAGGATATCCGATATGTTTTTACCATCAACTTTTATTTCTAAAATTTCATTTTTAAATCGTTTGCCCTTGCATACTTCGCATTCCAATTCTATATCTGCCATAAATTGCATGGACACCGTAATCACCCCATCGCCTTTGCATTCGTCGCACCTTCCTCCATCTACATTAAAGGAAAAATGCTTGGGCTTTAACCCAAGTACTTTGGCCGATTTTTGTTTGGAAAACAAATCCCGAATATCATCATACGCTTTTAGATAAGTTACCGGATTGGATCGGGACGATTTTCCGATGGGATTTTGGTCTATCAGTTCTATATTTTTGATGCGGCTTTTGGGGAACTCCACACTTTCGTAATTTCCTTTTTTTCCGCCCATTCCCAATTGTATTTGGACTTCATTCACCAATATCTCCTTCATTAGCGTAGATTTTCCCGACCCTGAAACTCCTGTGATGACCACTAAATTTTCCAAAGGAATATCCACCGAAATGTTTTTCAAATTATTTTGTCTAGCCCCTTTTATTTGGATAAATTCTTTCGCTTTTCTTCGGGTTTTGGGTACTTCTATGCACAATTTAGCATTCAAATAATCCGAAGTAAGGGTATTGGCTTTTTTTAAATCCTTAAAATCGCCTGAAAAGACCAATTCGCCACCCAAGTTTCCAGCCTCCGGGCCTATGTCGATAATATAATCAGCAGCGCGCATTACATCCTCATCATGTTCTACCACAATTACCGTATTGCCCAGGTCTCTTAGGTTTTTCAGTACTTGTATTAAGTTTTCTGTATCCTTGGAGTGCAATCCTATGGAAGGTTCATCTAAAATATAGATAGAACCCACCAATGAAGAACCCAAGCTGGTGGCGAGGTTTATTCTTTGACTTTCGCCTCCGGAAAGGGTATTGGAAGTTCGGTTCAAAGTCAAATACCCCAGTCCTACTTGGATCAGAAATTCTAAACGAGTGGTAATTTCGTACAATAATCTTTTGGCTATTTCTGCTTCGTGTTTGCTTAGTTTTAAATTTTTGATGATAGGTAATAGTTCATCTAAAGGCAAATCTACCCAAGATTGAATATTATGTCCATTTATTTTTACATAACTCGTTTCTACTCTAAGTCGGTTTCCATCGCAATCGGGGCATTCGGTTTTTCCTCTATACCGGGAGAGCATTACTCTGTACTGGATTTTGTATAAATTTTCTTCCAACATTTGAAAGAAATGCTGGATGCAAGGAAAGTCTTTTTTACCATTTCCTTTCCACAGAAGGTTTTTTTGGTCTTTGTTCAGATCAAAATAAGGCTTATGGATAGGGAAGTCTTTGGCTTTTTTTATAAATTCTTTTTTCCATTCTGCCATAGTTTCTCCCTTCCAGCAAGCAACAGCATCTTCAAACAAGGATAGATTTTTGTTGGGAACCACAAGGTCTTCGTCTATTCCAATAATTTTCCCGTAACCCTCACAAGTAGGACAGGCACCGTAAGGATTGTTGAAGCTAAAGAAATGATTGTTCGGCTCCAGAAATTCTATTCCATCTTGCTCAAATTTATTAGAGAAAACAGTTACTTTACCAGAATCTGCATCCTTTAACGAGCATTCACCATGACCTTCGTAAAAAGCCATTTGTACTGAATCTGCCAATCTTTGTAGGAAGCTTTCGTCTGCTTCGTAGGTAAACCTGTCGATGATGAGGTGTATTTCCATACCTTCCTCTGGAACAAAACCAAAACTCTCTAAGTCTTCGATGGTGGCAATATTATTGTTGATTTCCAATCGGGTAAATCCCGAAAGTTTAAGTGTTTTTAGTTGATGTAAAAATTCTGCAACATTGTATGGTAAAGGACTTCTGAGTAAAAAACTCTGTTTCGCTCTTTTTTGTATGAAGTCTATAACATCCGTTACGCTGTCTTTTTTAACTTCTTCACCAGAAATGGGTGAAAAAGTCCTTCCGATTCTGGCAAATAAGAGTTTCAGATAGTCGTAAATTTCGGTAGATGTACCTACAGTAGAACGAGGGTTGGAAGAAATAACCTTTTGTTGTATCGCTATAGAAGGTGCCAATCCTTTGATGTCGTCCACTTTAGGTTTTTCCAATTTACCTAAAAATTGCCTGGCGTAAGAACTCAAGCTTTCTACATATCTTCTTTGTCCTTCGGCATAGATAGTATCAAAAGCTAAGGAGGATTTTCCAGATCCTGAGACACCAGTAATCACAATGAACTTATTTTTAGGGATAAGTACATCGATGTGTTTCAGATTGTTGAGGTGTGCGTTTTTTACAAAAATTTCTTTTTTTATATCGATGATTGCTTCTGGATTCATGCGGAAAATTTAACCCACAAATATAATTAATTTTTGGCTTTATTTTTTTAGATTTTTATTTGTTGAATTCAATAAATTACCTATTTTTGTACATGAAAATAACTAATAAATGTAACAAATCATGATTAAATTATTCAAAGATTTAGTTACACATTTGATGAAGAAAAGATAAACGATCACCCATTAAGAACTCAAGAAATTGGGTTCTTATTTTATTTAAATTAATAAATAGTACAATAACATTATATCAAATCATTATGAATTGGAAAACCGCTAAAGAATACGAGGATATTACTTACAAGAAATGCAATGGTGTTGCTAGAATAGCCATCAACAGACCCGAGGTGAGAAATGCTTTCAGACCTAAAACAACCTCAGAATTATATGATGCCTTTTACGATGCATACGAAGATGCTTCCATTGGTGTAGTGCTACTTACTGGCGAGGGGCCTAGTCCTAAAGATGGTGGTCATGCTTTTTGTAGTGGTGGCGATCAAAAAGCCCGTGGACACCAAGGTTATGTAGGCGAGGATGGCCGACACCGACTGAATATTTTGGAAGTACAAAGACTCATTCGCTTTATGCCCAAAGTAGTTATTGCGGTTGTCAACGGTTGGGCTGTAGGTGGCGGACACTCTTTACATGTGGTATGCGATCTTACTTTGGCCAGTGAAGAGCATGCTATTTTTAAACAAACCGATGCCGATGTTACCAGTTTCGATGGTGGATATGGATCAGCATATCTCGCAAAAATGGTTGGACAGAAAAAAGCCAGAGAAATTTTCTTTTTGGGTAGAAATTATTCCGCAAAAGAAGCCGAAGATATGGGAATGGTGAATGCCGTTATTCCTCATGCTAAACTAGAAGATACAGCGTACGAATGGGCAAAAGAAATATTGGCCAAATCTCCTACTTCTATCCGTATGCTGAAATTTGCCATGAACCTAACCGACGATGGTATGGTGGGACAACAAGTTTTTGCGGGTGAAGCTACCAGATTAGCTTATATGACCGATGAGGCCAAGGAAGGTAGAAATGCTTTCTTGGAAAAAAGAAAGCCTGATTTTGGCGATGACCAGTGGATTTCTTAATCATTAATCAGTTTATTAATGAAAATAAATTTTGAAAACGATCAGATAGAAATTGAAGGAATACCGGACTATGAATCGGTTTCACTTCAGTCTGTATCTCCCAAATATCTGAAAGTACTCTTATTCAATACCGGGGTTTTCTCGGTATTTTTATTATCTCTTTTTCTCGGTGTTTTTTTGTATTGGAATAAGGAATTAGCTCCGTATGCTCTGCTATGGTTTGGAATTGCTTTGTTGCTGGTTATTCTTGTATTTATATATTTTTTACTTGAATTCAAGTACAGAAAATTTGCACTTCGTCAGCATGATATTATATACCAGCATGGTTTGTTGGCTCAAACAATCATTTTTGTACCCTTGAATAAAATTCAACATATAGAAATTGATGAAAGTTGGCTTTCTCGATATTTAGGATTGGCCTCTATTAGCTTGTACACAGGTAGTTCGGGAAACGAAGTGACGATTACTGGACTGCCCAAAGAGGAAGCTCAAAAAATATATTCGTATATTTTTATTCATACCCAAATAGAAAGTAATTTGCCAGAAGCTCCATTAAATACGAATGCCAATGAATGATGAACTTCCTATAGATTTTTCACAACCCAGAAGGCAGTCCAAAATAGGAATTGTACTGTTGGCAGCGATGGAAATTGGGCAGATTTGGAAACAACTTCTTCCGATAGTAGCTATTGCGTTGTTTAAAAAGAAAGACAATTTATTGTATATTTTTCTTGGTTTTTTAATCATCGTTTTGGTCTTTACCATACGGGCAATTTTACATTACAAAAACTTTAGCTTTTGGGTAGCTCATCTTACGAAAGATTTTTACATTCAAAAAGGAATTGTTCATAAGAAAACAATCATCATCAAAAAAGAAAATATTCAGGAAGTAAATATTCATCAGCCTTTTTTACATAAAATTTTAGGCATCTACCAATTGGAAATCGATAGCCCAGGGAAAGAAGGCAATGAAGCCAAAGTACAAGCAATTTCGTGGCAAGATGCGGTCATGTTGAAAGCGTATTTACTAGACAAACCCATGGATTCTTCAACCCAAGTTGAAAAAATAAAGCCAACAAGTGCCCCACAAGATTCCTTTGTAATTAGCCCATGGACATTATTGAAATATGGGTTAACTGCCAATTATCTAAGGAATTTCCTAGCTATTTTTGTGTTTGGAGGTTATTTAATTAACAAGTTTTCGGAATATAAAGAAATTTTGGATGTTGATTCTTATTTAAAAATGGGAGAAAAACAAGTCTCAGCAATGGAAATTAACTTGCAAATGATACTCCTATTATTCATCGTTTTAGTATTTGTTTTTACCTTAGGATTGGTATTCAATATTGTGAAATCATTCATTTTGTTTTTTAATTTTAAATTAGAAAGAAAAGAACAGTATCTCAACATTCAGCATGGTTTGTTTTCCACTAAGACTTATCTTTTGGCCAAATCAAAAATTCAAATGCTTACCGAAGTTCAAAACTATATTCAAAAAAAATGGAATATAAGTCACTTTGAAATCCAACAAATAGAAAAAGAAACAGATCGTAAAACGAATAAAATTCAAATTCCGATAGATGATGATCAAAAGAGGCAATGGCTTATGCAATTTGTGTTTTCGGCAAAACCTGAATTTGCCTTCAATAGTAGAGCGTTAAAAAGGAAGTTATGGCTTCAGCACTTTAAATTCATAGTCATCCCAATTATTATGTTTATTTTTGCCTCATCATTTTGGGAATTAAACATACTAGGGTTGTTGGCTTATTGCCTTTTGGTAGAGCTGTACATCATTATTCGTTACAACAACAATCGATTGATGCTCAATGAAAAATGGATGGCAACACAATCGGGATTTTGGGATATTAAAACCAAAACAATTGATTTAGACAAAATACAAACCATGGCTGTAAAACAATATTTTTGGCAAAAAAAATCAAAAATTGCCTCCATTAAAGTATATACTGCTGGTGGAAACTTGTATTTTTCCTCAGTGCAAGCATCTACTGTCCAGAAAATGATAAATTATTGTTTATATAAAATAGAAAATACCGAAAATTTAAATAATGAAGATGAAAGACTGGCTTCAAGCTGCTAGATTAAGAACATTACCTTTGTCGCTGAGTGGGATTATCATGGGTTCCTTTATTGCACGATGGCGATTGGTGAACCAAGGCGAAAATTGGGATATTTCCATTTTTATTTTGGCTTTATTGGTCACTTTATTGTATCAAATTCTCTCCAACTTCGCCAATGACTATGGCGATGGAATAAAAGGTACAGACCAACACCGTGCTTCAGAAGCAGAATCCAGAGCTGTGGCTTCTGGGAGAATAAGTGCTGAACAAATGAAAAAAGCCGTCATTCTTTTATCAATTCTTTCATTATTGGCTACGGTAATACTGCTTTCGAGGGCTTTTTTCCCTGATTTTATTCAAGAATTTTGGATATTCATAGGTTTAGGAATAGCTTGTATTCTTGCGGCAATAGGTTATACCGTTGGTAAAAAACCTTATGGTTATTTAGGATTAGGAGATCTTATGGTTTTTTTATTTTTCGGTTGGGTTTCCGTGGGAGGGAGCTACTTTTTGTTCACCAAATCTTGGTCTTGGGATATTCTAATGCCAGCCACAGCCATAGGAATGATGAGCGCCGCAGTACTTAACCTCAATAATATGAGAGATTTAGAAAGTGACCGACTTAGTGGGAAAAAAACATTGGCTTTGCGTTTAGGCTTCAGAAATGCAATGATTTATGAAGTAATTTTACTCATACTTCCATTAATTATTATTTTGACTTTCTTGGGCTACAATGGTTTTTTGGAAGCCGGTAAAGTATATCCATTTATCGTTATGATTTTGATTTTCCCATTAACAGGGCTTAGAAGAAAAATAATGAAGGTAAACGAACCCAAAGAACTGGATCCCTTCTTGAAGCAAGTTGGTATAATGACTTTGGTTATGGCATTATTATTGGCCGCTGGACTTAATTTGTTCAATGGATAGAGGAAGTTTGAAAATATTATGTTAAATTTGCTCTGTTAATGGAGTTTTTTAATATTAATGAAACTTCTGTTTTTACTTTAAATTATTAATTTTTTTTCGCTTATGAAGATAAAATTCTTGGGTCAGAATTGTTTTTTATTTCAATACAATGGAGTAACGATTCTTTCAGATCCTTTTTATAATTACCAAAAAAGTCTTTCTCAATTTGATATTCGGGCTCAAAAAATTGATTATTTACTCATAACTCATGCCCATGGAGATCATATTGCAGATGTAGAAGAAGTACTAAAAGCCCATCCCGAAGTACAAATGATAGCCCAGCCGGAAATTTGTGGTTATTATAAACACCCGAATTGTATTGATATAAATTTTGGAGGATCAGCCAAAATAGACGACTTAAAAATAACTATGGTGCCAGCTTCGCATACCAGTTCTTTTCCAGATGGTACTTATGGAGGCGAACCTTGTGGTTATATTTTTCGATTTATTGATAAAAATTTATACTTCTCAGGAGATACAGGAGTAACAACAGAAATGGCTTTATTACCACAGCTGTACGGACAAATTGATTTAGCAATTTTACCCATAGGTGGTCATTATACCATGTGTCCTAGAAAAGCCAGTTTTGCAGCTGCCGACTTACTGAATACCACTAAAGTTATCGGTTGCCACTTCGATACTTTTCCACCGATAAGTATAGATCATGAACAAGCTAAATTGTTTTTTGAAGATAAAAATGTAGAACTTTTTTTACCAAATTTAGGCGAAGAGTTCGAGTTTTAATACAATCAAACAAAAAATTTTCAATATGGATTTAAGAGGAGAAATATGGAAAGAATATCCAATATTAAAAGAAAATAGTAGAAACTTAAGACTCTTTTTTTCCAATTTGGGAAGAGCAAAATCAGTCAATCATAACTGTCCCGAAGGAAGGTTATTAAAAGGGTCAATGCGAGAAGGCTATCCCATCATCAGTACTAAAATTTTCAAAACAAGATCCAAAGCAGTACAAGGGAAAATAGATGAATTTAATCTTTCGGTTGATTTGATGAACCAAGAAATAAAAGATATAAAAAGAATAAAAGACATTCCCGAAGCTATTGTTAACTCAAGAATCGCAAATTTGAGAGAAAAACGAGATGCTTTAATTCAAAAAAGAAAAAAATACATCATAAAAACCGATAAAGCACGCACTATTTATTTTCATCTTTTAGTGCATAGAGCAGTTGCAGAATTGTTTTTGGAGAAAGGTAAAAATGACGAAATAGTAATTCATAAAGATTTTGTGAAAACCAACAATCATGTGTCGAATTTGGAGTGGAAAACCAAAGAAGAAGCCTTGGATCGGTACAAAGAAAATCCCTATTACACGAATGGCGAATATAAAAAACAACTCAATAAACCTAGAAAGAGAAAAATAACCGCCAATAAATTAGAAGAAAACCAAGTTTTGTACATAAAAGAAAAACTATCCCAAGGAAAAACCCTAAAAGAATTGGCTAAGAAATTTGGTGTTTCGGATATGCAAATTTATCGTATAAAAACCGGAGAATGCTGGAAGCATGTAAAAACGGTAAAAGAACTAACAGAATTAAATAAAAAATGGCAAGCTACCTAAATCACACCGCTACAACCGATTACCTTTGCTGCGTTCCCACCCTGGAGGATTCTCAGGAGCTGGTTGTTTAGGACTTGCCGGTGCAAATATAGGAAAAATATTCAATCCTAAAAATTGATTTTAAAAATAAATAATATAAAACCCCCTTTCTATAAAGGAAAATAGAAAAATTTGTAATAATTATGACGACAAAAAGCCCTGTAAATCTTGGACTTATCCTTTTCGCACTTACGATGGTAATTTTTTTTACCGTGTATTATTTTTTTGGTGGAAACCAGTTTTATGATGTCACCCTCAAGGTGAATTCTTTTGTTTTACCCCTCCTTTATTGTGTGGTTGCCTTTATCTCGGTACGGAGTTTTTGGAAAAAAAATGCAGTTGTTCGCTTCAAAGACGCCTTCAAAAGAGCGTTTGTACCCATGTTTGTTGGAGGATTTCTATCGATGTTCAGTATTTTTGCCTTCCTCAATTTTGCCGATGTGGAAGCCAAAAACATGCTGAATTTTCAATATGTAGAAAGACAAAAAGCCGAATTGGATAAGGAATATAAAGACGCGCTCCATTTTGTAAAAGACGATGCCGAAAGAAAAGATTTGGATAAAAAATACCAAGATCGATTAAAAGGATTTTCACCAGAATTAACCGCAAAAAAAGATATGCTTTCTTTTAATTATTTTGCAGGATATTTCGCTGCAATTCTAATTTTTTATGTTATTTTGTCATTCTTTTTCGGATCTTTCTTTAGATCGAGAAACCCAGAAACTCAATTGTAATTTAGATCATTTAAACCAATCAGCTTGAATAATATTATACATCTTTCGGTTGTCGTACCCTTACTAAACGAGGAAGAGAGCATCAACGAATTGTATTCCAGGATAGATGCAGTTTGCAAAAAAGAAGCATTAAACTACGAAATATGGTTTGTAGATGATGGAAGTACCGATAATTCGTGGTCCATCATCGAAATGCTAAAATCCCAAAATCCTATGGTTCATGGGATTAAATTCTCCAGAAATTATGGTAAATCTCAAGCCTTGCATGCCGCTTTCGAAAAAACAAAAGGCGAAGTTGTCATCACCATGGATGCCGATCTACAAGACTTTCCCGAAGAAATACCCGATTTGTATGCCATGGTAACCCAAGAAGGCTATGATTTGGTTTCGGGTTGGAAGAAAAAAAGATTTGATAATGTAATGACCAAAAATCTTCCGTCTAAAGTCTTTAATGCGGCGGCTAGAAAACTTTCTGGAGTAGAGCTTAACGATTTTAATTGCGGGCTCAAAGCTTATAAAAAACAAGTAGTGAAATCCGTGGACATCTACGGCGATTTGCACCGCTGGATTCCCGTTTTGGCCGCCAATGCTGGGTTCAAAAAAATTACCGAAAAACCTGTACAACACCAAGCCCGACCGTACGGAACTTCCAAGTTTGGAGCCGAACGATTTATCCGTGGATTTTTAGATTTAATAACCCTTTGGTTTATCTCCAAATTTGGTGGCAGACCCATGCATTTCTTCGGTGCTGCAGGAACCTTAATGTTTATTTTCGGATTTTTATCCGCCCTTGGATTGGGGATGAATAAGTTAATCGATGTGTATGTTCATCATATTTATGGGAATTTAATTGCGGAAAATCCATGGTTTTTTATCGCACTTACCCTTATGATATTGGGAACATTGCTTTTTGTGGCTGGATTTCTTGGTGAATTGATTATTAGAACCAACCGAGGTCATAAAAATTACCACATCGAAGAGGTTATCTAATTTTTAAATTTTAATTAATGAAATTCAGTAATATAGCATTCGTTGCTTTAGGGTTATTCTTACTAAATTCTTGTGGAAAAATTCAACCTAAAGGTGATATAAAAACCCAATCTTTTCCTGTCAAAGATTTTTCACAAGTACAATTAGAAGGAAAATTTCGTGTGTTTTATGTGAAAGCCGATAGCAATGCTGTGGAAGTAGAAACTTATCCCAATCTGATTGATAATCTGAATATTAAATCGGATCAGAAAAATTTAACAATTTCTGAAAAATCCCCCGTAACAGGAGTCGATTTTTATACGATTACCCTATATTCTAAAAAAGATTTGCAATCTGTTTCGCTTTCAGATAGTGTAGAATTTAATGGTTCAACGGAAATAAAAACCGATGAATTTACCCTGAATTTAGATAAAACAGCCAAATTTATTGGTGCTTTACGATCCAAGAAATCGAATATTGCCATGTCCGGACATGCACTGGCCAACATCAAAGGATATACACAAAAAGCCTATTTTAAACTGAAAGATTCCGCCAGTATTATCGCACCTTTTTGGGAGTTGAATACTCTGGATTTACAAGCGACCAACGGGAGTTATGCAGAAGCTAATGTCGTGGATACGCTGAAAGGGAAAATATCCAATACTTCGTCTGTACTGTATTATCAAAACCCAGTCATGAAATTAAATTCCGAAAAAACAACAAAGGTGAGTCATAAACTTGCACCTTAAAAAACATTGATTTATTTTTGATATTCTTAAAATTTAAAATCACAGAAATTCGAAAATGAAGACAACACAAGAGAAAGCACAACTTTGGCTTAGTGATATATTTGATGCAGAAACGCAACAACAAGTAAAAGAATTATTAAACAGCCAATCGCCTGAACTGGAGGATGCTTTTTACAAAGATTTAGAGTTTGGCACTGGTGGTATGCGAGGTATAATGGGAGTAGGAACCAACCGACTCAATAAATATACGCTGGGCCAAGCGACACAAGGATTGGCCAATTATCTTTTACAACAATTCCCGGGTGAAACCATTAAGGTAGCCATTGCCTATGATGTACGAAGAAATTCCAAAGAATTTGGAAAATTATGTGCCGATGTGCTTACTGCCAACGGAATTCATGTATTGTTGTTTCAAAACCACAGACCTACACCTGAATTGTCTTTTACCGTTCGTGATAAAAAATGCAATGCAGGAATTGTTTTAACCGCTTCTCACAATCCACCGGAATACAACGGGTACAAAGTCTATTGGAATGATGGTGCACAAGTGGTTCCTCCACACGACGAAAATATTATTAAAGAGGTATATGCTACGCCTTACGACCAAATAAAATTTAACGGAAACGACAGTTTAATTGAATGGATTGATGAAAAACAAGACGATGTCTATATCGATGCTTGTATGGAAAATTCTCTGTACCAAAACATAGGTAGAGACAATGTAAACATCGTTTTTACCTCCATTCATGGCACAACCTATACTACAATTCCTAAAGCTTTAGAAAAAGCAGGCTTTAAAAAAGTGGATTTCGTGACCGAGCAAATGGTGCCGAGTGGTAATTTCCCAACCGTTGAATCGCCCAATCCCGAAGAACCTGCTGCCTTAGAAATGGCAATGGATTTAGCGGATAAGTTAAATGCCGATATCGTGATTGGTACCGATCCCGATGGCGATCGATTGGGAATTGCCGTAAGAAATTTGGAAGGAGAAATGCAATTGCTCAATGGCAACCAAACCAATACCATTCTTACCTATTATATTTTGGAACAATGGCAAAAACAAGGGAAAATTTCTGGAAATGAATTCATAGGTTCTACCATCGTAACCTCGGATATTTTCTTTGATATAGCCAAAAAATTTGGCATCGAATGCAAAGCAGGACTCACGGGTTTTAAGTGGATTGGTAAAATGATTCGAGAAGCGGAAGGAACACAAAAATTTGTCTGTGGAGGCGAAGAAAGTTTTGGTTTTATGACCGGCGATTTCGTTCGAGACAAAGATTCTTGTGGATCCATTCTGTTAGCGGCAGAAATAGCCGCAGTTTGCAAAGCCAAAGGTAGTTCTATGTTTCAATACATGATTGAGATTTATAAAGATTTGGGAATGTACTACGAAGGTTTGGTGAATGTCGTACGAAAAGGAAGAACAGGAGCTGAAGAAATTGAAAAAATGATGAAAGATTTCCGAGAAAATCCTCCTTTGGAAATGGCAGGTTCAAAAATTGACATCATTAAGGATTTTAAAGAGCAAACTTTACTGAAAGTTGCTCATCAAGAAAAATTGATAATGGACGAGATTCCAAAATCCAATGTATTAATCTACTACACGGAAGATGGTACCAAAGTTTGTATTCGTCCTTCGGGTACCGAACCCAAAATAAAATTTTATGTTTCAGTGAAAGATACAGTAACATCCGAGCGGGATTTTACACATAAAATCTTCGTATTGAACCAAAAAATTGAAAAAATTAAAGAAGATCTTTCTTTAAACTAAACTGAATTAATCAATAAAAATAATAAAAGTGAAAGTTTCTAAACTGGCGGCCCACTTGGTAGGCTCCGAAATAGTAAAAATCGGGAATGAAGTAAATGACATGAAGGCCAAAGGAGCTCAAATTGCCAATTTAACCATTGGTGATTTAGACTCCAATATTTATCCTATTCCAGCTTTGTTGAAAGAGGAAATTGAAAAGGCTTATCAAAATAATTTAACCAATTACCCACCTGCCAATGGTTTGGGAACGCTCAGAAATGCGGTTTCCGAAGATTTAAAATACCGTTGGAATTTGGATTATTCACCCAATGATATTTTGGTAACTGCAGGATCCAGACCATTAATTTACGCTACTTATAAAGTAATTGTAGATCCGGGAGACAAAGTGATATTCCCAATTCCTTCTTGGAATAACAACCATTATTGCTATTTGACGGGAGCAAATGGGGTGGAAGTAGCAACAACACCAGAAAATAATTTCTTACCTACCGCCGATGATATTCGCCCACATGTAGAAGGGGCGGTGCTTTTGGCATTGTGTTCCCCTCTGAACCCAACAGGAACCATGTTTACCAAAGATCAATTAACGGAAATTTGCCAGTTAATTTTGGACGAAAACAGCAAAAGAAGCGAAGACGAAAAACCTTTGTACCTGATGTACGACCAAATTTACAGCAATCTCACCTTTGATGCCGATCATTATGATCCTGTGTCTTTGTTCCCTGAAATGAGAAATTACACCATTTATATCGAAGGAATCTCCAAATGTTTGGCTGCCACAGGAGTAAGGGTAGGTTGGGCTTTTGGACCTACCGAAATCATCGATAGAATGAAGGCTTTGAATACGCATATTGGTGCTTGGGCTCCGAAACCAGAACAAGAGGCTACCGCTAAATTTTATGCCGATCCTAAAAATATAGACCATTTCGTTTTCGATTATAAAAATAAATTGAAAACCAGCCTAGAAGCATTACACAACGGAATACAGTCGCTGAAAACAAAAGGACTTTCCGTGGACAGCATCCAACCTATGGGTGCATTGTACCTTACCATTCAATTGGATTTTATTGGTAAAATGAAACCCGATGGTACCAAGATTGAAACTTCTTCGGATTTGGTATTTTATCTGATTAATGAAGGAGGAATTGCCTTAGTTCCTTTCTCCTCTTTTGGTGATACCAAAACACAACCATGGTTCCGTGCTTCGGTAGGTGGATTGTCTTTGGATGAAATAAATGCTTGTATTCCCGTGTTGGAACAAGCGTTATTGAATTTAAAATAAATTTCACAAAGAGTGGACTTTTAATAGTCCATTCTTTTTATTTTATCATTTTTAAATTATTGATAATGAAAATTATAGCTGTAATTCCTGCCAGATATAACGCCAGTAGATTTCCTGGTAAATTAATGCAAGATTTGGGTGGGAAAACTGTCATTGCCACCACTTACCAAAATGTATTAGAAACAGGGCTTTTCCATGAAGTTTTTGTGGCAACCGATTCCGAAATTATTTTTGATGAAATTAAAAATATCCAAGGAAATGTCATCATGACGGGAGAACACGAAACCGGAAGTGATAGAATTGCAGAAGCAGTACAAAACATTGATTGTGATATCGTTGTAAATGTTCAAGGCGATGAACCTTTTCTAAAAATTGGCCCTTTACAACAACTGATTTCCGTTTTTGATTCTGATACAAAAAAAGAAATTTCTTTGGCCTCACTTAAAATAAAATTGACAGAAAAGGAAGATATTGAAAATCCCAATCAGGTAAAAGTGATTTGTGATTTACAAGATTTTGCCATGTATTTTTCGAGGTCAGTAATCCCATACCACAGGGAAAAATCCTTGGTAGCCGACTATTACAAGCACATAGGAGTTTATGCTTTTAGAAAGGAAGCCTTGCTGCAATTTGCCCTTTTGGAAATGACACCTTTAGAAAAATTGGAAAAGATAGAATGCCTAAGATACCTGGAAAATGGGATGAAAATAAAGATGATAGAAACCGATTTTGTAGGGGTGGGAATAGATGTTCCTGAGGATTTAGAAAAAGCCAGAAAACTACTTAATCCCTAATTGGGAGAAACAAAATAAAAAAAAAGTCTGTAATTCAATTTTCGATCACAAACTTTTTTTATGAAAAGGTATTTAACTGATTGACTTAATGTTAAGTGAATTGTAATCCTACAAAATTATTTGACAATTATTGCTTTATTAGTTTTGATTGTAAAAGAGGTTCACCTTGTTTGTTTTTGAAACGAATAATATAAATTCCTTTTGATAAATGTTGGATATTGATGTAGTTTTCCTTAGGCTGACCATTTTGTATCAATCTACTTCCGGCATCGTATATTTCATAGTAAGATACATTTTTTCCATTTTTAATTTCAATGATGTCTTGTGCTGGATTTGGAAAAAAACTTAAATTTTCAGCTTTTATTTCTTGGGTTGAAAGCTGGGAGACTGTTATGTTTTTGGATTCGTAAGTTTCTGTACCACATTTACTTACTTTTAAATTTACAGTATATACTCCATCGGCTGTATAGCTATGAATAGGATTTTTTTGATTGGAAGTTTGTCCGTCTCCAAAACTCCATAAGTAAGTGGCACCAGGATAATTGTATTCGGCGTTAAATTGTACTGTAAGTGGATTGCTGGTACTAACAACAGAGGTAAATTGTGAATGTACATCGTATTTTCCAACATTCCAAGTGGACATAGCATCGTACACCACAGCTTTAGTAGCCCAACGGATTTGTTGGGCAGTTGTTGCATTTAGTGTTGAATTAAAAGTAATATTCTCCGGATTGTCACGGAAAAGTACGGTATAAAATGCACAAGCGGCAGCGTAGGAACCCTCTAAGGATGGATGACTTTCGTCGCTGGAATAAAGTTCAATCGCAGGATAATTATTTCTGATGTAGCGCCAAACCGCACCAACTGGAGATACGATGGCTTGGTTTTGTTGTGCCATCATTTCATACCTTGTTTTAATAGCATTGTCCATTCCAACATAAGTACAAACGGTAGGCAAAGTAGGGCAGTTGGAAGCATCACCATTTTTTCTTCCCCATGTCATATAAAAGACTGTTTCTGCACAAGGGTTGTACTTGTTGATTAAAGAATCTAATTTTTTTGCATAAGGAAACATGTTGGTATTCACATAGTTGTCTGGGAAAGAGGGAATCTGACTTTGTTCTTGCAATACGACATAATCCCAATTTCCTTGGGCTATTTTGGCGGGTGAAGTTCCGTTGGTAAAATGCCCTTGCAAGGTGTGTCCACCAGGGGTATTGCTATCATAAGTAATGTTTTTCCCAGCAGAAATGGCAACATTCTTTAACAATAATGGCAAATTGTTTACTTCTGTATAAGAATTTCCTAAAAATAATATGTTTTTAGTATTTTGTGCAGAAATGTAAATGCTTAAAATACTGAAAACCAACAATGTAAATTTTTGTTTCATATAAATAATTTTATTGAGAAATATAAATAAAAAATAAGAATCATCAGTTAAGAAAAATAAAATTATTTCATTAAATTTGAAATCTAGTTATACGAAATTTACTCATGAAGAATAGAATATTATTATTTGCTTTTATCCTTATCTGTACCCCTTTTTTCAAAGCGCAAACTGCCAAAGAAATCATTGATAAAAATATAGAATTGTCTGGAGGTTTAACCAATTGGAAATTACTGAATTCCGTACAGTTACAAGGCAAAGTAATCTTAGGCATAAAAGACGAGTATCCTATTAAAATCTATCAATCTAGACCCAATTTAACCAAGACCAGTATATTTATTAATAAAAAAGAAATTCCTACTTCTGGCTATGATGGCAAACATGGTTATGGAATGAATTACGCCACACAGAAACTAGAAGTGTACAAAGACTACCAACCGGAAAGTTTCGATAATGATTTTATTGACTGGGAAAGCAAAGGATTTGATGCACATTTATTAGGAAAAGAAAAAGTAGGCAATGTGGAATGTTATAAAATTGAGTTGACCAAAAATGTAAATAAAACCCTTTATTTTTTTGATACTCAAAATTACAGATTGATAAAGGAAGTTAAAAAAGATGAAACCTTGCAATATGCAGATTATAAGAAAGTTGGAAATCTTTATTTTCCTTTTAAAATAGAAAGTTTCAGTCCCAAAAAAGATGAAGATTTCGTCATGATATTTTCTCAGATTGAAATTAATAAAGTTTTGCCAATCGGTTCGTTTAAGTTTAACTAAAAAAGAAAAATGATGAAACTGATTCTTAGAATACTGATTACAGCTCTTGTTGCTTTTGGACTCACCAAATTTTTGAATGGTGTTCATTTTTCCGATTTCAAAACAGCGATTATTTTTGCAATTGTTTTGTCGGTACTCAACTTTTTTGTAAAACCAATTTTTAAAATAATAGGATTCCCAATTACCATCATTACGCTTGGTTTTTTCTCATTGGTCATCAATACCATAATCACATTAATGGCAGATTATTTTGTAGATGGAATGACAATAGATGGATTTTGGTGGGCGTTCTTTTTCAGTATAGGTCTTTCCTTTTTCTCTTCTATTCTTAATTCTATTTTTGTTTCAAAAGACGAAGAATAAGTTTTGAAGTCGTATAAATATTCGAGGAAATTTATTTTATCCATCTAACAATTTCATGAATCAATTTTGTTACCCTTTGGATTTATCCCAATAAATCTTGAAATTCAAAGTAAAAAACAATTTCAGATGAAATAGTTAATTTTTATAGCAAAAATTTTAAATTGATTCTAAATTAAGGCTCAAAGCTTTCAAATTTTCCATTATCGTACAATATGACGATTTTCTTTATTTTAACCTCTTGATTTTCAGTTTTTTGGATTTCTATTGGGATTTCTTTATTCGCTAATGGCTGAGAATCGAATATTTCTGGCTTCATTTCCTTTTGTACAGGAATATCCGACTCCTGCGGACTTATTGTTTTTATCGTATCTTCAGATTCGGTACTGCCGTAAATTTCGTCGCCAATTAAGGCAAACAAATCGGGGAGGGAAGTGCTGGCAGTTTTGGTTTCTTCTTTCGGAAGATCTTTTGGTTCGATCATTTCTCCTTCATTTTTTATAAGCCAATCCCATTGCAATTCGGGGAATCGATCTTTTACCTTTATTAAAAAATCTAAAGAGGGTTTATTTCTTCCGGAAGTAATGTGAGAAATAGACGATCGTTGTACATCAATCTCATCAGCAAATTCTGAAGGGCTTAGTTTAGAATACGCTATTATTTTAGAAATTCGATCGTTTAGATTCATGATTTAACTTTGTAATTTACAATTACAAATGTAATAAATAAAACAGAAACTACTAATCACAATAGTAAATTACATTTGTATTTCATAGTTTATATATGTAAACAGTTAATAAGTGTCATAAAATCAAGTAGTTATATTCTATTTTGTGGATAACTTCGTATTAACTAGACAAAGTTTATGATAAATTCCACTTTTTCCACATTTTATTTCATCATACATAGGTAAATGTGAATAACTGTCTAAGCTATCTGTGGATAAGTACTGAAATCTTTGAAATACAGAATGTTGTATTTAATTTAGCATAGAATTATCGGTTGTGAACTATTTTGTAAATCATTATTAATGAAAAAAGTTGTTTACCAATTACCATTAATCAATCAATAAATTCAAAAGCAAATAACAATGATAGTTACTGTAATTTGCCTTAATCGTCTATCCACAGATCTATTCAATTTATCACAAACATAATAGGAGTAGTTCTCATATCAAAGTAATAATTTGAGGCATATTGTTCGCCATTTCGTGTGAAAAAAAAGCTGTATCTAGTCCTAAGATACAGCTTTTTGAATATTAATAAATATCTATATTTAATGCCTTGGGAAGTTCTTTTTCTCGTCCGTTTTGGGGTGTAATTTCCTGGCTTTGGGGATTCTTTCAGGGAATACCAAAGAGGTTATGATACTAACCGCTAAGATGAGGACAATAATTATTAACGAATGGCTGGTGGTAAAACCTAAATCATCCAAATAATGATGGGCAAGCATTTTTACCCCAATAAATACCAATAAAACTGCTAATCCTATTTTTAAATACCGAAGCTTATCGATAACATTGGCCAATAAAAAGAACATAGATCTAAGCCCCATAATGGCAAATATGTTGGAGAAAAATACAATATACGGATCGTGAGTAACTGAGAAAATCGCTGGTATAGAATCTACTGCAAAAATTAAATCGGTAAACTCTACTATAATAAGGACTAATAAAAGTGGCGTCATTTTCTTTATCCCGTTCATCGTTACAAAGAATTTTTCGCCCACAAAATGCGGATGTATTTTGAAATATTTATTGCAAATTTTAACAATAGGATGGTGCTGAATATCAATCTCTTCATGTTTGTTTCGTTCTAAATACATTTTTACTCCGGTGTACACCAAAAAAGCACCAAATACATAAAGTATCCAACCGAATTGGGCGATAAGTGCGGCACCAACAAATATGAAAATAAAACGCATAACGATAGCTCCCAAAATTCCCCAGAACAATACCGGTTGATAATTGCTTTTATCCACTTTAAATGATGTGAAAATAAGCATGATGACAAATATATTATCTACAGATAAAGCATATTCTACAACATAACCTGTTAAAAACTCCATTCCAAGATTGGCATTGTATTTCGCCAGATTAGCCTCAAGACTATCGCCAACAATTTTAATGGGGTGGTGGTTCTTGTTGATTACTGTTTGTAGTTTTTCCAGGCTATCGATATTATGTATCAGATGACCGAATTGAGTAATCGCATAATAAAAGGATAAAGAAATAGCCACCATTACAAAGCTCATAATGCCTGCTTGTTTTAGGGTGACTTCTTGATTTTTTTTATGGAGTAGCCCCAAATCTAGGGCAAGTATTAGTCCTATAAATAAGACAAAAGAAATAAGAAAAATAATCTCGTTGGACATGTATGTAAAATTTCCGCCAAATATAATGATTTCAGTGTTAAAACTAGCGCGATTTAACAAATGTAAATAGCAAATTTTAATATAAATTATGTTTAACAAAACTGTTTAATAATTATTTCAATAAATGATGAAAAACGAAATATTTTCACCTAAAGTAATCTTAATAAATTACTTTATATAAATTAAATAACTATATGAAATAGAGTAAATTGTAAAATTAAATTAAAAATAATTCAATCCACAAAAGTATCAACAGACAAAATGTCAATTCACATTGTTTAATGATTTTACAAAAGTGAATTAATGTTTTTGCTTTATCGAATGCTATTTTTAAAGTATATTTGAGAAATGTAAATTTTATGATATCAGATTTTCCTTTCATTTATACCGCTAATCCAAATTTTCCTAATCGTTATATTTCGCCTCATGTGTTGGAAAAATTCATACAAACGAATCTCAACGATTACAGTACAATCATTGGATATTCTACTTTTGGAAAACCTATTTATAAAACACGCTTTGGAAATGGTACCATTAAAGTCTTGGCTTGGTCTCAAATGCATGGTAATGAATCTAATGCTACTCATGCCATGCTGGATTTATGGGAATCGTTAAAAACAAACCCTGATTTAGCCAACGATTTTTGGTCTGCAATTCAATTGGATTTTATTTTTATGCTCAATCCCGATGGTTCTGAAGCTTGGACTAGAAGAAATGGTTTGAATATTGATTTGAATCGAGATTATCACATGCGTTCGAGTAAAGAATTTCCTTTGCTTCAATCCATTGCAGAAAATGGTCATTATGACTATGCTTTCAATTTACACGAACAAAGAACGCTCTTCTCTACAGATGGCATTCATCCTGCTACCCTATCCTTCTTAGCGCCTGCAGAAAATGTAGAACGGGAGGTTACGGAAACCAGAAAAAAGGCCATGGCGGTGATTGCTGCTATACATACAGCTCTATATACGGAGATACCTCACAATATGGCAAGGTATAATGATGAGTTTTACCCGAATTCTACTGGAGATAATTTTACCAAAATGGGTTTACCAACGATTTTGTATGAAGGCGGGCATTTTCCTGAAGATTATCTAAGAAGAAATACCAGAAAGTACTATACGATTGCCTTATTTGAAGGACTAAAAGCAATAGCAAATTTGAATGGTAAAACCAGTCGCTGGGAAAACTATTTCGATTTACCCGAAAATAAAGAAGATCACTTCGATATCATTTATAGAAATGTGACTTTGCCTTCAAACGATACACGAACCATTGATATCGCGATACAATATAAAGAACAAATCCTGCCTGGGTATGAAGAAATTACTTTTCAACCTATCGTGGTAGAAGTAGGAGATTGTGGTAAAAAGAAAGGGTGGAAAGAAGTGGACTGTGTTGGAAAAAAATACTTGTCAAAGGAGTTATTTCCTAAAATAGATGAAGTTCAGAATTTCGAAATAATTTAATTTCATTCTAAAATACACAACTAAAGTTAACAAATTTTTCATGTTAATTATCAGAAAATCAGTATAATGTGATTTTATGTGTTTAGAAATGTTTTCAAAAAAGACAAATTTGTCTTTTTTATATTTGAAATTTATATACCTTTAGACCATAAAAATTATAGGTATGGAAATTTCATCAGAACTAAGAAAATCAAAAACTTACTCCATGCAAGAAGCCATTGAGGCAAGTTTGCAGTACTTTAAAGGAGACGATTTGGCAGCAAAAGTATGGGTAACCAAATATGCACTGAAAGATTCTCAAGGAAATATTTATGAAAAATCTCCGGAGGATATGCACCATAGGATTGCATCGGAAATTGCAAGAATAGAGCAAAAATACCCAAATCCTCTTTCTGAAAATGAAATTTTTGATTTAATTAAAGATTTTAAGTTCATCATTCCACAAGGAAGTCCCATGACGGGGATAGGAAATCATTTTCAGATTGCTTCTTTATCCAACTGTTTTGTGATTGGCAATGGTTCGGATAGCGATTCCTACGGAAGTATTATGAAAATAGATGAAGAGCAGGTACAACTTATGAAAAGAAGAGGAGGTGTGGGCCATGATCTTTCTTTTATTCGCCCCAAAGGCTCTCCTGTAAAAAATTCAGCACTTACTTCAACCGGTTTGGTCCCATTCATGGAGCGCTATTCCAATTCTACACGAGAAGTGGCACAAGATGGACGAAGAGGCGCACTGATGTTGTCGGTTTCTATTAACCATCCAGATGCGGAAGATTTTATTGATGCCAAATTAGAACAAGGCAAAGTAACTGGAGCCAATGTTTCTGTCAGAATAGATGACGAATTTATGCAAGCGGTAAAAAATAAAACAGATTACCAACAAAAATACCCTATCTATAGTCATTCACCACAATTTACTAAAACGGTACAAGCAGATTTGATTTGGAGAAAAATTGTACACAATGCATGGAAATCTGCAGAACCGGGAATTTTATTTTGGGACACTATTATTCGAGAATCTTTACCCGATTGTTATTCGGATATAGGATTCGAAACGGTTTCTACTAACCCTTGCGGAGAAATACCACTTTGCCCTTATGATTCTTGCCGACTCATTGCATTAAATCTTTATTCTTATGTGCATCAACCATTTACGCCAAAAGCTCGTTTCGATTTTGAATTATTCACAAAACATGCCGCTATTGCACAGAGAATGATGGATGATATCATCGACCTAGAAATAGAAAAAATAGATGCGATAATAGGAAAAATTAAATCCGATCCTGAAAGTGAAGAGGTAAAGCACACAGAACGGCATCTTTGGGAAAAAATTAAAAAGAAAACCCTTCAAGGAAGAAGAACAGGAGTGGGCATCACTGCTGAAGGAGATATGTTGGCAGCGATGGGTGTACAATATGGAAGCGATAAAGCAACACAATTTTCGGTTCAGGTGCACAAAAATTTGGCATTGGCTTGTTATCGTTCATCCGTAGAAATGGCCAAGGAAAGAGGAGCTTTTGAAATTTTCGATGCCCAGAGAGAAGCAAATAATCCTTTTATGAAGCGCATCAAAGAAGCTGATGCCCAGCTTTATAATGAAATGGTACTCTATGGCAGAAGAAATATAGCCTTACTGACCATTGCTCCTACAGGTAGCACCAGCCTTATGTCACAAACAACTTCAGGAATAGAGCCTGTTTTCTTGCCTGTATATAAAAGAAGAAGAAAAGTAAATCCAAACGATAAAGAGGTTCGTGTGGATTTTGTTGATGAAGTGGGCGACTCATGGGAGGAGTACATCGTTTTCCACCATCACTTCAAAACTTGGATGAAGGTAAATGGCTTGGATACTGAAAAAAATTATACCAACGAAGAAATCCAAGGTCTTATTGCTCAATCACCATACTACAAAGCGACCTCTAATGACATCGATTGGCTAAGTAAGGTACAAATGCAAGGTGAAATTCAACAATGGGTTGATCATTCTATTTCCGTAACCATCAACATTCCAAACGAAGCCACCGAAGAATTGGTCAATCAACTCTATATAAAAGCTTGGGAATCGGGTTGCAAAGGAGTTACGGTGTACAGAGATGGTTCTAGAGCTGGAGTATTGGTCGCTACGGATAATAATAAAGAAGAAAAAGCAGAAGAGAAATCATCGGAATTCCCAACCAAAAGACCTCAGATTTTGGAAGCCGATGTGGTTCGTTTTCAAAATAATAAAGAAAAATGGGTAGCTTTTGTAGGGTTAATCGATGGCAAGCCTTACGAAATTTTTACTGGTTTGGCAGATGATGATGAAGGTATATTGCTCCCTCGATGGGTAAATGATGGTTTGATTATTAAAAATAAGGACGAAGAGGGAAATTCTAGATATGATTTTCAATTCAAAAATATAAAAGGCTATAAAACCACCATCGAAGGACTTTCGCATAAATTTAATCCTGAATTTTGGAACTATGCCAAACTGATTTCTGGCACCCTAAGACATGGCATGTCCATAGAAAAAGTAGTGGACTTAGTCAACCAAATGGAATTGGATTCTGAATCCATCAACACATGGAAAGCAGGTGTAGCTAGGGCTTTAAAAAGATACATACCCGATGGCACCGAAGCCAATGGACAGCATTGTTCCAATTGCGGTTCCAACCAGGTAATTTACCAAGAAGGTTGCTTAATTTGTAAAAACTGTGGCAATTCTAAATGTGGATAAAAAATAAAGATTTAAAAAAACAAAGACTGATGTATTTCGGTCTTTGTTTTTTTTTTTGATGAAGAATGATTCTATTCCAACTCTTTTTCCAACTTATGGGTGTTTATCACCAGTTTAAATTGATACGATGATTATTAATTAGTTACAAAACCTTGGTTTAGAGTTAATTAATGTTTAAATGTAACACAAAGTTTTAAAAAATTAACCATCCAAAACTATTCTTCACACTGAGGATACAAAATTCTAAAAGCATTAAAAACAGCCGGAAGTGTAATTGTAGCATGGTTTTCGTTCGGTAAATAATCAAAATATACTTTGATTGTTTTGCTATTACTTTGTTTTATTTTGTCATAAAGTAAATTAGCATCTATTTCCATCACATGATGATCCAACCCAGGAGTTAAACCTTCCTTGCCCACTCCTATGTAAATTGAAATTGGATGGGTATATTTTTCTGATAAAATTTCCGGATTTCCTTTAAGCAAAAAACCATCATTCCACCAAAGACTTGGACTTACTATAATATATTTATCAAAAAGATACGGCTTTGTAAATAAAATTTCTGTAGCCAACAATCCACCTAAAGACTGGCCAATAATGGTTTTCTGAAGATTTGTATGGTATTTCTTATCGATATAAGGCTGAAGTTCTTTTTCTATAAATTGAATAAATTTCTCGGATTTCCCACCCGTTGGGGAATGTTTTTTATCATTTTCAAATTGTGTGGGACCCGTAAAATCTCTTCGCCTATCAACATTAGCAATACCTACGACAATTGACTTAGGCACACGATTTACCCATGAAAAATTATTGTATTGTACGATCCCGATAATAGGAATGAAATCTTCGTTTAAAGAACCATCCAATACATAAATTACAGGGTATTTTATATTATCATCTTCTTTATATCCCTCTGGTAAATAGATGTTAACATTTCTATTTTCATTGAGTATCGTTGAAAAAAAATGATCTGTTTTGCCAATAACCAATGGTTGGCTACTTTCAACTTTCGTTTGTGCAAACACAATTACTGTAAAAAATGAATAAATTAAGGGTAATATTTTCTTTTTCATTGAATTTTTATTGATATTGTGAAGCAAAATAACAAAATTTATTACATTTTATCGAATTTTTTAGTTGTTTGATTTAAGATTGATTAATTAATTTCATTAAAGTTTTTTTATAAGGAAAGAAATCCACTTCTAAAGTATGGCGGGAAGAATCGCCAAAACGATCTTTCATTTTCTTTCTGTTCTTCATAAACCAAGATTGCATATCTTGCTCATCGGGTACAGAAGCTTCTTTGTTGATGATTTTCCCTATCCATTTCGCTTGCAATTCTGCCAATGGCATTACAGCTCCCAAAGGTTGGATCAGTCCTACAAAATACAAACCTCGATGCCTAGGATGTACTACAAATTCATACAAAGACAATTCATTATTTTCTGCATGGATGAAATTTTTATCAAAAAATGGAAACGAAACTGAATAGCCCGTTGCATAAATGATATGATCAAATTCTTGAGTACTTTGGTCGGTAAATAACACATTTTTCCCATTCAATTTGGAAATATTGGGTTTAATTTTAATTTTTCCATGTCCAATTTTATTCAGTAATTCCTGAGAAATTGTGGGATGTTCTTTTAAAATTTCCCTTTTGGGTGTGGGCAATCCATAATTTTTCTGATTTCCTACATTCAGCCAAAGTGCAAGCTTTAGAATGGAAATTTGAACTCCTAAAGGAGCATAAGCTAGGGGAGGTTTGGACAAATGATCCGTCGGGATTCCGAAAAGATATTTAGGCAAAATATGAGCTCCACTTCTGGTGCTTATGGTTACAGATTCTGCCACGGTTGTTAATTCGCAAGCGATATCTACTGCCGAATTTCCTATGCCTACAATTAGTACTTTTTTATTTTCAAATCCTTCGTAGGTTTTATAATCATGAGCATGGGTGATTTCACCTGAAAACTCACCCTCAAATTGTGGATATTTCGGTTGCCAATGGTGGCCATTTGCTACAATAACATCAGAATACTCTTGTGGCTCTTTTCCTTGTACATATACCATAAAGCGATGGTTGTCCAGCTTTTCAACTTTTTCAACCAGCGAATTAAATTGAATGTGCTCTCTTATTTGAAAATGATCGACATAATTTTCGAAATATTCATAAATATATCGGTGACTGGGATAATCTGGATATTCTTTAGGCATAGGAAAATCGGAATATTCCATTAATTGTTTGGAAGTATTGATGTGCAACGATCGGTAAGAAGAAGACATTCCATTGTCGTTCATATAAAGCCAATTTCCACCGATTTTAGACCCTGCTTCATAACAATCAAAAGCGATCCCTGCGGATTTCATGGCTTTGGCTGTGGTAATTCCGGAGGCTCCGGCTCCTATAATGCATACTTTAGGACTGTTCATATTGTTTTTTTAGCGATTGATTTCTCAAAAGTAAAAAATAAATGAATCAAATAATTCTAATTTATTATTCATTACATTTAATTTTTACGCTGTATTAGTGTTTATTTTTATTTAAAATTGATATTTTTATGAAAATATATTAAATTATGATATTGGAAAACAAAACCATTATAATCACTGGTGCTGCCAATGGTATAGGGAAAAATGTTGCTGAATTATTGTACGCCAAAGGTTGCAATATTATTGTGTGCGATATTCTACAAGAGCAATTACAACATGTATATGCTTCATTTTCCGATAAAAAAATACTCATCTATGCCTTTGATATCCGAAAGCCCGACCTATGGGAGAAAATGATGAACCATGCCATGGCAAAATTTAGTAGAATTGATGCTTTGCTCAACATTGCCGGCGTTATTGAACCTGGATATATTTACCAAACACCTATTGAACATGTTGACCGCCAGATAGACATAAACCTTAAAGGAAGTATCTATGGATGTCAATATGTTTCTAAAATCATGGTAAAACAACAATCTGGGCATATCATCAACATTTCTTCTATGGCAGGTTTGGCTCCCATTCCTGGATTGGATATTTATTCGGCAACCAAATTTGGTATTCGAGGGTTTACCTTGGCAATCGCTCAGGAGTTGGATGCTTTTGGCATAAAAGTAAGTCTTGTGTGTCCTGATGCCGTAAAAACCCAAATGCTGGATTACCAAAAAGACAAAAAAGAAGCTGCCATGACTTTTTCGGCTGGAAGATTTCTCAGTGCCGAAGAAGTAAGCATAGCCATTGTAAGTTTGTTGGAAAAACCTAAGGCAGAAGTTTGGTTGCCTCATTCCCGTGGAATTTTGGCTAGTTTGAGTGGATTGTTTCCTGGCATCACTTCTTTTCTAAAGAAAAAACTGATTGCTAAAGGACTTGCTCAGCAAAAAAACTATGCCCAATAGAAGAATTACTTCTTAAAAAATTGGTGAAAATAGAAAAATAAATTAATCCAAAAAAGGAGTTCATGCTGTTATTTATCAAGTCTGAGAATGATATTTAACAGTTGATGTGATATAGGATGTTTTTGTCTTTTATTTATTTTTGTTCTGGTCAAATTATGATGATGTAATGGTACATCTTTTATGAATAATCAAAACAAATAATTATGCTAAAAGCAAAACACTTTTTATTCGCTTTACCTTTGTTGGCCTTTTCTTATGGGGCACAAGCGCAGACTTTAGACAGTCTTAAAATGGATCTTAATTTAAAAACCAAAGGGCAAGTTCTCAATGGTTATACCCAACTGATTGATGAAGGGCTTAATCCAGAAACCAATGTGTTGTCCAGAGCCAGATTGGGGATGAATGCTTATTTTAACCAATTAGAAACGAGAATTGCTTTTCAAGATACAGGAATCTGGGGAAATAGAACCAGCATTAATAAAAATGGAAATGTAGATGTCTTTGAAGCTTGGACCAAATACAACTTTTCTCCTAATATTTATGTGAAAGTAGGTAGGCAAGTCCTGTCTTATGACAATGAAAGATTGATAGGGGAAACCGATTGGGCAATGGCTGGACGAAGCTTTGATGCAGTAAAATTAGGATTTACCTTAGGCAAAGATTCTCAGTTGGAAACAGTGGTTACTTACAACAACGATGGCAAGAAAAAGTATTCGCCAGATGGTAAAATCATCTATGATATTCTGGATGGTGCCGAAAATACCAAGAGTATGCAGTTGGTACACTTCAAAACAAAATTTGATAATACAAATTTCTCGGCTATTGCCCTGAATAATGTGGTGCAAATGAAAAACGGAACGCATCATCTTATGACTACTGTGGGGATTAATGCAAAACACATCATCAGTTCAGACTTTAATATTTCTGGATTTGCATATTATCAGTTTGGTAAAAATACAACCGACCAAAAGAAAAGTGCTTTTGATATAAGTTTGGATTTTAATTTACAGGCAACTCCTTTTTGGGTAACTACTTTGGGTGGCGAAATTCTTTCCGGAACCAGCTATACCGAAAGTGTAGATAAAAATACTTCGTTTAGTCCCCTCTATGGTACCAATCATAAATTTAATGGGTATATGGATTATTTCTATTCTGGGAACCATTTTAATGGTTTTGGTTTGAACGATTTTTACCTTAAAAACAATTTCGATTTCAAAAAGTATGGTAAATTAGGACTTAACTTACATTATTTTATGACTCAAGCCAATTGGTCCGCCACGGAAAACAACAATTTAGGAACCGAGGTAGATTTGGTGTATTCCAAATATTTTGCAAAGTCTTTCTTGTTTAATGTTGGATATTCTCAAATGTTTGCCACAGATAATATGAAAACCATTAAAATGGTTCCCAACGCAAAAAGTTATCAAAGTTTTGCTTGGATAGGCCTTAGTTTTACCCCTCAGTTTAAGTTAAAATAATAAACAAAACTATATTTACTAAACCTCTGTAAGTTTTTTTATAGAGGTTTTTTTATAAAAATTATCAGAAGTTAAAAAAACTTAATCTTTAATCAATAATCCTAAGTCCAGACTTTTTTTCAATAGAATATCGAATGCTTCCCCCATGGCATCAGATGCCCTTTTGATGGCGTTTTCCAGCATTCCTCTCACTTGTCGTTCTTTCACATCGGCTTCTGTCCAGCTTTTTGCTGATGTGTGGGTGTTTAGGATAAAAGGCATAATCCGGTCTATGGCACAAGCAAAAACAGCATCAGGTGTTTTTTCATCTTCAAATTCCAACCAGAGTTGATAAAAATCTGATCGAAGAGGTTCGTGTAAAATTCCAAATATTTTTTTTGCAGCCTCTTTTTCTCTTTCAAATTTTCCGTTCATCAGTTCTTCATCAAATAGAAAAGTATCTCCCGCATGAATTTCAACAAGATCGTGGATAGACAACATACGGATTACCCTCAATAAATCGATATTTGCCTTGTCTTTGGCATAAGGGAATAAGATTTGTGCTAAAATTATAATCTGCCAGCTGTGTTCGGCTGTGTTTTCCCTTCGGCTATCATCCGCATTGTAGTTTCTACGGTTCACATTTTTCAGTGCATCTACAGCCAATATAAATTCTATTTCTTTTTCTAATATCATTTTTAAAAATTTACTACAAATTTACAAAATAATCTGCACTATGCAGACAAACCCTGACAAAAACAGGACAACGTCAACATATTGATGATTTTGTAAGGTACGAATTTAGACAAAAAAAGCCATAAATATGCCATAAAGAGACAAAGTTGCCGCTCTAAATCATACCCCCTTTTTATGCAGACAAAAGGAGGTCATAAAAAAGGCTGAAATGGCTGTGTTTGACTGATAACTGACTGATATTGTCCACCCTGCAAACCGCTCATTTTTAGAGGTTGAATTTAATTTTACAACAATAAAAATGAAGCGTATGAGAAGTACATTTAAAGTCCTTTTCTTTCTGAAAAGAGACAAACAAAAAAAAGATGGCAGCGTGCCTGTATATTGCAGGATTACCATTGATGGAAAGGAAGCCCGTTTCGGAATGAAGAAAAACATTGACCCGAAACTTTGGAACGTCAAAGAAGGAAAAGCAACAGGAAAAAGTGCCGAATCTTCTGAAATTAATGCACTGCTTGAAAAAACAAAAGCCGGAATTCATAAAATTTACAGAGATGTTCAGGAACGGGAAAATTCAGTTTCTGCCGAAAAAGTAAAGAATATTTTTCTCGGAATAGACAGCAAACAATATATGTTGCTCAAAGCATTTGATGAGCAAATTGAAGAAAAATTCAATCTGATAGGCAAAAAAATTGTTAAAGGGACTTACAATCATTATTACTATTTGCGAATCCGATTGGCGGAATTTATTTTGGAAAAATACAACCTTTCGGATATTCCGCTTCGGGAAATCAATTATCAATTTATCCGTGATTTTGAAATGTATATGCTGACGGTTCGTGGGAACAAACAAAGTACCATTGCACAGAATTTAATTTTACTGAAACTGGTTCTGGAGTTAGCTTATAAAAATGAATGGATTTACCGCAATCCGTTTTTCAATTATAAAATAGAAGATGAAAAATCTGAACGAGGCTATCTCACACAAAGAGAAGTCGAAATTTTGATGAATTGGAAGCTGGACAAAAAACTGGAACGGACGAGAGATGTTTTCATTTTCTGCTGTTTTACGGGTTTATCCTATATTGATGTCTTTAAATTGACCAATGAGCAAATCCAATTATCCATTGACGGACAACAATGGATTATGGGAAAAAGAGAGAAAACCGATATGGATTATTTTATCCCGATGATGGAAATTCCGAAGAAAATTCTGGAAAAATATAACGGACAAACCTTCAAAAACGGAAAATTACTTCCTGTAAAAACGAGTTTAACAGTCAATCGCCATTTAAAAGAAATTGCAAAAACCTGTGGCATTGAGAAACATTTGACATTCCATTTATCACGTCATACTTTTGCTACTTTAACGATGTCAAAAGGCGTTTCATTGGAAAGTGTGAGCAAAATGTTAGGTCATAAAAACATACAAACCACCCAAATTTACGCTAAAATGACTACCGAAAAAGTGGGCAGAGATATGGCAATTTTTGCAGAAAGTATGAGGGAAACGGAGAAGAAGTTTGTGGTGAATTTTTGAGAATGTCATATCAAATTAAATAAAAGAAGATTGCTTAGGGTAGCAATCTTCTTTGTTTATAGTGCCTTGTAATCTCATTTCTTAGAGAAAAAATCTTTAGATGCCCTTAAATATCCCCCATATAATTCCTATTATAGTAAAAACACCCACAATTAAAGCAATTATTACATTTGCTTTAGTCCATATGGATTCCTTTTCATTTTTTCCTGATTCAATTGATTGGTCTTTAACCATAGAGTTTTCATTAATAATAAGATTCCCCTTGTTATTTATTATTTGTTTCCCTTTTGCCATTTCTTGTTTTGCATATATTCCGTGTTCTTTGAGATAATTTAGAAAATTATCTTTTCTCTCATCAAACCACTTTACAAATTCAGGAATATTACTTTCATCAAAATCCGGAACAATTTGTAAATCCCCATCCTCAATGGCTAAATCTCCATTTTTAATTTGTAAATCAAATTTTTGAGTTTCTTTGAACCATTGCTTAAAATATTTTCTTATCTCCGGCTTTTCTATGTTCAATAGCTTTTCAGAAGTAATGACATCAAAGAAAAAATCAGCTTGGCTTACTCTTTTTTCAAGTTTATTATCTAAATATTCATCCCATATCTTTTCATCATAAATTTCAGGATGCATTTCTTTGAAATCTTCAGCTAAAATGAAGGTCAACACATCATTATTCTCAAACAATTCCTTTCCCTTATCTGCAATTGTATATTTAGGATTACTTTTTCCATTATCATCATAATTCCAGTCCGCTATTTTGACAAGATTATATTTTCGAACAAATTCAGTAATGCTATTGTATTCGAGCTGATTACTTTCAATAAATGGTAATGTTTTATTTAGTACTTCAGATAAAACAATAGGAGATTCACTTTTATTGAGTGATTCCAATAATAAATTAACATACTTGGCTTTTTCAAAACTTTCCATAGAATCTAATTAATGAAATCTATATTTCTTTTCTCTCATTATAAATGCATCTTTTCCTCCTTCAACAATATCAGCAATATGTTGTCTGATTCCCATAGATTTTAATAAATCGGTTTCATCTGGAAGTTTATCGAATGAGTTTTCAATTGAACCATTAATGTAGTCGAATTTGAATAGGCTAGAAGTCTTATCGTCATTTTGTCCTTTTTGATTGGCAACAATAACGTTCTCTGCATCTGCGTTTACAACAATATTTGCATTGTGAGTCACGACTATTATTTGTCTTTCAAGCTTTTTATTTCTTAAGTAATTTACCAAATCTGCCGTAATAGACCTATTATCAAGGTTATCTTCAGGTTGATCAATTAATATCGGAGCCTTAGACTTACTTAGACCTATAATCAACATCAAAATAACAAAACTAGCTTTTCCGGTTGACATTTCCCCCAGTTTATCATTCTTATAAGTAATTTCCCAATAATCAAAAAAATAATCATCCATTAGAATTTTGATGGTGTTAGGAATAGAAGTTCTGCTATTCAAAACATATTCTCCACTGATGATATTTTCAAATAATATTTTAATCTGCTGAAATATATCTGTAAAAGTCGCTTCATCTGTAGATTTCTTACTTTCTTCAAGAATGTTGTATTGTCGATAAGAAGCACTTCTGCCATCACTTACATCTAAAAGTACTTTTCTTAACTTGTTATAATGAAATTGTGCTTTACCTAAAATTCTTAATCCGTCCTTTTCCAGTTCAATAGTTCTATTCTTCAGGGCATCTATTATGGCAATATATTCCTGATAACTGTTTTCATAAATTTTGAAGATTTCTTCTTTCGAATCATTTAGTTGTTTCTTTTTATCCTGTATTTTTTTACTTAGGTTTTCAATATCCAACAAAGCTTTTTTATCACTTGAAATAGACTGATTCAAAGCTTCAATAGCTTTTTTTATTTGGTCATCTTTTAAAAATGGTTGAATAGCATCTCTTAATTTTTTCCCTTCATCACTTATTACTGTTAAAACTTCTTGAAACTTGCTTTTTTCTTCCTTAAAAACTCTTTTCCCTTCTTCATTAGTTTCTACTTCTAATGATTTTTCAATTTTTACTACTTCCTCAAGTAAAGAATCAATTGGGGTATAAATACTTTGATAATAGTCTTTAATCTCTTGAAGTTGTAAATTTTCAACTAATGAATTTTTCTTCTGTTTCAGATTCTTAAGAACCTGTGCCAAATCTTGATTGAAATTTTCGACCGCAGAAAAATCTTCTCTGAATTTTTGTAATTGACCTTTATTCTCTTCTTGTTTAGATTGTAAAGCCTTATATTCTTCTACTTGTTTAGGAGTTAATCCGCTGCTTTTATTAAGTTCTTCAAGCTTTTCTGTATTAGTTTCAATATTTTTCTCTAAAACAGACTTATTAGATTTCGTTTTTAGTTCCTCCTCTAAGTTTTGTATTTCTTTCTGAGCTTCAAAATATGAATCAATTTGACTATTTCTGAGCTTATCATTTTGCGTTACTTTATTTAAAAAGGATTGATATAGTTCTTTGGATTCATCATCTTCTATAATAAGATCTCTGACAATTTTATTTAAAGATTTACCTTTTTTATTCAATTCCGGTTCCGCTAACTTTACTAAGTAATTCTGCGGAATATACTTTATTTGCGGTAAAATTGAATTTTCATCAGCATTGCGATTCAGTCTTTGACTAAAACCTCCTTTTGTTGTAATCTCAAAATCGAAACCATCTTCAATTTCATTTAAATCATATTTATATGAACCGTTTTCATTTTTCAAAACAGTTTCATCTGCTGATAATGTTTTAGCGATTGAAAATAACAAAATTGATTTTCCTGAAGATTTCCCGCCAATAATAACATTCAAATTTGGGTTTAAATAAATAGGAGCTGTTGAAAATACATTATTGGGTGATATGAATTTCACTTTTTCAATTAGCAACTTTTCTTCTTTAAAATCAGGTTTATCCTCCTGAATTTTGACACGCTGTTCAGGTTCAAAACAAATTTGGCGTAATCCCTCGAAATTTAAGTCTCCTTTAATCCAAGTGAACTTTAAAAATAAGTCATCTTCTTTATGAGCGTCACAACCAATTATGCAAGGTTTTAACGAACCTCTATTCAATAAAACTTCTTCAACTTCGGTTTTATAAACGTCATCATTATATCCATCTGTACCTTCTGATTTTTTCCCAACAAAATACTTTATATCTTTCGGATTTGCAGAAAAAATAGCATCGGAAATAAAGTAGATTGATTTTCTCAAACCATCCAAGCTTCCCTTTTCATTTTCAAATAAATCATAATGTTTTTGTGTACCAGATGCTCCATCATTGTTAGAATTGCTGACCACCAATAATGTGTTATCTTGAAACTTCTTATTTGTTGAGATTAATTCTTTTAAGGATTTTAAATCTATAACAAAATTTTCAATGCCTTTATCGTATTGTTTTTTCTCATCCGTAATAGTAGAATCCAATGATTTTCCATAGCTACTAATACCATAACGATTCATCTTGATTTTATCCTGATTTTCTATGTGAGAAAAAAAATCATTTTCCAAATCAGCAACATATCCCGGATTAAAAATACAATGAATATTTATTAATCTTCCTCTATCAGTTGATGGTAACATACGAAGTTCCACATTGGGAAATATGAATATATTTTTGATGAACTCAATTTCATTTGGCGTGAATAGTGGATTACTTTCGGTATCTATCTTCAACTCAATATTTTCTCTGTAATCAATTGCATCCTTATATCTATCTATTGAAAAATAATCAGTTATCCCAATCGCAGATATTTGATTTTCATAGGCTTTTTTATAGAAAATATGAAAAAAATCTTCCATCGTAGAAGAAGAAAATTGGTCGTTTTTATTGGTTCCCTTGGTATGAATATGGAAATTCCATTTGTTCCATTCTGATCCGATGTTATGTTTCATTGTTATAGTGTGCTTTTGTAGAAAATAAAACTTTATAAAATTAAGCATTTTTTGTAAGTCAGACTATAAAAGTTCAATCACTTACCTATAAAAAATAACGCAAGGTTCAACCACTTACCCATAAAAAATAATGTAAGGTTAAGCCACCAACCTATAAAAAATAATACAAAGTTCAACCACTGACCTATTAAAAATAATGCAGAGTTAATCCGCTAACCTGTAAAATATAATGCAGGGTTCAAACATCAACCTATAAAAAATAATGTAGAGTTCAAACACTTAAAAAAAATAACGCAAGGTTCAAGCACTAACCTATTAAAAATAATACACGGTTCAACCACTTACCTATAAAAAATAATGTAAGGTCAGACCACCAACCTATTAAAAATAATGCGAGCTTAATCCACTAATCTATTAAAAATAATGCAGGGTATTAATTTCACGCTCTAAAAATAAGATTTACAAAAATAAACATTGATAATCAGCAACTTATTAAAATCAAGATAACTCTGTTATACATTTCCCAGACCTCTAAAAAAATCAAAACTTTCATTTAGCAAGATGTGTCTTTGTTCCCACAAATTTTTTGCAAAATTTTGGCTTCAAAGACTATCTTGCCTTTTTTGCAAAAAGGAAAAAAACGGCGGAACTTGTTTTTTTTGTTTTATGGAAAATTGGGTTTAGGAATCCAAACTCGTCCAAAATAATCTTTTTTAATCTTTCGGGAGTCCAAAGTAATCCAAACTCGTCTTATTTAGTCCAACGCCGATGAACACAATTGTTTCGTTAGAATTTCTGTTTCAATTTTGCAGCAGAAATTTTAATCAAAAACAATGAAAAAATTATTTTACTTTTTGGTCGTGCTTGTAAATATGCAATTTCAGGCACAGGTCGGAATCAACACCACTAATCCAAAAACCACATTGGAAGTCGTTGGAAAACCCGATGTTCTCAATCACTTTGACGGCATTATTCCGCCCAAAATTACAGGCGACCAACTTGCCAAAAAAAATTATACAACATCTCAAAAAGGAGCAATCATTTACGTTACCCAACCTGCAACAAAACTTCTGGGGCAAGTCATTCACGTTGTTGAGGAAGGTTTTTATTCTTTCAACGGAACCTATTGGATTCAGATTCTCAATGAACCTCGTTATTACGACGCACTCATCACTTTGGACGAAACACTTCCCCAAAACACCATCGTGGAACAAACATCTTGGAATTACCAACTTCCTTACCCAACAAATCCTCGACAATACACCCATTCTTACAAATTATACCGATTAGGAACAGCCGGACTTGGAATTTCAGGACAGGTTGATGCCCGAAGAATCGGAACTATGGGTTATTTAGATGTCAGCATTAAAAGTTCCGCAACCATTTCTTCAAATTATGTTGCATTAGATCTCAGTAAACCATTGCGAGATTTAGGTTTTATGTCAAGCGGAAGTACAGGTTCAATCATCAATATTTTGGTCAGCGGAAGTCCAACCGGCTATGTTTTGGGAACAGAGCAAGGCATAATTTCCTTAACCAATGTCGATTTCAAGTTGCTGCTTTGGAAAAATCAAATTGAAAAATTCAGCGGTACCATCAAAGGAATGATCACTTTTCCAATTAATTATCTGAATGTAATCGAGTGATAGAAAACAAAAATTTGGAAAAGAAAGATTATGTAAAAATCAGGATTTCCACCACCCGAAAAGAAAATTGGAAAAAGCTCTGTTCGGAAAAAAATATCTCTTTGACGAGTTTAATCACCGATTCTGTCGAGGGCAGAATGCAGGACGACGAAAGGAGAAAAGTATTAGCGTTCATTGAAAAACAAGACAACATTTTCATAAAAATCGAAACCAATATCAATCAGTTGGCGAAAATGGTAAACGGTCAGAAATTCATCAGCAAAACCGAATTTGACGAGTTTCAAAACCAACTGAAAACCATCACAAAACTGAAAGAAAAGCAAAACGAAATTTTTGTAAAAGTTTTTTCCTTAATCGCTGATGATAGTTAAAATTTTAGGTTCGGCAAGTTCGGAATTTCACGGTGTTCAGTACAACGACAAGAAAGTAGAAAAAGGAACAGGCGAACTGATGCTGATGAAAAATTTTCCGTCTTTCATTAACGAAAACAGCAGTCAGCAGGAAGTTCGGGATTATTTTAAATCTGTTTCAAAAAACGAAAAAGTAAAGAAACCGCAGTTTCACGCTGTGATTTCGACCAAATTTCGGGAACATTCCAAAGAAGAACTCGCAAAAATTGCAGAAGATTTTATGCAGGAAATGAAATACGGAAGCCAGCCATTCATCGTGGTTTTTCACAATGATACCGAAAATAATCACGTCCATATTGTTTCGACAAGAGTAGATAAAAAATCGGGCAAAAAAATCAACGACAGTTATGAAAAACTGAAAGCCCAAAAAGCATTGAGCAATGTTTTGGAAAAAAGGTTCGGCATTGATAACGAAAAACGCATTGACGAACTTTTACAATACAAATTTGGTTCGCTGAAACAGTTGGAAACTCTGCTCACAAGAAATGGTTACAAGCTAAGCGAAAACACAAATGATGAAAGAGCATTAACCATTTTAAAAAACGGAGTGTTTCAGCGGACATTTTTTGAAAATCAAATGGTTTTTGAAAACCGGAAAAACGAAAACAGGGCAAAACAACTCAAAGCCATTTTGGGCAAATACAAAAATCTCTGTTCCAATAAGGTTTTCAAAGTGGAAGACCTAAGGCATTTGGAAAAAATGTTTCCCGAAGAAAAGCACAAAAACGATTGGAAACCCAAAATTGAATTTGAAAGCGAACTTCAAAAAAAGTTGAGAGATATTTTCGGAATTGATATGGTTTTTCATCACAAAGACGGACAAAAACCCTTTGGTTACACAATAATTGACCACAAAACACAAAGTGTTTTCAAAGGAAGTGAAATTATGAAAATGAATGAATTGTTTGAGTTTACGAATGAAAAAATGGACAAAAGACTTTTTGAAAGTTTGAAGGATTTTAATATTTCAGATGAAACTTCAAAACAAGCATTAATACAGCATTTAAAGCGAAAAAATCCAGAAAATGTAATCAAAGATTTTATGCTTTTTGAGAATAAAAAGTTGAAGGACAAAGAAACTTTTAATTCCATAAAAAATGATGTGAAAGAATATCTGAAAACCCAAAATAAAAATGATGTCGAACTGATAAAATCCGAAGACGGAAAATATTACGCCATTCATTCAAAACTGCATTATGTAGGCGAATTGGAAGCGTTAATCGGAGAAAAAGAATATCAATTTTTTTTGAATCCATCTTCAACAAAATCATCAGAAAATGAAAATAAAACACTTTCAAAAGAACTTAAAAAAAGCATCAACGACTTGATTTTCGAGTTCAGCAAATCATCAGGTTCGGGTAAAGATCCTTCCGAAAACGAATTTAAAAAGAGAAGAAAAAGAAAAAAATGATTATCACATTTGCCACCCAAAAAGGAGGAGCCGGAAAAACCACTCTTGCCATCGCATTCGCCAATTATTTGACGGAAATTTCATCAAGAAAAATCAAGGTTTTTGATTTTGATTTTCAGAAGTCATTTTACAACAAATGGAAAGAAGATGAAGAATCGGAATTGCCGAAAATCTACGATGTAGAAGTCATTGGCGAAGATGATGAAGACCAACCTTTTGCTGATTTGGAGAACATTATCGACCTAAAAGAAAGCGAAGAAATTTATCTCTTTGATTTAGCCGGAACGCTCGACCAAAAATACAGCGATATACTGATTTACAGCGATTTTATCATCATTCCGTTTGAATATTCCGATGTTTCTGTAAAATCTACTTTGGTTTTTAAAAATCTGCTCGGTTTGTTGGAAAGTCAGTCAGAACGGATTTTTATCCGCTCTAAATACGACAAAAGTTACAAATACCGCAATCAGCCGGAAATGGACAAAGAACTCTCAAAATACGGTTTGTTGCTGGAAAATCCCGTGTTCAAAAGAAATATTTTGCAAAGCATCGACACCCGAAAACTGAATTACGAACAAAAAAATGCCGTGAAAAAGCCATTTAATGAAATCATAGAATTTATCGAGAAAGAATTAAAAATTACGGTTTGAGTCAAGAACCGACAACCAACAACCCAATTATGATAAAATACTCACTCCTCCTTTTAGCCGCTTATTTTCTGTATTACGCCGGAAATATCGTTTATGACCTTTTTCTGAAAAAAGAAAAAATTTCGGAAGTTGATATGACGGAAGAATTTTCCCTCGTAGATATTTCAAAATCGGACAATCAGCGATCTGTTCAAGTCGGAATTGAAGATGTGGAAAAGATCAAAACGCCAAAATCTTATCTGAAAAAAGAAATTAATCCTACCCAAAATCCAAGCTCATTTGAAGAAAACCCAAGTTTAGACGAATTAAGAAGAAGATTTGAAGCAGAACAGGACATTGATGAACTATTTCCGACTCAAAACAATTCTGAAACAGAATCCGAAAAAGCACTAGAGAAAGAAGAGGAAAAAGATCCCGAAAATCCGTATGACAAAGAAAATTTATCCAATCAAAACATCAATAAAAATGACGTAAACTCCAAAAGAAAAGCCATCGACAAAAAAGAAAATCAATGGAAAGACTTTTTGAATTTGGCAGAAACCAGCGTGAAAATGGTTGCAAATCTCGAAGGTCACAAAGTTTACCATTCCCTTATGTAAACTGTTGAACAAGATTTACTTACCAAAATATTAACCTAAATTATTTTTTACAATGAAATTAAAAACACGAATGATGACAAAGAGAAATCTCTTAACAATGGCAATTTTGCTACTTGCCGCAACTCCAGCATTTGCACAAGGTGGAGCAACCGCAATCTCGAATGCAGCCCAAGACATTAAAGATTATTGGGATCCGATAAAACTTATTCTAAAAGCAGTCGGTGGATTGGTCGGATTTATCGGCGGATTGAGGGTTTACAACAAATGGACGAACGGCGATCAAGATGTCAACAAAGAAATCCTCGGTTACGGAGGAGCGATGATTTTCCTAATCGTAGTGCCTGAATTTGTAACAGCATTCTTTGCCTAAAATGGGATTTTATCTTTACAAGGGGCTTAAAAAACCCCTTGTTTTCTTCGGATTGAAAGGCAAATACATCATTTACGCAGTCGCTGTCATCGGTGCAGGAATTATTTCCGCACTCGTTTTATCCAAATTCGGATTGCTAGGTTCATTATTCGGACTTGCCGTAACAGCCGGAGGTGTTTATCTCATTTTCAAAAGACAAGACAAACACGGACTCTACGACAAAACCAAAAATTTCAATCAGATATTCATTTTCCCCAAAAGATTAAGCAATAAAACACTATTTAAAAATGGCATTAATAAAAAAAAAAGCATTTGATATACCCTTCATCGGCTACGATTATGGCAAAGATTATAATTGGGATTTTGATGTTCTTTTCGGACAATACGGCAATCCCATTATCGGAATCAGAATTAAAAATATTGTCGAACAATATTCCGCAGACCCCGATAATTACCTGAATTTTCATACGGTTTTAAACCAAGTTGTTTCCATTATCGGAGAAGGAAGAATTGTTCAAAAACTTGATCTATTTTCAAAAAAGAAATATTCAGCAGAACCTTCCAATCAGTTTTTACAACAAAAATATTCTGAACATTTTGACGGCAGATTGTTTAAAACCATTGAAACCATTTTTCTTTTCACAGATATTATTGATGACAAACTGAAAAAGAAAACTAAGCCGTACCAATTCTCTGAAAAAAGCTATAAAGAACTTCGGGACAAATGCCAAAAAGTTTTTATGCTTTTGAAACAAAGTGATTGCGAACCACAGTTTTTATTTGAAAAAGATTTTGAATACTACATTTCCGGAGCATTGTCGATGCAGTTTTCCGAAAAACCTGTTTTTGATAATATCAAAAGTACCAACGAGTATCTGCAAATTGGAAACCGATTCGTTAAAAATATTTCTTATGTTGATGTCGAAAACATTGATTTACCCTCTGAAATAGAACCTTTTTCCGTTTTAGGCGGTAACGGAGCAGCATCAGAAACAGCCGTTGATAATTTCACTTTCATTAATGAGCTGGAAGATTACGAAACGATTATTTATAATCAAGTCATTACGATTCCGCTTCAAGCTCCACAACAACGGGAACTCGACAAGAAAAAGAAAAAACACGAAGGAGCAGCCAATAATTCTCCGTCCAATGCCATTATAGCCGAAGAAATCCAAACGCTTTTACACAATATTGCCATTGATGGACAGTTGGTTGTCAATGCTCATTTTTCCCTGATATTTTCAGCAAACACGCTGGAAAAAATGGAAAATATCCAGTCGATGATCGAAAACAAATTGTTTACGAAAGGAATCATCGTTTCCAAAAATGCTTACAACCAGTTAGAACTCTTTCGGTCGGCACTTCCGGGTAATGCCACGGAACTCAGGGAATACGATTTATTTATGACGACAAGCGAAGCTGCCTTGTGTTTTTTTTTTAAAGAAAGTTACCCCGTAAACGAAATATCTAATTTTTATCTAAGATTTACCGACAGACAAGGCGTTCCGCTCAGAATTGACCCGGCAGATTTACCAATGAAAACAGGAAGAATTAATAACAGAAATAAGTTTGTTCTCGGACCTTCGGGTTCGGGAAAATCCTTCCTGATGAACAATATCATCGAGCAGTATCTGACTTACAATTACGATGTAGTCATCGTTGATACCGGAGATTCTTATTCGGGAACCTGCAAATACAAAGGTGGAAGATACATTCAATACACCGAAGAAAAACCCATTACGATGAATCCTTTTTTGATGAACAAAAAGGAGTTCAATATCGAAAAAATCGAGTTTTTGACCAACCTCATTTTTTTGATTTGGCAAGGTCCCGATGCAACAATGTCGGCAGCGCAGAAATCCATTTTGGATAATGTACTGATGTCTTATTATCATCAGTTTTTCAATAACGGAAAACAATGGTACGAGCATAAAAGCACGGAAGATTTGATTCTTTATTTGGGAAAATACAACATTCACGAAGAAGATATTTTCCGGTCAGCGACCGGAGGCAATTTTGAAAAAAATTATTATAATATTCTAGGGATTCCTTTCGATGCCAATTCCGAAGAAATCAAAGAAGCCGGAAGAAAGTTGTTGAAATTTTATCACCCTGACAAAAACGTGAATAATCCCGATTATGACAGCGAAAAATTTTATCAAGTCTACGAAGCGTATGAAACTTTGAACGATGAACAGCGAAGAAAAATTTACAACGAAACCCAGCTGATTCTGATTAAATCCAATGAAATCATCAAAAGACCGGAAACCGCAGAAGATTGGAATGAATCATTCAGAAAAGCCATTATCAAAAAAATCAAGGAACTCGAAGAAAAATTAGAAGCCAAAGAATTGTCTTTTAACGGATTCTATGACTATTGCGATAAATTTTTACCGCTTTATCTGAACAATAAAAAACACGCAATTAATGAAAGGGAATTTAATCTGAGAACTTTTTTATTTGTGTTGAAAGACTTTTACAAAGGCGGAAGATACGGAACAACTTTGAATAATAAAGGAGACGAGAGTCTCTTTGATGAACCTTTCATCGTCTTTGAAATCGACAACGTAAAAGACAATCCGAAACTCTTTCCGATTGTAACACTGATTATTATGGACACGTTTATCCAAAAAATGCGACTGAGAAAAGACCGCAGAAAAGCCCTGATTATCGAGGAAGCGTGGAAGGCAATTGCCAGTAAATTAATGGGTGGTTACATTTTGTATCTCTACAAAACCGTTAGAAAATTTTGGGGAGAAGCCGTTGTTGTAACACAGGAACTCGACGATATTATCGGAAATGCCGTCGTAAAAGATTCCATTATCAACAATTCCGATACGTTTATTTTGCTTGACCAAACCAAATTCAAAGATAATTTCGACCGAATTGCGGCTTTGCTTTCACTCAATAAAGTCGAACAAAACAAGATTTTTACGATTAACAATCTCAACAATAAATTCGGTAGAAGTCGTTTCAAAGAATTTTATCTGAAACGAGGTTCCAAGGGAGAAGTTTACGGCAACGAAGTTTCTTTGGAGCAATATCTGACTTACACCACCGAAAAACCCGAAAAATCTGCTGTTGAATATTATGTCCAAAAATACGGCAGTTACGATGAAGCACTTATAAAAATTGTCTCCGATTTAAAAATTTTCGGCGACAGTCTGGAAAATTTGGTGGCACTCGTCAATCTCTACCAAAATCCTTTGGACAAAAAAATAGATTCCTACTACAAAGTGATGAAAAATAAACACAAAGGACAAAATGTGTTCAAAATCATTTCACAGGAATTAGAAAAGAGGAATATCAGTTTTTCGGAATTAATCAATAAAAACCCAAAAGAATATGAAAAGGTTTAGCCTATTATTTTTAGGATTCGGGAGTTTGGGCTTCGCTCAAAATACCTACATCGACCCAACTGTAACAGCAACAATGATTCTCTATTCGGAAAATTTGAAAGCCAAACAAAATGATGTGATTGATGAAACTTCCAATCTGAAAAACGCCCAAACGTGGGTCGGAACACAGATGGTTGCGGCCAATGACATTCAGAATAAAATTTTGAAAGGCTTAAAAGAAGTTTCCGGAACATTACAAAATGGGATTCAGGTAAAGCAAATTTATTCGGAACTCAATAAATGTTACAATTATTCATCACAGGTCGTTCAGTTGGCTTCCCAACATCCTCAATACGCCATTTTTGGAGTAAAAGCATCACAAAAAACGTATGAGCAAAGTCTGAAAATCGTTACCGATGTTTCCGATATTCTCGCTTCCGGCGAACTGAATTTGGCTACAGCAGGTGACCGATACAAAATTTTACACAATATTTCCGGCAATGTAAAATCGCTGAAGCTATGGCTTTTAGCCATCAAACTGCGATTGGAAAAAGCCAACCGCTTAGGATTTTGGAACTCCATCAATCCGTTTGCCGGTTACATCAACACTGATAAAGCCATTGTGGAAGACATAATGAACCGATATAACCGAAATTTTTAAATCCTTTAAAATGAATATTCAACGACTTTATGAAACTAAAAATAAGGTGTTCTTATGCCTTTTTCTTACGGTAACATATGCGGTATTAATTTCTTCAAGTGGTGGTTCCACGCCGGCTTGGCAAAAGGAAAACGTATCCTTTCCGATGATGAATATTCAAATTAATGCGGCATTGAAAGAACACGACAGACAAAAGGAAATGCGGCAAAAACAAACCCTTAACGCAACCGTAGAAACCGCCAACCAAACCCAATGGAAAGATTTTAAAGACAAAGTAACGAAAGTGCAGGACAGACTCCGGATTGTTTCATTTACAATTCAGGCAATACCAACGGGGATTGCGATGAACAGGGAGATTACTAAAATTACAAACAACCAAACCGCAATTATCAACGAAATCAGTTCCGCACCACCTTCCATTATTTCGGTTTTACCTTCGCAAGTGCAGTTTATAGATGATTTACAAATGGTTACACGCTTAATCACGGGAATTATCCTCTCTTACGGAGCAATAAACCAAATGGAAAAATCAGAACGGAAAATTTTACTGGATTATGCTTTGGGAGAAGTCAAAACATTGAGCAGAAACTCAACCTATATGCTTTTAAAAATCAGAGATATTAAAGCCAAAGTTCTACGGAACAAAAGGGCATTTCATTATTATGTCACTCGGGACAAGCAGGTTGTTGAGAACATTATGAAAAACATTAAATCCTTTTAAAAATGAGAAATATTTTGATTTTTGGAATGTTTACATTTTTTGGAATTTCGGTTAGCAGCCAACAGATTGTGATTAATGACAAACTGTTAACACAGCTTACCAAAGACCACGCTGTGAGAATAGCGAGTGAACAATCTTTTCTCAATTCTTACAAAAAGCAAAAAGAATTATACGATGATATTAAGCAAAAAACGGCTCAAGTTATTGCCATTCAAGAGTATATCTACCAAAATTTAAAAAATGTCAATTCTGCTTTAACACAAAGTAAAAAACTGATTTATCTCTATCAATATTTGGAGAAAATTGCAGAAAACTCCAATAAAATGCTGGATTTATCGGCACAACACCCGGAATATGCTGTTTTGGTTTCAAAATATTATGTAGAAATCGGCAAACAGCTTTTGAAACTCCAACAGGAAGTAACGCAGGATATTTTGAATGAAAACAAAGATTTTCTAATGGATGCTTCGGATAGAGAAATGCTAATAGAAAAGGTTTTCACGAGAGTTAGAAACATCAACGGAAATATTCTCTATATCATTTTGCGATTAGAAAATGCCAAAAAAATTCCATACCTGTATCAAATTCCGATACTGAGAAATTACGTCAATATCGACAGAGCCATTGTCGGCGATATTATCACAAAATACAAATACATTTATAATTAAAAGCGTTGAAATATAATGATGAAAAATCTATTCAAAAAAGGAAAATATCTCCTCTTATTATTGATGACAACCAATATTTTCGGACAAACGGTAAAAAGACTCAACGACCCTTCCATCGTTGCCCAACATAAAAGAATGACCTTTGAAAGTTGGGGTGATTGGCGACCTTATCCCAAATATTTTTTGGGCATTCAAACTAATTTAGCTTACGCTACAGTTTGGGGTTGGCTTGCTCCTTCAAGAAATAGAGATTATAAGGCAGGTGAAGATATTCGTCCATTAAAACCAACAGGAGAACAAAACTTAAGACTTGCCCAATTGAAATTACAGGAACAGGAAGCCGAAAAAATCAAAGCTACTTCCGACACCATTTACAAAAGAAGCGTTCAGGATTTTGCCCATTGGACTTCCGCAACCGTTGATGCAGACCCGCTTTGGTTGTTGTATTACAAAAGAATGCTCAAACCGATTACAGAGTTTCCAGACAATCCGCAAAATTTTATCGAATGGCGATTAAAAGACCAGCAAACTTATGAAACCCTCAATACGACAGGAACTTTAAAACGATTGCAGGAAGAACTGGATTTAATCAAAGAAAAATATTCGATGTCGAGAAGTATGGATATGCCGAGAGGGAAACGATTTATAATGTATCACGAAACCCTTATCAAATGGCGAAGATTTGTACAAGAACTGAGAAAATACAACAACAAAACCACATTGCTTTTGGATTATAAAATCATTCTGAAAAACCATTTATCGACGACTTTACCACAGGGCTTTACCCCACAAACGGACAAGCAAATCGTAGAAAATATGATGCAACACTATAAAAACCAATATTAATAAAATGAATAAAAATCTTACCTTATTTCTTAGTCTTTCGGCGATGCTTTTACCGACTTTGGGTTTTGCACAAACCGATGGCGATTACAGCAATCTGCTTCAGTTTTTAAAAGGCGACGGTGCTTTTGAAAAATGGTTTATGGAAGTTTTCACCAAATTAGACACGAGCGTTCAAGACAGTGCAGCCGGCTCCGCTTTGGTGGGAAGAGCAATTGGCGGTTTGGGAGCGTTGATGTATCTCGGATATATGGGTTGGCAAATGATTGCCGGCGACCGGGAATGGGAAATTACTCCGATGCTCAAACCAATTCTGATTGGATTCACCCTCGTTTATTGGTCGGGATTTACCAATCTCATTCAAGCACCTTTTGAAGCGATTGCCGAGCCGGGAATTTCCATTTTTTCCGATATAGAATCCGAAGTCAATGATCTGCGGGTTCAAAGATTTAAAAAGCAACAGCAATTATTAGATGCTGTCATCAAGCTGAAAGCCGATGAAGATGCCAAACAAGACGTAATCAACAATACCGGAAAAGATGCCGATGATTCTTGGTTTGATATCAGTGAAGGATTAGACAAACTCATTCAGCCGATTAAAGAATGGCAAATCAGAATGGAATTTCAGTTGCAAAAACTCGTTGCCGAAATTATCGAATTTGTCTGCCTTTCCATTCTCAGAATTTGTGTGTATCTGATTTTCTTCATTCAAAAAATTTGGGCATATATTCTGATTATTTTGGGACCAATTGCAGTCGGAATGGCACTCATTCCAGGGTTTGAAAACTCCTTATACAGCTGGGTTTCCAAATTCATCAATATCAATCTTTACACGTTTGTCGCTTACACCATTATCAATATCGGTCAGCAACTTATCGCATCGGGCTATACAATGGAAATCGAGCGATACGACACGCTTTTGACGAACGGAACGATTACCAATTTAGATGCTCTGATGGTTTATGTGAGCAATTCAGGAATGATTTACAACCAGCTTTTTACCTGTGTTGCCTACATCGTAACAGGCATCGGAGTTCTGATGACACCGACCATTGCCGACACCATCGTTACCGCAGGGGGAGCTGGAGCAATGACCAAAATGAAAAGTGCTGCTGCTAAAATGGCGGGAAGTGCAAAAACCGCAGTCTTAACCGCTAAAACAGGCGGAGCTTCTGTAGTTGTAGCTGCCACAAAATCCGCAGCTGCAGGTTCAGCTTCTGGCAGAGTAAGTAGTGCAATGAAAAACGGAAAATAAATCAACCATCATTTATCAATTATAAAAATTATGCTTATCAAAAACATAGAGCAAAAAATTAAAATCAATAAAGCAGTTTCACTCGGATCGATTGGTTTTGCTGTAATCATCGTCGTTGCAGGATTTTTCTTTGCTTATAAAATGATCCGGGATTCCAGAAAATCCATTTACATTTTGGACAATGGCGTTCCGGTTTTAGCCAAACAAACCGATGAACTTTTGAACCGACCTGTCGAATATAAAGCCCAAATTGAATTGTTTCACCGATTGTTTTTCACCCTCGCTCCCGATGATGCTTACATCAAGGAAAATATCCAAAAATCCTTGTATCTCATTGACGACAGCGGAAAAAAAGAATACACCAACCTCAAAGAAAAAGGATTTTACAACCAGATTGTCGCTTCCAGCTCGATGGTCAGTATTCATTCGGATTCGATAAAATTGGATATGGAACAAAAGAAATTTCAGTTTTTCGGAAAACAAATGATTACCAGAAAATCGTCGGTCATTACCCGAAAACTCATCACCGAAGGTTTCTTTGACGATATCATCCGAAGTCCGAACAATCCGCACGGTGTCCTACTTAAAAGTTGGCGAATCCTTGACAATGAAGAAATCTCCAATCAAACCAAAAATTCTTACTAAATGAGCAATCTTTTAAATAAACTCATCGAACAAAAATGGATGAGATGGGCAGTAAACAACCCTAAAAAATTCTACATCTATGCGATGGTATTTCTATCATTATCCTTTATTGGCTCACTGATACAAGGGGTTTTCTTTCCTTCGGATACGACTTTTAAAATAAAACCACCTGCTCTTTATACCAAAAGTTCAACAACAGAAATTGGTTTTAAAAACAATGAAAAAGAAATGGAAAAAATTGTGAACGAACTCAAAATTTTAAAAACCAAAAGAGACCAAAAAGCATTACTGAAAACGGACAGTTTGAGGATAGAATACCTGTATAACCAATACCAACAACTAAAAAATGTCGGAGGCAATTTACCTAAAAATCAAAAATAAATGAAAAAACTTAATTTCAAACAAAAAAAATATGTGCTGCCGCTTTTGGCTTTGCCTTTTTTGCTTCTTTTCGTCTATGTCGGAGCACAGTTTGCAAAAGAGGAAAAACCGAAAGAAAAACCAAAAGAACTTTCGCTTTCCTTAGGCGAAACGAAGGATTCCATTATGACGAAAAATGATGCTTATGATGCACTTTTTCAAAAAGATGACAACCGGACAATGCTTGGCGGATTGGATAAAGAGCAGGATTCTTTGATGAGTTATGAAGACCAATTATCATTGGTTCAAAAAAGAAAAATCGATTCTTTGAAAGATGTAAGAAGTCGTCAAAACGGTTATCAGGCAAAAGGAAATCCGTCGTCATATTACAATCCGAAAAGGCAAAACGACGACAAAGATTATAAGCGTTCAGAAGATATTATCCGAATGTTAAACGATAAATCTTATGGAAAACCTGAAAATAATTACGCTGATACACCGAGAGAAAAGGCACAAAACGGGCAACAAGACCCTGTAAAACTTCTGAAACAGCAAATGCTGGTAATGGATTCTTTGGAAAAAGCAAAAGACCCTGAATATCAAAGCAAACTCGCTGCTGAACAACGATTGAAAGCCAACAAAGAAAAAATGGAAGCATTTCTCAATTCTACTTTCAATGTCAGCAAATCGGGGATTAATAGTGGTTTCAATGCTTTTTACAAAGAGAAAGAAAACAATTTTATCAAAGCCGTGATTGACGAAAATAACAAAGGTTTTCTGGGAAGCAGAATCCGCTTTCGATTGCTCGAAGATATTTTCGTGGGCAACAAAAAAATTGAAAAAGGTTCAATTCTTTACGGACAAATCTCAGGTTTTTCGATGCAAAGAGTGGATTTGACGATTGTTTCGGTATTTACAAAAGGTGAAATTTTTCCTGTCAATCTTTCCATTTACGATTTAGACGGAATGAAAGGTTTGTACGTTCCGCAAAGTATTTTCCGGGAAATGATGCGTGAAATGGGACAAAATTCCATTCAGGGAACGCAGATGGATATGCGTGGAGAAGGATTTTTTACCAGTTTGGGAACTAAATTATTCACTTCCACATCAAAATCCATCGCCAATCTCATAAAAACCAACAAAGCCAAACTGAAATACAATTCCTACGTCTTTTTAATCGACGAAAAACAATTGAAAGAATCCAAAAACAAATAAAAAATTTCAAAAAAATGAAGACAATATTATATTCAATTTTACTTGTAACTGCACAATTTTTTAATGCTCAAACTGCCACCAAAGAACAAATCGTTTCCGATTTACCCGAACTCGATATTACTGAAGGAATTAATCTGCATATAATTTCTCCCGAACCGATTCAGTATGTGGATTTGTCCAGCCAGAAACTAACCGGAGATTTGCCGACAACCAACATCGCAAGAATTAAAATCACCGATATCGAAACCGACCAAAGCGGGAAACCGAAAAATCCTGTTCGTTATTCCGTTGGCGAAAATATCGGAATTATTACCGTTGTCGGGCAATCGTTCATCGCTCAATACAAAGCTGTTTACAGAAATTCTGAAAACTTGAATACGATTACCAACATTCATATTCAAGCCGAAAATATGCAACCCATTGAGTTCAATAAAATAATTTTTTCAAATCTTGAACTCAGAAAATTTGCGATGGATATTATACGAAAAAAGACGGATAAAAACCCGATTAGAGAGGAAAAAGATTTTAAACTGGGTGTTCAACTGAACAATGTTTACGTTTTGAGCGACTATATTTTTTTGGATATGACTTTTAAAAATAATTCCAATTTGAGTTATGATATTGAAGATTTAAAATTTTCCATTGAAGACAAAAAAATCTACAAAGCCACTAACAATCAAAGCATCGAACTAACGCCAGTTTTCCAATTGAATCCAAATAAACAATTTAGAAAGAATTTCAGAAATATTTATGTCTTCAAAAAATTTACTTACCCAAATTCCAAAGTAATGATGATTCGATTAATCGAAGAACAACTCTCTGGAAGAACCATCGAAATGAAAGTGAATTACTCGGAAATTTTAAAAGCGGATACTTTTTAAGCCGAAGTTCGGCAAATTAATTATTAACCTAAAAACAGTTTTCCCCTTTGGGGGAAAGGGGGCTTATGCAAGAACAACAACACCAAATAAAAATTTACGGTTTTCTGCAAAAGGCGGTTTATGCCGTTGTGGCATTGGATTGTGCTTCGCTGTTTTATCTCAATGCCGATGTTCCGGTGCTTTCCAATTTGCTGAAAAATTTCACAAAGATGAAATTCATTTACCCACCAATCAACGCCAAATTTGCAACAGTAATTTTAATTGGGTTGGTTGCCATTGGAACAAGAGCGAAGAAAAAAAGAGAACTCAATATCGCTACGGAAATCGTGCTTCCAATGGTTTTTGGATTGCTGATGATTTTTTCTTCTTTGATTTGGCAAAGCGAAGCCGGAAACTCACAACTTCCCAAAATATTTCCGGGAATGAATTTGTATCAGCTGATTTATGCAGTTCTTTCCTTTCTGGGAGCAGTTATTTTGCAGATGGGAGCCGATTCCATTTCAAAACTGATGCAACAAAAAATGGGAAAAGACCGATGGAATATCGAAGAAGAAAGTTTTGACCAAAATAAAGAACTCATCAATACTGATACGAGCATTAATATTCCGTATTTGTTCCGTTACAATGGCAAAAACAACAAGGGTTGGATAAATATTAATCCGTTTCGTGGAACAATGGTCATCGGAACTCCGGGTTCAGGTAAATCTTTTGGTGTGATTAATCCAGCCATTCGTCAAATGATTGCAAAAGGTTTCTGTTTGTGCATTTATGATTTTAAATTTCCCGATTTGGCACAGATTGCGTACTACCATTATTTGCTCAAAAAAAGCAAAGATTCCGATTACAATTACAGTTTTCACGTCATTAATTTGAATGAAGTTGAAAAATCAAAAAGGGTCAATCCGTTTCATAAAAAATATGTGCAAACTTTGGCTGAAGCACAGGAAATGGCGGAAGCAATGGTTTCGTCTTTGCAAAAAGGAGGAGCAAGTGCAGGAGGCGGTTCCGACCAGTTTTTTACGCAATCAGCGATTAACTTTCTTTCGTCCTGTATTTATTTTTTTGCTACTCACGAAAACGGAAAATATTCGGATTTACCTCATATTTTGTCGTTTATGAACCGAAGTTATAAAGAAATTTTCGACACCCTTTTCGACCACGAAGAACTGTTTTCTTTGCTTTCTCCGTTCAAATCGGCTTATGACAACAAAGCATTTGATCAATTGGAAGGACAGATTGGAACTTTGAAAATTTTCCTTTCCCGATTGGCAACCAAAGAAAGTTTTTGGGTGTTTTCGGGCGATGAAGTGGAACTGAAAATGACCGACAGAGAAAATCCTTCGATTATCATTCTTGCTTCCGACCCGGGAACGCAGGACATCAATTCCGCTTTGTATTCTGCTGTTCTGAATCGAACTTTGAGATTGGTCAATTCCAAAAAAAATCTTCCCGGAGGAATTATTGCCGATGAGTTTCCCACGATTTATATTCATAAAATCGACAATGTTGTAGCAACTGCGAGAAGTAACAAAGTAGCAGTTTTATTGGGATTGCAGGAACTTCCACAGCTTCGTCAGTTTTACAAAAAAGAAGTTGCCGATACCATTTCAGCCATTGTCGGAAATATACTTTCGGGTTCTGCAAGAGATAAAAACACACTCGATTGGCTCGAAAAAATGTTCGGAAAAATCAAGCAAAAAAGTTACTCCCAATCCATTTCTCAACAGGGAACAACGACGAGTATCAACGAAAAAATGGATTTTATGATTCCTGCCGGAAAAATTGCGGCTCTCAAAACCGGAGAAATGGTCGGAATGATTGCTCAAGGTGAAGAAAATGACACCGATGAATACAAGACTTCCGCAGTAAATGGAAAAATCAATTTGGATATGAAAGCCATCAAAACAGAAGAAGAAAATTATGTGAAAATGCCGTCTTATTATTCATTTGTGGACAAAGCCGGAAACAACCGAAAAGACGATGTTTTAATGACCAATTTCCGAAAAATAAACAAAGAAGTGGAATTAATTGTAAACGAACTTGTAAAAGTATAAACCAATGAAAAAGTATTATCAAAAAATACTGATTTTAGGGACTTTCCTTTTTGCATTTTTTGTTTTTGGACAGTTTAATACGCTCAAACCAATTGTTTCAAAAAACGAATCGAAAATTTCTTTAAGCACTGTAAACGAAGAAAAAATTAAAATTAATAAAAACGAAAATTCAAAAGAGAATTCTAAAAAAGAGAAAAAATTTTTGAAGAAAATTTTTGGAATTACGCCTAAAAACGAAATCAAAAAAGATATGGATTCTCTAAAAAATTTGTTGAAAGAATACACCGATTTCAACAATGAAAAATGGAATTTACAAAACTCAAAAGATTCTTTGCTTTTAAATACTCAAGCAAAATTATTACAAAATAGAACTAATCAGAGTTCTTTACCAAAATATGAATTTATATCTGAACCAAAAGAATTTTTTTCAAAAATTGTAATGCCGTTAAAAGGTGATTTATTCGTCACTTCTCCTTACGGATGCAGAACACATCCTATTTTCGGAACGAAAAAAATGCACAACGGAATTGATTTACGAGCACATTACGAAAATGTTTTTTCTATAATGGACGGAATTGTTACAGCTTCCGGTTGGGATACGAAAGGCGGTGGAAATTACATTAAAATCAATCATTTCGGGCGGTTTGAAACGGCTTATCTCCACCTTTCCGAAATTTATTACAAAGTCGGAGAACGTGTAAAAGCAGGATTCATCATCGCAAAATCCGGAAATACCGGAAATTCCACCGGTCCGCATTTGCATTTTTCCGTGAGAGAGTTTGGTCAGCTCATCAATCCGACCCATTTTTTAAACGATTTAATCAAAGCAAACAATTTAATAGCAACACATTATGCAAAATGAACAATTACCAACCGAAGATTTGAAAAAATTCGGAATCATTAATGAAGATTTATCATTTTCAAAAAAACTCAATGAAAATGATATTCAAAAATTTCTGAATGGCTACACGATTGTCGCAGACAACGACAAAAACAGGGCGACTTTTCAGCTGACGGAAAACAACACCAAACTGAAAGTTATCTTTTTGGAAAGGGACAAAAATCTATCCGAAGTTTTGGAAAACAGTAAAAAAGAAATTCAATACAGCGTTTTAGAATTTGCGGAATTTGACGGATTAGATGAATGGGGTGTCCGTGAAGTAAAACCCGGCTTTTTCTTTGAACAGAAAGCATTCATCTACGACAAAGAAACCGGAAAAACCGTAGAATTTGACTTCATAAAAAATGCAACCGAATTAACCGCAATCATTGCCAATAAAAAAGATGCAGTTGAGATAAACCGCTATAAAAGCGAATTACTAAAACTGAAAAACTTCTTAAATGACAAGATAGACCAGTATCCTGAAATCGCCAAAGAAATTTTCAAAGATTTGAATATTGTTTCGAAAGAAATTGACACGGTAAACAGCATTTCTCTCGATGAAAAACAACTATCAAAAGGCGAAAATTCCGAAATAGGACTGAATGTAAACGACAAAGATTTGTACGAAGATGCAAACCGAATGCGTGATGAACAGGAAGAACAGGAAGAGGAAATCGAAAAACCGAGAGGTTTTAGAAGATAGCAAACGATTAAAAAGTGAAAAGTAAAAAATTAACAATTAAAATCCAAAAATGATGGAAACAAAAAATGAATTCAACCAGACAGACTACCTGAAAAACCAAATGAAATACCTTGGTTTCGGCGAAAGTGAGCAACTTCACAAAGATTTAGAAAAAGGCATCAATTCCAAAAAACAGGAATTTGAAATCAAAACCACTTCCGACAAAACTCTGCCGGGAAACAAAGCGGAATTTACTTTGAAATTCAACAAAAGTGAAAACGGCGGCGTTTTTTTCAATTCTTACGATGCAAAATTAACCAAAGAAAACGGCGAAGAAATTTCCCAAAACTTCCGTGTTAATCGGGAAAATTCGTTTACTGCGAAGGAAGCCATTAATCTGATGGAAGGTCGAAGCGTAAAAATCGAATTTCACAACCCGAAAAGCGACCAGCAGGAAACCGCTTTTGTGCAGTTTAATTTTGATGAACCTAAAACCGAAAAAGGAAATTATATGTTCCAAAATTTCTATCAAAATTACGGAGTAGACACCGAAAAAATCATGGAAAAATCCAACCTTATTTTCGACAAACCCGAATACAAAGACAATGCGATTAAAAGTTTGGAAAAAGGAAATATCGTGAAAGTAAAATTTGATTTGGACGACAAAATTATGGAGGGAAAAGCCGTTCTGAATCCGCAATACAGAAACCTCAATTTGTACGACAACGATATGAACCGAATCAATACCAATAAGCCTTTGCAGGGAATTGAAGATGAAGAAAAACACGAAAAAGCCAACGTGAAAGAGCAAAGCATCAAACGATAAAATTTTACTGACCCATAATCCGAAAGCGGTAAGTCAGCCAATGATTTGCCGCTTTTTAAAAACTAACAAAATGAAGAAAATTTTTCTATTTCCATATCTTTTTTTGCTTTTCGCAAGCATTTCCTGCCACAAAGAAATTCCATCTGAAAAAGGCGGAATCGACATCATTTCCAACATTTATTTTGGTGCATCGAAAGGTTTGAACCAGCTTCAAAGTTTTCATCTCTCAAAACTCAATTATTCCGGAGATTCCATTGTGGAATTGGTTCCCGATTTTACGTTTCCGGAAATCAACAAACAGACGTATTTCATCAAAGATTCGCTGTATTTTCCACTCGAAACGGAAAATAATACACCTCTTTTTTCGGAAATTTCCAAAAAGCAAAAACCAAATTTAATTTGGAACAAAAAAGGCGGAGCTATTTTTTCAAAAGAAGAAATCCCGAATTACCGAAACCGGAGAAACCTTTCTGACACGGTTTTGTTCAAGAAAAAATACAAGCGTTTTGAAATCAAATCGCCGTGGAATTACACGAGATTTTATGTTTATCCGACTGATACGATTTTGCCGTATTCACTCTACAAACACGTTGAAAAAGACTATCACGGAAGATTGGAACGCATTGATTCCTACAACAAAGAAACCGATATTTTCGTAACGCTCCAACTCATTCCGAGGAAAAACTGGGACGATTCGGCAAAAGAAATTTTTGATTTCAACCATTTTGTAAAAAACAGAAAAAGTGAGTAACCAAGCCGTTTTAAACCCTGTTTCTGATGATATTTCCGTTTTGGAAGGAAGTAAAAACGAACTCATTGTTTTTGGAAACAGAAACGATGTCCAATCTTTTTTGGAACTTCTGAAACTGAACAATCAAACCAACTCCCGGACTTTGATTGCCTTAAATTCAATTGAAAATACCAAGATATTTCTGAACAGATTTCGGAATTTTGACGGTAAAATTTTTCTTTGTCTGAACGGACATCGAAGCGGAAATTTCGTAACCGAAAAAATTCTTTCGGAGTTCAAAAATAAAAACATCAAAGACATTCGTTTGCTGTATGGAATTTCCGAAAACGGCAACCAAAATTTGAGAGAATATTTGCAAAATAAAATCAATTTTCAAGAGAAAAACCCTAACTTAGTTGAACCAAAAAAATCAGAAAATGCAGACAGAACTGAACCCAACCGAATTTCCGAAACTCAGCACCTTGAATGGGAAACACCTGAACGAAACATTGGAGAACCTCGCCAAAACAGCCAATCCGAGCAAAACGGAAATCACCGAAGCGGACAAACTTTGGGCAGCAACGATGCTGGAAATGGACTTGCAGACACAATCGAACAGCATTTGGTCGGAAACAGAGGAAGATTATTTTCCGATGTAGAAAATCTTATTGAACAATACAAAGGTCAGAAACTGACCAATAAGCAAGTTGCAGAAGTGGTTTCCGCAGCTTGTTTTGTTTCCGGCGACAACAAAATTTTACTCAAAGAAAATTTCAAAATTTCCGATGATTTAAAGGAAATCTGCAACCAATATAAAAGTGGCGGAACTGCAAAAGAAGGTCGTGGAATCCTCGATGAATACTACACCGATTCAAAAATTGTAGAGGCGGTCCGCCATCTCATCAAAGATGAATTTAAAGGGAAAAATGAAATTTCAGTTTTAGAACCGAGTGTTGGAACAGGAAATTTTTTAGAAGCAATCAAAAATTTAGGAACAAAAACCAACATCACCGCTTTTGAAATCAACGAAACCACAGCGAAAATTGCAAAAATTCTTTATCCCGAAACCAACATTAATTTCCGTTCTTTTGAAACCAAATTTATTGATGAAAAAGGACTGAAAACCAATCCCGAAAATTATCAAAACCAATACGATTTAATCATCGGAAATCCGCCTTATGGCGACCATCGTGGACTTTACAAAGGTTTGGGCGAAGAACCGAAAATCTCGAAATACGAAGATTATTTCGTAAAACGTAGTTTAGATGTATTAAACGAGGGCGGAACTTTGGCAATGGTGCTTCCGTCGGGTTGGCTGAACCGCCAAAATAATCTGAAAAATGCCGAAATTACAAATGCTTTCAGACTTCCTGTCGGTGCTTTTTCGGGAACGCAAATCGGAACGGATATTATTATCCTGAAGAAAAATTCACAGAAAATCTCGGAGGATATTTCCAATTATTTTGAAAATAATCCCGATAAAATTTTAGGCGAAACCAAAGAAAAAACCAATCGTTTCGGGTGTTTGGAAGAATATGTTCACGGAAATTTGGAAAATGCTTTGCTTAAAATTGAACAGTTTAAAAATCAAACTGAAACTGAAAAAGTTGAAAAAATCGAAAAAGTTGAAAAAATTGAAGAAACCGAGAAAACTGAAAAAATTGGAAATCTTTTTGAGGATTTATTTTTAGAAAATACGGAATCAAAAACCGAAAATAATTTTCAAAAAACACAAAATAATTTAGATGAAAATTTAACCGGAAATGAATCGGAAGATTTCATTAATGAAGAAAAAAAGGAGTTGGATTTTACTGAAATTCAAGAAAAAATCGAACAGGTTTTATCAAATCTTGATACTGTGAAATTCAAATCTCCGGCGGTTTTGAAAGAGATTGAAAAATACACCCAACTTCAATCTCAAATATTGGATGAACCCAAAAATTTTTCCCAAAATCAAATCGACGAAATCCGACAAAAAGCGGATAAAATTATTCAATCTCAAAACGAAAAATCCACAGAATACAGGGTTCAAACAAAACCGAACATTCAGAAAAAAATTCTCAAATATCATTTTATAAAACCCGATGAAATCGTTAATACTTCACTTCAAAACTGTTCGGAAATTTCCGAAAAACAGATTAAAGCATTTCGGGATACGGAATATGACGGAACGCTCAATAATTACGGTAAACACTATGAATTTGCGAATTATATAGACGGAAAATGGGTTCACGATTTTTATTATACGGAAGGAAATATTTACAAAAAATTAGAGCAGTTAGAAATTGATTTTATTGATAAAAATGCAGTTGGCGGAACTGAAAATCAGTATGAGAAACAGAAGGAGTTACTAGAAAATGTTTTACCAAAACCGAAAACTTTAGATGAAATCATCATCAGTCCCAATCACGAATTTGTACATCAATTTGAAATCGGAATGATTGAAAAATCCCAATGGAATCCGGTAAAACGTGAAATGGAAACTTATTTGGTTCAAGGAACTTTGGCTGAAAAATTCAAAGATTTTGTCGGTACTTTATCGAGTGATGCTTTTGCAGGTTCTTCAGCTTGGGAAGTCCGAAGTTTTGTTGATAACGAATCGGTTACTGGAAGCGATAAAGAGCGAAATGCTTTGATCCGAGAGCGAAGAAAAGCAGCTGCAAATGACTTGTTTTACAAATTTTTGAGGGAAGAACTTTCCGAAGATTTAAGAGAAAAATTCGTGAAAGATTTTAACCGAAATTACAACAATATTCACGTTCCGGATTATTCAAAATTTCCGTTGTTCTCAAAAATTCATCTCAATTTCAAGGGAAATCCGTTGAATTTAACTGAAGTCCAAAAAGCCGGAATCGGGCGACAAACCACAAAAGGAGTTGGACTTTTGGCACACGAAGTCGGTTTCGGGAAAACCTTGTCCGGAATTTTATCAATGCACGAAGCAATGGAGCGTGGAAATGCAAAAAGACCGTTGATTGCAGTTCCGAACGAAAGTATTCTCAAACAATGGGTAGAAACAATTTTTGAAACCATTCCGAATGCGAAAGTCAATGTTTTAGGAAATTTGGGGAAAGATTACGACCTCTCAAAATTCGATAACAAAGATGGTGAAATTACTTTGGTAACATATGAAGGTTTTAATAACATTGGGTTTTCCGAAAATATTACCAAAAGTTTGGCTTCCAAATTCTCCTATATTTCTGAAAATGAATTAAGGAGCGTAAACACTATCAGCGAAAGGGATTTTCAAAAAGAATTGGAAAAAGAAAAGGAAATAGAGGGCAAAATGAAACGTGGAAAAATCTACGATTGGGAAGATTTCGGCTTCGACCATTTGACGTTTGATGAAGTTCACAACGTTAATCATATCGTTGGAAAAGTGCGGATTGAAGACAGAAGACACACATCGGATTTTAGAAGTCAAAACCAACAAACTTCGAAATTGGGCATTAATACTTGGATGGCGGCACAATATATTCAAGACCAAAACAATGGCAGAAATGTAACGCTACTTTCCGCAACGCCTTTTACCAATAAGCCTTTGGAGTATTATTCGATTTTGTCGCTAATTGCCAATAATCGTTTGGAAGAATCGGGATATTTCAATGTGAATACATTTTTTGAAACCTTTATGGAAGCCGATAATGATATGGAAATCGATGCCAAAGGCGATGTAAAATTCAAAGCCAACGTGCGGAGATTTAAGAATAATTCGCTGTTTCAGCAACTTTTATCGGAGTTTATCGACATTAAAGGCGAAGAAGATAATCCTGAGTTGGTAAGACCAAATAAGATTAACAAAGAATACAAAATTGAGCAAAACGACCTTACAAAAGAACAATACGATTTATTAAATGAAAGTTTCAGCGAAACTGAAAAAGGTGCTATTCTTACCCATATTTTGAACGGACGGAAAATTGCAATTTCTCCATATTTATCACCTTATTATAAAGGCGAAAACCCGACTGCAAAAGAGTTTGTGGAAAATTCGCCGAAGTTGAAACAGACAATGGATTTAATTGCCCAAAACAAAAAGGATATTCCCAATTCCGGACAAATTATTTACTCCGAATTGGCGGTTGCAGAATTTCCGAAACTGAAAGAATATTTGATAGAAGAAGTCGGCTACAAACCCGAAGAAATCGGGATTATTACCGGAGCAACAAGCAAACCGAACCGCCTGAAAATTCAAGATGAATTTAATGACGGAAAAATAAAAATTGTGATTGGAAGTGAGGCGATTCAGGAGGGAATGAATTTGCAGGAAAATACGACTGATATTTATATGCTTTCGTTGCCGTATAATTTTACTTCGCTTCGACAAGTGGAAGGTCGAGCTTGGAGACAGGGCAATAAAAACGATAATGTGAGAATTAATTTTATGCTTACCAATGACAGTATTGATGTTTTTATGCTCCAGAAACTGCAATCCAAACAAGCAAGATATTTGGAAGCGATGAAAAAAGGTGCTGATGTTTTGGATATTTCGGATATTTCTACGCAGGAACTGAAAACCGCCATCATTACCGACCCCGAAACTCGTGCAAACATCGAAATCGAGCTGATGAAAAAACGCATTGAAAGCGAGAAAAATAAATTTTTGGCAGATTCTGCTTTTGTGTTGAGAAAGTATGAAGATTTTATCAAAGTTCAGGAGGAAGTAACCAAAGCACAACACAATTACAACAGAATTGAGGGCTATTCAAAAGAGGAAACCGAAAACGGAGAATATTGGAAAAATCAGTTGCCTTTTTATCAAAAATCCATTGATGCAGCAAAGGTTTTGGTTCAGGAAAAGATTGCAGAACTTTCCGAAAAAGGCGTAAATATTACCGAAATTGAACATCAGACGAAAGCAACCAATGATAGAATTGCCGAACTGGATTCAAAATTAGAAGAATTGCCGGAAGTGAGAGCCGGATTGGTTTCACAATACAAAGAGGAAAAGGAAAAGCAACTTACGGACAATCTAAAAACGGATTATGTGAAAGAGCGGGAAGCCGAGAATGTTTCTATTTTTAAAGCAACAAATATTAAATTGTCCGAACCGACTTATGAAGCGAAAAGCAGTCAAAATCAGAGTGAAAATGAGGAAAGGGAAGAAAGTACTTCTTTTCAGAGAAGGAGATGATTTGAATGAGTGGTTTTGTGAAAATTTTTCGGGATTGGAATAATCCTTTTTGTCTAAATTTTATAGTGGTTAAAACTCATTAATCATCATAGAATCCAAATTTTTTCACAATTTTACCTTTAATGGTAGGAACTTCTCTAATTACCTGCCGAAAAAATTCCAATTGTTCCGGCAATAGTTGATAAACAACAGCTTCGGGACGGTTTTTCACAATTTCATCATACTCTTTTTTATCTCTGATTACCATTTTAGTACAGTCCAGATAAGAAGTATAATGCAGGAAAGGATAATCTACCGGATTCAGTTCAATATTATATTTAACTAAAACGGCATTGCGGTTTACATTGAAATTGATTTCGGAATTTACAAAAAAAGAAGCCAAAGATATTTCGTCTTCTGTAACTCCCAACACAAAAAAGTATTTCTTTTTTGGAGGATCTGTGTCTTCAACAAATAGGTAAAGGACATCGCCAACATTTACCATCAGTAAAATTTTGCGTTAGCCAACTCATTATGCTCTTTAATGTAATTGAGCATATTTCTATCTGCACCACCTGCTTTAGCAATTTTGAGAACGTCCATCGTATAATCCGCATTATCCCAAGCTAAATCGTGGGACTCGTTGGTAAGGAAACTAAATGAACGATTCAGATATTTTTTGAGAGAATTGTCTAAACATTCAATTTCCGATTGAGAAAATTCATCTTCATCATATTCAGCCAAAGCATTAATTTCTTTTTCGGAAAATTTTTCAAAATAATTATTTACCACTTCTTCAGGAATAATTTCACTCGATCCTAAAACCGCCTTAATAATATCATAAATTGTGGACGGCACCGGTCCATACTTCATCGCAATATAACTATCATCTGTAATTGATGTACCGTATTTTGCCAAATGTTCCCTGTCGGCAAAGTATAATATTTTTGAAATCTTATGAGTATCAAGTGGTTTACCTGCTTTATTAAGAATATATAAAACAGGTTGTATAAAAGATTGTATATTAAAATCTAAATTCATTCTAAAACTCGTAACTCTTGTAAGTCGTTGGAAATATGATACAAATGTAATGAAAATCTGCTATATAGCACAATGTGAAGTAAATTTTGATAAAATAATTATCTATGAAATTAATTATAAAACTTCAAAAAACCATTGAAGCAACTTATTTCCTTAAATGAATTTCCTTTCATTTTTCCATTGATAATGAACGCCCTCTGAATCACTTCCAACTGTGGTTTTGGTTTTTACGTTTGCAAATGTAGGACAGCATTTTTCGCACAAAAAAATCTTTTTGGGTTTCTAAAAAATTCTCTCCACTTCGCTCCAACAATTTTTCCAGACACTCCTAAACTCTTCGAGCAAAAAGATTTCAAGCCCGATTCGGGATTTCTGTTTTTTCTAAACGGAACCGAACTGGGTTTTGTGTGAAAAATACTGTCCTATGGTCATCGGCAAAGAAAAAGCCGGAACCTCAGTTGTACGAATCAATTCAAAATGCAGACGTTCTTTGACATCAACGAAAAAAAAATCAAAAGAAAAAACAACAAAAAATTATGCTTTTACAATTTGGTAAAAGTAAAAAAAAAGCCGAGTGTCCTCGATACCAAATCAATTCACTCGCAAATTTCAATTATTAATACAATCAATCATTATTATAAAAATCATTAACAAAATAAATCAAAACATTATGAACACAATCGTAGGCAGAATTACCAAAAATGCAGAAATCAAAACATTGGCAAACAACCGACAAGTCGTGAATTTTTCAGTAGCCGTGAATGATTATTACAAAAATAAACAAGGCGAAAAAATCGAACAAACCACCTATTTCAACTGTGCGTATTGGATTAGTTCCAAAATAGCAGAATACCTTACCATAGGGACTTTGGTGGAATTATCGGGGAAAATTTCTTCGAGTGCGTGGATTGGAAAAGACGGAGAAATAAAATCGGGATTGAACTTAAACACTTCACGGATAAAATTTCACGGAAAGGGAAAATCCGACCAAACAACGAAAATCACAAACAATCCAACAACGGCAAAACCGCAGAAAAATCAAGCGTTTGCGGACGATTTGGAGGATGATTTACCATTTTAAAATTCAAAATTATGGAAACACAATTCAATTTTCAAATCAAAAACCGAAAAGACAAGCGAGATTGGGAACTCATCGAAGTTTCTTATCAAATCTATTGCGAAAGAAACACGGCAATCCGCTATGCAAAGCGACTTTCAAAAATTTTCCACTCGGAAATCCGAATGACACAAGGAGCAGAACCGCTGAAAACAAGCGGAACTTACATCTACGAACAAGCAGAACCTTTAAAAATCAAAAATTATGGCAAATTGGTGCAGTAACACGGTCGTTTTCGGGGGAAATCCCGAAACGATTGAGCAGATAAAATGGTTGTTTCAAACAATGGCTGAAAAACAGAAAAAAGAGAGTTGCGGACAACTTCCGGATTTTGTGAACCGAAACAACGGCGGATATTTTTTCTATATCCATTTGAATGACGAAGATACCGACACTTTCGAGTATCAAACGAAATGGTCGCCAAATATTGAAATCGTCCAAGAAATTGCGGAACACTACAAAGTAGATTTTGTGCAGGATTATGAGGAATTGGGGTGTTGCATTTTCGGCAAAGCAATCTTTGAAAACAGCGAACTGACCGACATTTATTTGGAAGATGAAGATTTTGACCAATACCAATACGATGAAGAAAAAGACCAATGGATTTTCGAGGGCAATATTTACGGAAGTGATTACGAAATATTAGAAATTCTTTTGGAACGAAAAATCGAAAATCACTTTAACACTATTAAAAATCAACAAAATGAAATTATCAGATAAACCAACAGAATATTTGCTCATAAAAGCAATGAACAACAGCGATTGGGACGAATGCGATTTTGCAATCATCCACATTACAGACGAATGGAAACAAACCCAAAGAAAGCGTTTGGAAACCGCAAAAACAGTAGAAAATGACTACGATTTGAAGTGGCTGAATTATGCCGATACCAATGTAGAATTTTTCAAATTTTTGGGAGAAGATTATCCCGAAATTGAGGAATTACTTTCAGAAAAAAGCCAAATTTTCATTGAATTGGAAACAGGCGATTTAAAGAAATTGTTGCAACCCGAAAACAGTTTGAACTGCTACCAAATGCAGGTTTCAAAAACGGAAATGCCATTTACAACGCATTCGGAAAACACACAGGTGAGGAATTTTACACCGAAGAATTTTCATTAAACCAACTTGTAAAATATTCAGAACCAACAACTTTAAACCTTGAACTTTAAATCTTAAACCCAAAAAATTATGCAAACCAATTTTTTCAGACAAATCGCAAAAATGAACCTTTCGGGTGATTTGCAAATTACGTTAAGACCGTCATCAGAAAACGGTTTTGTCCTTTCCGTATTGCTCAAAAACGAGCAATGCGGTGATGATGCCAAAAAACTTATTCCGCCTTTAAATCTTCGTGGAACAGCCGAAGAATTGGACAACGGATTTTTTGAAAACATTTCCACACCGCTACAAACCACTTCGGGATTGATGGTGGATATGGAAAATTTTATGAAACAACTTGAAGAAGTCAAAAAGAAATCGGCAATGGAAAAAGAGAAATCCGAGAGAGAAAAAAAGGAAAAAGAAACCAAAGCGAAAAAGTACAAAGACGCTTTTGAAAAAGCCGAAACGCTCGAAAAAGAGGGCAAATACAAAGAGGCGTGGTCGGCACTTCCGAAAGTTTCCGAATATCCCGATGTTACCGAAGAAATCCGTAAAAAACAGGACATGACCGTTCGAGATATTGGCTGGATTTCGGGAACAACCAGTTTACAGGGCAGGTTTTACTTTCCACAATCGGAACCGTTCAGCAACCCGATTCTGAAAAATACGAAACGATGGAAAACCTACCATTTGTTACCATGGAATTTGGCGAACTTTTAAAACAATCTGAAACGGAAGACGAAACACCGAGTTGCAGTTTGGCGGAAGCATTGGAAAAGCAGGATTTGTATATCAATTCGGTTTTGGCACAAATAGGGAGTTCGCTTTTATGGAATCTATTCCGCAACGGACTAACTGAAAACAGAATTTTTTTTTCTCAATCTGAAAAATTTCAGAACTCAACCCATAACACTATAAAAAAGCCGTCCGAAGAAAATTCGGGAGGCAAAAATGCAATTCCTCCCTGTGGTCGGAATCGCATTTTTGCGGAAAGTGGATGCAATCCCATTTCTATAACATTTTTGGTATTTTAAATGTTTACTAAAAGAGGTTACGGACTATTTTTTTGAACTTTAAATCAGAATTGTAGAACTTAATTCCAAGAAACTTTCAAATCCTTAAATTCTAAATTCGACCGCTTTATTTCAAATGAATTTTTTCCGGATTGTGCGGTCGCTTTGAACCTGAATAGTTTGATAAATAAGGGTTCGCCTTGTATATCTTTAAATGAAAAATTGAGTTTCATCGGAACTCCCATTGCCAGCTCCGGATATGGTCGGCTGGATTTATATAAATCAATTTTATATTCGTTTCCTTCAATATCCACGATAAAAATATCTTCAATCGTCATTTTTTTGTTCTCATCTTTTGTTTCAATGAGAAAACTAATGGTAATATTTTTTTCAGCTTTATTTCCTTCGACTTTTGTGATTTTAAAAGAAGAATTTTCTTGCTCTGTGTCAATTATTGGTTTGTTGATTTCAAGCCCTTTTTTCAGATATTCATTTTCCGAAGTCAAAGTTTTATTCGCTGATTGCAGAACCTCATTTTCTTTTTTGAGAGCATCGCAGTTGGTTTGACCATATATTGATGAAACCATTGATATTGCAGATAAAAGTAAGATTTTTCTCATTTTGTTTTTTGTATTGATTCAATGTTCAAATATACAATAAAACGGTGCTTTTGTTCTATATTTTTTTCGGTTTTTCTCGTGAAATAACCCACTGTTTCTGTCCTTTTTATTGTCTGACCAGCAAGTCGTTTTCAGTTTGCAAAAGTATAAATCCCGTTTCTGCACAAAAAAAATCTTTTTGGGTTTCTAAAAAAAAATCCTTCCGCAAGCTCCAATAATTTTTCCAGACACTCCTGAACTCTTTGAGCAAAAAGATTTCAGAGCCTTTATTTCATTTTACTCCATTCCAATTTTGTGCGAAATCGGGATTTCTATCGTCAAAAAGCAATGAAAAACGACAGGCGTGGTCAGAAATTCATAAAGAAGAGCGTTCATTGACATTTTCGGAAAAAATAAAATAAAAAATTAACAATTAAACAATTTCAATTATGAAAAATCCAAACATTTCAGCCAACGAATTTTACAACGAGTTTATGGGAACAGAATGCTACTATTCCTATATGTTCGGAATTTTGCTGACAGATGGTGTGAATACCATTGCAGAGAAAGAAGAATGCTATTGGTTTATTGACTGCATCGCTTCTTATCAATTTGAGGGAAAATTCCGTAAAGAAGAATTTCAGGTATGGAAACTTGAAAGGGTAAATGATGCCCGATTCAAACTTTCTGCGACCAACGGAAATAACAAAGTCCTGGCTACCCAAGACATCGAATTTTCCAATTTTTTCTTTAATGAATTGACCATTTCGCTGTCTTTCTAGTCAAAACCAAAACTGCTATTCCGCAAAACTCCAAACCCCATTTTGCCCGACCCCGCAACTCCCGAACAAAAATAGCCAACTCCGGGTGTTTTTTCACCTGCCTTTGATGTAAAACCAGCGTCAAAAGCAAGGACTGTTATGTTATTTATATTTTTCATTATCAAAACTTTATTGAAATAAATAAAATCAAAACTTCGCTCAAAAAAGTGTCGAAATCTTTGTTCGCAAAAACCCGAAAACGTTCCAACTGCAAGAAATTCACTCTTCCTTTGATGCTCAAAAACAGCATCATCACAAGCACGAAACTTTTAAGAATTGTTCATTATTTTTTCTAATTAATTCACGAATGTTTCACATTTCTACAATCCAGTTTTTTCTTCATTTGCTCAAATGCAGAAAAAACAATACCTTTAGCATTGGATAACTCGGATATTTTGTATTTTGTTGGCAAATATAAATATACTGAATATTAGTGAGTTGCATATTTTTTCTGACGCTTATTTCGCTAGTATCCAACAGATTAGGTGACCTTTTTAGCGAAGTATTGCTTAAGTATGATTAAAATAATACTACATCTATATATAAATTTAATTAATGAAGAAAATATCATACGCTTTCATCATTTTTATTTTTGCAGCCCTTGTCCTAAACAAGATGGTTTATCAAGAAATCCCCTGGGAGGAGAAGCAAGATTTATTTTCTGAAGTTCAACGTTATAAACATCCTATCAAGAGCATTTCTATGGAATATCTAGATGATAATGATTTGAAGGTATTCGATACTATATTAAAAGATAACAGAGTCTTAATGTTAGGGGAAAATACTCATTCTGACGGAGCCACTTTTAAGTTGAAAAGTAGACTTATCAAGTATCTTCATGAGAATTTGAATTATAATGTAGTTCTCTATGAAGCAGCGCAATATGATACTTGGATTATGAATGAAGAAATGAATCACCATAAAATAGGCATTCATTCAGATTCCATTGGAGGGCTCGGTCTTTTTGAGTTTTGGTGGGCTAATAGGGAAATGAAGCCTCTTATTGAATATTATCAAAAAACTAAAATATCAGAAAACCCTATTGAGTTGGGAGGTTTTGATTTTCAATTTTCTGGAGTTACACTTTCAGGAAGACGTGCAAAACTTCTGAAAGATTTTCTTGAAAAAAATAACATAAATATTAATAATTTTCCTATTTTCAGTAAAAACATTAAAGAGCTTGAATATTTTGTATTTGAAAGCTACGCAAATAAGATTCTCAAAGAAAATTATAAAAATGAGCTTCTCTTGGAAATAAATAAGATTGAAAAAATAATATTAAAATTAGAAAAAACACCAGAAAATATAATATATGCACTATACTTTAATGACTTGAAAAATAATTTTCAGAAATCATGGAATTACAAGGAAGGATCCATGTCTAGTATGCATTATAGGGATTCAATAATGGCAAAAAATCTTATTTATCAAATAGACGACATCTATAAAAATAAAAAAATCATCATATGGTGTGCCAATATTCATACCTTTACTGCAAGGTATGATAAAGATTACCTTCCATTAGGAGCTTATATCAAAGATAAATACGGCAAAGCTTCTTATATGTTGAACTTTTCCACATATGCTAAAAAGAGTAATAAAGGGAATCTAACTGATAAACCAGGAAAACATGCAATAGAAAATATATTTCACGAAACAAAAACTCCTTACTTTTTTATTAATCTCCGTGATATTACTGAAAGTTCTCCTTTGAAGAAGGAATTTGTATCCACTATCAATCAAGGAGTTGATCAGAGAATGTTTTGGAGTCGTTTTCTTGATGGAATTTTTTTTATAGATACAAATACACAACTAACACCAAACAAGAAGTAATGGAAAGTATAATAACCAAAAATCTAAGTTACTCAATAGGTTCTAAAACCATTTTAAATAATGTAAGTTTGAATGTTCCAGAAGGTAGTATTTATGGTTACTTAGGAAGAAACGGCGCAGGAAAATCTACTACGATTAAACTCCTTTTGGGACTTTTGGAAGAAACTGGTGATCAAATTTTAATTCAAAATAAAAGTTTGAAGCAAAACAGGACAGAAATTCTTTTTTCAACGGGAAATCTTATAGAATCCCCTTGTTTTTATACCAAACTAACAGTTTTTGAGAATTTAAAATATCTTGATATTATTTATGAAAAAGGCACCAAAAGGATTGACGAGATTCTGGAAATAGTAGGTTTAGCTAAAGAAAAAAAGAAAAAAGCCCGTGACCTTTCTATGGGGATGAAACAACGTTTAGGAATTGCTATGGCCATATTTCATGATCCAGAGTTGCTAATTTTAGACGAACCTTTAAATGGACTCGATCCTCAAGGTATATTTGAAATGAGAAGTCTATTTCAAGAACTAAATGAACAGGGGAAAACTATTTTTATTTCGAGCCATATTCTTAGTGAATTAGAAAAAATAACAACTCACATTGGAATTATTGAAGATGGAAAAATAGCTTTTCAAGGGACTAAAAATGAACTTTTAGGAAAAGTTGAAAAGAATGTTATTTTAAAGGTAAGTAATGGTGAAAAGGCAACTTCCGCTTTACAAGGAATCTTTAACATACTTCAAACGGATTTGAATAAAATTTCAGTAAAAATTACTAATGACAAAGAATTCAATACGCTAATAAAAACCATAATTACAAATGAGATTGATATTTATGATATAGAATCATATAACACAAATCTTGAGCAAATCTTTATTAAATTAATTTCTAATATCCATGACTAATACTTTCTATAAAGCTTTTTCTTCAGAACAGTATAAACTTTCTAAAAATAAAGAAATTTTCGGAATTCTGCTAATTCCCACGTTGGTTATTTTTGCTATTACATTCTATATTGCTTACGACTCAATTAGATCGGGAATTACAGACAGTACTATCAATCCGTGGAAATTTATATTGGGAAGGTCTGTATTTCTTTTTTTATATATGCTGTATCCAATTTTAGTTTCACTTTTTGTCCATGCTTGTTGTGATGTAGAATATCGGAATAGTAACTATAGAATTTTATTTACTGTTCCTATTTCTAAGTCTAAAATATTTATTTCTAAGGTTTTGTTTATCTTATTAATAGTTTTATTCTCTACATTGCTTTCATATGTGGCATTTTTAGGGTCAGGTTATATTTTAGGAATTACTTTTCCCAATATGGGTTTTCAGAATTATGATTACAGAGAAGTGATATTTTATATTTTCTTAAAATTCCATATTATGCTTTCAGCTATTGCCATGATCCAGCTTGCATTAAGTCTATTTTTCAAAAATTTTATTTATCCTATCGGTTTCAGCATGTTTATGCTTCTTTTTTCCGGGGTAGTGAGTGAGAAAAATTTTTCGGATTTTTTAGTATACACGGGAGGCTATAAATCTTATTTAAATTTTATGAGTGAAAATACCCTATTTGAAAGACTAGATTACTGTAATATAGTTGCTATATTTGTTTTTGCTTTGGGAAGTTTTTATATTTTTACGAAAAAGAAACAGTTTGTATGATTTTAATTACCTCGAATGGATTAAATTCTTGTGATTTTTTTAAATTTAGATAGTAAAAAGTCCATAAGCTAATAAGTTTCTTCGAAGAAATCCATATAGACACTACCTTAGGGATTATATTTTCAAATAATTAGAAAATTTACAGAAAAATTGAAAAAATAAAAGTAAATATCATAAATAATTATTTCTTAAATATTTATAAAATATTAAATCATTTTGTTCTTTAACCTCCTTAATTGAGCCATTATATAATAAAATAACTCTTGTAGAGATATCTAAAATTTCTCTATAATTATGATCTGTTATTATAATTCCTTTGTACATGGATTCTGATATTATGTTGCTTTTAAGCTCATTTATATGAATGGGGTCAATGTTTTTAAAAGGTTCATCAAGCAAAATATATTCAGCATTTGAGTGTACAATAAGTAATGTTTCAATAATTCTTTTTTGCCCTCCTGATAATTCGTTAGGTTTGCTATTTATAAACGGTTTTATTAAAGGATTGTTTAACAGAAATGTTGATTTTTCGTTACTACAAAAACTATGAATAATTTTTTTTATCTTGATATGAGAAGGAAGAAAAGAAAATTGTGGAAGGTATTTTATTATACCATTATTGTCAAAAACAGTTTTTATTATTTTATTGTTGACCTTAATAAATTTCTGGTCAGCAGGAAGAGAACCAAAAATTATTTTTAATAGTGTAGATTTTCCCATACCATTGGAGCCCAGTAATCCAATAATTTCTCCTTTACTACATGAAAGGAAAATATCATGTAGTATAGTTTTATCATCAAAAGTTTTAATTATGCTATCAACTTTCATAGAAAATAATTCTTAATGCCAATTAAGGGTTGGATTTTTAATTCATTTGATTTTCAACAATTTAAAAATTTAATAAAAATAATTTCTAAATTTTCATCTTTGTAAGGTATTGGTTTTCAATAACAATTTTCAACCCTTAATTCGCATTCTTAAATGAGAAATAAGATAGTAAATATAATGTTAATTCCAAAAGTGGTTAACCATAAAAAAACTTTACTGAATCCTAAGTTATAATAAAAGTAATATTCATTAGGATATATTAACTCATAAAAAATATAATGGAATATTATTGAAAAGAGAGAATAAGAGAGAACTGTTGACCTATAAGAAAATCCAAATATAATACTTACTAAAATAGATATACATAAAGTTGGTATTAAAATTTTAGAATAGAAAAACAAATAATTTATAATTTTATTCAGCACAATATTAATTATTAATTGATAACAAAGTAACAAAATATATTTGTTCAATATGAAAAAAATTATATATTTGTTAGACAAAACAATTTAAATTTCAAAATCATGAAAAAGAAAAAAATTTTAAAGTTTTCAAAAGAAACAGTAACAAAATTAGACAAAAATTCTAAAAAGCTTATTAACGGTGGAGCCGCTGGTATGGAACTAGCAATAGATGCAGGTTTTTCAGCTGGTTGTACTGATGGATGTGGTATAACAAAAACTCATTGGAATTGCACAGAAGCTACGTGTACTGCTGATTGTGGTTCTGCTATTAATTGCGCTCCAACATCGAAGTCTTTAGACGGTCTTACTTGTACTTTTGTTGGGTAATTAAAGTACTTTTACATTAAGAATAGGAGGCTGTTTTTCAGCCTCTTTTTAATTGGATATTTCTTGACTATGAGCTTAATCATTACAAAAGAGAAACAAAAAGAATTAGAATATTTATTATACTTCATAGCTGAAGGAATTATAAATAAAAAAGATAACCCAAATATAGGTTTACTATCTGGTGCAATGGGAGAGACCCTATTTTTATATGAATATTCTCAAATAAATAAGAATTATGAAAAATATGTCACTAAAAAAATAGATTATATATTTGAGTCTATAGAAAACGGAAATGTCTTTCATACGTATTGTAATGGATTACCTGGAATTTGTTTGGCTATTGATTATATTCAGTCTAAAAGCCATTTTGATTACAAGCGTTTTGATTTTGTAGATAATCAAATTGATGAATGGCTTATTGAACAATTTAATATTTGTATTAATGAAGGAAATTATGATTTCTTACATGGAGCAATTGGAATAGGATATTATTTTTTGGAGAAATTCAAAAGTGGTCATCTCGAATCAAAAAAAACCTTAAATGTTTTATTAAAATTCATTAATAATTCTGCAATTAATGAAAATGATTTTGTAAAGTGGAAAACTCATAATAAGGTTGTGAACATTTCTTTATCTCATGGTATGACAAGCATTGTGCTCTTTTTATTAGATCTATACAAATTAGATGTGAAATTTGATTATAATATTGAACAAATTATCAAAGGAGCAATAAATTTTATTTTAGCACAGGAAATTGATTGGAAGATGTATGGATCTTACTATCCTTTTACGTCTATCGAACAGCAAAAAGATAAAATTCATGGAAGTAGGCTATCTTGGTGCTATGGAGATCTTGGCATTGCAATAATGCTAAGTAAGGCTTCTAAAATTTTTAATAAAACTATATGGGAAGAGAAATCTAAAGAAATATTTGAATATTCTACTACAAGAAAAAGCATTAGTGAGACTACAATAGTAGATGCAGGAATATGCCATGGAAGTTCTGGTGTTGCATTAATCTTTTATAATGAGTTTTTAAAAACAAATAATGCACATTATGCAGTAGCTGCTCAATTTTGGCTTAATAAAACACTAACCTTTTATAAAGAAGATTCAGAAAATTTTTCAAAAGTTTGTTACAACACTATTACAGGAAATTATGAACCCAACCCTAGTATTCTCGATGGTACTTCTGGAGTAGGATTAGCCTTAATATCATTTATTAATAATAAACTTGATTGGTCAAAATTTTTAACAATATGAAAAATATGAAAAAAAAATATTCAGTATCTGATAATTTTATAATAAGATACCCTTTTTTTTCTTTTAAATACAACGATGGATGGGATATTAATGACATACACGAGTGTGACAAGTTTCATTCCCCCTTATTTATAGCTTCCCCTACACTTTTAGATGAGTTTAAAAAGCTTAAAGAAGGAAAAATAAAAGATGTAAAATCAATTGATAAAATTAATATTTCTTTATATAAATACTGGAGTAGAATAAAATCTAGACCTACTCCTTTTGGCTTATTTTCAGGTGTTTCTTTAGGAAAAATCCATAATCATACTGATTTAGTTTTTAGTGAAAAATCCATAGCTAAAATTAGAATGGATATGAAATATCTATTTGATATTTTTACTTATCTTAAAGATATTCCTGAAATAAAAAATCAAGTAATTTTCTATCCCAATGACAGTATTTACTCTTTTAACAGTAAATATCGCTTTATAGAGAAAAAATATTCTAATGATTCTATTAAGTACGAAATTTCTGCTACTGACAAAAGCTCTTCTTTAAAAAAACTTTTATTATTGGCAAAAACAGGAATTAATTATAAAGGAATTGTGGATTTTCTTGTTTCAGAGGGATATAATGAAGATGAAAATTTGCATGAATATATTAATAATATCATTGATTCTCAAATTTTAATAAGTGAACTTGAACCAACATTAATAGGTGATGATTATTTGGAAAGAATTTTAAAAATTATAGAAGAGAGAAATATAAGTCACGATATTTTCAATAAACTTAAAGATTTAAAATTTGAATTAAAAATACTGAATGAAAAAAATACTGTTATAGAGATTAGCGACATATTAAGAATAGAAAAAATTGTTAAAAACATCAAAATTCCTTTTGACAATAAATATCTTATACAGATTGATTCTACAAAGCAATTTCAATCTTCATATCTCAATAAAGATTATACTAATGAATTATTAGATGCTATTACTTTTTTATCAAAAATAGGGTCAATAAAAAATGAAAATCAGGACTTAGAAGATTTCAAATCCATTTACCAAGAAAAATATGAAAGTGAAGAAATTTCTTTACTACAAGCACTAGATCCTGAAATTGGAATAGGATATCCTGTTAGCAAAAATGTAGGAAAAGAATATAGTAATTCATTAATCAAAAATTTTCTTCTTGTAAATAATAGTGTGAAAAAAGGACAAAAAAGATGGGATCTAATACAGGATATTTTAATAGAAAAGATAATTACGGCTAAAGAAAACAAAGATAATGAAATTGTAATTTCAAAAGAGGACTTTCCTTTCTTTGACATGGTTAGATCTGATATGTCTCCTGTAATTTACTCAATTTTTGAAGCAATAAATGATACTCAAAATAACGCATTAATTTATTTAAAATTTGTAGGTAATGGTTCTGGTGCTAAATTAATGAGCAGATTTTCACGTCTTGACAAGGGGATTGAAGAGTATGTAAAAAAGTTAATGAAAATAGAGCAGGAGAAAAGTAATATTGAATTTGTAGAATTGTCCCATTTATCTGAATCTCCAAGAGTCGGAAATATTTCTATAAGACCAAGGCTTACTAATTACGAAATAACTTGTTTGTCAAATTCAAATTTAGATCAAAAATTTATTATTCCTATATCTGATATTCTTTTATCAATAAAAAGAAATAAAATTATTCTAAGATCGAAAAAACTAAAAAAAGAAATTTTCCCTACTCTTACAACTGCACATAACTTTAGAGATTCTTCTTTTCCAGTATATAGATTTTTATGTGATTTACAATATCAAAACCTTCAATCAAATGGATTAATGCTAAATATTAACCTCAATCTTAATTATATTCCTAGAATAAGATATAAAAACACAATTTTACGATTAGCAAGTTGGGAAGTAACAAAAAGCGAGCTTACAGATATTTTTGAAAAAAAACTATATGATGCTTCAAAAATGGAAAACATCAGAAAATGGATTGAAAAAAGAAATATTCCGCAATATATTTTGGTTTCAGAAGATGATAATGAAATGTTCATTGATTTCTACAATATAAATAGTATCAATGTATTTTTGTCACTACTAAAGAAAAAAAATAAACTTAAAATAGTTGAATTTTTATATAATGATAAAACTGCTATTTTAAGAGATAGTTTTGGAAATCCTTATAGAAATCAAATAATTATACCTCTATTTAGAAATGATGAAGAATAGAAAATATGCACCAGGATCAGAATGGCTTTATTTTAAAATTTACACAGGCTATAAAACAGCAGATAAGCTTTTGTTGAATAAAATTTATCCTTTAATTATTGATTTAAAGAGGAAAAAATATATTGATCAATTCTTTTTTATAAGATATTCAGATCCTCATTATCATTTAAGAGTTAGATTGCATATCTCAGAGCACAAAAATTTAGGTGAGGTCATTGTTTTATTTAATAAAAATTTATATAAATTATTGAATAATAATACTATATGGAAAATTCAAATTGACACATATAATCAAGAGATTGAGAGGTACAATGTTCACTTAATCGAACATATAGAAAATTTTTTTCATATTGATAGTGATTACATTATTAAAATTTTGAAAGCAATAAATATTAAATTTAATAATGATGAAGATGTAAAATGGATTATTGGTTTAAAACTTATAGATAGTTCACTTTCTTTATTTTATTCAGGGGATGAGGACAAAATGAATGTTATAAGTGCAATGAGTGAATCCTTTAAAAATGAGTTTGGGTTTAATATGTATAATTCTAAACAATTTAATAGTAAATATCGAGAGAATAAGCATACAATAGAAGCTGTAATGTCTGGTGTAAATATAATTGATGATTATAATTATACAAATTTATACAATCTTTGTAAAAAAAGGCATAAAGACTTAATAGCATCTACATCATTAATTAAACAGACACAATTAAAAAAACAACTATCACAGGATATAATAATTGATCTTATACATATGACAATTAATAGATTAATTCCTGCTGAAAATAGATTACACGAATTAATATTATATGACTTTGTAAAAAGATATTATTTAAGTGTAATAGCAAAGAAAAGAAACAAAAAATATAAATAACATATATTTAAAATTATTTTATTTTTAGATTTTTAACAGGTCTCATTTTTATTAGTTATAGAAAAAATTGTTAGTTAAAAATAACAAGTACAAGAGAAATGTTAAAACCCATTAAAGTCAGAAGCCCTTTAGACGGTCTTGGTATATTATAATAAATGAATTAATAAAGAATATATTTTAATTTTTAAAATGAATTTAAGACATTTTCCCTTTTATAAACAACCCGATGCTAAGGATTGTGGTCCAACTTGTTTGAGAATCATAAGCAAATACTATGGGAAAAATATATCTTTACAACAAATTCGTAGTCTTTCTGAAACTACTAGAGAAGGTAGCTCATTACTTGGTCTAAGTAATGCAGCAGAAAATTTAGGCTTTTCGACGTTAGGTGTTAAATTAGACTTTAATACTCTAAAAGAAGTCCCTTTTCCATGTGTTGTACATTGGAATAAACAACATTTTGTAGTTGTTTATGATATAATAGAAAAAAAAACTGATTGCAAAATAAAAATAAGTGATCCAAGTTATGGACTCATCACGTATGATGACGAAGAATTTATTAAACAATGGATAGGTAATAATGCCGATGAAAATACAGAAGAAGGAATAGCATTAATTTTAGAAACTACACCAGCTTTTTATCAAAAGGAATATGATGATGAAGAAAGTAAAGCGAGTCTCAAATTTCTTTCTAAATATTTATTCAAATACAAATCACTAATCCTTCAGTTAGCTGTTGGTTTATTGGCGGGAAGTTTATTATCTCTTATTCTTCCATTTCTTACTCAAAGCATTGTAGATGTTGGCATACAAAATCAAGATTTAAACTTTATTTATTTGGTATTAATTGCACAAATAATGCTTTTTTTGGGAAGAATGGGAATAGAAATTATTCGAAGTTGGATTTTGCTTCACCTTTCTTCTAGAATTAATATTTCTATTATTTCTGATTTCTTTATTAAATTAATGAAACTTCCAATCAGTTTCTTTGATACCAGAATGACGGGTGATATTATGCAGAGAATTAATGATCATCATAGAATTGAACAGCTTCTTACTAATTCTTCGCTAAATACTTTATTTTCTTTGGTGAATTTTATTATTTTCAGCATTGTTTTGTTGTTTTATGATTATAGGTTATTTATAGTTTATTTGGTTGGAGCAATTCTATATATAACATGGATTACATTTTTTCTTAATAAAAGAAAAGAATTAGACTATAAAAGATTTTCTCAAGTTTCCCAAGAACAAAGCAAAGTAATTGAGCTTATTAACGGAATGCAGGAAATTAAAATGCATAATGCCGAAAAACAAAAACGTTGGGGTTGGGAATTTCTGCAAGTAAAACTATTTAAATTAAGAATAAAATCACTTTCATTAGAACAATGGCAATCGGTTGGGGGAAACTTCATTAACCAAATTAAGGATATTTTTATGAGTTTTCTTTCTGCAAAATTGGTATTAGATGGGAATCTGACTTTAGGGATGATGCTTTCAGTCCAATATATCATTGGACAATTAAATAGTCCTTTAATGCAGTTAATTGATTTTATAAAGCAATACCAAGATGCATCTATCTCTTTGGAAAGACTTGCAGAAATACACGATAAAGAAAATGAAGAAAATCATGAAGAACAATATATTAATGATATTCCTCAAAAAGATATAGAGATAAAGAATGTTTCTTTTAGATATATCGGTACTGAACAATTTGTTTTTGAAGATTTAAATCTTATGATTCCTAATCAGAAAACTACAGCAATTGTAGGAGCCAGTGGAAGTGGCAAAACTACCCTACTAAAATTACTAATGAAATTCTACGAACCTAATACTGGAGAAATAAAAATAGGAAGCACCAATCTTAAAAATATTTCTCCAAGATTCTGGAGAGAGCATTGTGGTGTTGTTATGCAAGATGGCTATATTTTTAATGATACCATTGCAGAGAATATTGCAGTTGGAGAAGATTATATTGACAAAAACAAATTAAGAAAATCAGTAGAAATTGCCAACATAAAAGATTTTATTGAAGAATTACCTTTAAGTTATAACACTAAAATAGGTAATGAAGGAGTCGGAATAAGTGGTGGACAAAAACAAAGACTTTTCATTGCTCGAGCAGTATACAAATCTCCAGAATATATCTTTTTTGACGAAGCAACATCTGCTTTAGATGCCAATAATGAAAGAATCATTATGGAAAATTTAGAGCAATTCTTTAAAGGGAAAACAGCTATAGTGATTGCTCACAGACTATCAACGGTAAAACACGCAGATAAAATTATTGTATTGGATAAAGGAAAAGTAGTAGAAGAAGGAACACATAAAGAGTTGGTAACATTAAAAGGAGAATATTATAGACTTGTTAAAAATCAATTGGAACTTGGAAACTAAAAAAGACATATTAGATAATATAGAACTTCGTTCAGAGAGTGTTCAGGATATACTTACACAACCGCCACATTGGATGATTCGGTGGGGAAATACCGTCATTTTTATTATTTTACTAATGATATTGCTAATGAGCTATATCATCAAATATCCGGAATTTGTTCCAGCAAGTGTGATCATCACTTCCCAAAATCCACCCGAAAAATTAGAAGCCAGAATCAATTCCAAAATTGAGAAAATTTTTATCAAAGACCATCAGATAGTAAACAAAGGGCAAGTAATGATGGTACTGCAATCCACAGGAGATTATCGTAGTATTTTGGAATTAAAGAATATAATGGATTCCCTTTCACCTAATCACTTACAATCTTTTCCTATTCATAAAACATCGGCTTTTAAGCTTGGAGAGATACAAGGAGAGTATAATAATTTTGCTAAAGCTCTTCAGGATGAAAGATTATTTACAAGATTACAGCCTTACGCTCCGGAAAACCTTGCTGCAGACCAGAGCCTTTCGGAATATAAAGGAAGAGTTGCCAATCTTCAACAGCAGAAAAATCTGGAAATTGCGAAATACGAATTAACCAAAAAGAATTTTCAGCGTTCGCAGGATTTGTTTAATCAAGGTGTAATAGCAGCAATGGAATTGGAAAATGAAAAGATAAAATTCCTTCAGGCAGAACAAAGTCTTAAAAACATCAATATTTCTCTTTCACAAATGCAGGAAGCCATTTCCGGTCTGCATAAAACAAAAAGAGGAGCTACTATCAATACTGAAAAAGACAAGATTAATTATTCATCCCAAACACTTCAACTCTACGAACAATTAAGGAAATCTTTACGACAATGGGAACAGAGTTACCTCATTATTTCATCAACAAACGGAATCGTGAGCTTCCAACAATTCTGGGGAGAAAATCAGTTTGTAAAATCCGGCGATATGGTAATGTCAGTTTTGCCCGAAGATAAAGAATTTTTAGTTGGAAGAATGCAGATTCCATCAGCCAATTCGGGGAAAGTACAAACCGGGCAAAAAGTTTTGATAAAATTAGATAATTATCGCTTTCAGGAATACGGAATTATTGAGGGAAAAGTTCAGAATATTTCACTTACACCTGATGAAAATGGAAATTATTACGTTGATGTAATTCTTCCAAAAGGATTGAAAACATCTTATAATAAAACACTTCTGTTTGATAAGGAACTAAAAGGTAATGGCGAAATTGTAACGGAGGATTTGCGACTTATTGAGAGAATCTTTTTTCAGATTAGGAAATTATTGGGGTATCAATCTTAAAATATCCGAGTACGATTGTTTTAGAGATATGAAAAAATATTTACCGTGCATAATGCTTCTTATTCCGATATTATCGTTTTCACAGGAAAAATGGTCATTACAGCATTGTGTCGATTATGCGGTGGAACACAATCTTCAAATTTCGGCGGAAAAAATTAATCTCGAAAGCCAAAGAAATAATGTCCTTATTGCTAAAAAAGACAAACTTCCTAATATTTCCGGCTCCATCAATAATAGTGTGAATTTTGGACAAAATGTAATTTTGGGAACGTTACAGAGAAATGATAATCTTTCAAACAATACCAACCTTTCCGCAAGTATCCAACTTTATGGAAACGGAAAGCTGAAAAAATCCATTGAAAAAGCACAGTATGATGTGGCAACCGCAGACTTCAACAGGCAAAACATTGAGAATAATATTAGTCTTCAAATTATTCAAGGTTATCTTCAAGTGTTATTAAACAAAGAAGTTTATAAAATAGACCTTAGCAGTTATGAAAATGCGGTTAAATTATACCAAAAATCCAAATTGACAACCAAAGCAGGATTAACCCCATTTTCAGTTGAAAGTGAGGCGTTGGCAGAAGTTTCCCGGAAGAAACAGGCAATGCTGAATGCTGAAAATGAAGTGAAAAGAGCATTGTTTGATTTATCGGTTTTGTTACAGTTGGAAGATGAAGAAAATTTTGATATTGAAGACGTTGCCGTTTCAGAGGTACAACCTCAAATCCCGGAATCAACAGCGTTTTACATAGAGGCAGCATTTGAAAATCAACCGATTATAAAATCCGCCGAAACCCAGATAAAATCTGCGAAAATGCAGACAGAAGTGATAAAATCGAATCTGTATCCTACTTTATCCTGCAACGTTGGTTTGGGAACTTATTACTTCAATTATTTTAATGATACTTATACCAAGAGTTCTTCATTTCTCAAGCAATATTATGAGAATTTTGGTCAGCAAATCAGCGTGAGTGCTATTATTCCGATTTTCAATAAAGGGATTACCCGTTTGCAAATAGAGCAATCCAAAATACAGGAAACTCTTGCGGAGAATAATTTATCCCGGCAAAAATTAGCATTGAAGCAAAGCGTCAAAAAAGCCGTTTTCGATTCCAATGCCAATTATCAAAACTATGTAGCAGCATTGGAAGTGGATAAAAATTCAAAACTTTCATTAAATCTTGCAGAAAAAAGTTATATGGCAGGAAAGATTTCGATCTACGATTTGAATAATGCGAGAAACAACGCAATAACGGCAGAAAGCCAGCTTCAACAAGCTAAATACAATTACATCTTTAGTGTAAAATTGCTGGATTTCTATACAGGTAAGTCTTTTAAAGGTAACTAAAAATTTTTCCTACTCGTCAAAAATAGACCTCGGTCGTTTTATAGTTTGCAAAACAATTTTCTTTTCAGAGGCAGAATTTTGGCACTCCAATTCTGAATGGATAAAAGGTATTACGCTTTTTATGGAAGATTTCCAGTTCGTTATCGGTTTGTTATAGCCGTTTTTCCATTCGTTTTCGAGCCAAATTTTATACTTTTCTTCAATAAGATTCTCCAATTCGGGAATGTAATTTTTCAATGTTTTCGCATGCAGCATAAATTCTTCTAAAGACGGAATATTGCCGGAATTCGGAATTTGTGTTGATGGAGAGTTTTTCGGAGGATTGTCCGTTGCCAAATTTTCATTTAGAGGATTTTTATTTTTCTGTAAAGGTTTTTTGGCGGTTTTCTTTTTTTTCGGAATTGATTTTTTAGGATTTTCAGTAACGGATAACACAGTCGAATATTCCCGAAGAATTTTGTAGTGTCCTGGAAGTCCGTTTTGTGATTGGTATTGTATCATTCCCAGATTGCTGAGTTTTTGACGTAAGGTAATAATAGTCGGTCTTGTGATTTTCAGCCGTTTGCAAATATCGTTGTCCGAAAGTTTGAAATCGTTTTCTTCGTTTTTTGTCCATATTTCCAGCAAAAAAAGATATAGGGAAACGGCAATCGCTCCCAATGGCTGTTTTTCGTTGTGCTCCCAAAAACGACTGATTATTTCCGAATAATTCATTTTTTATACAAAGCCATAAGTTGCATTGCTTTTTCTTTATCAATAATAATATGATGCCCGTTCTGAATAATGGCATCATCCAAAATTCCACTGGATTTTAATTTCGCAGCTTTCGAGCGGGAGCAACCAAGCACTTTGGCTAAACCGATAAGTCCATATTCATACTTTTTTTCTAAAGCATTAAGTTCTTGTAATTCCAGAAATTCCTCAACAGTCAGTTCAAGCAGCGGTTTTTTCGGATTGATATTCATATTATTTTTCGTTTTTTTACAAAAGAAATTTTCAGATAACTGTAATATTTCTGAACTTTTACTTTTTGAGTTCGTAATTGTTTTCAGAATCTTTGACAATCAATCCTTTCTCCCGCATAAATTTAATATAGCTCTTTGCTGTTCGGTCTTTGACTGCCATCATGCTTTGGAGTTTCTCACATAATCCGGCATAGGTATAATGCTTTTGTTGTGAAAATAAAGTTCTGGCAATATTTGCAAGTTCGATCTCTTTGCGTTTCTCTTTTTCTTCTTTGGTTTTCTCTCCGACAAAAACATGCATTCCTTTTTCTTTGTCCCACGAAAATTGGATAAGCGGAACATCCAAAGGGCTTCCGTCCCTTACTTTCAATGCTTTTACAACCGATATTTGAGGATTATCGTCTTTCTCAATAGATAAAATAGCAGCGGCTTTTCTCTGAAGTTCACTTCCGAGATGTCCCCGAAGTTTTAATCCGTTTGGTGTGAAATGCAGCACCCCGACAATACAGGTTTTATAAATTCCTGCCATTCGGTAAAGTTCATCAATCAAGGCAACACTTTCTCCTTCATCATTGGCACAGCGAATCAAATCGGCAATTCCGTCTATAACCACCAAATGAATCCCAGAAAATTGGTAATAAAATTTATCCATACTTTGCAATATCGCTTGCATCCGCTCTTTTCTCGACATTCCTCCCAAACAATAAGCTTTGAAATATTCCGGCATATTCTCTCTTCCCGACCTTTTCAAAATTCCCGAAATATTTTTGTAGAGTTGGGTTTCAGATTGTTCCGTATCGTAAAGCAAGACGGCTTTTCCTTCGGTATTTGGGTGGATATGAGTTCCTAAAGTGTCTATATAATCGTCCTGACATAATGTTCCGGCAATCAGACTTCCCACATAGTTACTTTTTCCTGTGCCTTCGCCTCCAGTAAGTCCCATTAAATTGCCTTGTGTTCCCAACGGAACATCATTAATGGAAATCAGCGTTTGTGATTCTATGGGAGGTCGGGTATAGTCGATTTCGCAAGGTTTCAGTATAGCCATAGTTTCATTGTATAATTGGTCTAAGAATTCAATAAATAATTGGTTAAAGTCATTTTTGGTATTTCCCATTCTGAAAAAATCGGAAATATCTTTTTCCTGTTTTGTTCCCGAAAGAGGAAGTATCAAACGATTGACTCCAAATCCCGATAGTCGTTTCTGATGCTTGATTGATGCTTCCAATCCTGTTTTGTCCACATCATACAAAATCAAAATGTGTTTGAAACGATAGGACAATTTTTTAATCAGGCTTTCGGGTATCGAACTGGTTTCACTGTTGAAACAAATCGCATAAAACCCTTTTGAAGCTAATGATAATACATCTTTTTCTCCTCCTGTAATGAACAATGTGTTTCCTTTGGCGGGTAATTGTTCCAATCCGAAGCAGTATGATTCGGGCAGATTTCCACCGTATAAAAAACGAATTTGGGAAAACGGACGGTAAATTTTCACATACTTTTTACCGAAATACCCAAACATAGGTTCTTCTACGGAAGATTGTATCGTAAAAGGTTTTGAATCTTTATTTTCACTTGTGAACTCATCTAACGAAACTACTTTATATAATTTCAAAATTTCACGGGTAATGCCGTATTGTTTCCAAAATTCAATTTCCTTTAGAGTAAAGCTGCGTTCAAATACGGAGTAAGGTTTCGGGTTGTATGATTGTTCCTTTTTGATATTTTCTTTTCCGGTTATGGTGTTTTCCTTTCTGTTATTGCTCTCCGTTTTTGTTCGAGAAGAATATCTGTTTTTGGGTAAAGAATATCCGTTTTCCAATCCCAAATTCATTTCATCATTAATCAGTTTCAGTATTTCCGTAAAATCTTTGGTGCAATCCAAATTTTTAATTCTTCCTACGATTGAAAAACAGTCTCCGTCATAATCAGGATTCCCAAAGTCTTTCAAACGATACATTCCGCTTCGGCGGTCAAAGTAGATATTGCAAGAAGCTCTGGTGTCATCATAAAAAGGATTTTTAAAATTCCTGCCCACACGCCAATCTTCCGAAAGATAGTGTTTGAAGATATCCAGTCCGTCACTGGTGCAGCTGAGCACTTTGTTTTTGTCTAACATTCTTTTGGTGGTTTTGGATTAGGTCTTGTAAGCATTCTTCACTTCGACGGATCAGGTTTTCCTGTAACATTCTTTTGATTTCGCTAATCTTGTAGTAATTTTTGCCCCTTATACGGGAATAGTTGATTTTGTTTTCACTGCGTAGTCTTTGCAGAGTGCGGTCACTGATCTTCAGAAAGGTACATACCTCATAACTGTCTACCCAACTGTCATCATCATTATCATCATTAGTGTTTTGCTGGGAAATAACATAATCGAAAATTGTGTCCACTTTTGATATTAAGTCTTTAAAAGCTTGTGATTCAATAGTGATTACTTCCATTAGTTTTTTCAGGTTTAAACACCAAAATTAGTGGTAGTAATCGTAAATACCTGATTGAAAACCAGTCAATAACGGACAGAATGAAGACAATTCCAGACAAACCTTTGATTTTGCTTTTTATTGGAGTGATAGAAACGAAAAAAGGATAATTGAATTGGATTTTATAAACATTTTTCAAACGGAAAAAGGAAGAATTTTTTGATAGAAATAAATTCAGGTTCATCAAGGCAGGTGCATAGGTGCAAGTATATATAATACTTGCACCTTGCACCAGTCCCAAATGCCGATGAATAAAGGATTGGTGTTTTGAAGATTTTTAGTTAAATTTGCACTACGAGTGATTTGTAGACAAAAGGTGGACACCCAATAAGTCAAAATAACGTAGGAAACGCTCTAAATCGTACCCCTCGATTGAAAACGAATCGGTTTGTTATTGAATATTAGCTAGTTATACTTTGTTTCGTAATTTTAACACAAAAGTAATTAAAAAGAGGAGGAATCTTATCATTCTTATTAGATTGTATCGCTTGCATTGTTTTGGAATGATTGATATACCAATATTCTATTATTTGAATGAACATTCTCATTTAAAAATAACTACAAAATGTTAATAACTTTTTGGGTAATTTTGATTGGCTTTCAATAAAAAAAACAATATTTTTGGGCTATGGAAAATTTCATAGTATCAGCAAGAAAATATAGACCTCAAGAGTTTGAAACTGTTGTGGGACAATCCCATATTACCGATACTCTGGAACATGCCATTGAAAACAATCAATTGGCCCAGGCATTGTTATTCTGCGGTCCTCGTGGGGTTGGTAAAACAACTTGCGCCAGGATTTTGGCCAGAAAAATTAATGAAATGGATGGCTCAACCTCAGAAGATGGCTTTGCCTATAATATTTATGAATTAGATGCTGCCTCCAATAATTCTGTAGATGACATCCGCGAGTTGATAGACCAGGTTCGTTTTGCTCCACAGGTAGGGAAGTACAAAGTGTATATCATAGACGAGGTGCACATGCTTTCGCAAGCAGCGTTTAATGCATTTCTTAAAACTTTAGAGGAACCACCTGCCCACGCAATTTTTATTTTGGCTACTACTGAAAAGCACAAAATTATTCCAACAATTCTTTCCAGATGTCAAATTTATGATTTCAAAAGAATTACCATAGAAGACATCGAAGCGCATCTAAAGAAAATTGCTGCTCGGGAAAACATACAATACGAGGACGATGCTCTTTATTTAGTTGCTCAAAAAGCAGATGGTGCCCTTAGAGATGCACTCTCTATTTTCGATAGACTCTCCACTTTTACCCAAAAAAATATTAGTCTGGCAAAAGCGGCCGAAGTATTGAATATTTTGGATTATGACCAGTACTATACCATAGTAGATTTAGCAAAAGAAAATAAAATTCCCGAGGTATTGTCGGCTTTTAACGAAATTGTTAAAAAAGGGTTTGATCCACATTTATTTATCGCTGGCTTGGGTTCTTATTTCCGAGATTTGATGATGGCACAGAGCCCTGCAACATTGGAATTAATAGAAGCAGGTGAAAAAACAAAAGCCAAGTTTGCTGAACAATGCATCAAATGGACACCACAACAACTAATAGATGGAATTGAGATTTGTAACCATGCCGACATCAATTACAAAAATTCTAAAAACCCTCGGTTGACCGTAGAAATTGCCCTAATGCAATTGTCTAGTTTAACTGCTGGCTTAGATTCAAAAAAAAAAAATTCTTCATCCTAGCTCCTCAGATATTTGAAGTAGTTGAAAAAACAATAACAACGGTACAAGAGAAGTCCCAACAATATATTGGGAGCAATAGCGCAAGTACTAATGTGGTACCAACACCACAGAAAGAGCCTATTTCAAATACAAAGAAATTTGAAAAAACAACACAACCCATTGCACAAAATACTAGAGGCTCTCTGTTTTCTATTGAAGGATTTCTCCAATCCAAGGAGGAAGAATCAAATAAAAATACAACAATAGTTGTTGATGAAAAACTCCCTAAAAACCACTTTACAGAAACCGATGTACAAACAGAATGGAAATACTTTCTGGATCAAATAAAGAAAAAAGATACGGTAACCTACAATGCAATTTCGGTTTTTAAGATTGCAAAAAAAACAGAAGATGAGTTAGAGATTACTTATTCTTCTGAGTCAGCAAGAGAAGAATTTGACAAATGCAAAGACCTTTTCGTACAACATTTCAAACAAAAAGTACATCATTATAGTATTTCTATTGTCTTCAAAAAGATTGAAATAAAGACAAAAGTAGAAGTAATGACAAAACGATCAAAATTTGAAAAATTAGCACAACAATTTCCATTACTTCGAGATTTAGACGCTGTAATGAAGTTTGATTTTTCATAAATCTTTATCTTTGTCTTTCTATTTAATAAAATGAATTTACAATCTTTAGATAATACTTGGATAAAACAATTTCCTCAACCTTTGTACATTGCCGGACCATGTAGTGCCGAAAGCGAAAATCAAATGTTGGAAACTGCTGCACGATTAAAAAAATCCAGCAATCAAATACCTGTATTTAGAGCCGGAATTTGGAAACCCAGAACCAAACCCAATGGTTTTGAAGGGGTAGGAGTTATAGGTTTGTCATGGTTAAAAAAAGTGAAAGAGGAGTTTGGTTTCCTCACTGCGACTGAGGTTGCCAATGCCCATCATGTGGAAGCCGCTTTAAAAGCAGATGTGGATATACTATGGATAGGAGCACGATCGACGGTCAATCCATTTACAATTCAAGAAATTGCAGAATCCTTGCAAGGAAGCGAGAAAATTATTCTGGTCAAAAACCCGGTCAATCCAGATTTGGCACTTTGGGTAGGTGCTTTGGAAAGACTTGTGGGACAAGGAATTCATCATTTGGGTGTTATCCACAGAGGGTTTTCATCCTATCAAAAAAGCCAGTATAGAAATAATCCCAATTGGCAATTGGCCTTAGATTTCAAACAACAATTTCCTAATATTCCTATCCTTGTAGATCCTTCACATATATGTGGTAATAGAGAAAACTTACAAGATATTGCACAAATAGCACTGAATGTGGGGTACCATGGAGTAATGATAGAAAGCCATTGCGATCCGGATAAAGCATGGAGTGATGCCAAACAACAAATAAATCCAGAAACATTAGGCACTTTACTGGCCAATTTAAAACTAAGAAAATCGAATATTTTAGGTTTTGAAGAAGAAATGGAAAGACACAGAACTTTAATTTCGGATTTGGATTTTCAATTAATCGAAATATTGGCACAAAGAATGAAAATTTCAGAAAAAATAGGCCGACTAAAACAAGAAAACAATGTAATGATTTTCCAACCCGAGCGATGGAAATTCATTCAAGAATATGCACAAGAAAAAGCTCAAGAAACAGGAATGACCAGTAATTTCATTGAAAAAATATTCAAATCAATACACGAAGAAAGTATTGAAATTCAGAACCAAATTATGAAGGACTAAATGAAAGGTTTAATTACAAAATCAACCGGAAGCTGGTACCAAGTTTTGGATTTGGAACAGAACAAGACTTTCGAAGCCAGAATTAGGGGCAAATTCAAATTAATTAAAACCCGATTGACCAATCCGTTATCGGTTGGAGATTTTGTTGAGTTTCAACTAGAACAAGAGGATATCGCTTGGATTACAAAAATTGAAAATAGAAAAAATTACCTCATTCGGAAATCGGTTAATCTGTCCAAAGAAGCCCATATTATAGCCTCAAACTTAGATATTGCCTGTTTCATTTTCACCTTAAAACATCCGGAAACATCCCTAGGATTTTTGGATCGTTTCTTGGCTTGTTGTGAAGCGTACGGAATAGAGCCACTACTATTATTCAACAAAACCGATTTGTTAGAAGAAGCTGAAGAGGAATTGGTTAATGAAATTATTGCAGATTACCAAAAAATCGGATACAATACGCTAAAAACCTCATCGGTAAGTGGTGAAAATTTAGAAATATTAAAAGATAAAATTGCGCATAAAGTTTCCGTATTTTTTGGGCATTCCGGTTGCGGAAAATCAACATTGGTTAATGCCTTACAACCAGGATTAAACCTCAAAACATCCGCCATTTCCGATGTACACCTAAAAGGAAAACATACCACCACCTTTGCACAAATGTTTTTTTGGGACTTTGGAGGATCGGTAATCGACACTCCTGGTGTGCGAGAATTTGCCATGATCGATGTAGATAAATATGAAATACAGCATTATTTTCCAGAAATTTTTGAAACCGGAAGATCTTGTAAATTCCACAATTGTATGCACCAAAATGAACCCAAATGTGCTGTACTACAACAAGTAGAAATGGGTACGATTTTGGAAAGTAGATACAATACTTATATAAAATTGATGGAAGAAGCAGAAGAAATGGAAATCAACTAATGACCCATTTGCCTTAGTCCAATAGTGTACTGAAATCTAATGAATGGGTTTCATCAACAATTTCGTAATGTAAAGATTTTGCCAAAACAAAAATCTGATTGAGGTTTTCCATTAGTTGTTTTTGGCTTTCTTTTTCCAATTGTGCTTTATCAACCTTGGCAATGGCTTGAGATTTGGCTTCTTGTGTTACTTTTTTTATCTGTGCTTCATCTATTCTATTAAAGAAGGAATCGTCCATGCTTTGGATTTCTACATTGGGATTAATACGAATATCTGGTTTTGGAATACTTTTAATGATTAATTTTTTATTGATGGAATCTACTTCCATTTTCATTTTATTCAAATCATAAGAGACTTGAACATTGGTTTTGGTAAAGGTAACTATTGCATTTTCAGAAATTGTTTTTCCCAAAAACTCATACGAAACTTTCGATTTTCTCAAGGCTGAAAAATCCTGTTCTACCACGACCATTTTATTCATTTTTGTTATCTGATTGGTAATAATATAGGCATCGTTAAGCTCTTTTTTATCCCAAAAATGAAAAATCTTTTTCAGCATAAAGAAAAGGAGCAATACAGCGACTGCTCCCATACAAAATGCAATGATGAATTTTCTATTATTTTTGATCATCTTTCCCTTTGAAATATTCTTTAAATGATTTATCGTCTTTTTTCAAAATTTCTAACAAATCCCTTTCTAGCCAGCCCGATTTGGGCATTTCTACAATTCTTCCAACCTCTTTTCCGTATTTGAAAACGATAAAAGTAGGTACTTTTTGTATATTGTACAATCCTTCTTCCCCTGTTGGTGATTCCCTTTTTCTGTTCACTGCCAATAGAGTCAGACGGTTTTCAGGATACTTAGCTTCGTCCAAAATCTTAAGTAATCTAGGCAATTCTCTGTGGCTGTCATCGCACCAAGTGCCTAGTACGGCTATAATTTGATATGAGTTTAATTTTTGTTTTTTGAGTTCCTGAATTGCTTTTTTATCGGTTTGATATTCTTGGTATTCTTGTTGATACCATTTTGCATAAGGTTCTTTTTGTAATTGTTCTCTTAGTTGTATACCCACCAGCATTTTACCATCTTTTTCTGTTTCCAATTCTCGGTTAACTACTACTTTTTGAGCCATTAAATTCTGAAAACTTATTGCAAGTGTTGTACAAAATAAGATTTGGATTATTTTTTTTCGCATGTATTTTTATTGTAAGGTGTTATTGTTATGATTTTAATATCTTTTCTAAATCAGCTGGCGAATAATACTTATTTTTCAGTACTTTGTTGTCTGCTTTTCTATGCACATTGTACTTGTCACCAGACTTTTCATAATAGGCTTCTTGGTCTAGTTGCAAATAATGTTCCACAGTATCTTGAGCTTCCTTTTCATTGGCACAAGCCTTGGACATATTAGAGCGTTGAACTTCATTAAATAAATCTGGAAACTTTTCGCCCAAACCAAATTCCAAAACAGCCCCACTCAGTACATATTGCAAATCACAAAGTGCATCTGCTATTTCTACCAAATTATTATCTTCAATGGCTTGCTTCAGCTCATAGAGTTCTTCCTGCAACAATGCAACCCTAAGATTACATCGTTCTTTGGAAGGAATTGTTGGGTGTTGTAGTATAGGCGCGTTAAAGGTTTTATGAAATTCAGCAACTTGATTGAGGCAATCCAATTTTTCCATTCTTGATTAATTATAGTGATGGACAAATATAAAATATTTTCCTTAGAAAGAACCGTGAATTGGAATGAATATTCAGAAAAATAGGGTTTATTTTTCAAATGTACCTACGAATATTTTTATAATTTACTTTCCAAAAACCACCTCATCATTTATTCCGTCAGTGGATTTTTTGATATTTAATTCTTGAGCTTCCGCAATCTCAGAATGAGCCACCTTTGCAATAAGTTCTTTTAATTCTTCGTAGGTGTTATGCTCAGAAATTCCTTCAAAATAGTAAGAATTGACAACTTTATGGCTTATGAATATTTCTCGAGCTGCAATTTTTTCGGCATCATTTTTAACATGAACGCTTGCAAGATAATGTTCGTTTTCCGGGTTCAGGTAGAGCATGAAATCTTTATCGGCAAGCCCTGAATCCAGAAGTGAATTTTCAAGTTTTTTATAATCATGGGTGTTATGGAAAACACCTGCAACAATATTTTTCATGATATTGATTTTTAGTCTAACAAATTTAGTCTTTTATTATCATTAAACTCAACATCTTTACATAAAATTAAACATAATTTAACATAGAAAAAACTGCTCCAATTTCTGAAGCAGTCCTTCTATTGGTCTTTGATACAATAAATTCTTTATAAATTGTCTTTATCTAAAATTTTATTTTATTTGTAAAATTTAAGAATAAAATAGAATGAAGAAATAATATATATTCTAAAACATTAATATAATATCCTGATCAATTCTATCCCCCAGTATTAAATTTTTTCATTTTTTATTTCATCTACAATTTCTGGATTTAATAGAGTAGAAGTATCGCCAAAATTGGAGAAATCGCCTTCTGCAATTTTTCTCAAAATCCTACGCATAATTTTTCCCGATCGGGTTTTTGGTAACCCCGACACAAATTGTATTTTATCCAACTTGGCAATAGGCCCAATGGAATCGGAGATGAGTAAATTAATTTCTTTTCTTAAATTTTCTTTATCTCTGGTTTCGCCACTTTCTTTTAAAATAACAAATCCATACAATGCATTTCCCTTAATGTCATGCGGATAGCCTACAATAGCCGATTCTGCCACTGCCGGATGCAAGTTGATGCTGTCTTCAATAGGTGCGGTTCCCAGATTGTGTCCGGAAACAATTATCACATCATCCACACGACCTGTAATTCTGTAATAGCCTGTTTCGTCTCTCAAAGCACCATCTCCAGTAAAATATTTACCGGGAAAAGCCGTGAAATAGGTTTCTTTGTATCTTTGGTGATCGCCCCAGATGGTTCTGGCAATTCCTGGCCAAGGAAAACGAATACACAGGTTTCCATCGACTTGGTTGCCGGTGATTTCGTTTCTTTTTTCGTCCATCAATACGGGTTGTATTCCTGGCAGTGGCAGGGTTGCATAGGTAGGTTTGGTAGGTGTAACAAAAGGTAATGGCGAAATCATGATGCCTCCGGTTTCCGTTTGCCACCAAGTATCTACAATAGGGCATTTCTTTTTTCCTACATGATCATTGTACCAATGCCAAGCTTCATCATTAATTGGCTCACCAACCGAACCAATGACTCTAAGGCTGGATAAATCGTGCTTTTCTACCCATTCAGCAGATTCTTTTGCTAAAGAACGAATGGCAGTGGGAGCGGTATAAAATTGGGTTACTTTGTGTTTTTCTATCACTTCCCAAAAACGATCGGGCTCTGGATAGGTAGGAACTCCTTCAAAAATAACTGTGGTTGCCCCATTTGCCAATGGTCCGTACAAAATATAGGAATGTCCCGTAATCCAACCAATATCGGCAGTACACCAATAGATGTCGTTTTCTTTATAATTGAACACATTTTTGAAGGTATAAGCCGTATAAACCATGTATCCAGCAGTGGTATGCAACATTCCTTTGGGTTTCCCTGTGGAGCCAGAGGTGTACAAAATAAATAATGGGTCTTCGGCATCCATAATTTTGGTAACAAAATCGGTGGAGGCTTTTGGATAAAAATCGTCTAACCAAATATCCCTATTTTCTTGCATTTTTACTTCCTGTCCTGTTCTTTTTACCACCAAAACTTTTTCCACAGTTGGGCATTTTACAACAGCTTCATCTATAATTCCTTTTAGATCTATGGCTTTGTTGCCACGATAACTACCATCGGAAGTGATGATCATTTTTGCTTCGCAATCATTGACCCTCGATTCAACCGCAGAGGCGGAAAATCCAGCAAAAATAACCGAATGCACAGCACCCATTTTGGCACATGCCAACATGGTAACGGCCAGTTCTGGAATCATAGGTAGATAGATGCACACTCTATCGCCTTTTTTTATTCCCAAATCGGTCAGTACATTGGCCATTTTGTTTACCCTTTCGTAGAGTTCTCGGTAGCTGATGTGCTGGGCTTCTTCAGTAGGATTGTTGGGTTCCCAGATAATCGCGGTTTTGTCACCTCTTTCGTTCAGGTGCCTGTCCAAGCAGTTTTTGGTAATGTTGAGTTTGGCATTTTTAAACCAAGTAATCTTGGCTTCTTCCATGTCAAAATCTACTACCTTGGTCCATCGTTGGTACCAAACAAAATTTTCATCAGCCACTTTATCCCAAAATTTCTTGGGGTTTTTAATCGATTTTTTATATTGTTTAAAATAATCGGGTAGGTCTTGAATGTGATAATTTCTCATAAGATATTTTTTTATCGTTACTACTTTCTATTAATTACTAAAGTTATTTGTTCTTTTATATTCTTGTATTTTTTCTTGAATTTCATCAATTATTTTTTCATCATCAATGGTGGACGGTATTTGAAATTCTTTACCATCAATCATGGTTCGAATGAGTTTTCTGAGTATTTTTCCTGAGCGGGTCTTGGGAAGTCTTTGTACCAGCATGGCGTTTTTCATACAAGCTACGGCACCTATTTTTTCTCGAACCCTCATTACAATTTCTTTTTCCAAATCGCACTGTTTTTTTTCGCTGTTATTTTTCAAAACAACTGTAGCAAAAGGAATTTGACCTTTCAGTGTGTCTTCTATTCCCACCACGGCACATTCGGCTACATCGGGATGTCCAGCGATAACCTCTTCCATTTCGGAGGTAGATAAACGGTGTCCTGCAACATTAATTACATCATCTACTCTTCCAGTAATAAAAAAGTAGTCGTCCTCATCTTTTATGGCGCCATCTCCTGAAAAATAATAGCCTGGGAATTGTTCTAAATAACTTTTATTAAAACGGTCAAAATCTTTCCAAACGCCCAATAAAGCACCGGGTGGAAGTGGCAGTTTGATGACCAAATAACCCTCGTGGTGGGCATCTAATTCGTAGCCATTTTCGTCAAAAATTTTAATATCATATCCTGGAATGGCTTTTCCTGCGGATGCTCTTTTTATGGTATAGTCTTGGGAGGTTAATAATCCCAACATAGGCGATCCAGATTCGGTTTGCCACCAATGGTCGATGGCGGGAACTCCTACTTTTTCTTTAAACCAATCCAAGGTGGCCACATCGCATCTTTCGCCTGCCAAAAATTGTTTTTTAAAGTGAGAAAGGTCATATTTTTTTATCCATTCGCCATCGGGATCTTCTTTTTTTATGGCTCTAATGGCGGTTGGAGCGGTAAACATAACTTCTACTTTATGTTCGGAAATCACCCGCCAAAAAGTGCCTGCATTGGGTGTCATTACTGGTTTTCCTTCAAAAATAATGGTGGTATTTCTATTGAGTAGAGGACCGTAAACCGTATAACTATGTCCAACAGCCCAGCCAAAATCCGAGGCTGCCCAAAAGGTTTTTCCGGGTTCTATACCATAGTGGTGTTTCATGGAAAATTGTAATGCCGTAGCATATCCGCCTGTATCGCGTACTATTCCTTTGGGTTTTCCTGTCGTACCCGATGTATAGAGTAAATATAAAGGATGATTGGATGCTACGGGAACACAATCTACTGGTTGGGATTGTTGCACCAAAGTGTCGTAATCTAGGGTATTTTCAAAATATTCGTGTTGGTTGTCTATCAGTTTTCGATTATAAACAATGATGTTTTCTACCTTATCTTGTGCCAGTTGAATGGCTTTTTCTACCAATGGCAAATAAGGAATCCTTTTGTTGATTTCCACTCCTGCAGTTGCGGTAATGAGGACTTTGGGTTGGCAATCGTCTATTCTTACCACCAATTCGTTGGGAGCAAAACCACCGAAAACTACATTGTGTATCACCCCAATTCTGGCACAGGCCAACATGGCAAACAGCGTTTGAGGAATCATGGGCATATAAATGACGGCTGTGTCTCCTTTTTTTAGTCCCAAAGATTGTAATCCTCCTGCCAATTTGGATACTTCCTCTTTTAATTGATTAAAGGTGAATTGTAGTAGTTGTTGGGTTACAGGTGAGTCGTAAATTACGGCTATTTGTTCTCCAAAACCCTCTTCTATATGACGATCAATACACAAATAGGACATATTGAGTAGTCCATCTTCAAACCAGATAGGGTAGTTTTGGTCGTTTTGAGAAAGAATGGTTTTGGGTTCACGAAACCATCGCAGTTGCGAGGCTTGATCTTTCCAAAATTTTTCTTTTTCGTTTAAGCTTTCTGCATGTAAATCTTTCATTATTAATAATTTGTTTGGTTGTATTTTTTTCTTTTGATTAGTCTTTTAATAGTTCATCTACTCTTTCCAATAGCTTTTTAATGGAGTAGGGTTTTGCGATATAGTCATCTGCTCCCAATTGTAAGCCTCTTTCAATATCTTCGGGACTGGTTTTTGCCGATAGGAAAATACATTTTAGACCCGCCCATTTTTCTTGTTTTTTAATGGTTTCTAAGGTGGTATAACCATCTACTTTAGGCATCATAATGTCCAATAAAATTAAGTCGGGATTTTCTTTTTCCAAAATTTCCAATACCTCCGATCCATCTCTTGCTATATAAACTTGGTAGCCAGCCTTACGGAAAGCGTATTCCAAAGTCATGATTATTTTATGTTCGTCATCAGCAATTACTATCTTTTTCATTATTTTTAGTTTTATTTTTTTTTAAAATGATTTCGAAGACTACGCCTATTTCTTTATTTTGGGCTTCAATGCTTCCACCGTGGTTTTCCACTATTTTTTTACAAATAGAAAGTCCCAATCCACTGCCAATAGGTTTGAGGATGTTTTGATTTTTACTTTGGTAAAATTTATCAAAAATATAGTTCAAATCATCTTCGGGAATGGTTTTACCTGTATTGAAAATAGAAATTTTTATACCCTCTTCTATTTCATTCCATTTGGTTTGAATCATTCCTTGTTCGTTGGCAAATTTCAAGGCATTTCCTAAGATATTCTGAAAAACTTGTATCATTCTTGCTTCATCATGTACGATAAAAGGATCCTTCAACAAATTCACTTCCGAATGGTGTAGATGTTTTTGTTCTAGTAATTGGTTCAGTGGTCGAAAAGCTTTATGATAAGTGTCCAAAATATTTTTATTTTCAACATTCAACTGAATCATTCCTGCCTCTAATTTATCCAGATACAAAATATCGTTAATGATTTCAGCCAATCGATCGCTTTCGGAAATAATATTGCTCAGAAATTCTTTTTTAATATCGATGGGCATTTCTTCGTCATCCAAAAGTATTTCGCTGGTAGCTCTTATGGCAGTTATTGGGGTACGAAGTTCGTGTGCCACCGAATCCAGAAAATCATCTTTTTGTTTGTCTTTAACCATCAGGTTTTGGTTGGCATTTTGTAATTCATTTGTCAGTACTCTCAATTGCGCCGATTGTTCAGTTAATTGTTTGTTGATGCTAATGTTTTCTTTACTTTCTTCCAGGATTTTTAATACTTCGGGCAAAGAAATTTTGTCTTCCTTGGCAACCCCTTCAATAATTATTTTAGCCGAAGCGGTACCAATTCTTCCGCTAAGGAGGTTTTCGGAAAACTTGATGAATCGGCTATCAGCCGTATCATTTTCATCGGTAATGTTGTATTTAATATTAAAAATCTTAAGGGCTTGTTCTGTTTTTTTTGCACCCAAAAATTTGGTTAATATTTTAATAATATCGGATTTGTTGGCGGTTCCTCTCCAGATGTAGGCATTTTCGTGGTGGTTGATGTAGTCGTCGATATCGGTATAAAGTTCGGCATAATTTCTTTCTCTATAACTGCTATGGGTACTAACGGAAACTATAGAAAATAAAGCAGTGTTGATGGTTATGCTCCAAAAAAATGTATTGGCAATGGGCGATAAATAAGAAATTTGGAAAAAATCTTTACCTACATTGTTCCATAATTCTGGGAAATACTCTGGAATAATCAAATAGGCATAACAAAATAGCGTTCCGGCAATAATCCCGCTTACTGCTCCATAATAATTGCCTCGTTTCCAAAATATTGAACCAAAAAATGAAGGAGCCAACTGTGATATGAGTACAAATGAAACCATACCAATAGAAAATAGAGTAGTACTGGTAATGAGATATTTATAAAATAAAAAACCAGCGATGATGAGTGAGAAAATACTGAACTTTCGGATATTTACAATGATTTTATTATTGGCAGAATCACTCTTTATTTTCAACCGATCCAACCAACCATAAGGAATGATGATGTTGTTGGAAAGCATCACGGAAAGTGCAATACTGGAAATAATCATCATGGAAATGCAGGCACTTAATCCACCGAAAAAAACCATGGTAGCAATAATTGTATTACCCATTTTCTGAGGTATGAGAATGGAGAAAAATTCTGGATTTACCATTTGTCCTTCAAACAAAACCCTACCGCCCCAGGCAATAGGAGCCACAAAAATATTGATTAACAAAAGGTACAGTGGAAAAAGCCAAATGGCCGTTTTTATATGTTTTTCCTTTCTGTTTTCGATAATGGCAGTATGAAATTGTCTTGGCAAAAGAAAAATGGAAGAGGCAGAAAGGAGCAATAAGAAAAACCAATTGAAGGCACCATCTAATCCATTGATGGTATTTTTGGTTTGAAAATCCTCCAACAATGCGGCTTGTGAAAAAAGATCGTTCCAGCCATTAAAAATCCCAAAAACCACATAAATACCGAGAATTAGAAAGAAAATAAGTTTTAAAAAACTTTCCACCGCAACGGCAGAAATAATTCCCAATCGTTTTTCACTGGCATCTACATAGCGAGTACCATAGTAAGACGAAAACAAAGCGATAACCACCACCACAAAAGTAGCCGAATCTGTAAATATATTTTTTGAAATCGGACTTTCCGTTAGTAGGTGAAAAGTTTCGGAAATGGCTTTTATCTGTAAACCGATGTACGGAATAATTGCCAAAATGCAAACTACCGCTACCAAAGCCCCAAGAAACCGGCTGTTTCCGTAACGCAGGGAAATAAAATCCGAGATGGAAGAAATTTTATTAACCCTAGAAATTCGGACAATTTTGGTTTGAATATAAATCCATAGTGGAATAACCATCACAGGACCCAGATAGATGGTAAGGTACTCCAATCCGCTGGTTGCTGCCACACCAATACTTCCGTAATATGTCCATGCCGTACAATACACCGCCAAAGACAATGCATAGATATAGGGATTATCCACCCAGAAAGTGGATCTTGCTTTTTCGGCACGGTGGGCAATCACAAACAAAACTGCCAGATACAATACCACCAAAATAAAAATTCCAACACTACTCATCGAACAAATGGAAAATAAAATAAGTGACCAAAATTGCCATCAACCAAATCACAAAAAGATACACATAGAGACTCGGTATCCCAAAATTGAATTGGAAATCATTAAAAATAAGCAAAAATGGAGCATTAAACAAAAGAAATAAAGCCGCACTTAGGAGATATAATTTATGTTGATGTTTCTTTTTCATGTTTCTATTTTATTAATGTTCACATGCAATTGTCCTAGTTTATGGATGTTTGTTTACTACAAATGGTTAGATAAGGACAATATTGTTTCACTATTTTTTATTTGGGCAGCTATTCCGCCTTCCATTCCCGCTTCCGCTAAGGCGGAGAGCTCCACTCAAGTCGGGCTGCAATCCAGAACCACTGTCTTTATTTACCAATACCATTGGAGGCTTTCCCCAAAAGAACAACCTCCAAGTGTGGTAAAGGAAAGAAGATGAGGAAATGTAATTTCCATAAGCATTTCCTCTTTATTCTTTATTCTTTATTCTTTATTCTTTATTCTTTATTCTTTCCTCTACTTATTCTCCTTAGAATATTCTCCTTTTAGCGAATACCAACCAAAAACAGCCATTCCTCCAACCACGATAGGCAAAAGAATAAATACGATGATGCTGCCAAAAACGACATCTTCCTGGTGATCGGAGGCTAATTTGGGCAATCCGAAAACTTTTAATCCGTAGAATAAAATTGCTGCTGCTAACGCCATCCAAACAATTCCTAATATTTTTTTAATTGAATCCATTGTTTTTATTTTTTATAAAATTAGATAATTTAATAAAGAAAAATCGAGTATAAAATGTATTTCTCTTTATTCTTTATTCTTTCTTATTTTCTCTTTCTTCTTTATTCTTTCTTCTTTATTCTTTTCTCTTTCTTCTTTTCTCTTTCTTCTTTATTCTTTTCTCTTTACCCAAGCTAATCCTTCACATTTCTATCCTTACCATCCAGGTAAAGCACCCCTATCACCAAACAAACAGCCGCCACAGCAATAGGATACCATAATCCTTCCAGATAAAACTGAGGATTACCAGCATCTTTGGCATTGGTAACCAAATAGGTAGAAACCGCAGGCAGCAATCCACCAAAAATACCATTCCCAATGTGATACGGCAAAGACATGGAGGTATAACGGATTCGAACTGGGAACATTTCTACCAAAAAGGCGGCAATAGGACCATAGACCATCGTTACAAATACCACTTGAATGAAAACCAAAAATGCCAAATACCAACGAGTGTTGCTTTCCACAGTAATGGCGGTAGTCACTTTTGCTGCTTCTGGTGTTCCGTCAGCTTTGAGCACTGCACCTTTTGGCGACCAATGTACCACGGAATCTTTCTTTTGCAAAGTACCATCGGTAAAGGTTTTGGCGGTGTGAAAAGAGATAAGACTATCACCGACTATTTTTCCGTGTTCTTTTACCGTTCTTTTGGTTTCAATACTTTTTTCAACAATTGTTTTGTCTTTTAAATTGACCGATTGGTACATGGCATCGTAAATAGGTCGGTAGGCAAAAATGGCCAAGAGCATCCCGATCATCATAATGGGTTTTCTGCCCACCTTATCGGACAACCAACCAAACAATACAAAGAGTGGAGTAGCGACAAATAAAGACATTGCCATCATGGTATCTACCTGTGCGGAGTCAATATTCATCACGGTTTTCATAAAACTCATGGCATAAAACTGACCTGTGTACCAGATAACCCCTTGTCCCATAACTGCTCCAAATAATGCCAAAAGAACATATTTAAAATTGTATTTGTTGCCAAAAGATTCTTTTAAAGGGTTGGATGATGTTTTTCCTTCCTCTTTGGCTTTGGTAAAAAGTGGCGACTCTTTCATATTTTTTCTAATGATGTATGATACACCAACCATTAAAATAGAAATCCAGAACGGAACTCTCCAACCCCAAGCATCAAACTCGTCGGCAGTAAGGGAAGTTTTGGTAATCAAAATAACGATTAACGATACAAATAATCCGATGGTTGCGGTGGTTTGTATCCAAGAAGTCCAATATCCACGACGATTGTCTTCGGCATATTCGGCAACATAAGTGGCAGCACCACCATATTCGCCTCCCAAAGCCAAACCTTGTAATAATCTTAAAATTAAAACCAAAACTGGCGCCATAAATCCAATGGTTTCATACGACGGAACGCACCCGATGAGAAAGGTGGAGAAACCCATAATAAGCAAGGTGACCAAGAAGGTATATTTTCGCCCAATCATATCGCCCAATCGTCCGAAAAATAACGCTCCAAAAGGACGAACGACAAAACCGGCGGCAAATGTTGCCAAGGTGGACAAAAATGCAGCAGTAGGGTTATCTGCAGGGAAGAATTTTCCTGCCAATACAATGGCCAAACTTCCGAAGATATAAAAATCGTACCACTCAATAAGTGTCCCCAATGAGGAGGCGGTAATAATTCCCCAAATGGTGGAATTCTTTTTTCTGCGCTCAACTAAAGCTTCGTGTGCCGTCTGAGCTCCTGTGTTTTCATTCATAATATTTGATTTTTGATGTTTTGAAGTGTGAATTGTGTAGCATGTGGAGGTTTTCAACAAAGTAACCTCCCAATGCTACTATCTACAAAATGATGATTTAGAAAGAATAGACCGCCGAAACCAATACTCTAAAATTATTGACGGTTGCTTTGTTCATCTCGCCTATCGCTTTTGGGTTGCTATCGCCCCAAAGAGCCGAAGTATATTCTAATTCCGGTGATATTTTAAATTTGTTTTGTTTAAAATCCACTCTTCCCGAAAGTCTCCATACATTGTCTAAAGATCGGGTAGCACTCATGCCTCTGGTGTACAGTTTTTTGTACCCCGCATCTACGCCATTGTTTTGGGTGTATCCAAAGAAAATTCCTGGGGCGATTTTGGCATTATTGCTAGAGATATCTGCCCAAAATGCAGTGGTTTTAGTAGGTAAATAAGATTCTTGTCCATTGGGTTCGGTATAGCCAGCAAATCCACCAAGCATGGTAAGATGATGAAGGTTACCTCCAGTTATTCCGTACGCTTTAGCAGTCCATTGGGGATGGGTATATTTAAAATAAGCCATGAACAAGTTGGAATTTACTTTGTAATCCGAAGCCAAGCCTGCAGATACGATTTGTGGACGAAGCGATTGGAATTCTGCACCAATTCCAGCGGTTATTTGTTGGTCTTTGTATTGTATTTTTCCGTGAAAAGTAGGAGTGAGCGAATTGTAAGAAGCCTCATTGGCATTGGCAGTTACGGAAGGAGCGGAGTGAGTGCTCATTTTGTAGGCAACAACATCTACGGAAATTTGGTCGGTTAATTTTTGAGATAATTTTACTTGTGGTGCTCTACCAAAGGGATTGAATAAGATTCCGGTATTGAAATTGGTAACCCCTGGTGACACCTCCGTTACAAAGGTAGGATACCAGGATTGTCCCAAAAGAAGGCTGGTTTTTTCCCATTCCAACGAAGCATAAGCTTGTCTGATGGTGAAAACTCCAGTGTTGGTATTGGTATTTCCAAAGAAATCTCCTTCGATTACAGCGGAGGTTTTAGCCCCCCAAACATTGGGTCCACTGGCTTTTACCCCCAATCTGGAAACCACGGAAAGATAATTGCTGGACGCCGTAGCATTAATATCTTTGCCGTTGGCATCGTAATTTACATCGAGAGGGTAGAGGTTTACTTGTTCTTCCCTTGCCATGGCGTTTTGTCGGGTGTCCAAGATATAATCGGCTCTTGCAAAGCCATAGACATTTACTTTGTACTCTCTTTGTTTTTCCTGAGCTTTAGCATTCCATGAAAACAATATTGCCAATAACGCAGTACTTAGTTTAATTTTTTTCATATAATTTAATATTTACAATTGATTTTTGGTGATTCAAAAGTGATATTAAAAATTTATATGTCAAAAATTCATATATATCTTTGTTAAGTATATGGTTTGGGAATTAATTTTTAAATCTTTCCCATTGGATGAGCATGAATTTATCGCCAAATTCTGTAATGATAAATCCAGCACCTTGTAATTGGTTTTCTTGTTGCAGATAATCGATCAACTCATTCTTTTTAAATATTTTATAATTGGATTTTGAATTGCTAATCGTTGGTCTTTGGATATTATATTTCTTTACCCAAGAAGCTACACTTACATGAGAGACCCCAATTATTCTTTCGATTTCTCTAAAGCTTAGTCCTTCCAAATAGAGTTGTAAGGCTTTGGTTACATAGTAATCGTTTATTTGTTTTCCAAGTTTTTCGACGGTGAAGAAATACTGACAATTCTTGCATTTATATCGTTGTTTATCTTTTATATAACCGCTTTTCACTATACTTTCTCCAAGACATTTCGGGCATTTTTGCATAAATATATATTAATTTAACAAAGATATATTAATTTAGCAAATAATGTTCATCTAGTTGAATTTTTTTGTACAATAGTAAATGTATCCTTGTTGGATGAAAATTATATGATAGGCTTTATATACTTTATTCTTAATCGATAAACTGGTGAGAAAAGAACTAAGATTTCTAAACTAGTGTTGCAATTGCGTGAAGGATTGCAATGGAAATCCTTTTTGTGAGGTACGAACAAAAAGATTGTAATGGAAAGCCTGACCCTAGCGGATGGAAAAGCATAGGCGAGGGGCACGCCAAAATAAATCTCGAATACTTTTAACGGAAAATTGTACCTTTGCAGGCGAAAAAGGTGAATTGTGTGCAAATCACGAACTGTCGCGCAACCGTAATTTGAGCATCAATAAGTCGGATCCCTAAAAACTTTCGCGAATTGAAGTAGAGTGTTTTCCTAAATTACTCTTTTCATTTCTATGGTATAATTTAATAAAATGTAAGAAATGAATTACGAAAAAATCATCAACGACTCCGAAACCCATGTTTTCAAAGTGGTATTTCCTAATACAACCAACCACCACAACACCATGTTTGGAGGGAAAGTGATGGAAATGATGGATGAGGTGGCCTTTATCACAGCAACTCGCTTTGCTAGAAAATCTTTTGTAACTGTGAGTTGCGACCGAATCGATTTTAAACGACCTATTCCTGCAGATACACTGGTGGAGCTTATTGGGAGAGTGCGTTATGTGGGCAATTCGAGCCTGAAGGTAACGGTGGAAATTTTTATGGAAGAAATGTATGCCAACACCCGGGACAAGGTGGTTTCTGGAGATTTTACCTTGGTAGCCATAGGAAAAGACAAAAAACCAGTTCGCATTTTTGAATAATATTTTGTCCTAATGATTGGTATTACCCAACATTGGGACAAATTTGTAGAGTCCAAATTCTTCTTTTTCAAACTGAGTATCCGAAATTTTGGTGAAACGATACAAAATTTGGTCTTCGGAATTTCCTAAAGGGATTACGATAATACCGCCTACATTGAGCTGTTTGAGCAATTCTGTAGGCATGGTTTGTGCCCCACAAGTAACCAAAATCTTATCAAATGGAGCGTAGAGTGGCAAACCCTGAAATCCATCGCCGAAATGGTGAATTCTAGGAGATAAATTCAGTTCTTTCAGTTTTTTTTGTGAAAAATCGAACAACTCTTTTTGTCGTTCTATGGTATAGACTAAGGCACCCATTTGTACCAAAACGGCAGTCTGGTAGCCACAACCTGTACCTATTTCCAATACTTTTTCACCTGGGAGAAGTTGCAAAAGCTCGGATTGTTCGGCAACGGTAGAAGGATGAGAAATTGTTTGTCCTGCGGCAATAGGAAATGCTCTGTCTTCGTAAGCAAAATCCTCAAAAATACTCTCCATAAACAAATGTCGGGGAACAGTATTGATGGCTTGAAGCACAAGTTCGTCCGATATTTTTAAATTATTTTGTAAATAATCTACCAATATTTTTCTTTTTCCTTTGTGTAGATAGGTGTCGTTTGTCATAGAAAATTAGGCTGATAGGGTACAAAGCTAAATTTTTAAAATTAAAAAAACAATAAGTTTTTCGTGCAACGCAGGCTATTGAAAAAAAGTACATCTGCAAACAATTAGCATATGATGAGATAGATAAAATAATTATCTTTGGGGAAAAATTTTTTATATGTTAAAGGCAGGTCTCGTAGGAGCAGGACATTTAGGAAAAATACATTTAAAACTGTTGCAGCAATCCGAAAAATATGAATTGGTAGGATTTCATGATAAAGATGTAGCCAATGGCAAAAAGTTGGAGGCAGAATTAGGATACCCTTATTACGAAAACTTTGATGACTTACTTGAAAAGATTGATGTTTTGGATATCGTCACCCCTACGCTGTATCATTATAATTATGCCATAGCTGCGATTGAAAATCACAAGCATTTTTTTATTGAAAAGCCCATCACTCAGACTTTAGAGCAAGCGGAGGAAATTTTGAGGCTTTGTCAGGAAAAAGGAATTAAAGCACAAGTAGGCCATGTGGAAAGGTACAATCCAGCATTTATTGCCACCAAAGACTACATCAACAATCCTATGTTTATAGAAATTCACCGTTTGGCGGAGTTCAACCCGAGAGGTACGGATGTTTCTGTGGTTTTGGATTTAATGATTCACGATTTGGATATTTTGCTTAGCTTGGTGAAATCTAAAGTGAAACAAATCCATGCCAGTGGGGTATCTGTAGTGTCCAAAACACCAGATATTTGTAATGCGCGAATAGAGTTTGAGAATGGTTGTGTTGCCAATCTTACCACCTCTAGAATATCGATGAAAGCAATGCGTAAGTCTAGATTTTTTCAAAAAGACGCTTATATTTCTGTAGATTTTTTAGAAAAGAAGGCAGAAGTCATTCGTATGAAAGAAGCCCCTGAAATTCCTTCGGATTTTGATATGATCATTGAAAATGCGGAAGGAGAAAAGAGTCAAATTTTGTTTGAATATCCCAACATTCAACCCAATAATGCCATTTTGGATGAGTTAAATTCTTTTGCACAAGCCATTGAAGAAAACAAAAAAGTAGAAGTTTCTGTAGAAGATGGTACCGAGGCATTGAAGGTAGCTTTGGAAATCATGAAGCTCATTCAACAATAAAATTCACAAAAACAGCATTCAAAATTCTAGGATTTTTATTATTTAATTTCATAAAAACAAAGGAGTTTTATAATAATTTACCATCGTTTTTCTTATAATGCTAAGAATAACAAAATTGCATATATTATGCATGCATAATATATTATTTTATTTATCTTTACCAAAAATTTAAAATAATCAATTTAAAATGAAAATATTAGTTTGTATCAGCAGTGTTCCAGACACTACTTCAAAAATTAATTTTACGGCAGATCATTCTGCATTTGATAAAAATGGAATTCAGTTCGTTATTAATCCATTGGATGAGTTTGCACTTACAAAAGCGGTAAAGCTTCAAGAAAGCCAAGGCGCTACAGTTACGGTTGCCAATGTAGGAGGTGCAGAAACTGAAGCGGTTATTAGAAAAGCTTTGGCTATTGGTGCTAATGATGCTATTCGCATCAACGCTGAACCAAAAGACAGCTATTCAGTGGCAAAAGAAATTGCTGAAGTTGCCAAAAATGGAGGCTATGATTTGATATTGTGTGGAAAAGAATCTTTGGATTACAATGGTGGTGCAGTTCCAGGAATGGTGGCACAAATCCTGAACCAATCGTTTGTTAATGGATGTATTGGTTTGGAAATCAGTGGTTCTGAAGCTAAAGCAGTAAGAGAAATTGAAGGCGGAAAGGAAACTGTTACTGTTCAATTGCCTGCGGTAATCGCTGGACAAAAAGGATTGGTTGAAGAAACGGAACTGATTATTCCAAATATGAGAGGAATTATGTCGGCAAGAACAAAGCCATTGCAAGTGGTAGAGCCAAGTGCTGCTGAAGTAAAAGTAGAAGCTGTACGCTTTGAAAGTGTACCGCCAAGAGCTGCAGTAAAACTGGTTGCTCCAGACAACATAGACGAATTGGTTCGTTTGCTTCATGAAGAGGCGAAAGTAATCTAATCATTTTTTATTACATTAATTAAAAAGAAACAACAATGGCAATATTTGTTTACGCAGAAAATACTAACGGAAAATATAAAAAAGCAGCCTTAGAAGCTGTATCTTATGCAAAATCCATTGCAGACCAATCTGGAGATACGGTAACCGCAATTACCATCAACCCAACAGATTCATCAGATGTTTTGTATCAATATGGTGCATCTAAAGTGATTAAAATTCAAGATGATCAACTGAAAAATTTTAGTTCTAAAGTTTATGCAGATGTTTTGAACCAAGCTGCCAGTGGTACTATTATCGTACTTCCACACAGCACCTTAGCTTCCTCTGTTGCACCGGCATTAGCAATTCAAAAAAACTATTCATTAATTACCAATGCAATGGCAAGCCCAGAAAGTCTTTCTCCTTTCCAAGTAAAGAGAAAAGTTTTCTCTGGAAAAGGTTTTATGATGGCTAAGGCAGATGCCAATGGTGTAGTAGTTACAGTTGCCCAAAATGCTTTTGGAGTAAAAGCCAATGCAGTAGCAGGATCTGAAGAGTCATTTACTCCTTCGGTGATGACCAATGACATCCAAGTAATAGCACACGAAGAAGCTTCTGGAAAATTAGATTTAAAAGAAGCGGAGATTGTAGTTTCTGCTGGTAGAGGACTAAAAGGACCAGAAAATTGGGGAATGATAGAAGAGTTGGCTCAGGTATTGGGTGCAGCAACGGCATGTTCCAAACCAGTTTCCGATATTGGTTGGAGATCGCACTCCGAGCATGTGGGACAAACAGGAAAAGCCATTGCGCCTAATTTGTATATCGCAGTAGGAATTTCTGGAGCCATCCAACATTTGGCAGGAGTAAATGCTTCTAAAACCATTGTGGTCATCAACAATGATGCAGAAGCACCATTCTTTAAATCGGCAGATTATGGAATTGTAGGAGATGCCTTCCAAATTATTCCTGAATTAACTGCTAAAATTAAAGCTTTGAAAGGATAAAAAATCACTTTTATATTACTAAAAAAGTTCGGATATTCCGGACTTTTTTGTTGTTGTAGTTTTCACAAGTAGAATTCATTATCCAATCGCTCATCCTTGTTTTAATTCTCTGAATACAATTATATCATTGTAATCATAATGGAAAAGGAATTGAATACAATTTGTCTTTTTTCAAACATCTGAATGTTGTGATTTAAAAAAAAACGATTTAACACCCACTGAAAAGTAGCTTCCAAAATAAAGCATGAACAAAGGGGGAATTACTAACCAAATTTTAATTGATAAACCTTTCTTACCTTACGAAAATTATTGAAAAACATTCATATAATTTAACTGAAAATATTGAAGATAATGCATTTTCAAAATAGGAAAATTTAAAAAAAAAGGTATATTTGTTTTATGGAATACAAAAGACTTATCATTCGAGGAATATCTTATAGCCAAACACAAACAGGTGCTTATGCTCTCCTATTAGAAGACGAAGAAACCCATGTGAAATTACCTGTTGTCATTGGTAATTTCGAAGCCCAATCCATTTCTTTAGGTTTAGAAAAAGACTTAGTACCACCCAGACCATTAACCCACGATTTATTTACCAATTTTATGGTGGCTACAGGATTTGAAGTAGTTTCGGTGATGATTTATCAAATTATCGATGGGGTATTTTATTCCAATATCAATGTGCGGAATGCCATTTCTGGAGCCGAAATGATTTTAGACGCCCGTACTTCGGATGCTGTGGCTATGGCTGTACGATTTGATGCTCCGATCTACACCACTCAAGAAGTTCTTAATGAGGCTGGTATTCTTTTGGAAATCGAAGAAAAATCTTTTGATCAAACGAATGAACAATCAGAAATGGAAGATCCTTCTTTGGCATTTTTAAATCAAATTTCTAGATGGGACAATCTCACAATTGAAGAATTAAATAGCCTTTTGGAAGAAGCTGTGAAAGAAGAAGATTTTGATACGGCCATGGAACTACAAGAAGAGATCAAGAAAAGAAATAAGAAAATAGACTAATATATTCTGTATGAATAATAAATTTAAACTAACACTACTCAATTTTTTTCAATTTTTTGTTTGGGGTGCTTGGCTCATTACCATGGCCAATTATTGGTTCGGAAACAAGGGATGGGATGGTACCCAATTTGGAGCTGTATTTAGCACCATGGGATTTGCCTCTATTTTTATGCCAACACTTACAGGGATCATTGCCGATCGGTGGATAAACGCAGAAAAATTATACGGAATTTTACAAATTGCTTATGCTTTGGTTTTGTTTTCCATTCCGCAAGTTGGCGATCCAACATCATTTTTTTGGGTAATGTTTCTTGCCATGTGCTTCTATATGCCCACCATTGCTTTGAATAATTCTATCTCCTACAATATTCTAAAAAACCATGGGGGTGATGTGGTAAAGGATTTCCCACCCATTCGTGTATGGGGAACCATAGGATTTATTGCCGCCATGTGGTTCACCAATCTTTCCGGAAGCAAAGCCAATGAATTTCAGTTTTATATTGCTGGTGTTGCAGCCTTATTGTTGGGTATTTATTCTTTTACCTTGCCTAAATGCCCACCTCAAAAACAAATTGATAAAAATGCTACATGGGCTCAGATTTTAGGATTAGATGCCTTCCAATTGTTTAAAAATTACAAAATAGCATTGTTCTTCATATTCTCCATGTTTTTGGGAGCTGCATTGCAATTGACCAATGCCTATGGTGATGTTTATTTGGACGAGTTCAAACATTTTCCGAAATATGCAGAATCTTTTGTGGTACGATATTCTACCTTAATTATGTCGATTTCCCAGATTTCAGAAACTTTATTTATCCTGGCTATTCCTTTTTTCCTAAAGAAATACGGTATTAAAACAGTCATGCTTATTTCTATGTTGGCTTGGGTACTGCGATTTGCTTTTTTTGCCTACGGTTTCCCTACAAGTTATGGTTTGGTACTCATCATTTTATCTTGTATTGTTTACGGTATGGCTTTCGATTTCTTTAATATCTCTGGCTCTTTGTTTGTAGAAACCCAAACAGATTCCAAAATAAGATCTTCGGCACAAGGGTTATTTATGATGATGACCAATGGTTTTGGTGCCGTTTTGGGGAGTTTAACTTCCGGCTGGATGATCGATCGATTCTTTACGCATTCTTATACCAATGCTCAGGATTTAGCTGGTCATTTAGATACGACGGTCGATAATTCTTTATTTCATAGTTTCTTAAGCAATCAGAAGGTGGAAGTCCTTTCCAATAACCTTCTTTCCAATGCGGTTAAGCTAAGAGATTGGGAACATATTTGGCTTAGTTTTGCACTCTATGCTTTGGTTATCGCCATCTTGTTTGCCATTTTCTTTAAACACAAACACCAACCTGAGGAAGTGATAAACATACAACATTAATAAAAGAAACCGCTCGAAAGAAGCGGTTTTTTTAATGGGAGTTCAATAAATTTACTAATTGCTTGGTAAGACTTTTCCTTGAAAATTGATGAATATTATTGCTTATTTTTTGGGTTGAATTATGTTTCCAATCAAAATATTGCTTTTCAATAAACTCCATAATTTCAGTATCCGAGACATCATAAGTAAAATGTTTGCCAGCCTGTGTTTGTTGTATAATTTTTTCTACATCCGCTTCGGAAGGGCCAAAAGACAAGAGAATATTGCCGGTGGATAAATACTCGAATAATTTCCCTGGAATAATTCCTTTGGATTCTAGATTAGGAAAATTGGTAATCAGTAGCATGGTGGATTTTTGCATTTCAGCAATCGACTCTTGATGGCTTAAATAGCCTAAATCCTGAAAGCAAGACCCAAGTTTTGTATTCAATATACTTTCACTAATTTTTTCGTCCAATCTCCCTACAAATTTCAATGTGAAATCAGAATAAAATTCAGGATTTTTTTCAATCAAAAGATTCAATGCGCTCCATAAGACTTCAGGATTCCTCAACTGTTCCAAAACTCCGATATAAGCCAAGGTAAATTGTTGGGGCATAGCAACTGTACTCAGTTCGGTTTCCACATCGAAACCATTGGTAATACAAAAAGCTTTAGCACCCATTTGTTTAAAATTTTCGGCATCGGTATAGCTCGTAGCCAGCGTAATATCGGCATTTTTAAAAACCAATGCCTCCAAATCTTTATGTAGTCGATCCGATTTTCTACTTAATTTTAAATGTTTGTAATAGGATATTTGCGTCCATGGATCTCGGAAATCGGCAATCCACTTTAGTTGAGGATTTTTTTGTTTCAAACCCCAACCAATCAAATGTACCGAATGGGGAGGTCCTGTTGTCACTATTGCATCATAATGATGGGTTTCAAGGTGTTTCAGCAAGGTTTTCACCGATGGTTTTACCCAAAAAATTCGGGCATCGGGTATAAAAAAATTTCCTCTGATCCAAATGGATAATTTAGACTTCCACGATTGGTTTTTACCTACATCAAATTGCCCCGCTTTGAATTTTTTATTGTTTTTATTCAGTTTTTCTGCCAAACGATAAGGTTCCCAAATTTTTTGTTTGATGAGGGTTATATCCTTTGGAACTTCATTCGTCAGACTATCATCTATAATGGGATAGCTTGGATTTTCAGGTATAAAAACCGTGGGTTGCCAACCATTTTCTGGAAGATATTTGGCGAATTTCAGCCATCGTTGCACTCCTGGTCCACCTGCTGGAGGCCAGTAATAAGTAATGATGAGTATTTTTTTAGTAGGCTTCAAATCAAGAAATTTTAAGCTTTTATTTTTTCTTTTTCAACTGATAGCCTGTTCCACCAATAGACAATAGTAGGAACAACGAAAACGCCAACAGAGAATACAGTTTTCCTTTTTCTATTACTTCTGGTTCAAAAACCATTTTCAATTGGTGATTTCCTGCAGGAACATACACCGCTCTAAGCAAATAATCTGCTTTGATGTATGGAACTTCCTTGCCATCCAATTCCATCTTCCAACCCTTAGGATAATAAATTTCCGATAGTACCGCCAACTGTGGGGTTTTGCTGCTCGTTTTCAGCTCTATTTCATTGGCTTGATATTTCGTCAACTGAATATGTGCAGTGGAATCTGCTGACAAAGATTTGCCGTCTAAATAAGATTTATCCTCCGTAGAAACAACAGCTGTTTTTTTGGTGATTATTTTCCCTATGGCATCAATTTCTTCATTAGGAGTTTTTGCCCATTGTATGTCGGATACGAACCAAGCATTTCCATTGGCCAAAGGATTAATTTGAACTTCTGGTTTTTCTATAGACCCGCCAATAATATATTTTGTGTTCAACAAATTGAGTATTTCCGGAATTTCTTGTTGCTTCTTCGGATCTTGATTATAGAAATAATGATTGATTAAATCATCGTATCGTCTCAATTTAACAGCATGATAACCACCCACGGACGATTTAAAATAAGAAGTATTCGTCTCGTTAAAAGGACTAATCACTTGGTTGAATATTCGATAATGGGTTTTGTCCTTATCCGCAATAGTTTCTAAAACTTTATTCACTGGAGCATAGGATAAAAGAGATTGCAAATTGGCATTATCGCCCACTTTTTCCACTAACAATTCCGAACTTTCCGTTTGAAAAGGATTATCTGCAAAAATAGCATCAATATAATTATCATTATTCAAATATCGCGTATTTACAGTCCACAGATCGAACAAACTCACTACAGAAATAATAATAATGGCGATATTTTGATTTAATTTTTTCTTTAATACCAAAAAGATAGCTCCAGCAACAATGGTTGTGTACAGTATCGCTTTAAATGCATCTGTACGGAACATATTGTATCTTTCGTCCACCAAATAATCCAGCAACCAAGCAGGTAAATATGTTTTTTCGGTTGCATTGTAAAATCCTAAAATTGATTTTCCGAACAACATTAAAACAAATGTAAAACCAATAACCGTGGCAGAAATATAGAGAAATTTCTGTGTGGTTTTCTTTTCAGTTTCTTCAGTATTTTCTTCTTTTTTAGGGGTAAACAAAGTATATAAACCGAGAATAGCAAGCAGTGGGAATAACAATTCGATGACCACCAATATAGAGCTAGGTGCACGGAATTTATTATAAAAAGGAACAAAATCGATAAAGAAATCTGACAATGGCATAAAATTGCTTCCCCAAGCCAAAGCTACGGTAAGCGATGTAGCGCCCAAAATCCAATATCTATATTTTTTTGGAGCAAAAAAGAAACCTACAATGGCTAAAAAGACCACAACAGCTCCTTGATATGCAGGTCCCGAAGTCCCAGGCTGATCTCCCCAATAGGTTGGGCTCTGCAATCCTTTGATGATATTGTTTACCTCTTCTTGGGAAGTAGCATTTTCTTGTACCAATTGCTGTATGTTGTTCATCATTTCTTCTGAACCTTGTTCTTGGCTACCTCCTCCCATAAGCCTTGGGATAAATAAATTTAAAGTTTCCAATTTGCCATAACTCCAGTTCAGGATGCTTTCCTTATCCATACCGGATTTATCGGCGTTGTGTTTTTCGTTGGTAAGAATTTGTTTTCCTCTTATGGTTTCTTTAATGTATTCGGCATTGGCCATTATTCTTTGGGAGTTCATCCCAACACCTAAAGCACATGCCAAACCAACAATAGCGGTAGAAATCCCAAAATGTTTCCAAGTTGTTTTCTTTTGAAATGCACGAATCCCTTCAGAAATAAATAAAAACCCTAGTCCTAAAAATAAATAATAGGTCATTTGAGGGTGATTGGCAGCTATTTGCAATCCCATAAATAGAGTAGTAACGATGAAACCCGCCAGGTATTTTTTTCGAATATAAACCAAAAGAATTCCGGCTAGTAATGGTGCAAAATAAGCAATGGTATGTACTTTACCATTATGCCCTGCAGCAATGATGATGTAAAAATAAGTTGAAAACCCAAAAAATAAAGCCCCCATGAGCGCATATTTCCAATTTCTAACGACCACCATTCCCAAAAGGAAAAATCCTGACATTAAAACAAAAAGGAAATTGACAGGTTTGGGGAAAATAAATAGTAATTTGTCTATTTTTTGAATAAAATCTCCTCTAAACTGAGCTCCCATTTGGTAAGTTGGCATTCCTCCAAACATAGAATCGCTCCAATAAGTTTCTTTATCATTTTGCGCTCTATAATCCAAGAGTTCCTTTGCACCGCCTTTGTATTGTACAATGTCATGTTGAAACAATTGCTTGCCCGACAAGACCGGATTGGCATATAAAAATGCTAAAATGATAAATAATAAGAGGCTGGCGCCAATAAAAAGAAGTGATTTATTTTTATGCATAAAATAGAGTTTTTTACATTAATCTGTTGTAAAAATCAATCCTTCAAAGTGATACTACCTTGAAGGATAATTATTTATTTTGAAGTAGTGGGATTATTATTTTTCAATTTCTTCATAATCTACCGTTTCAGCATCCCATTTTATTTTTTCTTCTTTTTTAGCAGTCGTATTTCTATTTTGGGTTTGCTGTTTATTTCCGTCATTTACAAAATGATAAAATTTTTTGTAGAATATTCTTTTCAAAGTATTCCAAACAAAAAAAATAATGATGGTACTGAGAATTAATTCTAAAAGATACTTCATTGTACACGATTAATTTAAAATGATATTAAGGATTTACTTTTATGCTCGATGTAGTAGAGCTGGTCATACTTTGTTGTTGCTTTCCATCGGTCATGCTTTCTTTTTGTGTGGTTTTCACAGAAATATTTTGCGTTTTTATCCAACCCGTATTCTGATCAAAAACGATGGTTCCGTTTTGAGATAATTCCGAACTCATACTGTGGGTAATTCCTCCTTGGCTTTGTTTTTCAGTTTTGGCAGGGATACCTCCTTTCAGAGTTACGGTTGCAACCCCATTACCTACGGAAGAAAGTGTATAGACAGTTTTCAGTTTCACTTTACCATCAGCAGACATATTTTCGGTTTCGGTCCATTGTTCTCCAATTTTGGCTCCTTTAGTAGGAAGTACCAAAATATTTTTTGAAAACTGTTCTTTCAATGTTTTTTCATTAAAACTCATTTTCATATTTTCTTGCATCCCTTTAATGGCTTTTTGATCTTTTGTAAGTCCAGAAAGAGTTTTGGTAATTTTTGCATAAACTGGCTCGAATCCTGTGATGGAAATAATTTTTCCTTTATTATCCATTTTCATTTGCAGTTTGTTTTCTGTTAAAGCTTTTTGCATGGCCCATTCTTGTTTCAATGCTTCATCTTTTGGACTGGGTTGTTTGGTATCTATGGTTAATGATTTTCCATTTCCACTCTGTATTGCTTTTTTACTAATGAAATTAATGGTCATTTCATAAACATTATTTTTAAAATCATTCACTGTAAAGCTTACTTCATCTGTACCTTCGTTGGTACCACTTTGTTGCTTCCCATCAGGAGCGGTAATGGTCATTACCTGTTTTTGATAGGTAGTAAAAGGATAGGTTTTTCCTTTTTCTAATTTAAAAGTTTGATTAAAAATCCCCGAACTATCAACTATTGCTGGGTTTTCTTGTACAGCAACTACCGAATCTTTTGGGACATCCACTGTGATTACTTTTCCTGTCTTTTCATCCACTTTGGTTACTTTGGTTGTTTCTTTTTGGCAAGAAATCATGGCGATAGCAAACAAAGCTAATACAGATATTTTTTTCATGAGTAGTATTCTATTTTTTTTTTGATTATATATAATAGCCAACTTTATCTAGTAATAATAAGTAATAAAGTTTTATGGGTATATTATATATTTAATTGAATAAGAGGCGATAACATCACCTAAATTTCAGTATTTATATTATTTTACAATTTTTTGTCGTACAGCTTCATATAAAATGGCACCACAAGCCACTGAAACATTTAAGCTTTGAGTTTTGCCTTCTATTGGAAGTTTTATTTTTTCATCAGAATGGTGCAAAACCTCTTTAGAAATTCCAGTTTCCTCGTTGCCCATTACCAAAACGCAAGGTTCGGTAAAATCAACTTCATAGATTGTTTTTTGGGCTTTTTCGGTAGCTGCAAAAACTTGTACACCACTTTGCTGAAGAAAATCTACCGTATGCGCCAAGTTTTTTTCTTTACAAATTTTAATATTATAAATGGCACCCGCAGAAGTTTTTATGGCATCTGAGTTGATAGGCGAAGCTCCTTTTTCCGGGATTATTACGGCATCTATACCTACACATTCGGCGGTTCTACAAATAGCACCGAAATTTCGCACATCGGTCAATCGATCCAAGATCAATAAAAATGGGGTTTTGCCCTCTTCAAAAAGTTGAGGCAAAAGATCTTCAATTTTATAGAAAGGAACATCCGAAATAAAAGCAACAACTCCTTGGTGGTTTTTACGGGTAAAACGATTGAGCTTTTCTACGGGAACATAATTGGCTCTTAGGTTATGCTTAGAAAGTATTTTTTTTAAATCGGCAATAATTTCACCTTGCAAACCATTTTGGATGAAAATCTTATCAATGGTTTTACCTGCTTCTATTGCTTCTATGACCGGTCTTAGCCCGAAAATAAAATCCTTTTCGTTTTCTTTTTTTTCGGAATGATGATTAAAATGGGGTTTATTTTGTTTAAAATGTGTCAAAGTATATGCTTTAAATTAATATTTTTCTCCAAGGATGGCTCTTTTCTGTGCCATAACATAGCCCAAATGCAAGCATTCGTGCATGTTATTAAAAATGATGGCGTCTTTTATATTTTTTAGATCTACTCCAAAACTTGTTGTATAGGAAGAGTAGTCTGTAAAAAGATTAGCATCATAATCTTTCATTAAAATTTTGGAAGTTTCTATCAAAAGAAAGGCCAAATCTTCCACTTCGTTTTGGCTTACATTCAAATTAGGCAGTGTTCCTTTTTTATAGGTTTCTACCCAGTATTTATCTATTCGGAAAGGATTATCGCTCAAGTAGTAGCAGAGCAATTGCTGGGTAGCCACACAATGGGCAATATTCCAATAAATATTATTATTGAAACCGTCTGGAATCAATTGAAGTTCCTCATGACTGGTGTTTTGTAAAATATCGAGAAGATTTTTTCGGGTCTGTCTATGTGAAGAGAAATGATAGTTCATGAATTTTTAAAAAATTATCGTCAAAATTACTGTATTCCTATGAGAATCACAAAACTAAATACAGTATTTCAGTAGCGATCAACATCGGTATAAATTATTCAATTACAAATAATTAGGTGGAAAAAATGAAAATAAACAAGAATGAAAATGAAAACTTCCATAAATTATTTAACAAACTTTAACGCTAAACTGGCATTCAATATGTTGATTATTGCTTGAATTAATTGCAATTTTACAGAATATTTCAATTTAAACATTACTATGTCTGAAGTACAACAAGCAGAAGAAATAAAACAACTCACGGAGAAAGTACAACAACTCAATAATTCTTTCTCACTTTTAAAACAAGAAATCAACAAAGTTATTATTGGACAAAATTATATGGTCGATCGTTTGTTAATCGGCTTACTAGGCAATGGTCACATCTTATTGGAAGGTGTACCAGGATTGGCCAAAACTTTAGCCATTAAGACTCTAGCTGAAGCTGTAGATGGTCAGTTTTCCAGGATACAGTTTACTCCAGATCTTTTACCAGCAGATGTGGTAGGCACTATGATATACAATGTAAAAGAGAATGATTTCAAAATAAAAAAAGGACCCATTTTTGCTAATTTTGTCTTAGCAGATGAGATTAATAGAGCTCCATCTAAAGTGCAAAGTGCCTTGTTAGAAGCCATGCAGGAGAAGCAAGTTACCATTGGCGACGAAACCATGTCCCTACCAAAACCTTTCTTGGTTTTGGCTACCCAAAACCCCATAGACCAAGAAGGAACTTATCTTTTGCCAGAAGCACAAAGCGATCGTTTTATGCTAAAATGTACCATCGATTATCCAGAATTTGAAGACGAAAGACAGATTATGAAGATGGTTTCTACAGCACACCAACCCACAATAAAGCCCGTTGTAAGCCTACAAAACATAACAGAGGCCAAAGAAATTATCAACCAAATTTATCTGGACGAAAAAATTGAGAAATATATTTTAGATATGGTTTTCGCCTCCAGATTTCCTGAGAAATATGGTTTGGGTGAACTGAAAAACTATATCAGTTTCGGAGCATCGCCAAGGGCATCCATAAATTTGGCCATTGCCTCTAGGGTGGTTGCTTTCCTCAAAAATAGGGCATTTGTAATCCCTGAAGATGTAAAATCGATAGCCAAAGATGTACTAAGACACCGTATAGGACTTACATTTGAAGCCGAAGCAGAAGAGGTGAGTACCGAGGAAATTATCGACAGAATACTTAATAAAATTCAGGCACCTTAAACTTAAAAGTAGTTCTGAAAATGCAAGTTAAGGACATCATAAGAAAAGTAAAGCAAATAGAAATCCGTACCAAAAGAAAGTCGGAGTCTGCACTCATGGGGCAATACCATTCGGCACTAAAAGGGCAGGGAATGACTTTTTCTGAAGTTAGAACCTATCAGTTTGGCGATGAAATACGAAGGATAGATTGGAATAAAACAGCCCGTTTTCAAGAACCATTTGTTAAAGTAATGGAAGAAGAAAGAGAGCTTACCATTATGCTAATGGTGGATATTTCAGCGTCTATGAATTATGGAACAGCCTATGCTTTAAAAAGAGAATTTGTAGCAGAAATCTGTGCCAGTCTGGGTTTTTCGGCCTCCAACAATAATGATAAAGTAGGCTTAATTTTATATTCCGACAAAATACACAAAGTGATTCCTCCAAAAAAAGGAAGACAACATGTTTTGTCGATTATCTCCCAGATACTAAGTGCCGATTATACACCGAGTTCAAGTAATTTGGATGGGGCTTTGCAATTTATTATGAATGTTCTGAAGAAAAAATCCTTTGTTTTTGTCTTCTCTGACTTTGAAGATGAATTTTCGGATAAAATTCTGAAAATAGCTGCTCAAAAACATGCAGTTTTGGCATTGCGAATTTTTGATCAAAAAGATCAACAAATCCCAGATATAGGATACGCCTTGTTTCGAGATGCAGAAACAGGTAAGCAATTCTGGGTGAACACATCCAACAGTAGATGGCGTTATGAGTATGCCGAAAAGCAAAAAATAAAATTTAAAACTGTACAAGAAACCATAGAAAATGCATCGGCTGGTTTTTTGAATATACAAACCGGAACTTCCTATGTACAGCCATTGATAAGGTATTTTCAGCATAAAAAATAAGGACTACCTTTCAGAAAAATAATTGATTTTAAAGAAAATGTTTAGAAAAATAAATAGCCTATTTCTTCTATTATTTAGTGTTTTGTTACTTTCCCAAACGGTAATTTCTAGATTGGATAAAAAAACCGTTGGACTGGGCGAACCTAATACTTTTAGTATAAAAATAGACCACACCCAAGGGAAGCCTGTGTACTCGGCTCAAAAAAATGAATTATTGCCTTTTCATTTCGAAATTATTAAAGACAGTATATTTCCTAAAGCCGATTCCTACGAAAGGGTGGTTGAGTTTTCTATTTTCCAAGAGGGTACATTCGACATTCCCGCATTGGAATTTAAAATAAATAATAAAATTTATAAAACCACACCCTACCAAATCCATGTAGTGAACTCGGCCAACAAAGGCGACCAAATCCATGACATAATGAAGAACAAGGAAGTCCCAATGGAATTGAGTGATTATTGGCAATTGTACCGTTTTTGGATTTTAGCAGGAATAGCCGTTGTGGGGCTTATAATCGTCATCTTTGCATTTTTGAAATATGGTAAAAAACCAAAAGATAGTCCTATAGAACTAAGCAACAAAACCTTAAAAGCTTTGCAGTTATTAAAACAAAAGAATTATACAGAAAATGGTAATTATCGATCTTTTTATGTGGAAATTATCGACATTATGAGGGACTTTCTTACCTTGCAATATCATATTCCGGCCAATGTATTGTTAACTGATGACTTAATTGCATATATGAAAAAAAATCACAGCATCTCCAGTCAGAACGAAGCAATTATAGAAGATGTTTTCTTGCGTGGCGACATGGTGAAGTTTGCCAAAATATTTCCGGATATTACTACCATGAACCACGATTGGGAGCAATGTGTACAGTTGGTGAAAAACTCCATCCAAGATATTGAATTTGAAAATTTAAGAAAAGATGTTTAGTTTCTGGAATTTTGAGTGGTACAGTCCATATTTTCTATTCTGTTTTTTGTTGTTAATTCCTCTTATCATCAAAGATTTGAGAAAGAAAAAACAAATAGGCATCTTGGTTCCTACAACGGCAAACATGTCGGTTGCTCAGCAATATAAAGGGATTCAGTTTTTATTAAAAATATCCAAATATATTGTCCTTTCGGCACTTATAATTGCTATGGCAAGACCCAGAACTTTTTCTGTAAGCACCCAATCCGATGATACGAAAGGACTGGATATTATACTCACAGTAGATGTTTCGCTCTCTATGTTGGCGAAAGATTTGGACCCAGACCGATTAACGGCTCTAAAAAATATTGCGAAAAGATTTGTGGATAAAAGAACAACCGACAGAATTGGTTTGGTTACCTATTCAGGTGAAGCGGTTCCGAAAGTGCCACTAACCACAGACCATCAGGTAGTTATAGACGAGTTAGAAAATTTGGATCCCTTCGAACTAGATCCCGGAACTGCCATAGGCGAAGGATTGGCCGTTGCAGTGAATCATTTGAAAAACGCCAAATCCAAATCAAAAGTAATCATACTGATGACCGACGGAGAAAATAATATTGAAAATGCAATACCCCCTCAAACCGCTGCCGAATTGGCCAAAAGCAATGGTATAAAAGTGTACACCATCGGAATTGGCACCAATGGTTATGCCTTGTTCCCGACCAGCACCGATGTTTTTGGCGATATTGTTTTCACAGAACAAGAAGTAAGAATTAACGAACCTGCCTTAAAGGATATAGCACAAACCACTGGTGGTAAATACTTTAGAGCGACTTCCAATAAAAGTTTGGAAAATATTTATGACCAAATAAATCTTTTGGAGAAATCCGATATTAAAGCAAGCCAGTCCTATCATTATCATGAGTATTTCCAATATTTCTTGTGGATAGCACTAGGCTTTTTGTTGTTGGATGGAATTTTGAGGTGGGTTATTTTTAAATCGATACTATAAAAAATGGATTGGACTATTGGAAATTATTGGGCATTGGCTTTTCTCCCTATCGTTTTGGGTATGGGATTATTAATTTCTCGTTTTATTCGTTGGCGAAATAGCAGAAAAGAAGAATTTGCAACACAACAATTTCGGGATTTTATTTTTCAAAAAACATCAGGACATCATCGATTAATTCCTCTTGTTTACCTATTGGGATTATTATTTTTAGTATTGGCATTGGCCGATGTTTTAAAAGGAAGTACAGAAACCAAAACAAAACAGAAGATGAACAATGTGATTTTTCTTCTGGATGTATCCAACTCTATGAATGCTGAGGATGTAAATCCCAATAGATTGGAACAAGGTAAAAACATAATACTGAATGCTTTACATTATTTAAAAAATGATAGAGTAGGAGTCGTTGTTTTTGCCGGTGATGCTCAGTCGATAATGCCACTAACTTCGGATTTTTCTTCTGTAGATTCCTATATCGAAGCCATCAACACCGGAATTATTAAGAAACAAGGGACCGATTTCCTTTTGGCCATGCAAGAAGTGGTAAAGAAATTTAAAAACATACCTAAAGGCTCCAGGCAAGTCGTCTTTATTTCTGATGGTGAAGACAATGAAAATAATTTGAACAAAGCCATACAATTGGCCAAAGATGAAGGCATACACATCATCACCATTGGGGTAGGAACCAAAGAAGGAGCTCCCATTCCGGAATATATTATGGGACAACTTATGGGCTATAAAGAAGATTATACTCATGGAGAAACCATACTTTCCTCCTTGAAGGATGAAGATTTAAAAAAAATAGCCACAGAAACCCAAGGGGAATACATTGATGGAAATTCTATAAAACCTGCATTAGCCCAGATACAAACGAGCTTAAAAAAAGTGCAGTCCGAAACCACATCATGGGTAAGTTCGGAGAATGCGGAAAGATATTATCAATATTTCTTGGGAATATCATTATGCTGCTTTTTAATCATCTTCTTATTTAATCCTAAAAGCGATTTGAACCTATAATCCTTAGTTTTTAACCCAAATTTAACAATTAAGCCTCATGGTTTAACATTTAAAAAGAATACTTTTGCAACGATGAAAAATAAGAATTCTTTTATCCCAGTTGATGAACGAATGCCTATGAGAAAAAATTTACTTTCTTTTTTACTTTTCGTTTTCTTTTTTCTTGGCCATCCTCTATCGGCACAAGAAAATTATAATGCCCTAATCTATGAAGGGAATCAGGAATTTAAGGATAAAAATTTCGATAAAGCCTCATCTCAATATTTAGATGCTTTGAAGATTAACGAAAAAGATTTTACGGCACATTACAACTTGGGAAATGCGCTCTACAAAAAAAAGCAGTACTCCGAAGCACAAGCTGAATATAAAAAAGCTGAATCTTTAGCCAAAAGCAATTCCGATAAAATGGCGGCTCTGTATAACCAAGGCAATGTAGCCATGCAACAAAAACAGCCCGAAGCAGCAACAGAATTGTACAAAAAAGCATTGAAACTAGATCCTTATAACCAAACGGTAAGAAAAAATTATGAAATTGCCATGCTGAAAAATGAAGAACAGCAAAAGCAAAATAATTCTCAGGATTCTAAAGAACAAAATAGCAATAAACAAGACAACAAAGAAAAAAATAACGGCGAAGAAAAGCAAAGTAACAACCCAAACAAAAGCAGTGGTGGCAACCAAAAACAGCAACAGGGAAGTGGCAAAGGAGAAGAAAATGAGGAAAAGAAAAACGGCGAATCCAATGGAATGCCCAAAGACTTGCAACAAGCCATCCTAGACCATGTAGGAGAAAGGGAGAAAAGAACAGTACAAAAAATACTGAACAAAAGAGCGTACTCCCAACCCGATAGTAACGAGAAAGACTGGTAATGAAGTGGAAACTCATCCATATTATTCTTTTAATTCTTTCCATACAATCGTATGGCCAAGTAACCATTGTGGGAATAACCGATGAAAAAGAATTCAAACAAAATAAAAAATTTGTCCTCACTTTTGTAGTTCAGATTAATGGTAGTGACTTGGTTCAGGAGAGTCCTATCAAGTTGCCAGATTTTTCAAAATTTGAAGAATTGGGATCAGCCTCAGAGCAGAACACTTTGGTGGACCAAAGAAATGGCACCGTCATCAATCAGATCGTGTATCAATATGTTCTCCAACCCAAGCAAACCGGTAAACTAAAAATTGGAAGTGCTTTGGTACAAGTGAACGGAAAAATGTATAAATCCGAATCTTTTGATATTTTTGTTAAAGAAGCCGATAAAAAACTTAACAATACTTCATTATCCAAAATACAAGATCAAGTATTTCTTAATTTGGAAATAAAAGACAAAGAAGTTTTACAACACCAGCCTACAGAAGCGGTACTAAGAGTCTATTGTAAGGATTATGATTTATTCAGGAAAATTTCTAAAATACATTTTCAAAACTCGGAATGGGTAGAAGTATTTCCTGTAAATCTTGAAGCATCTGAAATAGAACCCTCGGTGGAATACCCCAATTGGCTGAGCCAGGTAATTGCCATCTACAGTCTTGTACCCAATACTGCTGGTAAAGTGGAGGTTCCGCAAGTAGTGGCTCAAGTAAAAAACAATGGTACGACAGAAAAAATATATTCCAACAAAGTACGATTACAGGTACTTTCTCTTCCGAAAGAAAGTCCCAAAAATTATAAAGATGCCATAGGGAAATTTGAAGTTAGTCTTGCCAAAAATTCAAAAGAAAATTACCACGAAATAGGAAAGCCCATTGAGGTAAACCTAAAAATAAGCGGCACTGGAAATCTCAATTATTTAATGGCTCCCGTGTTGTATCCATCCAAAAATTACACCTTTTACAAGCCTAAAATTAAAAAGACAATTCACCCACAAAATGGTGAATTTCAAGGTGAAATAGTAGCACAATATATTGTTGTTCCGCAAAATACAGGAGAAATTACCATAAAAACCGACAATTTCTCATTTTACGACGCCCATGAAAAAAAGTATGTAGATTTGGGGGTAAAAGAGTTGCCCATCAATGTTCTCACAGCCGAACAAATAGCCCAAAATCAATCCACTATAGAAAAAGTGAATACCTACACCAATACCGTTTTGGAAAAAGTGGAAAACCCTATTCTAAAAACTACTGACTTTAAGGTAAAGGAGAAATCCAAAATAGATTGGAAGGCTGTCTTGGGCAATTTGGCTTTGGTATTTGCCGTGTTGTACAGTTCTTTACTCTACAGTAAATACAGAAAGAATAGAAAAAGAAAAATGCAACTCAGTAAAGACAAAATAAAACCTTTAGGCTCCGTTGCCGAAACAGAAGCTGAAATAAGAAAGAAGAAAAAACTGGACATCGATGCCCATCTTCAATATTTTGAATTTTTAATTAATGAACAAAAATTTGATGACTTTTTTAAAGCCTATCAAGAATTCGAAACCGATTTCAGAAATTATTTTTCTATAAAATATAATAAAGATTTGGATGATTTTCTGAATGAGGATAATGCCAAACAGATTATGAAAAACTGGCAAACAGTACAAGAATCATTGGCTACCGAAAAATTCAATCCAAATAAATCGGCAGATAAGCTTAAGGAACTATGCCTGGCTATACAACATTTGTATCAACTGCTTGATGATTATTAAAAAAAAATCCAAACACAATATGAAATGTTTGGATTTTTTTTTTGAATAAATCATTAAATTTTAAAAGGCAAAACTTTCTTCAATAACCAAATTGGACCAATTAATAAAAATTGTATATCTTTCAGAAAACTAGGTTTTTTCCCTTCAATTTTATGACCTACAAATTGAAAAATCCAAGTGATTACAAAAACGATTAAAAAAATCCAGCCAGCTTTTTCTTGAAATTCATGATGGATAAAATAGACAAAATGTTCCATCAACAATAGGATAAAAAGAGAGATTGTGGCAATTTTCCAATTCAAACTATAATAATAGAGAAGCACCAAAGCCAAAGCTGCGATGCTGGCAATACTAATATAACCAAAATACTGAATCCATAAATGAGGTGCCGGAATGAGGGATATGAAACCCAAAATTGACCAAAATATAAGAGGAACACAAAAATAATGTATCCATTGATTGATTTTGTTTCTATGGCTTTTACCATATTCGGAAAATAATAAATCTATTTTTCTCATAACCTATAGTTTGTGATTTCACAAAAATAGAAAAGAAATTTTAAGTATTACATATTTATTGTTTAAAAATGTTGTATATTTATTTTCATTAATAAAGTGACAAAACGATACAACATGTACTGAAAACACCGACTTTACGAGAGGTATAAAAATAAAAGTAAAGAGAGAGATGACGGGATTTGGTGATTGTCCAGCAAACTATTAAAAATGATGATTAAATTATTTATAATATTTCCGTTAATGTTCTGTGCATTCTTCAATGCACAGAATCATTATATAGTTTACGATAAAATTATTGATGTTACTGGAGGATTTGAAAAAGTACAAGAGAAAAATATTCTGGTTTTTGACCAAGAAAGTTCTTTGTTTTTTAGCTATAATGGTAAATTTGATGAAATACAGGAATTTTTGAATAATGATGTAAAAATAAGAAGCAGCAAAATCATTAAAAATGTTTTTAAAGAAAATGAATATCTAATTAAAGACAATTCCTTTACCCGTGAAATTTTATTTACAATAGATCATTATCTGAATTATTATTGGAAAATCGCAAGTGATAAACCGATGAAAATCTTAGGTTTTAATTGTATAAAAGCAACAGGAGAAGCTAGAGGAAGAAAATATGAAGCATGGTTCACCAAAGAAATTCCTAGTAATGTAGGTCCATGGAAGTTTAATGGATTGCCGGGGACAGTATTAAAGGTAAGGGAAATGAATAATTTAATAACCTATGAAGCCGTAAAAATAGTATTAAACAAACCATTCAAACAAGAAATTAGTTCTAAATTGTCATTTCAATTTCCTGAAAAAAAATCTGAGTTTCTTCAATATCAACAATACATCAATAAAGAAAATGACCACACAAGAAATATTCAAGAGAAAATAAGTTCCAACAGACCAATAGGCGTTAAAGTGTATAGTATTTCAGGGATAAGAGAATTTGATCTCGAAAAATCCTTCGAATGGGAAAACCCAAAACCTAAAGAATAAAAATTATTATATTCGCAAGAGATTTGCTGTTTTATAATACTAATCTCTTGAATGATTTTATTTTTAAAAATTATTTTTAAAATATTTAGTAAAAAACTTGCACAATTGTTTTTTTTGCTTTGTCTCGTTATTCGATTGCGCAAAGAATGAACAAAAAAAAATTAAACATTTTAAAATCTAAAACAATGAAAAAATTAATTTTAGGACTGTGCTTTACAGTCGGTGCAAGTGCAAGTGTTTTTGCAGGGAATGGAATGGTAAAAAATGTAAACTTGAAAACTACAGTGGAGTCAAAATTACTAGCTGATTGTTTGATAGCACATGATACATGGATTTATAATGCATGTGGAGAAAGAGTTGATATAGTTCATGGACCAAGCTATATAAGTAATGATTGTGGTGGAAGCGCTGGAGGAATAATCATTAAAGTTAAGAAATTTTATGACTTAACTGATACAGATTGTTTTAATGATTTATTTGATGGAATTGGACTACCCATAAGTTATGATATAAATTAAAACAATGAAAAAAGTAAACTTCATATTAATACTTCTGGTGATGATTTCAAATTGTTTTGGTCAACAAAACAGTCAAAACATTTCCGTACAGTATCATTTCTCTTTAATTACAAAAAGTGGCACAAATGCACCAGAAACTTTTTTCCTAGTTCAAGACAAGGATGAAAAATACTGTTTAACCGTTAAACAAACAGTATTTAATGACGGCCTGATAATGCCTCAAAACTTAAACCGTTATGGATTTCTAATGAACTATCACAATAAAAACATTATTTCTGAAATTAAATTAAAAATTCCAAAACAGAAATTAATAACACTAGATACTATACCGGAAATGAAATGGAAAATAGTTAATAGTTTTCAAGAAATTTTAGGATATAGATGCCAAAAAGCAAATACAATATTCAGAGGAAGAGAATATGAAGTTTACTTCACCAAAGACATCCCCATAACAGAGGGACCATGGAAGTTTTCCGGATTGCCGGGTTTAATTTTAAAAGCCAAAACCAAAGATGACATTTTTAGTTTCGAAGCTGTTAAAATAAAATATAGTCAACAATCAATTATTTCAAATGAAATCAAAAAAGTTTTTCAAGATAATTATGACAAAAGTATTTCATATAAAAAATACATTGCATTAGAAAATAAGCATAATGATTCTTTGATTGAAAAAATTATGGCAAACACAAGTAACACAGAACCCAATGCAAAAGATTATGATGCAAGATATTACAATTTAGAAAAATCCTTCGAGTGGGAAGCAGAAAAGAAACCTTAATGAAATTTATTTATCTAATGGCATTTTTTTGCCAAATTGTAGTCTTCGGTCAAGTTCAAATCAAAGGAAGCATCAGCGGTCCTAATAATCTTGTCGTTTCCAAAGCCAACATCTTGCTTTTGGATGCTAACGAAAACATCATTGCCTACACCTTTAGCAACAAAGATGGTAGCTACAGCCTCACAACAGAACACTATGGCAATTTCTCTTTGCAAGTTACTTCTATGGGCTATATCAGCCAAAAAACGCCGGTTTCTTTCATCAAAAAAGGAACGGTACTAGAGAAAAATATAACACTGGAAACGGAAAAAACCAAGGACATAAAAGAAGTGGTTATCACCCGATCTACGCCTATAAAATTTAAAAAAGATACCATAGAATTCACCGCCAAAAATTTTAGCAACGGTACCGAGCAAAATGTACAAGACCTTCTAAAAAATATGCCTGGATTTACCGTTCAGAACGATGGTAAAATAAAATTTGGCAACAAAGAGGTAGAAAGAGTTATGGTGGAAAACGACGACCTCTTCGAAAGAGGCTACCAAACGCTTACCCAAAATATGCCATCCAAACCGGTGGAAAAAGTTCAGGTACTGAAAAATTATTCCAAAAACAAACTCCTCAAAAATGTGGAAAATTCCGAAAGTATCGCCTTAAATCTTACTTTGAAAGAAGATGCCAAAGGAAAATGGTTTGGCAACCTACTTTTGGCTGCTACTTCCTATGATGAGGATATGCGCCAAGGCAAAATAAATGTGATGAATTTTTCCAAAAGAAAAAAAATCTATTTGCTCGCCAATGCCAATAACTTAGGGCTGAATGAGATGAGTGGAGTAGAATACCTCATCAATCCCGATACCTCTACCAATTCCGAAAATGTTGGCACCAACATTTCTACCATTGCAGCGGTTAATTTGCACCAAAAAAACTACGCTTTTGGCGATAATCGAACCAACTTCAATAATGATCAATTGGTTTCCCTAAATTATATTTACAATTTCCCAAAAGATTGGAAACTGAAAACTGTCGCTATATTCAATGAAATCGAAAACAATAATTACATCAATTCCTATTACCGATATAATTATGGTGGACAAAATTTCAGCAATACTTCCGACAACCATTGGCAACAAAACAATCGAAACATCGTGGGTAAATTGGAAATTTCAAAAGATTTTGGACCCAATTCCAGCCTACAATGGTACAATAAATGGGCGAGCCAAAAGGAAAATAACAACAACTTGTTTCTTTTTAATGGGCAAAATAACCATCAAAATGGTGAGAATACTTTATTTGCCAATGAAAATCGTTTGACTTATACCAAAAAATTGGACTCCTCCAAAGTTTTGGTGGCTGTTGCACGATACTTATACCAAGACAGACCCTACAATTTTACCGATGAAAATGATGTTTTTGTAGCATTATTAGGCAATCCCAATGCCAGACACATCAACCAAAAAATTCAATCCAAACTTAATTTTGCTGGAGCTAAAGTTTCCTATCTCAAAAGATTTGCTGAAGACCACAATTTGGAATGGCAACTAGGCAACGAGTTTAGAAAAGAAAAACTCTACTCCGATCTTTCGGTGCAAGACAACCAAGGGTTGCCCATTTATTTTGATGCTTCCTCTTTCACCAACAGAACCGATTTTTTGCAAAATACGCTTTTTACCAAAGCTAAGTACAACCGAAAACTCAAAAAATGGGGTTATGAACTCAATTTTTTAGGCGAATTTATCCATTCGGATCTTAACCAAAACAAAAATGATGGTTTTTATATTTCACCTGGTTTTAGCATCAATTATGGTCATTTCCGAAGCGGAACCATTTCTTTATCTGCCAATAAGAAATTCTCACCTTTGGGCATCAATCAATATTATCAAAACTACCTGTACCAAGGCAATAGAAATTTCCGCAGAAACCCTATAGATTATACGGTTCTAAGTAATTTAGACATAGGTCTTAGTTATAATTTGGGCGATAATTTCTCTAAAAACTTCATGTTGGGATTCAATTATACTAAAAATGATAATTTCCTCTCCAGCAACCTTATTATCAACCCAGAATATACCTTTGTACAAAATATAGTGCTTAAGGATTTGGAGTCTTATTCAGCCAATATGGAGTTGAAAAGATTCATCAATTTCATCAAATCCAGAATCAGCCTATTGGCATTTTATTCCATCAATAATAGTAAAAACAGCATCAACCATCAGTCTTTGATTCATTCGCAGTTTAAAATTTTTAAAACAGGTTTTGAAATGAAGTCTGGATGGCTCAAAAAAATAAATTACGAATTGGGATATGAATGGACTTTTAATGATCTAAACTCAGACAACAACAACAGCCGATACACCAACCAAAAAGGCTTTGCAAACCTATACTACAACATAAATAAAGAACTGAAATGGGTAACCAATTTTGAGTTGTACAAATTTGGTACTTCCGGACAAAAGACTACTCAGTTTTTGGATATGAAACTGGACTATATCTATAAAAAATTCAATATGAATGTATTTATTGTTGCCAATAATCTGTTGAATGCCGACAGCATACAAAGATATTCTATAGATAACATTAGCGAGAGTGCTTACATCCAAAGGTTGCTTCCTAGGCATATTGTTTTGGGGGTAAACAAGAATTTTTAACCCCCAATATTATCCAATCTAAATTCCAACAATAGAGGTTGGTAAAGAAAAACGAACAAGAGCAAAAATTTTATTTTTGCTCTTGTTTTTGATGTATAATACCTGATTTAAATAATGTTCCTATAATACAATAGCAACTTTACCTTCTGCAATTCTTACCAAATCTGCCATGGTAAAATCTTTTCCGTTTCGGTAGGATTCCCAACATGGTAACGAAGGTTTCCAGAATGGATTTTGAGATAGGAAAGAGGTGTTATCTCCTTCCATGAGTCCAATGAGTACTTCTGCAACAATTCTTCCACCAACTTCTCCCAAATGAACGCCCATTTCTTGAATTTCAGCCTCTTTTAAAATATAGTACCAAAGTGGAGTACTATTTTCAAAATTAGTTTTATAATGTTTCAATTCAGCAAAATCATTCTCAGACAATGGCGTAAGACCCATGGCATGGGCAACTCTTTGTCCAGAAGGCAAACTAAATGTAAGTCCTCTAAGTAAATTTCTGGACGCCAAGGAGTCCAAGTCTGTAAATCCAGGTAATTTAAACAATGGCGATGATAATTTAGTGTCTATCAACTTGTTATTTCTCATACTACCATCTCCAAGGTTAAAAAATGTATGCCAATCAATAAAACGACGAGGAGCTCTTTTACCGCCTCTTAAATCATTAGGATCTGCCTCGGTAGGTGGGATGGAAAAATCAAAAATATCTGCAAAAAACTCAGTTGGAGAAGGTTGATTGCTTATACTAAAATTGGCTCTATATGAAGGTCTTATTTGGCTATGTCCAAAACGATAAGCAGCCACTGAAAACTCAACAGGAATAAATGGCTCATTATGCCAACCATAGAATTTTCTTCCGTTTTTTACAATGTCATCCACAAATGTTTCTCCACAGAGTAGAGGTAAAAACTCGTGCAAAACAATCCATTGATAATGCCAACGAACCATTTCCTGAGCTTGGCTAAAAATTTCGCTTGGTGATTTTCCTGGAAATTTTACCCTAAGTGCATCTACCAATACATTATGAAATCTCAGGAATAAGACCTGTATTGGAATACAATTAAATTTTCATCATTTCTTGGATCGCCAATTAAAGCCGTGTTTTGTGAATTTCTTGGAACATCAAATTTATCAATGTTTTCTTTACCTTTAGAGCCCAATGCTTCCACTAATAGTTTAATTCCTTGACCATCCGACTGGTCATACAAATGAGGCGAAACTCCTGGTCCACTTCCATACACATTATCCAATCCCAAACTAGGGGTTCTGAAATTCTCTACACATTCCGGATCCGATTGTCTTTCCAAACTGGTTGTTGGATCAAAAGTAATATCATGGTCTATGAATTGACCCAAAAAAGTCATCCCAGCACTCATGATTGGAGAGTTTGGATTTTTTGTTTGTAATAACGGATTGGTGATAAGATCCTTAGGGTCTTGTGTCAAATCATCTTTGGCGTCCATGATTCCCCCTTTTTTACCCATATCTTTTAAGGCATCTTTTACTTTGGTACTATTGGCAGCAAAAGCGGGCAAATTAGGAAACATTCTCCCAAATTTTCCTTTGTCGTAATAACGAGATGTATAAGGCACTATGTCTTGATACATCATTCCATGTTTACTCATGTTATTAAGTTTTAGATAGTTAAATTACTATTTTTTTTAATTTAAAAATACATTCTAGTTTATATTTTTAATCATTTATTGTAAAGTAGTTTATTTTATTTTTATTTAAATAATGATTAATTTTGAAGTTAAAGTTAACTTTTCTAAAAACTAATATCATGAAAACACATCTTTATGCTTCTAAAAACGAGGCAATTATTTACGAAAAAGTCATTGATGATAAAGGGAAAACGCCCATCAATAAAATACTCATGGGAACTTATGTTCAAATTATAGAGAACATTGGCGATTGGTACAAAGTAAATACTGCAGGCCCTAATGGATGGATGCACAAAAATGATTTAACCGAAAAAATGGGATTAAAAGTTTTCTTTTTGGATGTTGGCCAAGGGGATGGCGTTCTGATAGAAATTGGGAAGCTCAAAATATTAGTTGATGCGGGACCCAATAATTCCATGTATGGATATCTTACCAAATGGCAGTACTCCTATTACATTAAAAAAGGTGAAAAAATACATATAGACTACCTTATCATCAGCCATTTCGATACCGATCATTACAAGGGTTTTATCCCAATTTTAAAGGATGAAAATTTTACTTTTGGCCAAATAATTCATCCTGGAATTTTAAAATTCTCCACCAAAAACAATCCTTACAATTCAGGATTAGGAGAGACTATTGTTCAGAACAATCAAAAATTTCTTTTGAAATACTTTGATGATTTACTCAATATTCAAGAATCTACTCCCTTTAATAGAGACATCAGTAATTTTATAGAAGCATTGCAAACCGCTGTTGTACAAAAAATAAAACGATGCGAAAAAGGCAATATGATGATAAATACAACCATTGAAGGCCAGAAATTCAGCATCGAAGTATTGGCACCCATCACAGAAAAAATAAATCAGAAAAAAGCATTTAAGTATTGGAAAGATGATGGACAAACCATCAATGGCCATAGCTTGGTATTGAAATTAACCTTTGGTGAAAGAACCTTACTTCTGGGAGGCGATTTAAACACAACTTCCCAGGAATATTTAATTCAGAAGTATGCGACAAACAACCCATTTGCTGTAGATGTAGCCAAGTCTTGCCATCATGGTTCATCCGATTTTTCAATTGATTTTATGCAACGAATCAATCCATTGGCTACAGTAATTTCTTCAGGTGATAATGAAGGACATTCTCATCCTCGTGCCGATGCTATTGGATGCGCTGGAAAATATAGCCGTAATAACCGACCTTTGGTTTATTCTACAGAATTGGCTAGATCCACTGATCTTAAAAATAATAAAATTCTTTTTGGGATGATCAACCTAAGGTGTAACGGACAAGATATCTTTATGAGTCAAATGAAAGAAGTAAAAAAATCCTCAGATCTTTGGGATTCCTATCAGGTAAATGAATAAAACGGGATTATTTATGATATTTGACCATCACATTCAAGCACCATTTTTGCATTATACTCCAATCTGAATTTAGGACATTGCTCGATAAAAATCCAAGGCTTCAAAAATTTCCTCCTCTTGGCAGGCAACATCCCAATGCCCTTTACCAATGGTAGAAATAAGGGTAAATAACAAAGCGGAATGACTATTTTTCTTATCGTTTTGTATAAGCGATAACAAGGTAGCATTATTCCATGCTTCAATAGAGATGTAGGGGTAAAAACTTCTGATTATTTCAATTATTTCCATGCATTCTTTTTTATTCAGAAGTCCTTTTATTTCAGACAGTTTTGTTTCCACTATCATACCTAAGGCCACCGCTTCACCATGAGGAATGGTCGTACCTTCATGCAGAAATAATGACTCTACCGCATGGCCTACTGTATGTCCGAAATTGAGTAATTTTCTACTGCCAGTTTCTTTAAAATCCTCATCCACCAACTTCTGTTTTATCTGCATGGAGGTTTCGATATTCGGATAGATTAATTCCAATTTATCTAAACTTAGATGGGCTAAGTCCTGCCAATGTTTCGCATGGGCCACCAAACCATGCTTCAGCATTTCTGCAAAACCACTTCTCACCTGTTCATGGGGAAGCGTTTTCAGAAAATTAGGATACAGAAATACTGCTTCGGGAAGGGCAAATGTACCTATCAAATTTTTCAAAAATCCATGATCAACTCCCGTTTTCCCTCCCAAAGAAGCATCGCACATCGCCAGTAAAGTGGTCGGGATATGCACAAAAGAAATTCCTCGTTTATAGGTAGAAGCTACAAAACCACCCAAATCGGTAATCATTCCGCCACCTAAATTCATCATTAAAGCTTTTCTATCCGCTTTAAATTCGGTTAATATTTCCCAAAGTTGTATTGCAGTATCTATATTTTTTAATTCTTCGCCGGGTTCTATTTCAATTAACTCAAACGGAATATTGGTTTCTAAATTCCCCAATAAAGTAGGCAAACAATATTCGTGTGTGTTCTCGTCACATAAAATAAAAAGTTTAGAAAAATTTTGAGCGGCTATATATTCATTCAACGCAGTAAAATCTGCATCCAAAATAGAAATCATGATCATTTTTTTTTTGCAAAAATACAGTTTAATGTTAAATTCTCTTACAAGTCATTTACTTATTGGCAATTAAATTACCTATCTTTGCAGAAATTTTTCAGAAAAATGAGTGAAGACAGAAATTCATCCGGAAGACCAAAAAGACCTAGAATACAAGGTGGAGGTGGCAACTCACATTCCTCCAACAAATCGGGTCGTTCTTTTGATGGACCTAAAAAATATGACAACAAAGGAGGAAGCTCAGAAAGAGGCTCCTACAACAAACCTAGCTTTGGAAATTCCAGAGGCGGAGACAGACCCTTTGGCAACCGCGATAGAAACGACAACAGAGAAGGAAGCTCAGAAAGAGGCTCCTACAACAAACCTAGTTTTGGAAATTCCAGAGGCGGAGGTAAATCTTTCGACAGTCGTAGCAAATACGAAAATGGAGATAGAAAAAGGGGAGATTCTTCTTACAATAAACCATACAATAAATTTGGAGACAACGACGATAGAACAAAAAATTTCGTACAAAAAAGAAGACTCCAAAAAATTGAAAAAGACATCCATAAAGACACCATCCGACTCAACAAATACATCGCCAATTCCGGCATTTGCAGTAGGAGAGAAGCCGATGAACTCATCAAGCAAGGCTTGGTACAGGTCAACGGAATCGTAATTACAGAAATGGGGTACCAAGTGCAAAAAACAGATAAAGTAGTTTTTGACGACCAAAATATTACCCCAGAGAAACCAGTGTATGTCCTACTCAACAAACCCAAAGGTTATATCTCTACCACCAAAGACGACAAAGCCAGAAAAACCGTTATGGACCTCGTAGCCAATGCTTCTCCATACCGCTTATTTCCGGTAGGTAGGCTGGACAGATCCACCACTGGCGTAATTCTTTTGACCAACGATGGACACCTAACCAAAAAACTGACCCATCCTTCCTTCGAAATGAAGAAAATATACCATGTAACCTTGGACAAAAAACTTTCCACAGAAGACATGAAAACCATTGTCGATGGTATCCGACTAGAAGAAGGAGTAGCCCATGTGGACAAAATATCCTTCATCGAAGGCAAACCCAAAAACGAAATCGGAATAGAAATACACATCGGCTGGAACCGCGTTATCCGAAGAATATTCCAAAGATTAGGCTATGAAGTAGAAGCCCTAGACAGAGTTATGTTTGCCGGACTTACCAAGAAAAACATCAAAAGAGGGCACTGGAGAATCCTAGACGAACTAGAAGTCAACAACCTCCGTATGCTCTAGTTTCTATTTTGGGAGCTTCACGGGGATTGCCTCGTTTCAGCACTCGTCCTGCTGTCCGTTCTATCTTTTGTCGCCAACACTTTTCCTAAGCCAGACAAAAGGATGCCACTACCATCAGGGCTAGGCTCACCAATAGAGATTCTTACCAAAAAAAACCAAAACTTTCCAATACCACTTTGGAAAGTTTTGGTTTTTATACTGACTAAATTTATTAACACCAACCCAAAATTATTTGCGCTTAGACTAAATATTCTTTACATTTGAAACCCTTTTTCATCCAATAAGACATCCTTTCATGATACTATGCATTGCCGAAAAACCCAGCGTTGCCCGAGATATAGCCAAAGTCCTTGGTGCTACCACCCCAAAACAAGGATACATGGAAGGAAACGGCTATTGCGTTACTTGGACTTTCGGGCATCTTTGTACCCTGAAAGAACCCCACGATTATAGCCCACAATACAAATCCTGGAATCTATTCTCCCTGCCCATCATTCCAAAAAATTTCGGCATCAAACTCATAGAAAATAAAGGAGTAGAGAACCAATTCCGAACCATAGAAAAACTAGTGGCCGACTGCCAGGAAGTCATCAACTGTGGTGATGCCGGGCAAGAAGGAGAACTCATCCAACGATGGGTGCTACAAAAAGCCAAAAATAAAAAAACCGTTAAAAGACTATGGATTTCTTCCCTTACAGAAGAAGCCATCAAAGAAGGTTTCAGTAACCTCAAAAATTCCGAAGATTACAACCCTTTGTACTTGGCAGGAAATGCCAGAGCCATTGGAGATTGGTTATTGGGCATTAATGCCACTCGTTTGTTTACCAAAAAATTTGGAGCCAACCAAGCTGTTTTGTCCATCGGTAGGGTACAAACCCCTACACTGGCCATGCTCGTACAGAGGCAAAAAGAAATTGATGCTTTCCAGTCTGAAGAATACTGGGAGCTAAAAACCCAATACCGAGAAGTACTGTTTAGTGCCGGAATAGACCGACTCAAATCTCAAGAAAAAGCCGAAAAAGGACTGGAATATTTACAAAAACACCCATTCGAAATCGTCGCTTTTGAAATTAAAGAAGGGAAAGAAAAAAATCCTCGACTTTTTGATCTTACCGGTCTGCAAGTAGAAGCCAATAAAAAATATGGTTTTTCCGCAGAAAACACCCTGAAGCTCATACAGTCCCTTTATGAAAAAAAACACACCACCTATCCTAGAGTTGATACCACCTACCTCTCAGAGAGTTTGTATCCCAAAATTGCAGGAATCCTACAATCCATGCACCATTACTCGGAACTTACCGCTGTTTTACTTTCCCAGCCCATCCCAAAATCCAAAGCCGTTTTTGATGATGTCAAAGTTACCGACCACCATGCCATAATACCAACAGAAATTGCGCCTAGCGCTTCGTTAAGCAAAGAAGAAAAACAAATTTATGATTTGGTGGCACGAAGATTCATCGCTGTTTTCTATCCTGAATGTAAAATTTCCAATACTTTGGTAGAAGGAAAAGTAGGTGAAATTCCTTTTAAAGTCAATGGAAAACAAATCTTAGAACCCGGTTGGAGAACGGTCTATGCTAAAGACAAAAAAGAAGAAACCGAAAACAAAGAAGAGGAACAAAACATTCCAGAATTTACAATTGGCGAAAAAGGGGAGCATTTTCCCATTATTCGCCAAGGGAAAACATCTGCACCCAAACCTTATACTGAGGCTACTTTGTTGCGCGCCATGGAAACTGCAGGAAAACAAGTAGAGGACGAAGAATTGAGAGAAATGCTCAAAAATAATGGCATAGGAAGACCTTCTACACGAGCCAATATTATTGAAACACTTTTTAAAAGAAAATACATAGAAAAAAAGAGAAAAAACCTCTTTGCAACCACTACAGGCATAGAGTTGATAGACACCATAGAAGATGACCTGCTCAAAAGTCCGGAACTTACGGGTGAATGGGAATTTAAACTTAGAAAAATTGAAAAAGGTGAATATTCAGCAGAAGTCTTCAAGGAAGAATTAATTGCGATGGTTACAGATTTAACCAAAAAAGTAATTGATGGGAAAGGCAAAACGATTACCATTATAAAAGAAGAAGAGAAGAAGGAAAGTCCTAAAAGTGAAAAGAAAAACAAAGCATTGGTTTGGGAGGAAATACAATGTCCCAAATGCAAAAGTCATCCTTTAATAAAAGGAAAATCGGCCATTGGATGCAGTGGTTTCAAAAACTGTAGTTTCAAAATCCCTTTCGAATTGTGGGAAAAAAAACTCAGTGAGAAACAAATAAATGATTTAATAACTAAGAAAAAGACTTCCAAACTGAAAGGCTTTTCCACCCATCCCAACGCAAAGGAAGAAGGAATACTTCTGCTGAACGATCAATTTGAAATCGAACTAATATAGGAGGATTTTTCTTTATAAATTGCTTAATTTCTTATAGGCTTTCCAATATTTATTCAATCGGTTCATATCTCTTTCAGTAATCGGTTGGCTAAATCGTGTGATGTCCATATTATCCTTTAAATCATTCAATTTTACCGCAGTAGCTAAAGGATTGTTCGCTATTCTACAGATATAATCATCATATTTTTCATCAGGAGAAATTCTTGACATTAGACTCAATGCATCGCAAATTTCCTTCCCTAAGCCTTTATTAACTAACATTTCCATTGAATATTCTGTGCAATCTTCAATCACATCATGTAAGATACCTAGTATTTTTTCTTGCCAATTTCTCCCCATATTCATCACCCTTAAAGGATGTAAAATATAAGGATTACCAAATTTATCTTTTTGGTTCTTATGTCCATTTACTGCAATTTGTATTGCTTCATTTAGTAATAATTCCATACTAATTTCCATATTATTTTTTTTTCAAATTTTAAAAAAATATATTTTGCGTAGCATTAGCTGCATTATAATACTGTGTTTCGCTGAAAAGCGTATAGCATAAAGCTCCCAACATTGACTCGTGTTAGAGGCTTTTTCTTTATGGTTTAATGTTGGCGGAAGTTAGTTCTCTTGCGGTTTATATTTGTTAACAGTATCCCAGTAAATTTTGTAGAAATCTTCATTACTATTCAAATTTTGAATACCTTTTGCAAAAAAAATTGTGACTTTATTTTTGTTAGGACTATTTTCTTTTAAACAATCATTTTGATTTTCGTCAAAAACCAACACTGAAGCATATATTTCTTCCCATTCTTCTTCACCATGAGCATACACATTATATAATTTGTTTTCGTCATCAAATAGTTTAACTTTTTCCCAAACTAATATTGGATGCCGCCATTCATTATTTGGACGAATTTCTTTAGACCATTTCCCAAATTTGTCATACATAACTTTTTGAGTGTACATCGCTGAATAAACAGCGTTAAATTTTAGTTTATTTAGCGTATCATTTTTTTGTGGAACAGGAACTTTTTCCATATAAAAATTTAAGTATCCATTTTTGTAAATTTTTGGTATATTTGGATTTTCAGTTTTTTTGGCAATTCCTACTCCTTTTTGTTTATTTTTTTTTGTGATTTTTTGTGCAGAACAATTAATTATCAAAAATAAAATAGATAAAATTAGCGTATTTTTTTTCATAAAATTCTGATTAATGTTATTTTTTTATATTTATTATCAATTAGTTATAAATTAAATATTACTAGTGAGTCCAAATTTAGTGATTTGTTTTTGAATTCTGTTGACCATTTTCAATTTCCTTTTTTCATTCAATAATAGGTATTGGATTGACTCATGGCATTTTTAATTTTTCGTTTGTGCTTTTTTTTAATGAAATGTTGCTTTTTGTTGTCGTCTTTATCGATGAATTCTTTGAGAAACTGGCCTATTTGAAAACCTGAATCAAGGATTTGTTGTTGAAAATATAATTTATAATTGAAAAATAAAGATGAAAATTAATTGAGATTAATCCAAGCCATTAAATTGAAATACATTAGAAATAGAATTTCCATATACTATACTACAATTATACTATATAATTTCAGTTTTTGAAAATATTAAAAGTAAATTGATAAAAAAATAAAAGGTGTTTTGTCATCAAATATCAAATTCTTACTTTTGTACAACCGAAAAATAAATTTTAAAAAGAAATTATGAGAGTTCTTATCGTAGGTAATGGAGGGCGAGAAAGCGCCTTGGCTTGGAAGCTAAAAAGTGATAGTAGGATTTCAAAAATGTATTTTGCAAAAGGCAATGCTACAACCGATATGCTAGGACAAAATGTCTATGAAAGCGATATCGTAGCACTTAGAAATTTAGCCATCAAAGAAAAAATTGATCTTACGATTGTAGGACCAGAAGCACCATTGGTAGAAGGACTGGTCGATGATTTCAAACAACATGGTTTAAAAGTTTTCGGACCTAAGAAAAGAGCCGCTGAATTGGAAGGAAGTAAAGCTTTCTCTAAAAAATTCATGCAAACTTATGGAGTAAAAACAGCAAAAGCCGTTACCTTCGATGCATACAAGGAAGCTGTAGAATATGTAAAAACACAAAGCTTCCCATTGGTAATTAAGGCCAGTGGTTTGGCAGGTGGTAAAGGGGTAGTTATCTGCGAAAATATAGACGATGCACTTTCCACCATTCATGCTTTTATGATTGACAGAATTTATGGAGATGCTGGAATTCAGTTGGTTATTGAAGAATTTTTACAAGGTTTTGAAACTTCGATTATTGCATTTTCCAACGGTAAAAAAATATTTCCTTGCGTTACTGCAAAAGATTATAAAAAAGTGGGTAATGGCGACAAAGGTGCCAACACAGGCGGTATGGGTAGCGTTGCTCCTTGTCCTAACTTCACAAAGGAGCACTATGCCGATTTCGAAACAAATATTTTAGAACCTACTTTAAAAGGTCTGGATGCAGAGCATTTGAATTTCAAAGGATTTATCTTCTTTGGACTTATGGTTACTAAAAACGGAGTGTATTTATTAGAATACAACATGAGAATGGGAGATCCAGAAACTCAAGTTATTATGCCTCTTTTAGAAAGTAATTTATTGGACACTATACAAGATTGCTTGGACGGTAAGGATATAGAATTGAAGTTTTCCGATAAAAAAGCAGTGTGCTTGGTGATGTGTTCCGGAGGTTATCCTGGAAAAATAGAAACCGATTTCGAAATAAGAGGAATTGATAAAGTAAAAGAATCCAATCTTTTCTTTGCTGGTGCCCAAAAACAAGGAGATAAAATCGTAACCACTGGAGGTAGAGTAGTAAATGTAGTAGCAACAGCACCTACTTATGAAGAAGCCAGAAAAAAAGTATATGCTGATGCATTGTCTGTACACTTCGATTACGAATACTACAGAGAAGATATTGGTAAATTCTAAAAATAGAATGAGGGGAATTTTTCCCTCATTTTTTTTAATGTTTGATGGATAAAAAAACAAACATTAACCTATTTAAATTTAATTGAATAAAAAGTGAAAAATGAATAACGGAATATTAATTTTAGATTTCGGATCTCAGTACAATCAATTGATTGCCAGAAGAGTTAGAGAAATGGGTGTCTATTCGGAGGTTTTGCCTTTCAATACTCCTATACAAACTTTGTTAGAAAAAAAACCAGCAGGAATTATCCTTTCTGGTGGTCCTAGTTCTGTAAATGCTACTGATGCACATTTAGTTGAGAAAAATCTATTCGAACAAGGAATCCCAGTATTGGGAATCTGCTACGGAATGCAACTTACCACGCATTTGCTAGGGGGTAAAGTAAAAAAAGGAGAAAAAGGAGAGTACGGAAAAGCCAACCTTCATATTGACAAGTCCTCCAAACTTTTCCATAATGTCTCTACCGATTCTATAGTATGGATGAGCCATTTTGACGAAGTAGAACAAGTACCGGAAGGATTTGAAATTAATGCCAAAACCGATGTTATTTCTGCCATTTCTAATGAGGATAAAAACATCTACTGTGTACAATTTCATCCAGAAGTTTCTCATTCGGAGGAAGGGGCTAAAATGATAGAAAACTTTGTATTTGGTATTTGTAATGCTGAAAAAAATTGGAAACTAACCAATTATATCGACAAAACAGTTGCCGAAATTCGAGAAAAAGTTGGAAAAGAAAAAGTAATTCTGGGACTTTCAGGCGGGGTAGATTCTTCCGTTGCCGCAGTACTTATCCATAAAGCAATAGGCGATCAGCTTACTTGTATCTTTGTAGATACCGGATTGTTGAGAAAAGATGAAGGCAAAAAAGTAATGCAAAACTACGGAGAACATTTCCACATGAACATCAAAATGATTGATGCCTCAGAAAGATTTCTATCCAAACTTGCCGGAGTATCGGATCCTGAACAAAAAAGAAAAATTATAGGCAACGAATTTGTCGCTGTTTTTGATGAAGAATCACAAAAATTACAAGGCGCTAAATTCCTAGCACAAGGAACCATTTATCCAGATGTCATCGAAAGTCAATCGGTAAAAGGTCCTTCAGCAGTCATCAAATCTCACCACAATGTTGGCGGATTACCCGAAGACATGAAAATGGAACTCTTGGAACCTTTAAGAGAACTTTTTAAAGACGAAGTAAGAAAAGTAGGAGAGGAATTGGGAATAGCTCATCATTTGGTGTACAGACATCCTTTCCCTGGACCTGGATTAGGAATTAGAATTTTGGGTGAAGTTGATGCTGAAAAAGTAAGAATTTTACAAGAAGCGGATGATATCTTTATTGAAGAATTATATAAAAATAATTTGTACGAAAAAGTTTCTCAGGCTTTTGTCGTTTTACTTCCAGTGAAATCCGTTGGAGTAATGGGCGACGAAAGAACCTACGAATACACCGCTGTAGTTCGTTCTGCCAATACCATCGATTTTATGACGGCCACTTGGAGTAAACTTCCTTATGAATTTTTGGAGTTAATTTCCAACCGAATTATCAATGAAGTTAGAGGCATCAACAGAGTGGCGTATGATATCTCTAGCAAACCACCTGCAACCATAGAATGGGAATAATTTTATTAAAAAAATACCTTTTAAATCCTTTCCTTTTATAGTGAAAGGATTTTTTTTCTCAATCTTTTTATTAATCGTACTTTTGCAACATGGAAAAACTCACTTTTGCAGATTTTGAATTACCAGAAAAAATTTTGGATGTTCTTGCAGACCTCAATTTATTCGAACCCACCCCCATACAGGAGAAAAGCTTCAAGCCTATTTTGTCCGGAAGAGACATCATGGGAATCGCTCAAACGGGTACTGGAAAGACAATGGCCTATCTATTGCCAGTGCTAAAAAACTGGAAATACAATAAAAATGGAAATCCTACCGTGCTTATCCTTGTCCCAACCCGAGAATTGGTCGTACAGGTAAGTGAGATTTTGATTGAACTTTGCCAAAATATAACCACCAGAGTTATTGGAGTTTATGGAGGAAAAAATATCAATACCCAAAAATTATTATTCGATGATGGATGCGACATTTTGGTTGGTACACCAGGTAGGGTGATGGATCTGGCAATAGACAATTCAATATCGCTAAAAGAAGTACAAAAACTCATTATTGATGAGTTTGATGAAATGCTCAACTTAGGCTTTAGACCCCAGTTGACGCATATTTTTGAAATGATGAAAGCCAAAAGACAAAATATTCTCTTCTCAGCCACTATGACCGAAGCTGTGGACGAGATGCTGGATGAATATTTTGCCAGCCCTATAGAAATTTCATTAGCAAAATCCGGTACTCCATTAGAAAAAATCCAACAAAGTGGGTATAAAGTAGTGAACTTCAATACAAAAGTAAATCTACTCGAAAATTTATTAAAGGAAAATGAGTCCTTGTCTAAAGTCCTCATTTTTACCAATAATAAAAAACATGCTGATTTATTATACACAAAAATGGAGGAACTTTTCCCTGAAATGTTTGAAGTAATCCATTCTAATAAATCACAAAATTATCGTTTAAAAGCCCTCAAAAAATTTGAAAATGAAGAAGTTAGGGGACTTATCACCACCGATGTAATGGCTAGAGGTCTGGATATATCCAACATTACCCATGTAATAAATTTTGAAGTTCCAGAAGTTCCAGAACAATACATCCACAGAATAGGTAGGACGGGTAGGGCAGATAAAGAGGGTACCGCCATTACCTTCATTACAGAAAAAGAAGAAGCTGCACTATTGGAAATTGAAATGTTGATGGACAAAGAATTAACACTAAACGAATTTCCAACTGAAGTAAAAATAAATCCAAAGAAAATAGCTTCTGAAGAAGAAGAAGTCTTCATGAAAAACCCTGTTAAAGTAAAACTTTATGAAGGAGGAGGAGCATTCCATGAAAAAGCAGCCAAAAACAGAAAAATTAATTTAGGAGGGCCTAGCAAAAGAAAACCGCCTAAAAAACATGGTGCTAATAGAGCACAACAAAAGGCAAAATCCATTGCTAAAAGAAAAAAATAATTTTTTTTGACAAATTAGAGATAAAGAATGACTGAAAATAAACAACATAAAGCCGGATTCGTAAATATTGTTGGTAAGCCCAATGCTGGTAAATCAACTCTTCTCAATCAGTTAATGGGAGAAAAGTTGGCCATTGTAACCCAAAAAGCGCAAACCACCCGACACAGAATTTTTGGAATTTATAACGAAGACGATTTGCAAATCGTATTTTCGGACACCCCAGGAGTACTAGATCCTAAGTATGAATTGCAAGAAAAAATGATGGATTTTGTAAAAGATTCTCTACAAGATGCTGATGTTTTTTTGTTTATTATTGATATTACAGACACCTCAGATCCCAATGAATTTTTGGTGGAAAAACTCAATAAAATTCCAGTTCCTGTATTAATTTTAATAAATAAAATTGATGTATCCAACCAAGAAAAATTGGAAGGTATGATGGAATTTTGGCATAATAAAATTCCTAAAGCCGAAATTTTGCCCATTTCTGCACAAGAAGGCTTCAATACAGAAGTTATTTTACCCAAACTAAAATCTATGTTGCCGGAAAATCCACCATATTATGATAAGGATATGTACACGGACAAACCAGAAAGATTTTTCGTTAATGAAGCCATTCGGGAAAAAATTCTACTGAACTACGAGAAAGAAATTCCATATTCCGTAGAAGTAGTCACCGAACAATTCAAAGAAAAAGAAGGAATAATTTTCATCGATTCAATCATTTATGTAGAAAGAGAAACCCAAAAAGGAATCATTATTGGACATAAAGGAGAGGCTATAAAGAAAGTAGGAACACAAGCTAGATTGGATTTAGAGAAATTTTTTGCCAAGAAAATTCATCTTAACCTTTTTGTAAAAGTTAAAAAAGATTGGCGTAAAAACGACAGAGATTTGAAAAATTTTGGCTATCGTTAAATATCGACAATTATTTCATACATAAATTACACTCAAATAGGTAAATAAACACTATATTTGAGTGTAATTTTATTTTAATGCTATTCAATTCAACCAAATACAATAAAAACTTACTCGATTTAGGGATATTATTTCTTAGATTGGTTTCTGCAATTTCTATGCTTAGCCACGGATATCCAAAACTACAGATGTTGCTATCAGGAAAAATTGAATTTATGAGTCTGTGGGGTTTAACGCCAATGTTTACCTTAGCATTGGTTGTATTTGCAGAATTTTTGTGTTCGTTTTTTGTCATTTTAGGCTTATTTACCAGACTGGCAAGTTTGCCCATTATTTTTACAATGATGTACGCCATATTCGGAATTCATTTCCATGATGAGTTCAGTAAAATGGAATTACCAATTTTCTATTTAATGTCATTTATCATGATTCTTATCCATGGAGCCGGAAAATATTCCATAGATGCAATGATAGAGCAAAGAAGAAACGAATGGTCATAAACACACATTTATCGCTTAGATAAATTTTAAAATCATTTAACAGCAATAATAGTAATCTAGAGGATAAAGACAATCTTCATTTTATTCATATCAATATTCAATTTAACATAATATAAATTATAGGACAAAATACAGCCGCACACGTCCGACGGCTTTTTGTCGCTATAATGTAGTATTATGTTAAATTTTTGAAGCCAACGCCAAAAGCCAACCCTTTGCCAAGCGGTATTTTATCCTATAATTGGTCGTTATGTTAAATAGCCGCACGCCAACGTTCTTTGTATGAAAATGAATTGTTACGAAAAAAAATAACCGTTTCATTTTCATACAAAGCCAACGCCTTGCTCAAGCAAAAAATGTAGTATTCCCGAGCCAACGCTCATTTAAAAAAATAATTTTTCCAGCCGCTATCAGCACATTTTGCATTTTACCCAGCGCACAAATTGCCAGCAAAAAATGCAAAAAGAGCTGATTTTTCCACCGCTTTTTTACTTTTCGTCAATAAATCCACTGTTTGTCTAAAAATTTTAAAAATATTTGTCAAAAATATTTTATTAATACTTTTTTTTAAAAAAAATTGTTCAATATATCAAAATTAATTATGTAGAAAAAACTAATTATTCGTTTCTAAAGTCAAATGTTCAGCCTAATGTATTAAATCTCCCAACAGCATTGGCGCGCATTTTTAATGATTCGAAAACAAATCAATGTGAGATTCTTCTTTCAGGAGAAGGTGCAGATTGGTTTTTAGAAGGAACGGATTATATTTGGGACTGGTTATATAAGACAAATCAATTTGGAACATTATTTAACAAAATTAATACCCTGATCAATAAATTTGGATTTTTTAAAGCAACTAAGTATCTGTATCTGAATTTATTAATACCATTAGCTCCAAAATATCTTAACTCTAAATATTACACGAAGCGCTTTTATGAATCACTTGTTGATAAATCGTTTCCTGATATATTTACATACAAGTTTAAAAATCTACTGAATGAGAAAATTAAAATTCAAACAAATTTTTTCCTGAAAAATGAAACAGATTTCACTTGTTGGAATCAAAGACTTGAGTTTGAGCTAATGTTTCCTCCCAATCATAATTGGCAAAGTCTGAAGAATGAAAATGATTATATTTTACCATACTTAGACAAAAGGATTATTGAATTTGGATTACAAATTCCACCAGATAAAAAATTTATGATAAAAAAAGAATACAAAACTTATTATGGAGCTTGTAAAAAAATACAAAGGGAAGCATTTAAAAATATTGCACCAAACGAAATTCTTGATTCAAGAATTAAATCCACTTACAGTATGTCTGTCAGTAAAAGATTTGAGAATGGAATGGAAGAATTAAAGAAAGAAAAATATTTAATACTATCAGAATTAGGAATAATTGATATTGAAAAAGTGTTTGGATATTTTAAAATATATCAAAGTTCAAAATCTATTGACCAAAAATATGAGATTGAGGCTTGGCTTGATGCATTATTAAATCTTGAAAATTGGATAAAATTTATTTTAAAACCCGAAAAAGCTTAAATTGTTGTGTTTCGGCATCAATGTTCATTGCTTTTTCAAAAGAACCTTCTATGTCTTGATTTTCAAAAAAATTATAAAAAAAGTTAATTACAAAAACATATGCTGAATTTCCTTCGATATAGCCTTTTGGAGCAATAAATATGGAATTATTCTTAATAAATGAATTTGCCATATTTTTCTTTCCTACACTACAAGCAGTCGAAAGAAAAACTTTTTTTTTCAAAAGGATATTCTCTTCTATATCTTTAAAACCAAATTTATTTTTGACTTCATCGGCAGTATAAATTTCCCTTGAAAGTTTTGGCATAATGAATCCGCCATTTATTCCGTGAAAACACAATATGAAAAAATCAATTTCATTTGAAAATAGTTTACCTTGTAAAAAATCTCTAAAATCGTTTGGTCGTCCTACATATTTCATATAAACTTCATATCCAAAATACTCTAAAGATTGTCTTATTGACAAAGCTTCCAGATCAGTATTTGAACCAACTAAAATTCCTATTTTTTTCATAACATATTACTTATTACAAAAATAGTTTAAATTCATATCACAATAAAAATTTTTCTTTGGATTTTAAGATGTCAATTTAGTCCCACGCTACGGGAAAAGCACATTTGCAAGCCTAAAGCCACCGCACAAAGCCAGCTTGCAAAAGAGCTTCTCCCTTCAAAAATTATTTTTTTAAATCCCCCACCCTTCGGGAATAATACATTTTTCCAAAGCTAAGTAACATAACGCAATCACATTATAGGATTTTTATTTGCATTGTTAATTAGCCTTTATTAAGTTGATTTTTAAAGAATCATATACGACATTTTAAAAGGCATACCTCTAGGTGGTTTACAATAGAATTAATTTGGTAGATTGGATAAAAAAGTCTTACTTTTAGCATTACAGATAATACAAAAAAAAATGATCGATAAAACAGTAAAAAATGTACAAGAAGCTTGTGACGGAATCCAAGACGGAATGACCATCATGTTGGGTGGTTTTGGTCTTTGTGGTATTCCCGAAAATGCTATCGCTGAATTGGTTAGAAAAAATGTTAAAAACTTAACCTGCATCTCCAATAATGCTGGTGTGGACGATTTTGGTCTTGGACTTTTGTTGCAAAAAAAACAAATTAAAAAGATGATAGCCTCTTATGTGGGCGAAAATGCAGAGTTTGAAAGACAATTGCTTTCCGGAGAATTAGAAGTTGAACTAATCCCACAAGGTACTTTGGCCACTCGTTGTATGGCTGCTGGTTATGGTATGCCAGCTATTTTTACTCCTGCAGGTGTAGGAACTGAAGTTGCCGAAGGTAAAGAGATTAGAAATTTTAATGGGAAAGATTATTTATTGGAATATGCTTTCGATTCGGATTTTGCCATCGTAAAAGCTTGGAAAGGTGATACCGCCGGAAATTTAATTTTCCGATCCACTGCTAGAAATTTTAATCCTATGATGGCTATGGCTGGTAAAATAACCATTGCCGAGGTCGAAGAATTGGTACCCGCTGGTGAATTGGATCCGGACCAAATCCATACTCCTGGAATTTTCGTACACCGTATTTTTCAAGGAGAAAAATATGAGAAAAGAATTGAACAAAGAACCGTAAGAACAAAAAACTAGCACAATGGCTTTATCTAAAGAACAAATAGCAATGCGAATTGCAAAAGAAATACAAAACAATTCTTATGTCAATCTAGGAATTGGTATCCCTACCTTGGTAGCCAATTATATCCCGGAAAACATCAATGTGGTACTTCAGTCAGAAAACGGACTCTTAGGTATGGGGCCTTTTCCTTTTGATGGTGAAGAAGATGCAGACCTAATTAATGCGGGAAAACAAACCATCACTACCCTTCCAGGTTCTGTAATTTTCGATTCGGCGACCAGTTTCGGGATGATAAGAGCCCAGAAAGTAGATTTAACCATTTTGGGTGCTATGGAAGTGTCGGAAAATGGAGATATTGCCAATTGGAAAATCCCTGGTAAAATGGTGAAAGGTATGGGAGGCGCGATGGATTTGGTAGCTTCTGCCAAAAATATTATTGTTGCCATGCAACAGGTGAATAAACACGGGGAAAGCAAGTTGTTGTCTTCTTGTACTTTACCGTTAACGGGTGTAAAATGCATTAAGAAAATTGTTACCGAATTGGGCGTTTATGAAATCAAAGATGGTGCTTTCCACTGTGTAGAAAGAGCACCAGGCATAAGTGTTGAAGAAATTAAAAATGCGACTGATGGTCAACTAATTATTTCTGATGATGTCCCAGAAATGACATTTTAAAATTATCTTAAAGCAAAGGGCAATCCTTTGCTTTAATTTTACTACAAAAACACATTTTTATGAAGAATTAGAATCCAATGAACATTCAATTTAAATAAAAATGAACACAAAACTATTGATAGGAATTTTATTTCTTTCGTTTTCCATTCAAACAATTGCACAAGTGAGATACGAAAAGATGTCTGAAGGTGCAGTTAATAGAATTTTTAAAAAATTCACCGAAGAATTTGCTCATGAATTGATGGATAAATGTGCAAAAAAAGACTATTCATCTGAATTTAAATCGGCTAAATTGTCTATTCCTATGGATCGATACTTAGCTAAGAATTTAGAAAAAATATGCACTGAAAACGAAAAAAAATACGGAACAATAGAAATTGTAAAATTTAACAATGCCTATTACCACAAGTATATGCAAGACGATCAGGTTCAAATGTTTGTATATAACATTCAGTCCAATCAGTCCAATGACGCAAAATATCTTTCTATTTGGGTGGGTGCTATTTCCAAAAAAATTCAAGGATTTTGGATTACAAAGAATAAACCATTAGAAGAGAATTTAGTGATCCATTATTAGTATATTCATAAAAAGTTAGGTTGGCTTTCAACCAATCTATCTTTATTTTTTAACCAGGTTTTTTCTTACTCTACTAAGGCTTTCTGGCGTTATGCCAAGATAGGAAGCTACCATCCAAAGGGGCACTCTTTGCATAATGTCCGGGTACATTTTTAGAAAATTTAAGTATCTTTCTTCTGCCGTTTCAGATAATAAAGAGCTGATTCTGTTTTGCAGATTACGAATATGTTTTTGGAGTAATAAATCAATTTTATCCGCAGATTCTGGGAATAATTTACTTAGTTCTGTAAAAAATCCTGAATTAAGCATCAGTACTTCTGTATCTTCAACTGCATCAATATAAAATTTTGATTTTTCGTTAAAATACAAAGAACTTCTGTCGGAAATCAACCAATTTTCAGGGGCAAATTGTATCACATGCTCTTTGCCATTTCTATCCAATGCAAACATCCTCAAGAGTCCTTTTTCTACAAAATAAGTATATTGGCAGATTTCTCCCGCTTGTAATAATTGAGTTCCTTTTGCAACCTGTATATGCTTCAAACTCTCTTGGCATAAGGTAACCGACTCTTTTGGAACTTCTAAATTTTCTGATAGATAATGCTGTAAATGGGTCATTTATTTTAGTTGTTGGTAAGATATAGAACTATGAGAAGCATGGTTGAGCACTACTCCATTTTCAAGAACAATTAATTGAGGACTTTGATGAGAAACATCAAAATCTTGTGTAATTCGGTTGGAAAGTTCCCGATGAGCCAACAAATCCAGATAATACAAAACGACTTCTGTGGGATGCTCTCCTATTTCTTTTTCAAAATTAGATTTTACTCTACTGCTAATTCCACATCGAGTTGAGTGTTTAAAAATGGCAATTCTCTTGTTATAAGATTCTTGGATTGCAGCGTTTAATTGTTCTTCAGTTTCTATTGACTTCCAAAACGATGTATATTCTGAACCTTCTTTCGATTTAGAAAAATTGAAAAATCCCATACTTATTATTTTTTATTTGTAAAACCCGTGTAATGATGATTCGTTTTGTAAATTTACCAATTATAAATTTATTTTAACTACAAAATGAAAAAAGCACTGATAATAGTTGATGTTCAGAATGATTTTTGTAAAGGAGGCGCATTAGAAGTCCCTGGAGCCAACGAAATTATTCCCTACATCAATCATTTAACACAAGAGAATGACTACGACCAAATAGTTCTCACCCAAGATTGGCATCCTGCCAATCATAAATCTTTTGCTTCTAATAACAATAAAAAAGTAGGAGAAACCATTATTCTTAATGAAGTACCACAGTTTATGTGGCCAGATCATTGTGTACAAGGTACTTTTGGTGCCGAGTTTCACAAAGATTTATTTATCCCAGAAAAAGCACATATCATTCAAAAAGGTAAAAATACAGACATTGATAGCTATTCTGGATTTCAGGATAACAATCATTTTGTAAAAACAGGTTTGGATGATTTTTTAAAATACCATGATATTGGTTTGGTAGAAATAGTCGGTTTGGCCTTGGATTATTGTGTAAAACATACTTGCCTCGATGCCATTCGTATGGATTATATTACTTGCGTCCATTTTAACGGAACTCGAGCTGTAAATGTTAATCCAGATTCAGCTAAAAATACGCTCTATCAATTGGCTGAAAATGGAGTTTCTATCTTAGCCTAAACAAAGGCAAATCATTCAATATCGCATTAAAGGACGGTGCCATTTTCACTAAAAATATTTTTTGAATCGTATTTTTAATTTATATTTTTCAGAAAACGATCAATTGTGGCTTTAGTTTCAGCTACATCGTGTACTCTAAGTATTTTAGCACCGTTTTTTAATGCTTTTAAATGTAACTGTTGCGTTTCCTCAATTATTTCCGCGGGCTTTTTCCCCAATGGTTTATAAATAAAAGACTTTCTGGATATTCCTATTAATAAAGGAGATTTTTCAAAATGAACCCATCGGAGTTCGTTGAGTATTTGATGATTTTGTTCCACCGTTTTTCCAAATCCAATACCAGGATCTAGTATAATATCTTTTACTCCCATGGTATATAATTGACTTATTTTTTCAGAAAAATAAAAATTCAGTTCCTCTATAACATTTTGGTTAATACTAAGTTGGTGCATGGTTTCGTACATCGAATTGATATGCATCAAAATGTAAGGCAGTCCACATTCTGCAATCGTTGGGAACATTTCCTTATCGTATTGTCCACCAGAGATATCATTCACAATGTCTATGCCTTCATCATATCCAAAACGGACAACTTTGGCAAAAAAGGTATCCAAAGAAATGAGTATTTGTGGAAATTCTTTTTTAAGAAGAGAAATCATCTTTCCTAATCGTTGTATTTCTGTTTCAGCCGATAAAAACTGAGCATTGGGACGGGTAGATTGTGCGCCAATATCTATGATGTCTGCTCCTTCTACTATCATTTTTTCCGCTTGTAGCAATGCATTTTTATCAGAATTAAATTGTCCTCCATCCGAAAAAGAATCCGGTGTTAGATTGAGAATTCCCATAATTTTCGGATGTTCTAAAGAAATTAAATTTCCTCTACAATTCAAACTAAAAGGTATCGATCTATTTTGCATGTCACAAAAATAAGAAATCTTTATTGCAAGAGTAGCGCGTATGCTTTAAAGAAATTAAGAAATATAATTTGAACATTTTGATTATCTTTGAGCTTTTTAGAAATCATGATGACAAAAACCAATATACAGTACGATAAAGCTATTTCTGAATGCAGATCATTATTTGCGAAAAAGTACCAAGATTATGGTTCTGCCTTTAGAATCCTTAGAAGTAGCTCGGTCACGGATCAAATTTATATTAAAGTGAAAAGACTAGTTACCCTACAAACAAAAGAGCAACAAATGGTGGAAGATGAAAGCGAAAAAGATTGCTTTATTGCCATTGTAAATTACGCAATTATTGCATTAATTCAATTGGAAAAAGGAACCTCAGAAAGTTTGTACGAAAACAAAGATGAAGTTTTGGGTTATTACGACCAATTTGCTCAAGAGGCTAAAAGCTTGATGGAAAGAAAAAACCACGACTATGGAGAAGCGTGGCGAGAAATGAGAACCTCTTCCATAACTGATCTTATCTACCAAAAAGTACTGAGAACCAAACAAATTGAAGACAACCAAGGAAAAACTTTAGTTTCTGAAGGATTGGATGCTAATTATTTTGATATGTTAAACTATGCCATTTTTTGCTTGATAAAACAAGTGGAAAATAACGGTACAAATTGAAAATAAGTAATTTAAGTCTAAAAAAAACATAAAAAGAAATGATAAAAAACTTACTCAGGATAGTGGTTGCCACCATTTTCATTATTTCAGGATTTGTAAAAGCGGTAGATACGGTAGGATTTTCTTTTAAATTAGAAGAATATTTTTCGCCAACCGTGTTTAACATTCCATTTTTAGAAAAAATCGCGTTGCCCATTGCAAGTGTTGTTGTTGCCTTTGAGTTGGTATTAGGATTAATGCTTTTACTGAAAATTAAAATAAAGCAAAGTTTGGTTTTATTAATTGCCCTATGTGTATTTTTTGCATTTCTCACTTTCTATTCAGCCTGGTTCAATAAAGTTACCGATTGTGGTTGCTTTGGCGATGCCATAAAATTTACTCCATGGCAAAGTTTCTGGAAAGACATTGCATTGCTTTTGGGATTAATTATTTTGTGGTTTTCTTATAAAAAAGAATTTAAAAGCCCCTCTCCTATTAGTTCTATTCAGAAAATAACATTCGGAATTTCTTCTTTAATATTTGGATTTGTCATGAACAAAGGAATGACCAGTGAGCCAATCATCGATTTCAGAGATTATAAGATAGGAACCAATTTACAACTTGAAAAAAAGAAAATTGCTGAAAATCCTGCGGAATACAAGTCTTTTTACACCATGAAAAACACCAAAACTGGGGAAGAAAAATTGGTAAGTCAGGATGATTTTGTAAACCAAGAAGAATATTGGAAGGAAGGAACACCATGGCAAATAGTTGAAGGTAAAGAACATTCTGAATTGGTAAAAGAAGGTTATAAATCTGAAATTGTGAAATTTAATATTGAAGATACACAAGGAAACAATCCAACGGAAACCATTATTAAAGCACCTTCTGCCGTTCTCATTTTTTCTTATGCTCCAGAAAAAGCAGATACAGCCCTTGTAACTGCTTTGGAAAACAAAGTAAAAAGTTTAAAAAATACAGTCGTTTGGGGAGTATCGTCCAATCCTAACCTATTCAAAACAATTCCTGGGGGGATAATGGATGCTACAGCCATTAAAACCATTGCCAGAAGCAATCCTTTTGTATTGGTTTTAAAAAATGGAATTATCGTTGATAAACTTCCTGCCAAGGAATATTTGACAAAATAATCGTAATTTTGAACAAATATCAATTGAATTTTATTATGCTACAAAAATCCAATAAGTCCATTGCCGGTTATCATTTACTGATGTTGCTTTCCTCAGTAGATGGTCATTTTTCCCCAGAAGAAGGAATGAAAATTACAGAATACCTGAGTGATGAATTTCCTTTCCACATCAATCTGGATAACGAGTTAGAGGTTATTGCTACCCTACAACAAGAAGACTGGAAAGACCATTTTGAATTTCATGCCCATTGTTTTCATGAAGATTCTACAGAAGATGAAAGAAAATCATTTGTACAATTTGCCAAATCACTCATCAAAGCTGATAATGAAGTAACCGAAAGAGAGCATTTGTACTATACCCTTTTGAAAAATATTTGGAAATTATAATTAAAACTCTATAAAAAGTATTCTATCTTATGAGAAAAAACATCGTAGCCGGAAACTGGAAAATGAATAAAAATTTTGCAGAAGCAGAAGCCTTAATGATGCAGCTTTTGGAATATAAAAAGAACAACGCAACCCATTGCGAAGTGTATATTGCTCCACCAAGCATCTATCTAACTACCGCGAAGCAAATATTTGCCAACCAAGAAATTGGAATTTTCGGACAAGATATGAGTGAGCACAACTCTGGTGCTTATACTGGAGAAATCTCCGTAGGTATGTACCAATCTATTGGAGTAGATGGTAGTATTATTGCTCATTCCGAAAGAAGATTATACCATGGAGAAACCGATTCTCATGCCAATAGAAAAGTGAAAGCCCTTTTGGATGCTGGTCTTACGCCCATCTATTGCAATGGTGAAACGCTGGAACAACGAAAAAACAATCAGCATTTCGAAGTCATTAAAAACCAAACGCAAGTTGCACTTTTTACCTTAAGTGCCGAAGAAATTAAAAAAGTGGTTATTGCCTACGAACCAGTATGGGCCATTGGAACAGGAGAAACTGCCACTCCAGAACAAGCACAAGAAATGCATGCTTTCATTAGAAATTTAATTGCTGAGCAATACGGACAAGAAACAGCAAACGAAGTTTCCATTTTGTACGGAGGATCTGTAAAACCAGAGAATGCCAAAGAAATATTCTCCAAACCAGATGTAGATGGCGGTCTTATTGGTGGTGCTGCTCTAAAAATTGAAGATTTCTCTAAAATTATTGAAGACTTTAATGCATAAAATTTAATATTGCTCGAAGCCAATTCAACTAAAATTATTCAACATCATTTGTTATTAAACAAAATTTAAAATTGGGTGTTTTTCCTCTTTTGTCGAATAATAGATCTCTATACCTTTGGATTACAATTTCTATTTTCTTCATAAAGACAAATGATGATGTTAAAAGCCGACGAAATCCGTCGGCTTTTTTATCTCTATGTAAAACTAATATTTTCAATTGTATAATAAACCGTAGCAAAAATTTGACTCTTCGCATTACTAAACAAAATTTAAATTTAGGTGTTTTTCCTCTTTTGTCGAATAATAAATCTCTATACCTTTGGACTATAATTTCTATTTTCTTCATAAAGACAAATGATGATGTTAAAAGCCGACGAAATCCGTCGGCTTTTGTTATTAAATAGAAATAAAGGGTGTTTTTCCTTATGAAGCAACAAACAATCTGCATTAACTTTGAAGCAGTAAAAATGAGAAACTAATAACCATTTTCTTCATTTATTTGAATTTTCAAAAGCAAGCAAAGAAACCGAATTTTAGAATTCGGTTTTTTTTATATAAAATGATGAAGTAATATTTCTTTTAACATTTTCATTCCTTCTACCGCAGTGGTTTGAAAACACCGATTGGATTGGGTAAATTGCTTGGGTAAATTTGGATCGATTACAAAAAGTTCGCAGGAATCCGAAATTTCATCAATTAGTCCAGCCGCAGGATAAACCTGTAAGGATGTTCCTATAACGATAAAAATATCTGCTGCTGAAGCTATACCCACGGCATTTTCCATTTCAGGAACCATCTCTCCAAACCATACAATATGAGGTCTTAGTTGCACGCCTCTATCGTCTTTATCGCCAATGTTTAAATCGTCTTTCCAAAGAATACTTTTTGAATCATCGTCTATCGGCCTTACTTTATTCAGTTCTCCATGCAGGTGAATAACAGATGTAGATCCGGCTCTTTCGTGGAGGTCATCCACATTTTGTGTGATAATATGTACAATAAAAAATTTTTCTAATTCGGCTAGAATTTGATGAGCTTCATTGGGGAAAACCTCTTGCAACTGCCTCCTTCTTTGATTGTAGAAATCCAAAACCAATTGAGGGTTTCTTTCAAAACCTTCGGGACTGGCAACCTCTTCAATTCTATGATTTTCCCATAATCCATCGGCATCTCTAAAGGTTTTAATTCCACTTTCAGCAGATATTCCGGCCCCAGATAAAACAACAATTTTCTTGCGCATATTTATTTTTTTTGAATAATGATAATGGGATTTCCCCAAAAATAATTTTCTCCTTTTTTATTTTCTTGATAAATCGATAGTCTATCGAAAACCATTTGTATATGATAATTTTTAATATCCCCTTCCAATACTACTTCCGGAAGTGTAGTACTCGCTTTGGAGTATTGTTTCATTTTTGCTTTGATGAGCGGTTCAAAATCCAACTTTTCTCCAGTTCCTAAAGATATTTCTAATTGTTTACTAGGTTCATTTTTCAACAGAAAAACATCATTATCTATTGTCATTTCATTGGAGATAAACTCGGATGCTTGAGCAAAATAAATATGATCTGTAATTTTTTTAAATCTATTTTCAGCGATTAATTCTTTTACTTGAAATTGATTTTCATTTTCGAATGCTACATGGCTAAATAAATTCATTGTATTGGATTGATAAGAATAGCGATGTCTGAAATCATTTTCTTTTAACAATTGAGCATAATCCTCAGGCTTCATCCATTTTCTAACCGCTTCATTTTCTTGTCTTATCATTAAAAAAGAAATAATGTCTGCAATTTTATTGGCTTGAACATTACTAATTTTTTGTTTGAAATCAATAGTATTGTTTTTCAATATTTTAGCATCATGTATTTCTTTTTCTAACTGAGTAATTTGGCTTCTTTTGGCCATTGAAAACGCATTAAAATAAGGCATAAACAAAGAAAATATCACAGACAATGCTAAGGTGATTGGAATAAATTGAATTTGATCTTTTTTGCTTACGATAAAATAGACCACCAATAAAGATAGCCAAACCGCTAATGCAACCACGAAGTAGCGGGGCTCGGTAATTCCATAAGCTGAAATTCTTGTGAAAATAGCGATAAATAATAGAACTATAAGTGGGATAAGCGTAAAGAAAAATACTTTAGAAAATATCTTCACCCATGATTTTACTTGTTTTTCACGGAGCGGATAAACCAAAAGTAATGCTAAAATACCGATAACAGAATATACCAAAACCAAGTAAGAAACCCATCCGTAAGGCAAACTCCACTGTAGAACAATTTTACCGGTGTATAGGTATAAAATTAATGCATAAATCAATAAAAGTGGAATTAATATAAATTGAGTGAAAAATTTTAAAATTTTAGGATATTCTGTAGTCTCTGTAAGGGTTACAAATCCTTTGTCTGTAAATAATAGAAAAATAACCGAACTACCGAAAAATAGCAAGAAGTTAAATATTTGTAAGTAAATATTGGAATTTATTTCCAGATTGAATAATTTATCCACGGCTAAAATTGCCAGCAATACTCCACCTATCAAAACAAATGAAAACACAAAAGTCATAAAGGCATTCACAAATAAATTCTTGTTGAATTGCCAGAAGTTTGACTCATTGCTATTAGGATAATTGATGGACAATGACACCCATAAATGGGATAGCAGAAAAATGGGAATGAGCTTATAGATATAGTTTTCCGAGAAATTCTTATACGACTCTGGAAGTAAAAAATAAACTCCAATTAATAGAGGTAAACCCAACAATTGTATTGCTGGTGGCAACTTCGTTTTTTGAATACCAATTTTAAAACCCAAAAAAACAGAAATACCCAAACTGCAAGCAATAAGTAGTTTGTTCAGTACATATTGATATTGCGAATGGCCATGTTCTCCAACCATAAGCAGGGCAAGAACACCTGCAGAAAGCGAAGAAATTAAAACCAAAGGATAGTTTTGGCACAGTACCAATAGTCTATTACTGTACTCTATTATATTTTTTTTCATCGTATCGTCCGTTGATTAATCTTTATTTTTTTTCTTATTTTTCTTTTTATTTTTTTTGGATTTTTTGTCCTTAACCTTCAAAATATCATTTGCTATAGAAAACTTTTCTTCTTTTTTAGCATCTTTAATTTGACTATTAAAATCGAAAATACCGAACAATTCTTCTTTAGAAATACAATTGTGGTCAATAAGTATTTTTACCATTTCCACTGTGTGATCTTCAAAAAATTTTTCTTTTAAATCCAATAATAAAAATTCTTTGTAGTTTTTTTCAGGAATGGCCACAGAATATTTAAAAATTCTTCCTTCTTTTTCGGTTTTTAAATAGCCTTTTTCAATTAAAATTTTAAGATAGGTAGATACGGTATTTTGGTGTGGTTTGGGTTCAGGATGTTGCGTCATGATGTCCTTCAAATAGAATGATTTCAATTGCCACATGAGTCGCATAAGTTGTTCTTCTGCAGTAGTTAAGTGAGTTATTTTCATGTGTTTATATTTATTTTTTAATGATTATTTACAATCGTCAACATATATTTGCGTTTGATTGCAAAACGGTTGGAACTTGGTGATTTTAGCTATAAAATTTGATGATACAATTTTAAATTTTTTCGGAATAAAGATATAAAAAAGAGACCACTAACGAAATGAGGCTTCCGGATAAAATTTCGGATACGCTATGTCTTTTCAGTACAATTCTGGTAATGGCGACAATGATGGTTATGCCCAACCACAATATTCCCATAGGAATGCTTATTTTAAAAAACAATGCAGCGGCAAATAAGTTGAAGGCTGTGTGCATAGAGCTTTTGATGAAGAAATTACTTACCATCATCAGAACAAATAATACAAATAAAAATAAAATGGGAAAATCTAACCGGTTTTCCATCAAATACAACCAAAGTATATAAACTAAAAGCAATGGATTGATGAAAAAGTACAATGAATTTCTTTGGCTTTGGTTAGAAACATCCGAATCGGAATACTTACCTTTTCTCACATTCCAAGCAATCCAAAAAATAATGGGAAGCACCAACAATAGTAGAATTGGAATGAATGTTTGACTGAAATTTTCCTTCTTTTCATCCATCCAAAATTGGAAAATAAAATAGAAGAGTAATGAAAAAATAGGATTAAAAATAGCTGAAAAAATTTTGGAAAATTTCTCAAAATAATTGGTCGGGTTCATTCACTTTAATTATGTTCAAAAATACATTTTTAAAGTTGATAATTCTCCGATTTAAAAAGAAAAGAGGCTGTCCGAAAAGGACA
>JAFDZI010000030.1 GCA_018266955.1 Bacteroidota bacterium
CTGTCCTTTTCGGACAGCCTCTTTAAATTATCTAAAATTCAAAGGATATTTTACATTGTCATAAGCATCCAAATCGGCTTTTAAGGAACCTACCGCAAGCTCTGCTTTTATGGACACTGGGATGTGATTGGCATCATTCGTTACCCAAAGCGTGACTCCTTCTTTAGCTCGGAAAACCCTACCACTCATAACGGATGGTATAATTTTTAAACAGTTAATTTTTCCAAATTTTGTTTTGATATCTTCCGTCCCTACCACTTTTAATTGGAAAGGAAACAATTCGTCATCAATCCATACATTTAAGTTAAATTGTTTGCCTACTTTTATTTCACCAGCATCAAAACTTCTTAAATAATAAAAAGCAGAAAGCATATCTTGTATTCCCTTAACCGATTTTAAGGTTTTGGGTTTTTCGGATGGTTTCTCTTTATTGGCAAGTGTTAGCGTTAGGCTATCGTGGTTAAAGCTAGTCTCTAAATGTTGGGTATAATTGCCCTCTCGTACATTTCGTATATAGTAACTCGGTAGTCCAGTGTTATAGTCCATATAACTTTCGTAAATGTCGTTTACAGGAAAAAAAGTTTTCACCAAACCTGTACTTTTTCCTACTCCTTTTACATGGAAGTGGGGCGAACCTCTGAAGGTGGTTTTTTGAGTGTTTAAGGTGGCGGTTCCGGCGTTTAGGAAGCCATAGTGAATGCGGTATTTAAGCGTTTCGCCAGATTGTATATTGTCCAGTTTTTGCGAAAATAGTACGCCAAATACAAAAATTGCGGTTAATGTAATTATTTTTTTCATGGAAAGGAATTTACAAAAATATTGCCAAAAATTTGCACAAAGATAAGCATCTGTTTTTTGAAAAATTTTATTATAGTAAAAATGATTTTTCTTTCCCGTTTGATTCTTGTTGTATTGGCTTCAAATGCCTAATTTTGTCCATTATTTTTTTAAATCATCATCATGAGATACCAAAGAAGTTCTGCGCTTTTTCAGGAAGCACAACAGTACATACCGGGAGGGGTAAACTCGCCTGTCCGTGCTTTTAAATCGGTGGGAGGTGTTCCTGTTTTTATGAAATCGGCAAAAGGTGCCTATTTGACAGACGAAGACGATAACACCTATATAGATTACATCAATTCTTGGGGGCCAGCCATAGTAGGACACACCCATCCAGTCGTATTGGAAGCTATACAAAAACAAGCTGAAAATGGTTTTTCTTTTGGTACTCCTACGGAATTGGAAACAGAAATTGCCAAATTCATCACCATAAATGTTCCGAATATCGAACAAATTCGTATGGTTTCTTCGGGTACAGAGGCTTGTATGAGTGCAATTCGTTTGGCAAGAGGATACACCGGAAGGGAAAAAATAATCAAATTCGAAGGCTGTTATCATGGACATTCAGATTCTTTTCTCATCAAAGCTGGAAGTGGAGCAGCTACTTTCGGAAATCCCAATTCTCCAGGCGTAACCCAAGGAACTGCCAAAGATACTTTGCTGGCAAGATACAACGATTGGGAACAAATACAAGATTTATTTAAAAACAATCCAGGAGAAATTGCGGCCATCATCATAGAGCCAGTAGCTGGAAATATGGGTTGTGTGCTACCGGAAAACGATTTTTTGCAAAAACTTAGACAAATTTGTGACGAAAATAAATCATTGTTAATCTTTGATGAAGTGATGACGGGTTTCCGTTTGGCTTTTGGAGGAGCTCAAGAGGTTTTTAATGTAAAAGCAGATTTGGTAACTTACGGAAAAGTAATCGGTGGTGGACTTCCAGTAGGTGCTTTTGCTGGTAGCAATGAGATAATGGACCATTTGGCTCCCAAAGGTGCAGTGTACCAAGCGGGAACTCTTAGTGGGAATCCTTTGGCAATGAGCGCCGGACTTACCACTCTTCAACTCATAAAAAATAATGTCGATTTTTATAAAAAATTAGAAAAAACAACAGAAACTTTAGATTTTGAAATTGGGAAAATTCTGAATGAAAAAGGCATTGCACACCGCATCAACAGAAAAGGATCCATGATGAGTGTCTTTTTTCATACGGCTTCGGTTTCTAATTTTGATGAAGCCCAACAAGCCAATCATCCATTATTTAATAATTTTTTCCATCAGCTCTTGGAGCGTGGAATTTACCTGCCACCAAGTGGTTACGAAACATGGTTTATCTCCCATGCCATCAACGATTTGGAAATTGAAAAAACCTTGGAAGCCGTTAGAAACTTCCATTACGAATAATTCATAAAAGGCTGTCTGTATAAGGCAGTCTTTTTTAATGGAATTTTAACAAATGGGCGCTAGTATTAATTTTATGTAAATAATGATGGCTTTCGGAAATTCTCTCACTATATTTAGTACTTTTGAAAAGTTTTAATAACCCATGTATAGGACGATTTTCTATAGTTGAATGTTGGTTCATATACTGTTGTTAAACGCCAAATTCAAAATGAATAAATTATTAATTTAGATTGAGTAAGATGAATAAAAAGAAAATTCTATTGGTAGATGACGAGCAAGATATCCTCGAAATTCTTTCCTATAATTTGGAAAAAGAAGGCTATTGGGTGTACACGGCACAAAATGGAAACGAGGGAATAGAAAAAGCCAAAGAGATACTCCCAGATTTAATTTTACTTGATGTGATGATGCCCGGAAAAGATGGCATTGAAACCTGTGAAGAATTACGACAAATAAAAGAGTTGCAAAAAACACTTATCGTATTTCTATCCGCCCGTTCCGAAGAATTTTCACAATTGGCTGGGTACAATGCAGGTGCCAATGATTATATCATAAAAATAATAAAGCCCAAAGTCCTTATTTCTAAAGTAAATGCATTGCTTCATTTAACTACTCAGGTGGCGGAAAATAATAAAGTTTTTACCATTGGAAATCTGTTGATTGATAAAGATAACTTTAAAGTTACCCAAAACGGACAAAATATGCTGTTGCCTAAAAAAGAATTCGACTTGTTGTATTTGTTGGCAAGCAATACCGAAAAAGTGTTTACCCGAGACGAAATTCTAGATAAAGTATGGGGTAATGATGTGGTGGTAGGCGAAAGAACCATCGATGTACACATCCGTAGATTAAGAGAAAAAATAGGCATGGACTCCATACAAACCATGAAGGGAATAGGGTATAAGTTGCAAATTTCTTCATAATATTAATTTAATATGAAATTCAAATTTCACCGATTGACATTCATAGCCTCGGTTTTACTTACTTCTATTATGTTGTTGGTGGCAATCTTATTCGATATATCCAAAGAAAGAATGCAGCAAACCAAAGTGGAATTTATGGCTCCTTTGTTGTTTTCATTTTTAATCATGATGGTCATTAATTATCTTGTTCTGGATCTTTTGTTTAATTTTTATGGTAAAAGGCAAATCAAGAGGATTTCTACCATATTGCCACAAGAAATTCTGAAAAATGAAGAGGAGATGAATTTACAAACTTTGGGAGAAAAAGTTTCTGAATTTCAACAAAAAAATGCAACTGAAATAGACACAATGAAATCGATGGAACTCTACCGAAAAGAGTACCTAGGCAATGTATCCCACGAAATGAAAACGCCACTTTTCTCCATCCAAGGATATGTGGAAACATTAATGGATGGTGCGATAAACAATATTAAAATTCGAGATAAATATCTGGAGAGAATTAATAATTTAACCGAAAGATTACTGAATATAGTGGTGGATTTGGACATGATTAATAAATATGAAAGTGGTGAAATTGAGCTCAATATCGAAACTTTTGATGTACACCAACTCATCAAAGAAATTTTTGATGTGCTCGATTTGGAAGTAGCCAAAACCCAATCTCGTTTTAAGCTGGATTCGTTGCTCAATACAGCCATGGTGCAAGCCGATAAGCAGAAAATATTTCAAGTACTGATCAACTTAATTTCTAATGCCGTCTATTATGCCAACCGAGAAAACGCACTTATCTCCGTACACACAAAGTCCATAGGAAATCATATCCAAATACAAGTGAAGGACAATGGTATGGGAATAAAACCTGAAGTATTGCCCAGGATTTTTGAGCGATTTTTTCGTGTAGAAAGTAGTAGAAACAGGAGGGAAGGCGGTTCTGGATTAGGTTTGGCCATCGTAAAACATATTTTAGAAGCCCATCAGGAAAATATTTCTGTTGAAAGTACTTACTTGGAAGGTACTCAATTTACTTTTTCTTTACCCATGGCCATCACACAGGAAGATTAAAGTTTAGAATAATAAAAATAAATCAAAGAATTTTTATCAATCAATGAAGCAAATAGATGATTTGTTTCATTTGTCTTTTTTTTTATCTAATTTAAGTTTAAATGCTTTAAAATATACTTTTTCTAGCCAAAAAGTATAAATATTTTTTTGAAAAAAACAACAACAATTTTTTTTTTGTCATCTTTCAATTGTCATATATTTGTAGCCGAAAAACTAAAGTAAAACGAAATATAGAACAAGAGAATGGTTTATAAAATAAGGGTAATTTTAGACGCCAAGGACGATATCTTTAGAGATATTGAGATTAAGGACAAACAAACATTGTGGAATTTGCATTTGGGCATTAAGTCTGCTTTTAGTTTGCAAGGAGAAGAGTTGTCTGCATTTAACTTAATAGAAAATGATGGAACAATAATTCGAACCGTTCCTTTGGAAGACATGAGTGATGAAGGCGATGAGGAAATCATGTCGGATGTATATTTGTCCGAAGCCTTTACAAAAGTAGGAGATAAAGCACAATTTCAGTATGGCTTTATCGATTTGTGGGAATTTTTCTGCGAGTTAATAGAGGTAATAGAAGAAACACCTTCTGTTAACTATCCCATTACCGTATTCAGATTTGGCAATGTGCCTTTGAAAGCACCAGGAAAATCAACCGCAGGTGCTAAATCAAAAAAGTCGGCAATGCCACTCATGGATGACGATTTTGGCTTTGATGAATTTGAAAATGCCAATTTCTCTGATGAAGACGACACCTATGATGATGAGGAGGAAGACAACTTCGATGAGAAAGATGATTTCTTTGATGATGACGAAGATTAATAATATTAAAGCTCTCAGAATTTTCTGAGAGCTTTATTTTTATCGAGTTGACGAGGTGTTAGTTCTTAATTCCTTTTAAGTCATTGACTACTTTCTCCGCATTAATGCCTGCTCCTTCCTCTTGGCTTACCATTTCTCCTTTTTTGTTGAAAACAGAAATAATGTTGGAATGAGAAAACTCAACGGGAGATATTTTTTTGTATTTCATGGATAAGATGTTGGCAAATTCTTTGGTATCGTCCTCGTTACTTCTTAGGAAAACCCATGGTTCGCCATACATTTTATTCGTTTTTGCAAAAGCATTCAGTTTATCTGGTGTATCCGTATCTGGATCTATGGAAACCAATACCAAGTTGGTCTCCTTTAGAAGATCTTCGGGAATCTGAGATTTTACTTTTTTCATATCGGCCACCAAAAGCGGACAAGCCGTTTTACAAGTAGTATAAATCATGACTACAATCATGTTTTTCCCAATCATATCACTGAATTGCATGTCCTTTCCGTCCTGATTGGTCCAAGTAGAATTTAAGTTATAAATAGAATTGGAAGGTAAATAATCAATTTTTGGTTTTTGCTGACATGATAGAGTCAAAATTCCCATCATGAGCAAAGTCAGTATCTTTTTCATTGTAGTTTCGTTTAAAATTATTTTTTAATATTTCCATCTTTAGGTTCTGCATCTTTAGCACATCGAAAGCCTAAATTCGAAATTGTATAATTGGCTTTAACACTCGTTCTGAAAGCAAATCTCATAAAGGCAGCATAATTATATATGTCATTGGCCGAAATGGCAGATCCAGCGCAACTCAATTGTTTGTCATCAAATTGGCTTTTTCTAGAATCTCCAGTGGTTAAAGTTGAATTAAAATCCTCGGACCATTCCCATACCAAATCGAACATGTTGTAAATGCCATAGACATTGGGATTGGATTTTCCAATCTCGGCGTACTGCTTGTCTTTAATGTTATACAAATCAATAATATCCGATGAGTAGGATGGTTTTTTTGTTGCATCTTTGGCTTTGTCGTCTGCCTGACCTACAAATTCCCATTCGTCCTGCGTAGGCAATCGCTTACCAACGCTTTCGGCATAGGCTTTTGCCGCAAACCAAGAAACATAACAAACGGGACTATTGGGTTTGTATTTTTTGGGAAGTTCAAAATCCGAAGGCCATTCTTTAAGATAAGTAGAATCCGAATAAATGGCTTTTACTTTGGATTTGCTCCATTGTGGATTTTTTTTAACAAATTCCAAAAATTCGGCATTGGTTACCGGTGTGTCATCCATATAGAAAGGTTCTACAGTGACCAAAGTGTCTTTTCTGCCATAGAAGGGAGTGTATTGACCGCCCTCTATTAGAATCATTTTTTTGTTTGATATTAATTTCTCTTTCTTCTCTTCATTTTTATTGGGCATCCATTGTTTTTCTTCTTTTTGTTGGCAAGAAAAAAGAAATGCAATACACCATATCATCCACAAATTTTTCATAAGTCTTTTGATTTTTTTTGATTTGTAAATGTACAAATCTCAGTTCATATCCCCAGTGCAAGTTTATTGGTTTTACTTAAATAATGTACTGGCCATCACTGGTCTCATTTTTTATTAATGAGTCAAAAAAAGGGGCTGTAAGAGCCCCTTTTCTTATTTATTTAGTTTTCTTAAAAATTTTCTCATTTTCTGGGCCAGTCACTTTTAATTGGGCTAAAGCTCCTTTGTTGAAAACTCTAAAGATGGAGTGGTCCACAATGTTGTACACACCCGGTACATCTACTTTAAATTCTACAATTGCAGAACCTCCCGCTGGGATAAGGGTAGTTTGTACATTTTCATTGATTTTGTTTCCACCTTCAATATACACTTTATCAAAGATTTCGCCAATCACATGGAAAGATGAAGTAAGGTTAGGTCCACCATTTCCTACAAACAATCGTACGGTTTCTCCTACTTTTGCTTCCAAAACTTTTGGTCCTAACATGGATCCTTTTCTACCATTAAAAACCACATAGTCTGGGTTTTCGGCAATACCTTTGTCTAGATCAAACTCGTGGAAACCTTTTTCTTCGTATTTTCCTTTAATGTAGTATTCCCCTTGCATGATGTAGTATTCTCTATCCACTTTAGGCAAACCACCTTCTGGTTCAACCAAGATAAGTCCATACATACCATTGGCAATGTGCATGGGTACAGGTGGCGCAGCACAGTGGTACACATAAAGACCAGGGTTAAGTGCCTTGAAAGTGAAAGATGCTTCTTTACCAGGTGCCACGAAAGTAGCTTCAGCACCACCTCCAGGACCATTTACAGCATGTAAGTCGATGTTGTGTGGTAAAGTAGAATTGGCGGCGTTTTTAATGTTCAATTGTACTTCGTCCCCCACTCTTACACGAATAAAACTTCCAGGTACAGTGTGGTTGAAAGTCCAAACTTTATATTTAACACCATCATCAATCTCGGCTTCTTCCTCAGTAGTTTCAAGATTTACGATTACTTTTTTTGCCGCACGATCCAAAACTGGTTTTGGAACCATTGGCGCAGCGGTAAGTTCTAATACTTCAGGATTACCTTCAGCTACTATTTCAGCTGTATTCGCAGTACTAGATTCTGCTGTTTTGTTTTCACCGGGATTTTGTTTACAAGCTGCTAATCCTCCCATCAAGATTACAGCGGACATGATTTTTAAAATTGACTTATTCATACGACTAAATTTTTTTACAAATGTAGATTGATTTCGGATAAAAACATCTTAATATAATATGATTTTTATTAGTTAATTTTTAATAAATGCATGATTATTATCAATGTTTTTTAATTCTGCGCAAAAATAGAGTAATCATTATAGTAAACAACTATTCTTAGAGAAAGTTTTAAAAAATATGATGTGGATTTTTTCATTTGAAGTAAAATGAAAGCTACTACAGTAGGAAAGTGTTGTTTTAAATTAAAAAAAGTTTAATTCTTTATGATATTTCCATTGTCTTTTATCATGAGAAAACGATAATCAGGAAATTGATTCATTAATTGTAATCCTTTCTGTACACCTAACACCATGATAGAGGTACTCAGCCCATTGGCTATGGTGGCATTTTTACCGATAATGGTTACGCTAATGAGTCCTGTGCTGGGCATTCCGGTTTTAGGATGGATGATGTGCGAATACCTTTTGCCATTAATTTCAGCATATTTTTCATAAGACCCCGAGGTAACAACGGCATTGTTGTCCATTTCTACAACTTCTTCTATTTCATCGGGCTCAAAAGGGTTTTGGATGCCAATAGCCCAAGCTTCACCATCGGGTTGTTTTCCCCAAGTTGCAACATCACCGGCAGCATTTATAATGCCTGCTTCAACACCATTTTTTTGCATTAATTCTTTTGCTTTCTCAGCGGCATAGGCCTTTCCAATGGATCCAAATCCTATTTTCATTCCTTTTTCTTTTAAAAAAATGGTCTGTTTTTTAGTATCGATAAGGATGTTTTTATAATTGACTTTTTGTACCGATTTTTTTATCGATTCTTCTGTCGGCATGGTTTTTATACTTCCATCAAATTTCCAAATTTTGTCCATTGCCACAATGCTGATGTCAAAAGCACCACGGGTTTTTTTGGAAAAATACAAAGCGGTTTGGGTGAGCTGAATGAGTTCAGGATTTACTTTTATCGGTTTTATTCCAGCATTTTTGTTGATTTCTGAAACGGGTGTGTCATTGCTCCATTCGGAAATCAATCGCTCGATACGGTCTATTTCCTGAATGGCTTGGTTGATGTTTTGGTTGATGCTGGTGGAATCTTTTCCTACCAATGTAATGTCAAACCTACTTCCCATAAGGGTTACAGGACGGGAAATCTGAATTTGACCATAACAGAAATTTCCTGCTATGATGCTGAATATTACAATCAATTTAATCATTACAATACATATTTTACAAAAATTTGGCATTTAAAATTAATAGCAATCGGTTAATAAAAAGCCATCTTTTTTGTATTTTTCAAAATCCAAATTATGGTTTTTGCAAAGCTCGGATAAAATTTTCTCGATGTCTCGTTGCATTTTTAGTGCACCACAAATCATGATATACTCTTTATTTTGGATTTGTTTCATAAAAATATCCTCATCTCTTCTCACCAAATCCATCACATATTGCGAATTTTCCTCGCGGGAATAGGCAATTTCGAAACGGTTGAGCTTGCCTTTTTCCTTTTGCTCTTGGGCAAATTGTTGGTACGATTTTGTCAGTTTCGAATTTTTTCTGAAACCACAGTAGAGTTGTATATCGGCATGATGATTATTTTCTTCTATCATACCTAAAAATGGAGCAATACCAGTTCCGTTGGCAATCATAATCACCGATTTCATTTCTTGGGTACAATGGAAATCTTCATTCCGCATGAATTTAGCCTTTAGCGTGTCCCCTTTTTTCAATTGATACAGATGGCCAGAACCTATGCCATTTTCATGTAATTTTACCACCAATTGAAGGTTTTCGCCCACTTTACCTATGGAATAAAATCTTTCGGTATGGTCATTTTTTGGGTAAATAGCCAATAAATCACCAGATTGAAATTTGGATTTCTTCAACGGTTTTAAAATGATTTTAAAGGTGGTGGTTTCCTCAATAATTTCTGATCTACCCACGACTTCAAAGTTTTCCAATGCTTGATTTTTTTGCTGATAAAAACTGCTTGCAGTTGCCAGTGGGAGCATACTTTGGAAAGTCCACGCTTTGGTCCATTCCACAAAATCGTTTGGAGAGCTGTCATTTACCTTAACGAGTGGAGTAAGCATTTCTGCCCATTCTTTTTCGCTTATTTTTTGTTGAATTTTTTCAGCATAAGCACAATAATCATCATAAGACTGAGAGCCAAATCCAACGATGCTCACCTTTATTTTTTGCAATTGAGGACATTGGTTCAGTCGTTTTTCAAAAACAGAGGCATTGCTTGGCGCATCACCCAAACCGTAGGTAGAAGTTAGGATGATGATGTGTTCTGCTTTTGGAAATACTTGATACTGATTGAGCGTAGTCACAAAAGATTTCTTTCGCAAGGACAATAATTGCTGATGAATGTTGTGCGCAAAGCCCATGGTACTTCCGTTTTCCGAACCAACCAGCAATACAATATCTGCATTTTCAGCGGTATAAGGATTGCTAATTTTATTTTTTGTACGCTTAAAGGTGATGGCAAAACCAGTGTAAATAAACACCAACACACCAAATGATGAAATACCTAAAACGATAGCCAAAAGCCAATTGCCACGGCCGGTATGAAGTTTCAGGTTCATGTTTTCATAAACTTCTGCTTTAGAAGTGGGGAGGGTTTTTACTATGGAACCATCGATTTGGTTTACCGTTATGCTTTTATCTTTGAGTTGAATAATATAATTTTCCTCGGGATCGTCCTCAATGAAAGGAAATTCTATTTTCTTTACTTCCGAAAGTTTAGTTTGTTTAAAGCTACGAAATTCGGCAACTGTTATTTTTTGATGATTATTGGGTGCGGTTGTTACTGCCTGAGTTTTGGTTTTAGTGATGAAATCAAATCGGTATAAAAATAGATAAGTGGCAGTAAGCGTAACGAATAACAGTGGGAGAAGCAACAATCTGCCAGCGACTACATGCAGATATTGTGGTAGATAATCGTCTTTAATTTTACTAAAAAAATGACGGATTCCTTGTTGTCTTTTCAGGAGAATAACGAAGCCAGAAAAAGTCATCAAAACCAATAAAATAGAAACAATTCCTACGATAAATCTCCCGGTTTCTTTTAAAAATAAGGAACGATGCAACTGTATATTCCAGTTGATGAAATCGCTTTTTACCAAAGGTTTTCCCAGAAATTGACCATTTTGTGGGTCGATGTATCCTTTTACCGCATTACCTTCAAGATCACTACCATCTAGGAGTACAAAACCGTTGTCATCGATGGTAATTTCGGTAATTTCGGGATAGTTTTTTTTCAATGTCGGAATGGTTTCCGCCAAGGAAAGTTGCTCGAAATTCTTACTTTGGTATGGTTGTAAGTTTTCTTGTGCGGCATCATAAGCCAATACAACTCCAGTGGCTGAAGCTATTATTAGAAATAAACTCGCAATAATGGCAATGGATAAATGGGCAAATCTCCAAATGGATATAGTCATTTTTAATGGATAAAAGAAATATGAATAAAAAACAACTTTTCCAAAATACTCTGGAAAAGTTGTCGATGTTTTTATTGGAAAATTAAAATTTAATAAGTTTTACATACCGTATGTATCCTTTTCCTTCGGTTTTGGCTGTAATTCCTGCTGTTGTAAATGGAATTTCGGCATCGGAACCATGGTTTTTTTGGTCTTCTACTGCGGTTTCGAAACGGATTTTGTATCCTTTGTTTAGGTATTGGTCATCAATAGAGAAGGTAATAATACTTCTATCGCCCCCGGCAACTGATGCACCCGTGATTCCGTTAAGTTTGGCTTTTTTACCATCGGCTTTGTACCATTGTTTCAGCGTGTCGTGCCATTTTTTTTCGGGTCCCAACATGTATAAAGTTTTCTCGTATCCCCCTTTTGGGTTGATGAGAGAAACCACAATATATGCCCCTTCACCAGAATAATTGGTAAGTTGCAACATGCATTTGTATTTACTGCTTTGGGCAAAGACGATGGTTGAACAGAAGACAAGTCCTAATACAAAGAGTTTTGTTATTTTATTTATCATAGTTGGATATTTTTTAAATTCAAAAAAAAATGGTGGTTCTTTTGTTGGATTTCAGTAATGTAAGAACGATTTTTTTGAATTGTTTTTATACTAATTTTATTTAATTCAATTATTTAAGAAAGCTTAGATCAGCATTAATTTTCTTTAAATTTTCATTTTCAGAAGCCAAATCGTATTCGGTTTCATCAAATTCGGTTTTCAAATTTTTGTTGATACCGAGTTGTACCAAATATTGCAAAACGCTGTCGTCTTTAGCAACCAAAGCAGCTTTGTGAAGGGCTGACATTTTTTCTTTGTCCACTGCATTTACATTGATGTTCAGGCCATCTAATTTTTTTAATAATCCCAAATCATTTTTGGAAGCCGCCAAAGTAAGTAGGGTAGAGCCATCCTTTTGTGGTAAAGAAAGATCGAGTCCAGAGGATTTTAAGAGATTTATTTTCTCAGTAAATTCATCTTTTTGCCCCGGTCTTGCTGGTCTATACGATTGTACCAAATAATACCCGAGATGATTTCCTTTGTTGTCCAATACTTTAACATCAGCCTTTTGATTCAATAAAAATGAAACAATCTCAGCAGAACCATTTTTCACGGCAAAAGTAAGCGCCGATTCGCCTTCTTTGTTTTGAGCATTGATGTTGTTTGTTTTTTCTGAAAGAATTTTAACTTGATCCAATTCGTGGCTGGATGCAGCTGCCATTAATGCATTATTGCCCTCTTTGTCGGTTTTATTGGCATCTACTCCTTTGCTTAATAGGAAATTAATGATTTCAGTTTGTTTAGGTTTTCTGGCCACAATTTGTAAAGCTGTAGCGCCATCTTCCGAAGTAGCAGAAGGATTTATTTTTACCTCATCTATTAGATATTGAAAGACATCCAATCCATTAGAACTTCGTCTGGTTCCTTGTGCAGCGTTGATTAGTGCAGTTCCGTTGGCTTTAATTCCTTTGTTTATTAATGATTTTAAAAAATCAATATTTCCAAAAGTTGCAGCATAATCAAAACTGGTATTACCCAATTCATCTTTATCAGTAATCTTTAAACCTTTGGCTTCGAATAATTTTAATAAAGAACCCTCTTTATCATTACCTAAAGCCAAAAGCAGAATGTTGGCTCCATTTTTATATTTTGTTTTAGGAGAAATTCCGGCATTGAAAAATAAATCGTAAACTTTAGGATCATTTACGCCAAACATAGCCCCAAAAGTAAGTGGAGTGAGCCCTTTGGTGTCAACTAAGTCCACCTTTGATCCTTTTTTAATCAAATAATCTATCAAATCTACTCTGCCTGTTATTGCTGCCCAATGGAGGTAAATCCTTCCATCATGGGTTAATTTATGTACAGAATTTCCTTTTTGTTCCACCAAAAATTGTATGGTTTCTAAAGGAGCTCCGTTTGAAATGGAAATGGCAACAGGATCAAAAGCATTATTATTAAATTCGGAAGGGTTGTTTCCTTTCTCCATTTCGGCTTTTACCAAGTCAACGCTAGGTTTATTTTTCCAAAATTCGGCATTCAATAATGTGTTTTTCTGTGCATTAAAGAGCAACGAACAAAGAAACAGCGCAGTGTAAAGTATCTTTTTCATTTGAGGCTTATTTTTATTTATTCTAAATTAACCGCAAAATTATAACAACTATTCGAAATACAAAATTTTTTAAAGTCTATTTTTATCTGAAAAAGTATGATTTTTCCCATGTCATTGATGTCTTGTATTGTTTTCGTGATTCTAAATCATAAAATAGATTAAATGATGCTTTTATAATAAAGCTTTTTCATTCGCCAACTGAAGAGCAGTGTGTAAAAAACACCTAATCCTACGAGATGAAAAAGATTCGGAAGTTGATCCGAAATACTGGCACCACCTTGTACCAATAGGGTATAGATCCTTAAAAAGGGAGTGGTAGGTAGTAAGTTGGAAATCCATTGGACAACCAAAGGTAAATTTTGAAAAGGCATGGAATATCCCGTAATCAGGAAGATAGGATAGGAGGAGAAACCCATAATTTGTACTATGAGCAAAGTGTTTTTGAAGAAACTTCCTACCCAAAATGCTAAGGGAATTAAACTAACATAAAAAACAGCCATTAGGAAATTAACTTCTAAAAAGCTTCCTCTAAAAGGCATATCGAAAACAGAAAAAACGATATTGATAAAGAATTGAGCAAAAATTAAATAAACCAAAAAGTAAAATAAACCTTTGCCCATCAATAAATTCGATGCTGAATTAAGTGATAGGGTTTTTAGTTCGCCTAATTTTCTTCCTTGTCTTTCTAAGGACATACTTACACAAAGCCCGATCAGCAAAGTTTGTTGTAGAATTACAGCCATTAATCCTGGTAATAAAAAGTTGCCGTATCCTGTTTTTTCGTTAAAAAGAGGTCGGTAATCCAAATGAATAGGATTGGTATTGGCCATCGCTTGATGATCATTCATCCCTTGTTTGTTGAAATAAGTTTTTCTTACGCCACCTCCTACCGTTAGGCAAATGTTGGTGAGATGGGCGGTGAGATCACTGGCAGGAAGAAATTTAGAAGCATTCACGGCTAAATTTACCTGTGCTTGTTGCAAAGAGAGAATTTGTTTTTCAAAATTTTGATCGATAAAAAAATAACCGTTAACCTCCCCTCGGTTCATCATTTCTTGTGCTTCGGCTAAACTATTGACAGGTACAGATTGAATCATAGGATCTGAGGCTATTTCACGGATCAAAAATCTGGAGGTAGCCGATTGGTCGGTATCAATGATTGCTAAAGGAACTTGAGTTTCTACTTTGTTAATATAAATACTTCCGTACATAAATGCATAGAAAAGCGGTGCCAACAAAAGGGTTAAGAGTAAAGAATGCTCCTTGACCACCAGTCGCATTTCACGAAAAAATAAGGTTTGTACAGATCGGAACATTGCTTTTTAATTTTCTTTATTGTTGAAGGTTTTATTTTTCAAAGGATTAATTTTCTTTTGATAGACAACGACCGTTAGACTGATAAAAACAGCAGTCATAAGGGCTAAAATTCCTAATTCTTTGGAAAAATAAGAGGGCGATAAATGCATAAAATACCCTTTGAGAAATCCATCTAAGAAATAAGTGTAAGGCATAATGGCCGCATAATATTGGTCGTACCAAGGCATGGCAATTCTAGGAAAAGTAAATCCACTAAAGACAAATGCGGGAGAAGTGAAAAACAAAGCAACATCGGCACAGAGCATGACATCGTCAAAAATTGCAGAAACCAACATCCCAAATCCGATACAAGCGGTTACCAATCCGTTGTATAGTAGAAAGAAATTCCAAGTGGTACCCGCTTTTTCTAGATCGAAAAGCGGAAATACAATCCATTGAATCATTGCAAAATGAACCCATGAAAGGGTGAGTAATGCAATGAGTTTTCCTATGACAATATTAGATGCTGAAAAACGAGACAATACCAGCAATTCTTGTAAAGTCTGCGTTTTTAACTCCCAGTTGAGCAATAAAACTGCTATAACGATAAATGCCATTTGTATCCCTACACTGATTAGCCCTGGTGTAAGATATTCCTGATAATTATAATCGGGATTGTACAGCGTATAGGTGTTTAGTTTGATGGGTTGAACTAACGCTGACGCTTGTTGTATGGGCATTCCTTGCTTGGTGAGTTTTTGTAAAACCACCGCTAGACCTCCTTTGATAATGACCCCGGCCGCATCTTTATAAATCATTTTTGAGGCAACCAAAGAGGAAGCATTTGTGTACACCACAATGGTAGCAGCTTTATTATTTTTAATATCGGCTTCTAAATTTTTTGGAATATAAACCGCCCCCATCACTTGATTGGATAGAATAAGATTTTTGATATCGGCTTCGCTATGGGCAAATTCGGTAATTTTGATGCTTTTGGAAGCATCCATCATATCTACTAATTTTCTTGAAACCTCAGATTGATCTTCATTCCAAACGGCAACAGGCAAATCCTCTGCAAATTTGTTTTGATACAGATAAGCATAAAATAAAAACAAAATCGGTGGAATGATGATGCCCACAATATAAAAGACCGGTAGGCTGAACAGGCGTTTCCATTCTCGCCAAATAATGGAAAAGAGTATTTTCATATTTTTTTTAAAGCTATAATACTAATTCGGCAGTCATTCCTACTCGAAGTCCTTTTATTTTATTCATGTCCACAGGAGTACATTTAATTTTAAAAGTTCTCAGTTGAAATTGTCCTTTCTGATTTTCAGGAACAAAATCGGCAAAACCCAAAGCTGGAGCCAACTCGCTTACTCTTGCGGTGATTTCTTCGGGATGTACCCCAGGAATTTTTATGTGCACCAAGCTCCCTTTTTCCACTTTATTCATTTGGTCTTGTCTCAGGTTGAAGGAAATAGAGTAGGAGTTGTTTTTCTGAATGGTCATCATAGGATAACCCGCATTAACCATCTCCCCAGGTTTAGAAATCAGATTAGAAACAATACCTGAAATAGGCGATGTAATGATTGCTTTTTCTTTAATTTGTTGCGTAAGTTTTTCTGCATTCTTCGCCTGATTAACCAAAGCAGCCGCTTTATTTCTAATTTGTTGATTGCCCCCTTTTGCCAAAAGTTCTACATTAAGCTTGGCGGTTTCCAGCTCTTTTTGTGCAGCCTGATAACGAAATTTCACCAAATCATATTCTTGCCCAGAAACCACACCTTCACCATAAAGGTTTTTAAATCTAGCATAGGTTTTTTCCATTAAAACCATTTGATCTTGAGCTATTTTTTGAAGATTTCTGGCTGATTCTACCACCTCTGGAGCAGCTCCTCTGTCGGCTAAATCCTTGGTGTTTTCGGCAATCGTAATCGCGTCTAAAGCTTGTTGTTGAATGGTGTTTACCTCTTCGTCTTTCATAATGGCCAAAACTTCACCGGCATGTATTTCATCTCCTTCTTTTACTTTTATACGGTCTATTCTTCCGGGTAAAGAAGCGGAAATATCAATAAATTCAGCATCTACCATCCCTACGATTTTTAGTTTAGAATCTTCAGTATTCGATTTTTTTATCAAAAGAAAAATGCCCGTACACAATAAAATGATGATAGGGATAAGGGCAGCCCAGTAGTTTTTAAATATATTTTTCATTTGTAGATATTTATTGTTTTTCAAAGGTCAAATGTAATCGCCAATCTTCATGAGTGCTTGGGTGAAAAGCAAATTTTACATGGCGATTTCATTGGTAGATTTTTATTTTTTTAGTTAAATGTAATCGCATTTTTTCATCAGGGTTAATCTTCATTACTTTAATGGAATCGATGTTCTGAATTGCGATTTTATAATTTTAGTCGATTATTTGAGTGATGTTTTCAGGTTGTCCATTGAGGTAATAATAAGTGGCTAACGCTGTTTGATAAGCTACTAGAGAAGTATAGTAAAGCTTTTCTGAGCTGTATTGCAATTGCAAGGCATCGTTCACATCTTTTACAGAAGAAAGGCTGTTTTCCATTCTTTTTCTAATCATATCTGTGGTGGTATAAGTTTCTTTTCTTGCTGCATCCAGCGTTTCGGATTGGTTTTGTATGGCTTTAATTTTATTTTGTGCCAATTGAACTGCCAAATCTACCGTTTCCTGTTTTTGTTTGATTAAAAGCTCCGATTCTTTTACTAAAGATTCAGCCGCTTTTATTTTGTTTTTATTTTCAAAACCATTGAATAAAGTCCACTGCATTTCTATACCCACCATCCATGGAGGGGTAATGACGGGTAAGTCCTTTCTAAGAAATTGTGCATTACCAATAGCAAAAACATTAGGATGATTGAGGGATTTTGCAACCTTTAGAGCAGTATTTGCTTCTTCTTTTTTGGCGTTCAACCATCTAATATCCGTATTGTTTTCGGTTTGAATTTTAATTAAATGATCCATTTCTGCAAACTGTTCAGGAAGTTTTCCTTGTATTTCTAAATTACTGTTCAAGGGCATTCCCATCATTTGCTTTAAGGTGAGCAAAGCATTTTCTCTTTCGAGTTTTAAATTTTCCAAGCTTGTTTTCCCTTGCATCAGAGCCACATCCGACCATTTTTTCATGTAAGGGGGAATGATTTCCGATTTTAAAAGTTGGGCTGCATATTGTTCATTTTTTTGTAAAGAAACTATTTTTTGTTCTTCTTTTTCAATCATAGAATTATAATACAAAACCTGAAGATACTGTAAAGTAACATTATAAACGACTAAATCCTGAGCGTTTTCCAAATGTATTTCGCTAGATCGGAATTGTTGTTCTTTGAGCTTTTGTACTGCCTTCAACTTTCCTCCTAAATAGATCGGTTGCCTTACCATAATGCCTGCCATTAAATAATCTTGCTTGCTGAGAGCCGGATTGTAGTTGGGATAAACCGCCGAAATAATATCTCTGGAAGTTTGATAAATCATATCCCAAACATTGGCATTGAGTGGATTTCCGGTAATTTGTTCATAAATAGTGGATGCTGCATTGGCAGATTGCAAAGCGGAACCTTCCACAATACCGTCTTTAGTTTGCTGTAGATTGACTTCCAAAGGCTTGCCAAGATAGTTGTACCCCGCCAAAAGATCTACTTTGGGCAACATATTTTTGCGGCTACCTTCATACTGTTCTTTATTGGTTTCCACAGATTGTTTTGCCAAAGTAATAGAAGTATTGCTTTCCATGGCTTTAGTAATACAGTCTTTTAAACTAAGAGTCTGACTATTAAAATTTTGTATTAAAATAAAAATTAAAAAAGTAGATATTTTTTTCATTATAGTATTATTTATATTAAACAAATGTTTAATATTTGTTATTAAACAAAATTTAAGCCAAAGTCAAAAAAAAATATTTTTTTTAAACAATTTTTAAAAAGTATAACGCTGGTAAAACAGCAGCCAAATGGCTGCTGTTGGGGATTAATTTTCGGTATGGCCGTACATTTTATTGTAAAGATCTTTGTATTTTTCTTTAATAATTTTTCTTTTTAACTTCATGGTTGGAGTTAGGTGTCCCTCCTCAATTGTCCAAATTTCTGGGGTGAGTTCTATTTTTTTTATTTGTTCCCAATGGCCCAATTTGGTATTTAGATAGTCGATTTCTTTTTCAATTCTTGCCTTCAATTCTGGGCTGTTGGCAATTTCATTTGGGGTTTTACCAATGTTGATGTTTTTTCTCTCTGCCCAGTGGCTCGCAAATACAAAGTCGGGTTGTACAAGAGCGCAAGGCATTTTTTCACCTTCACCTACCACCATAATTTGCTCAATAAATTTAGACGCTTTTGCTAGATTTTCAATTACTTGTGGTGCTACATATTTACCTCCAGATGTTTTGAACATTTCTTTTTTCCTGTCGGTGATTTTTAAAAATCCTTCAGCGTCAATATGGCCAATGTCTCCGGTTTTAAAGTAGCCGTCTTCTGTGAAAGCTTCTTTGGTTTGCTCTTCGTTTTTAAAATAACCTTGCGTAATGGATGGTCCTTTTACTGTGATTTCTCCATCTTCTTGGATTTTTACTTTTAAATTATCCAAAGGATGTCCTACGGTTCCCACTTTCATTCTGCCCATAGAGTTAACGGCAATTACCGGTGAAGTTTCTGTTAGTCCATATCCTTCGAGTATAGGGATCCCAGCATTCCAGAACATTTTATTCAGTCTTTCGGAAAGTGCTGCAGAACCCGATACCAAGGTGATGATTTCTCCACCAAGGCCTTCTCTCCATTTTTTGAAAACCAATTTGTCAGCGATGATTTCAGCAAGGGTTGATGGTTTGCTGGTGATTTCTTTTTTGGATTTGTTTACCCCTAAAGCCCAAAGAAATATTTTGGACTTTAATCCACCAGCACTTAATCCTTTGTCGTATATCTTGTCATATACTTTTTCAATTAATCTAGGGACTACTGTCATGTAATGGGGTTTGACTTCTTTTATGTTTTCGCCCATTTTCTCAATGCTCTCTGCAAAGTATATGGAGATGCCATTATAAGTAAATAGATAAAAAATCATTCTTTCGAAAATATGGCAAATGGGTAAAAAACTTAACGCTCGAGTGTCCTCTATGTTAAGGCCTTTTTTTCTCGGTATTCTAGAATCGGAAGCCAATACATTGGAAACAATATTTTTATGTGTAAGCATCACACCTTTCGGTTTACCTGTGGTTCCGGAGGTGTAAATGATGGTCGCTAAATCGTCTTCATTGATGGAATTTGAAATGTCTTCTACTTCATTTTGTGTGCTTTCATTGTTACCTAAGTCCAAAATTTCTTTCCAGTTGGCGACTCCATCCAAATCATCAAAGCTAAATATTCCCTCAAGGGTTGCTACTTTTTGTTTTATGGAATTTACTTTTTTATACAAATCGATATCCGAAACGAAGCAATATTTTATTTCAGCATTATTAAAGATATATTCATAATCTTCAGCAGAAATAGAAGGGTAAACCGGTACGGTAATGGCGCCAATCTGTAAAATACCAAAATCCATAACAGCCCATTCTGTTCTGGTTGCAGTGGTGATGAGTGCAATTTTGTCTCCTGGTTGGATTCCTAATTTTAATAGGCCTCTGGAAATTTTATTTCCCAAACCAATAAATTCTTTAGTGGAAGTTTTTACCCATTCCCCTTTTTCTTTGGTCGCATACATATTGGTTTGAGGATATTTCACCAAAGCCTGATTTGCGAAGTCAAATAATCTTTTAATGCTCATTATATTTGAAGATATTTTGTTAAAATTCTATAATTCGTAAAAATATTTATTTTTGGTTAAATATCCAAATTTTTTTACTAAAGATTTATGCTAAAAATTGTATTTTTACCGCAAACAATTTATAGTAGATTATGAATTTCAATTTAACTGAAGAACAGCTGATGATTCAGCAAGCAGCAAGAGATTTTGCTCAAAATGAACTATTGCCAGGAGTAATCGAGAGAGATCGAGATCAGAAATTCCCACACGAACAAGTGAAGAAAATGGCAGAATTGGGTTTCTTAGGAATGATGGTTGACCCTCAATATGGAGGTTCTGGTTTAGACGCGGTTTCTTATGTAGTCGCTATGGAAGAAATTGCAAAAGTGGATGCTTCTGCTGCGGTTGTTATGTCTGTAAACAACTCATTGGTTTGTGCAGGACTAGAAAAATATGCCAGCGAAGAGCAAAAACAAAAATATTTGGTGCCTTTGGCAAGTGGACAGGTTATCGGTGCGTTTGCACTTTCTGAGCCAGAAGCAGGTTCTGATGCAACTTCTCAAAAAACTACGGCTGAGGACAAAGGCGATTATTATTTATTGAATGGTATAAAAAACTGGATTACCAATGGTGGAACTGCACAATACTATATCGTGATTGCGCATACCAATCCAGAGAAAAAACATAAAGGTATCAATGCTTTTATCGTAGAAAAAGGTTGGGAAGGATTTGAAATTGGTTTGAAAGAAGATAAGATGGGAATTCGTGGTTCCGATACCCATTCTTTGATTTTTAATAATGTAAAAGTGCCTAAAGAAAACAGAATTGGTGAAGATGGATTCGGATTCAATTTTGCAATGGCTGTTTTAAACGGTGGTAGAATTGGTATTGCTTCTCAAGCCTTGGGTATCGCATCGGGTGCTTATGAGTTGGCTTTAAAATATGCAAAAACAAGAAAAGCTTTCGGTACTGAAATTATCAATCACCAGGCAGTTGCATTTAAATTAGCTGATATGGCTACCCAAATTACTGCAGCTAGAATGCTTTGCTACAAAGCAGCATCTGAAAAAGATGAAGGTAAAGATATTTCTGAAAGTGGTGCAATGGCTAAATTGTATGCTTCTCAAGTTGCGATGGATACTACGGTAGAGGCTGTTCAAATCCACGGTGGATATGGCTATGTTAAAGAGTATCATGTGGAAAGATTGATGCGTGATGCAAAAATTACTCAGATTTACGAAGGAACATCAGAAATTCAAAAAATTGTAATTTCTCGTTCTATTTCGAAAAAATAATTTATATTTGTTTGTGGTATTGATAAAATTTTTATCTTTATTCCATAAAAAATATAAATTATTACTATGAAGTATTTCTGGATTTTTTGTGCCATCATCTTATTGTTTCTTGGTACATTTGTTTGGTATCGTTATTATTTTGTTTTTGGTGAAGGAGTAAAGTCTGGAGCTTTAAACTACGCCGTTAAGAAAGGCAATATCTTCAAAACATACGAAGGAAAACTTATTCAGCAAGGTTTTGGTGCTAATGCGAAAACTGGGAATCTGATGAGTTACGAGTTCGAATTTTCTGTAGAAGATGAAAAGGTATTCAAGCAATTAGAAGAGAACAACGGAAAGATTTTCGATTTGCACTATAAAGAATATCACGGCGTTTTGCCATGGCGAGGAAATACAAGATATGTAGTAGATAGAATCGTGAATATGCAATAATCTTTGATTCAATATTAATAAAATAGCCGTCTTACAAAATTAGTGAGACGGCTATTTGTTTTTTTAATTAGTATTCAATTAGTATCTGTAATACTCTGGTTTGAAAGGTCCTTCTACTTCAACACCAATATATTTGGCTTGTTCGTCGGATAAAGTTTCCAATTCAACACCTATTTTCTTTAAATGTAAAAATGCTACTTTTTCGTCTAATTTTTTAGGCAACATGTACACTTTATTTTCGTAAGCATCAGAATTGGTCCACAATTCTATTTGTGCTAAAGTTTGATTAGAGAAAGAGTTGGACATTACAAAGCTTGGGTGGCCGGTGGCACAACCTAAATTAACCAATCTTCCTTCCGCAAGAATGATGATTTCATTACCTTCGATATTATAAATATCTACCTGTGGTTTAACTTCGTATTTTGTGTGACCATAGTTTTCATTAAGCCAAGCCATATCAATTTCGTTATCGAAATGACCAATATTACAAACGATGGTTTTGTCTTTCATTTTTTTAAAGTGTTCCCCTCGTACGATATTGAAGTTACCAGTTGTGGTAATGATAATGTCGGCATTTTCAATCACTGTTTCTAGCTTTTTCACTTCATAGCCTTCCATAGCAGCTTGTAAAGCACATATTGGATCGATCTCGGTTACAGTTACGATGGAACCAGCTCCTCTAAAGGACGCCGCAGTTCCTTTTCCTACATCACCAAATCCGCATACAACCACTCTTTTACCAGCAAGCATTACATCTGTTGCTCTTCTGATGGCATCTACAGCGGATTCTCTACAGCCGTATTTGTTGTCGAATTTAGATTTAGTAACCGAATCGTTCACATTAATTGCAGGCATAACCAAAGTTCCATTGGCCATTCTTTCGTACAAACGATGTACTCCAGTGGTGGTTTCTTCGGAAAGTCCTTTGATGTCTTTGGTAAGTTCTGGGTATTTATCGAAAACCATATTGGTTAAGTCGCCGCCATCATCCAAAATCATGTTCAATGGTTTTCTATCTTCACCAAAGAAAATGGTTTGCTCGATGCACCAGTCAAATTCTTCTGCATTCATTCCTTTCCAAGCATAAACAGGAATTCCTGCTGCTGCAATGGCTGCCGCTGCATGATCTTGGGTGGAGAAAATGTTACAAGAAGACCATGTAACATCTGCGCCTAGTGCTACTAAAGTCTCGATAAGCACGGCGGTTTGGATGGTCATGTGTAAGCATCCTGCAATTCTTGCCCCTTTTAATGGTTGGGAAGGTCCGTACTCTTCACGGATGGCCATTAGTCCTGGCATTTCTGCTTCTGCAAGTGTAATTTCTTTTCTTCCCCACTCAGCTAGGGAAATGTCCTTAACTTTGTAAGGAATGTATTGGGTTTTTGTTTCCATCTTATTTATTGATGTATAGTTTTGATTAAATTTTGTGATTTTTTGAGGATTTAATCCAAAAAAATTTTTGCAAATTTACAAACTTAAATCCGTGTTACAAAATATGCCTTTATACAGAGATTATAGTGATGCTCAGGGGAGTATTCAGGTTTGGAAGTACGATGACTCCGAAGTTTTTGATGAAGATCAATTAATATCAAAAGATGATTGGGAAAAGGTGCACAATTATCATCCCAAAAAAAAGATTGAATATTTAATGATTCGAAAGATGCTGTATGATTTGTTGCCTGGACATCAGATTTTGTACCGAACCATGGGGCAGCCATTTCTGCATCCGAAAGATGCTTTTATTTCTATAAGTCATTCGTATCCTTATGCTTCTTTGGCGGTTTCCCAAAAAAGAATTGGGGTGGATTTAGAAAAAGTAAATCCTAAGATACTAAGAATTAAGCATAAATTCATACATCATTCAGAAGAGTCTTGGATATTTGGACATGAAAATGAGGTTGAATTACTCACGATTGTTTGGGCGATAAAAGAAGCACTTTATAAGCTTCACCCAAGCAAATATTGGTCTTTGAAGAAGCATTATCAAGTGCAAGAATTTTCATTATCGGATTTGTCCTCTGTACCTTGTGCTGTTTTTGATGCTGAATTTAAAGATGAATATATAGCCAAAATATCACAAATTGAAAATTATTTCTTTGCGATAATTGAAGAAAATCACGAGATCAATTACCCTTTACAACGCTTGATAAAGTAGTTTATTCATTTTGTTTTTCTCTAGTTTGGTATAGCTCGGTGGTTTTTTTGAGTTGTGTGGCAACATCAAACAAAAGAATTAGGATTTTCCTCATATTGGTGAGTTGGGTAAGTGTAGTGATACGGTTTGGGTCTCGGGCATCATATATTTCATTTTCCAAGATTTTATTTTTTCTTTCAGCTAATAAATGGTCTAGCTCCTTTTCTTCAGGCTCGATAGAAGCTGAATTCGTCTGAATTTTTTCCCATTTTTCTTGATTGAGTATTGCATTGGTTTGGAGTAATTCATTGCTTATTTTTTGTTCCCACCGATCGAAATCAATTTCTGTAAATTTTTTCTTAGCATGTGCATATTGAGATAACGAAGCAGTGTAAGCGGTTAGTAAATGTGATGTGTTGACAAACTCCAATACGGTTTCCATTTTTTTCTTTTGATTCTTAGGATCCGAAAGCATTCTTTGGAAATTGTCACTTAAATTGGCTAGTGAAATAATAGCGTCTTTTCTTCGCATTTTATATTCCTGAGTCGGGATGTTACCGGTTTTTAATTGAGTGATAACTGCATGAAAATAGCTGTAATTGGACATTGCGGAGCGTTTCATCAAATTTAAATTCAGGCTATGTTCCCAAACGGGCAAAATGAATTTCGAACACAGAAAAATAACAATTCCAGCAATTATGGTATCGATTATACGGTCTTTGAAAATTGTATTTACTTGACCCGGATTCAGAAAATTAAAAGACAAGAAGATGTAAATGGTCATGAAAAATACAGCCCATGCATAACGATCTTTTAAGAAACTAAAACACATAACCATTGATAATACAAAAATACCCAATAAGGCATAAGCGTTTTCAATATAAATCATTATAAAGTAAGCGGTAATTGCACCGGAAAAAGTACCATAAATTCTCAGTAGATTTCTATGTTTGGTAGTGCTGTATGCGGGTCGCATTATGGCTAGCGTTGTAATTAGTATCCAGTAAGAATGACCTATACCCAAAAAACTTAATTGAGAAATGGCATAACCTGTAAGTAAAGCCGCCGTAAGACGGACTGCATGTCTGAAATGCGAAGATTGTAAACTGATGTGGTTGCTCAAAACTTTCAAATTGAGCTTTTCACTTTTTGGTGCAAACTGATTCAAATCCAATCCGGTGGATAAACTTTTGGCATTACTCAAATCTTGATTGAGCACCTGATACATGGTGGTGATGTCTTTTGTAATCTCGTAAATTCTAGATAGAACAATTCTTAAAGACATAAAATCCTCCATGGTGTCCGGATTCAGATTTTTACTTCTCAATTGAAAATAATCATGGTGCAATTGTTCCAAATTTTCGGAATAGTTTACCAGAGCTTGCGTTTTGATTCCACTTTGTAAAGAAATGCCGATTTGGGTCATTTCATTGGCTAGAATTTGTAAATAATCATGGATTTTATCCAGAATTTTTTCTTCGTCAAAGCTTTGATGGATTTTTGAGTAATCGTTTTCAGATGTCATCAACTTTTCATATAGGTCTATGGAATTTAAAAACATCAGCATTAGCAATCTACTTGTGGTTGTAGATTCGCTCACGATTTCTCTGGTTTTGAAAACAATTTCCCTAGTGTCTTCTTGTAAATTTTTAATGACAACTTGCTTGGCAATAACTTCTCGGTATAACTCGTTGTGATTTTGATTTTTGAGATAGAATTTGGATTTTATCTTTAAAAAGTTTGCCAATTCCAAATAATTTTCACCTATCATCTGGCTCGGTAATTTATAAGGCTGTATGTTGGTAACCACCATGAATACCAATAGAAACCAAACGGCTCCGGCAAGAAATATAGCCATACTCATCAAAACATGATGATGAAAGAATTGCCCATCAACAAAAATAGAAAAGACAACCAATGTTAGCCCACCAACGGCGGCCATTCGGATGCCATAAACCCCAATTAATGTAAAAAACAATCCAAAAATTAATATTTCCAGATAGATGAAGATTGGATAATCTTTAAGGATACCAGCTACTCCCATCACAAACATAAAACAAAGTATGGTTAATATAAGCGTGTTTCTTCTTCTAATGTATGGTCCAGGCATATCGGTAAGTCCAACAAAAGATGTAGCTAGTGGGAAAAGAAAATATTCCTTTAATACACCAAAGTAAGACAGGATAACACTTGGTATGGCAATGGCTAGAGCAATTCTAACGGCAGAAGAAATGTATTGGCTGGTAACAAACTTCTTAAGTTCTGCGCTATAATTCATTTAAATAGGATTGTTTTCCACAAATTTAAAGGATTTGCTACGATTTTTAACTATTCTTTATTTCATTTTTTTTAAATGATTATCTTTGAACCTAATATGTTTTTAACCCTTTCCAAGTAAATAAAAATGTATTTTAAACTTATCAAAAATTTAATTATTAAAGATTATGAGAAAAATATCGTTAAGCCTTTGTGCTTTATCTGGAATGTTGGTACTTAACTCTTGTGTGATTACTAAAGGAGAACACGGAAAACCCGGAAAACCCGGACTTACCGCACAAGCAATGAATACCAAAGACGAAGGAATTAATTTATCTTATATGGATACTTCCGTAAGACCTCAGGATAATTTCTACGATTTTGTAAACGGAGGTTGGATGAAAACCGCGGTTATCCCTTCGGACAAAGCGTCGTGGGGTAGCTTCAATGGCTTGAGAGAAGATGTGGACAATGCCTCTTTGGGAATACTGAATAAAATATTAACCGAAAAATTTGCTCCCAATTCCGAAGGTGAAAAAATCCAAGCACTCTATGGAACTTTTATGGATTGGGATAAAAGAAATGCCGAAGGAATTAACCCTATTAAAGCCGATTTAGCCCAAATTGAAGAGCTAAAATCCATCAAAGATTTACAAAACTATCTTTTAAAGGCCACGCTCAAAGGCGATAATCCTTTTTATAATTGGTACGCATCTGCCGATTTGAAAAACTCAGTAATGAATGCTGTGTATCTTGGAGGTCCCAGCCTAGGACTAGGCAAAGATTATTACCAAAAAATAAACGATGCCAATACCAAAACCCTTGCGGAATACGAAAAGTATGTAGCCTCTATGTTCCAAGTATTGGGAGATAAAAATGCAAACCAAACTGCCCAAAGAGTGGTGGCTTTCGAAAAACAATTGGCCAACAACCTACTTACACTAGAGCAGGGTAGAGATGCAAATCTACGATACAATCCTAAAACCATGGTAGAGCTATCCTCTTTGGTGAAAAATATTGATTTGCCATCATATCTCAAATCGGTTGGCGTTAATTCCGATAAAGTAATCATTGGCGAGTTGAAATATTACCAAAATATGGATCAGTGGATGAATGAAAGAACGCTCCCGTTGATTAAAGATTACATGAAGTTTCACATGATTAGTGGTAATGCAGGAAGTTTAAACCAAACTTTGGATGATATGAGGTTTAATTTCTACTCCAAATATTTACAAGGACAGAAAGAACAAAGAGCCATGAATAAAAGAGGTCTAGGTGTGGTAAATTCTGTTTTGGGTGAGGCTTTTGGTAAATTGTATGTAGATCAGTATTTCCCTGCTGAGGCTAAAGCCAAAATGGTGGAATATGTGGATTATATTAGAAAAGCCTTTAAACAACATATTGATAATTTAGATTGGATGTCACCAGAAACCAAGGTGAAAGCTCAGGAAAAATTGGCTAAATTTACTGTGAAAATAGCTTACCCAGATCAGTGGAAAGATTATTCCAAATTACAATTGACCGCTCCAGCAAATGGAGGTTCTTATTATGCTAATCTTGAAAAAATTTCCGAATGGAATTATCAAAAGAAGTTAGACAAAGTAGGCAAACCTGTAGATAAAAAAGAGTGGGGAATGAGCCCGCAAACCGTGAATGCATATTACAGCCCTTCTAATAATGAAATTGTTTTCCCTGCTGCGATACTTCAGCCGCCTTTCTTTAATTTTAAAGCAGATCCAGCTGTAAATTTTGGAGGAATAGGCGCCGTAATTGGTCATGAAATTTCTCACGGCTTTGATGATTCTGGGGCCCGTTTTGATGGCAATGGAAACTTAAACAATTGGTGGACGGAAACAGACAAAAAGAATTTTGAAGCTAAAGTGCAGCAACTTGCCCATCAGTATGATAAATATGAGCCAGTGAAAGGTATTTTTGTGAATGGTAAATTTACATCAGGAGAAAATATTGGCGATTTAGGTGGGATAAATGTGGCTTATACCGCATTACAAATGTATTTGAAAGATCATGGTCAAGTGGCAAAAATTTCCAATTACACCCAAGATCAAAGATTTTTTATGAGTTGGGCAACTGTGTGGAGAACCAAATCAACGGAGCAATATATGACCAATCAAGTAAAAACAGACCCGCATTCTCCAGGGTATTTCCGAAGCTTTGGACCATTGGTTAATATGCCTTCATTTCAAAAAGCATTTGATATAAAACCAGGAGATAAATTGTATTTATCCCCTAAAGAACAAATTAAAATTTGGTAATTTAAAGTTTAATAGATAATCGGCGGCAGCGAAGCTGCCGCCGATCCTATTGTATCCCCTTTTATTTCAAGTATTATTTCATTATTTTTTAATTAACATTTGAAATCTCCGTAATCATATCTTTTTGTACACCAAACAGGATCATTAATAAACAATAAAAATCTAAAAATGAATATCTCCATCCAAAAAAATATTCCTATCTCCAATCCCAATACTAGGACTTTTCTAGCAGATTTTTTTGTACCAGAAAGTCAAAAGCCTTTGCCCTTGGTGGTATTCTGTCATGGGTATAAAGGTTATAAAGATTGGGGGGCTTGGAATTTAATGGCCGAGAAAATAACCTCAGCAGGATTTTGTTTTGTAAAGTTCAATTTCTCACACAACGGGACAAGCATGGACCATCCTACTCATTTTATAGATTTGGAAGCTTTTGGAAATGATAATTTTACCAAACAATTATCAGATTTGGATGCGGTAATTGATTATTTTATTGCCGATGAAAGGGTAGATGGACAAGAAATAATTTTGATAGGGCATTCCCGTGGAGGAGGTGTGGCAACCATAAAAGCAGGAGAGGACAAAAGAATTAAAAAATTAATCACCTTGGCAGGGGTAGATCATTTGGATTTTTTTCCAAAAGGTGAACGGTTGTCACATTGGATGTCAGAAGGGGTTTTTTATTCGTTTAATGCCAGAACCCAACAAGAGATGCCTCATTATATTCAACTTTATCACGATTTTCAGCAGCATTCTTCTCGATTTAATGTAGGAAACCATGCCCGTGCTTTTCATGGGAAAAGTTTAGTGATACATGGTGAAAAAGATGAAGCGGTAACACTGAAGGCGGCAGAAAACTTACACCTTTGGTTAAAGGGAGCGCAACTTTGTATATTAAAGGATGCGCAACACACCTTTGGAGCCAAAGAACCTTGGGACTCAAAAGTATTGCCTATTCATTTGGAACATGCAACAGCGTTGATGATCAGTTTTTTAAAGGGCTAACTAAATCAAATCAATAGCTTCTGGTCTTTTGGTAAATAAATCTTGAGTGTTTTCTGAATTTTTCATTGCAGAAATTACCGAGTCCAATGGCTTAACAAAAACATAAGGATAGTCCACTTCACCTAATTCGGTGCGAATAGCATAGGCTAGTTTTTCCTCTTTATAGCAGAACTGAGAATCGATACCAGTTTTATTGCCTCTCGGATCAACCCGAAACCATCCAATATCTTGCAGGAATAGGGCGTTGAGACCATGGAGTGCGTAGCCTGATTCTAGTGTGTTTTTTCTTAAAACTCTTTGGTAGCAAAAATCACAAGGAATGTCCATTCCTCTAAGTAAGCTGGCCAAAAGATGCGCTTTAGCAAAACATATTCCTTCTTTGTTTTCCAAGACTTCATCAGCATTAATGGTAACTTTGGGATTTCCTGAATCAAAGGAATGACGGATTTCATCCCTTGCAATTTCAAATGCTATTTGAGCCCTTTCCACAGGGTTTTCTGTTTGTGATTTTATTTTTTCTATGGTTTGCCGAATGATGGGGTGGTTGAAGGTGATAATGGGTGGGTTTTCTTGGATATAATCAGACAACTGTTCAGATTCTAAGATTAGTTTCATAGGTAGATTTTTATTGTTTTTATTTGTCATATGGAAACCTAACGAAGTGGTTCGACGAAGTCAATCGCCAATCTTCATGGGTGTTTATCTCCATCTTTTTATTTTTTTTAAGGAGTCGATGATTGTTAATTGCGTGAAATAACTAATTTGTACATGGCGATTTCATAGGTTCGTATTTATTGTAATTAATGATTTAATGGAGTCTTTCGTTTTCTCCAATTTTAAATTTTAAAAATGGAAGTGGAGATTATTAATTGTGTGTATAGATGATTAACTTATTTCGTTTTTATCCATTGTTATGTACTTAAAAAATTATCAAAAAAAACACCGAAAAAATATTTCGGTGCATTAAGGTATTATATTTTCAAGCTGTCCCAAGCTTCTTCAATTTTGCTTTCATGTAATAATGCTTGTGCAATTTTATGTTGCTTTTCATCGCTACTGAAAGAGCCTTCGGGTAAAACTTCTATGTTGGCCAACATACCAAGATTGTTCCCAGTAAGTACACTACTTTCTTTGATTTCTCTTGGCAACTGATCGATGCCTACGCCGAGTGTTACTAAAGGTTTGGGAACTTCAAATAAATTTTGTTCATTGTTTCTTGAATACCAATTACCACCCAATCTTGCCACCAAATCCAATTTTTTTTGATCCAAGTTTCCTTGCTCATTCAAGAATTCTTCACGAATATGGATTTTTACAACTTCACAAAAAATTAAATTTCCTGCGCCTCCTTCGGTTCCTAAGGCTTTTATTTCTTGTACTTTGCATTCGAAATTTACTGGAGATTCACCAATAAGTTTGGGACGAACGCAATGGGCGTCTTTCATGGTAAGTCCAGATTTTACAAATTCATTGGTTTCTTTACCGTATTCGGTGGAAGCTAATGAAATTTGTTGTACCATATCATAATGTACATTTCCAATCACTACTTCCGGAACTTCCATGATGTTTTCTAGTGTATGTTTGGTGGTATTGTCCCTCACTCTTCGAGCTGGAGAAAAAATAAGCACAGGAGGAACTGTACTAAACATATTGAAAAAACTAAATGGAGAAAGATTGATGTTCCCTTCTTTATCTATGGTGGATGCCAAAGCTATTGGACGAGGCGCAACTGCCGTTTGCATGATGGTTTGCAAAGCAACCGCCGATAAATCTTTTGGATTAATTTCCTTCATTTCAATTCTTTATTTAGCAGGTAAAACTTTTGAAGAAACTTCACCAAAACCTACACGAATTCCATTTTTTTCACCATAACCTCGCATAATAACAGTGTCGTGGTCATTGATGAATTTTCTTTCGGTACCATCGTTAAGTTGAATAGGATTTTGACCTCTCCAAGTTAGCTCAAGCATGGATCCAAAGCTTGATGCTTCAGCACCAGAAATAGTTCCCGATGCATAGAGGTCGCCCACTTCTACATTACAACCATTCACTGTGTGGTGAGCTAATTGTTGGCTCATATTCCAATACATAAAGTTGTAATTACTTTTGGAAATTAAGTTCTCCTTACCATTTTCTGGTTGTAAATAGACTTCTAATTGAATGTCAAAATTTTTATCCCCTTCAAATTTTAAATAGTCCAAAACTTCAGGGTCTTGTTTAGGCGATACAGTTCTGAATGGTTCTAAAGCTTCTAGCGTAACAATCCATGGGGAGATGGATGAACAGAAATTTTTCCCTAAAAATGGTCCTAATGGTACATATTCCCAGCTTTGTATGTCTCTGGCACTCCAGTCATTGAAGAGTACCATACCAAAAATTGCATCTTCTGCCTCTTTCACAGATATAGATTCGCCAAGCTCTGTGTTTTTATTCACCACAAAAGCCATTTCCAATTCAAAGTCCAATTGTTGGCTAGGGCCAAATATAGGTTGGGTAGCATCAGCTGGTTTCATTTGCCCTTTCGGTCTGTGGAAATTGATGCCTGAAACAACAATAGAAGAAGCTCTACCGTGGTAGCCTACCGGTAAGTGTTTCCAATTGGGAAGCAAAGCATTGGCAGGATCTCGAAACATTTTTCCTACATTGGTTGCATGTTCTATGCTGCTGTAGAAATCGGTGTAATTTTGGATATGGATTGGCATAAGCATTTCTACTTTGTCCAAATCATAAAAACAAGCTTCTATGGTTTTTTCGTCATGCGAAAGTGCCGATCCTTCTGTAAAAAGTTCTTGTAATCTTTTTCTTACTGCAGAAGTTACAGGCTTTCCTAATTCTATAAAGTCATTCAGAGTATAGGCTTCAAAAATATTTTCGTTAAGTCCTTCAATATCATCAAAAAAACTATAATCGTATAAAGAGGCCAAATCGACAACCAAATCTCCAATTCGTGTTGCACAAGCGATGTATTCTTTGTTAAAAACAGCTACACCAAAAGGAATGTTATGGATAGAAAAATCAGATTTTTCGTCGTATTGTATAAAGGATGTCATCATAGTTTTAAATGTATGTATTGTTAAATGATTTTTTTAATGCGTAAAAATACAAAAAATAACACGATGATTAGAATGAAATGAAGTTTGAAAAATAGCTAACTTTGTACAAGTGAAATTTAAAATTAATAGCACAATGAGAAAAATAGTAAATACACTCGTATTGGTTGGATTTATGCTGTTTTCAGCTAACCAACAAGAGGTAAAAGCACAAATGACTAAAGAAGTGCAACTAAGTGCACCAAAGTTTTCTGCTGCATTGAATAAAGGAAAAGCCCTACAAATATTGGATGTCCGTACACCAAAAGAATTTGAAGAAGGACATTTGAAAGGAGCTTTAAATATGGATTGGACTCAACCAGCATTTAAAAAAGAAATAGCACAATTGGATAAGAAAAAACCGGTCTATGTCTATTGTTTAAGTGGTGGAAGAAGTGCCAAAGCGGCCGACTTTCTACAAGAAAATGGCTTTACCGTTTATGAATTACAAGGGGGAATAATGAAATGGAGAGCAGCGCAGTTGCCAGAAGTGAAAGGAGGAAAAACCCAACAAGATGAAATGGATACCGCAATTTATGAAACAATGATTGGCGAACATCCGGTTTTGTTGGTCGATTTTTATGCCGATTGGTGTGAACCTTGCAAAAGAATGAAACCTTACTTAGAAGAAATTGATCAAACCATGAAGGATAAGGTGAAAGTTCTAAGAATAAATGTGGATAAAAATAAAAAATTGGTGAAAAACCTAGGAGTGGATGCCCTACCTGTTCTAATGCTTTACAAAAACCAAAATTTGGTATGGAAAGAACAAGGATTTGTACCTAAAGAAAAGGTTTTGGAGAAACTATCAGAAAAATAATAAAAAGATCGACCTTGTGTCGATTTTTTTTTATTCCTCCACATAAGGTATCGGATCTTTCAGTATAAATGAAAAATTCATAGGGACTCCTTTTCTGGTTATTTTTAGGGTTATTTGTTTGCCTTCTTCTTTTTTCATTATTGAATTTATTTCTTGCAATGTCATTTCTGTTGCTGGTTTACCATTGATGGAAACCAACTGATCTTCTTTTTGTACACCGGCCAAATATGCAGGTGAGTTTGGTCTGCAAGAAGCGATAGCATAGAGTGGTTTTAACTGGAATTGATACTGGAAGTTTTTGAAAACTATATTTTCCGATTGGGTATTGTTGGCTATTGTTTCTTTGGTTTCTGAATCTGATTTCTGCCAATGCATTCCTATGTGTTTAAATTCTAATCCAGATAGATTAAATTGAAAAACATCATCAAAAAACTGATTTTTTTTAATCCATAATACCTCGTTCTGATAATCAAACACCACATCAAATCTTTTGAGAATTTCCTCGCCAATAGAACCTACTCTGTCCGGAACAAATTTTAAATTCTTTATCGCCAAATCTTCTGGCATAGAAGTCGTAATTTTCTTTAAAAGAAATGGACCGATCTGTAGCTGTTTAATACGATTTTTTTTACCATAAATATCACCATTAAAACCTCTGCCTAAGTAATCATCAATATAGGGCTCATTCAATTGAAAATCTTTCATATTACTTGGGAAGAGCCACAAAGCGTCGCTATTTCCGGTGTCAATCAATAGTTTGGAGGAAATATTCGAATTTTTAATCATTACCTCCGTGTAGATGTAAGGTTTGTTGTTGATAATTGCCATGGGTATGGCATTGTATTTTTTTAACTTCTTTTTCAATTTGTTTCGATCGGTAAAGACCGTTATTTTTTTTCTGGGATAATCTATTTTTATCGGGTGATTCACAAAAAAGTCATGACCAATAATTCCATTGACTGGGATGCCAACTTGCGATGAAAAATTAAAATCTATATCCAAAATGATGTACACAGTATGGTTAGCATCTTGAAAATTACCTATTTTTATTTCATTTTTTTTTGAAACCAGTCCTTGGGTTTCCACCCCATCTCCCAAACCTGTGAAGGTGAGTTTTTCTACTTCTTTTAAATTGATTTCTTTATCGTCTATACTAAATAAGATAGTTTCGGAAACCCCAGTATCCAGCAAAAGAGTCATGGGAACGCCATTGATTTGTGCTTCCACAAAAATTAGATTGTTTATCAAGCGAAAAGGAATTTTTTCTTGAAGTTCATGGGACGCAATCTTTAATCCGTTTTGTCCAAAAACAGAAAAAGAAATCATAAGCCACAAAATAATTCCAAGCTTCATTTAATAAAGTTATGCTTTTTTATTTTATTTGAATAGAAGTTTTTAAAATAATATTGTTGGAACTAAGTTACTTAATGGAAAACGACCAATAAAGAGTGTTAAGAGCAGTGTTTTCATTGGCTGATCGATTGGGCTTTTGTACATTTGTGTTATAATTTGAAATTATATTAAACGAATTTAAAAAACTGACTTCTCTCATTTTAATACCGCTCTGAATATTGTATTTTTGGGGAAGTATTTTAGCAATCAAAAATCAATTATTATGGTGAATTATGTAAGTTTAGAAGAAGCCGCTTCGGTAATTAAAAGTGGAGATCGAATCTTCGGACATGGGAGTGCTTGTACACCCAATGTTTTTTATGATGAGTTAGCAAAACAATCCTCTCGATTAAAAAATGTTGAGTTGGTTTCCATCACCCAACAAGGACGAGTAGTCATTGCAAAACCGGAATATCAAGATTCTTTTTATATCAATTCTCTCTTTACTTCTACACCCGTTCGAGATGCGGTGAATTGTGAAAGAGGCGATTTCGTTCCTATCTTTTTATCGGAAATCCCTACACTTTTCAGAAATAATATTTTGCCACTAGATGTTGCTATTGTTACGCTGTCGCCTCCAGATCAACACGGGTATTGTACTCTTGGTACATCAGTAGATGTTGCTAGAGCAGCGGTAGATTCTGCAAAAACAGTTATTGGAATTATTAACCCTAAAATGCCAAGAACCCATGGCGATTCTATGGTACACATCAACAGAATTGATAAAATGGTGTGGCATGAAGAAAATTTGATGACCTTGGACTATGGCTCCAAAGTAACCGATATCGAAATGCAAATCGGTAAGAATGTGGCCGAACTCATAGATGATAAAGCAACCATACAAATGGGAATCGGGACAATTCCGGATGCAGTTTTGAAATCTTTGAGCAATCATAAAGACCTCGGTATTCATACCGAAATGTTGAGCGATGGTGCCATAGACCTTATCTTGAAAGATGTGGTTAATAACAAATACAAAGGTACCCACCTCAATCGAACCATTACTGCATTTTGTTTTGGAACGAAAAAATTATATGATTTTGTGGACGATAACCCATCTATAGCCTTTATGGATGTACAACATGTTAATTTCCCAATTAACATTATGAAAAATAAAAAAATGCACGCCATCAATTCAGCTATTGAAATCGATTTGACCGGACAAGTATGTGCCGACTCTATCGGAACTTACCAATACAGTGGTATTGGAGGACAAATGGATTTTATGCGTGGTGCTGCTCTGTCTGAAGGTGGAAAACCCATTATGGCCATTTCTTCTCGAACCAATAAAGGAGTTCCGAGGATTGTGCCTTTCCTGAAACAAGGTGCTGGTGTGGTAACTACCCGTGGACATATCCACTATGTATGTACAGAATACGGAACGGCTTATCTCTACGGAAAAAGTTTGAGACAAAGAGCCAAAGCATTAATTGAAATTGCCCATCCAGACGATAGAGAAATGCTGGAAAGAGCGGCTTTTGAAAGATTTAATGTACAACATTTGTAAAATCCATCACAAACAAATTATATTCATCCTTAAAGTTCCATTTTTATATGGAACTTTTTTTATTTGATTGTAATGTGTTGATGTTAAGGATTTTATTTTTGTTTTGAATTGAGTGCCGAATTTGGGAATAATTATTGATTAGCAATCCATGATTTTGATTTTTAAAATGAAAAAAATGAAAAAAATAGGTGTATTATGGTTGTTTGTTTACTTTTTGTTGGCCTGCAATCCTCAGGATATAAAGAAAACTACAGACGGCATACAAACGGTTGATTCGTTATTAAACCATGTGGAAGGGGGAATGAAGTCTTTGGACTCTATTACAACTCTTGTGAATGATTCTGCAAAATTAAATAATGAAATTCGGAACATTCAAAAACAAATGGATGAAAATAATCATTGGAAATCGGTAGATCATTTGAATACGGATTCTTTACTGAAAAAAGCACAAAAACTGAGTGATAACTTGAAAGACAAAGATATTACTGGTCAATTGGATACTTTAACCCAAAAAATAAATTCATCGGAAAAACCAGAAGAAATTATACAATCGGTAACACAACTTATTAAAACTGCTACAAATAAAGCCACAAAGAAGGCAGGGCAAACTCACACTTTTTCG
>JAFDZI010000031.1 GCA_018266955.1 Bacteroidota bacterium
TTTAAGAGTTATAAACTTTTTTTTTGATAAAATTTAAACAGGCTCTGATATTAATTATATATTTTAAAGCATGTTTACAGGTATTGTAGAGGCCATTGGCATCGTAAAAAAAATAGAAAAAATCGGGACAAATATTCATTTTACATTGACTTGTCCTTTCACGCAAGAATTAAAAATAGACCAAAGTTTAGCTCATAACGGGACTTGTCTTACGGTTGTTGCAATACAAGGAGAGGAATATACCGTTACCGCCATTAATGAGACTTTAGAGAAAACCAATTTGGGCTTTTGGACAGTAGGTACTCTTGTAAATCTGGAAAGATGCATGAAAATGGATGGCCGTTTGGATGGGCACATCGTTCAAGGACATGTGGATACTACAGGTGTTGTGAAGTCTATCGAAAATATTGAGGGGAGTTATTTGGTAACGATACAGTACAATAGTTCATTTGTTACGGTGCCACAAGGTTCTATTACAGTGAATGGGATTAGCTTAACGGTAGCCAGAAGTGAGGCCCATGAGTTTTCTGTTGCTTTAATTCCTTATACATGGGAAAATACCAATATGAAATTGGTAAACATAGGTGATGTAGTGAATTTAGAATTTGATATTGTAGGAAAATACATCGCCAGACTCTTAGAAAAACAAAATGTCATTTAGAGATAAATACAAAGGCTACAGCTTAAAAAATAGAATATTTTTTAGCTTTTTGTGGGTTTGCCTGTTGTCAGTTTTGGGAACAGGTCTTTTGTCTTATCTTATTCTGAAAGACCATTTGGAAGAAGAAGACCGAACGGAATTACAAAAAGTTTCAGAAGAAATTATGGGTGCCTTTGACTATGCACTCAGTCATAAGGAAATGCATGCCTCCGATTTGCCATTGGCTCTTGGGAACAAAATAATGGAAATTTCCGACATCAATAGGCAAGATTTAATTATCTATGACCTCCAAGGAAATTATCTATTGTCCAATAAAGAAGCCAATCTGGTGGGTCAAAAAAAAGTCCCACAATCCGTCATAAAACAAATTTTGAATACCGGAAAAAGAGTGGATGTACAAACCGAAGATGCCAAAAACAAAACGAGCATTACCTCTTCTTATATGCTATTGAAAAATAATTTGTTGCAGCCTATTGCCGTGTTGTATTTACCCTATTACCACAACGATTCCAAGTATGTGGAATTTTTTGATCGATACTTTAAGTATATCGTTTTGGTTTGTGCCGGGATTTTGGCTTTTGGCTTGTTGATTTCTTGGGTCATTTCTAAAAATTTAATCCATACTCTTTCAGGGTTTTCCAATAAAATAGGCAAACTTACGCTGTTTGACGACCACTATGAGCCAATTCCATATTACCATAACGACGAATTGGGAACTCTGGTTAAAGCCTACAATAAAATGGTCTTAAAAATTAGTGAACAAAAAGATCGTTTGGCTCAAGTACAAAAAGAAGAAGCTTGGAAGGAAATGGCAAAGCAAGTAGCACATGAGGTGAAAAATCCTTTAACTCCAATGAAATTGAGAATTCAAAATTTTCAAAGAAGATTTGACCCTCATGATCCAGAAATAAGCCATAAAGTAAATGAATTAAGCAATTCATTAATCAATCAAATCGATTTGATAGCCACGGTTGCTACTGCCTTTTCTCAGTTTACTCAATTGCCAGAAAAGAACGACGAGGTCTTTAATTTGAATTTTGAAGTAAAGAATATTCTACAGATCTTTAACGATGATAAAATTTATCTTCATGCCAACAAACAAATTGAGATGAAGATGGATAAAATATACCTCAATAGAATTATTACCAATCTAATTACCAATGCGAAACAAGCTGCAAGTGATGACAGAGAATTGATAATTAATGTAGATTTGGAACAAAATAATAAGAGAATCACCATTGTGGTACAGGATAATGGAGTAGGAATACCTACCGATATGTATGAGAAGATTTTTGAACCTAATTTTACTTCCAAAAATTCGGGTATGGGATTAGGATTAACCATGGTCCGAAAAATGATTCATGACTACCAAGGTGAGATAAGCGTGGATTCTGAATTGGACAAAGGAACTAAATTTACCATTTCATTACCCTCTAACTTATAAAATACTGTGAAGCCTTTTAAGTTTAAGCAATTTCAAATTCAACAATCTAAATCCGTTTTCAGAGTAGGTACAGATGGGGTTTTGCTAGGTGCCTTATCTTGTGTGGAAGGGGCAAAAAATATTTTGGAAATAGGCACTGGGACAGGACTTATATCGCTGATGCTGGCACAGAGAAATCCCGATGCGATGATTACAGCCTTGGATATTGATGAAAATGCAGTACAATTGTCGGATCAAAATTTTAAAAACTCCAAATTTTCTTCCCGACTGACCAGTGTTTGTGCGGATTTCAAATCATTTCAATCCGAAGCACAATATGATTTAATCATTAGCAATCCCCCTTATTTTCCGGAAAATGATTCGGAAAAAGATGTATTGGCAAGACAATGCGTTGCTTTGGATTTTTCTACTTTAATTCAAAATTCAGCTCGTTTACTGAGCTCCGAAGGTAGGATTTCTATCATCATACCTACCTCTGTTATTGCAGAAATAAAACGATTCGCCTTGAGTGAAGGATTGAATTTGGTGAGACAAATTAATCTATTTGGCGTGGAAGGTGGAGAAGCAAAAAGAGGAATTTTAGAATTTTCTAAGGCGGTGCATCCGGTAGAAATATTCGATTTTGTTATAGAAAAAAGTCCGAGACAATACTCGGACTCCTATTTGGAACTTACCAAAGAATTTCATGTCTTTGGAGGATGATTTTATTGTTATTTTACTAATAATTCAGTTTGTTGTATAATGAATTTTCATAAAATGATCTTTTAATATTTGATATTGATAAAATTGTTATATTTGTTTTCAATTAATAATACATGTATTATGAGAAAATCTATACTTTTTTTTGCTGTTATAGTCAATGTTCTAGTATGGGGACAAGGGGTTTTTGAATATAAAAAAGATTGGGCAACCTATTATGGTCCGGTAGGGTGTAGTATTCATTCTCAATTAATGCTAGACACACATAGTAATCCATTTATTTCTGGAGAGGTAGATAGAACGATTTACAATTATTATATCGATTATTACGAACAATTTTTAGTGGGTAACAAGCAATATAATATACCAGTTATTGGAAATATGAGTTATAAGGCGCAATTTGCTCCTAATGGAATTTTAGAAAACTATGAATTGACAGGTAGTGATTGTGCAACTAAAGAAACAAAAAAACAATTGGTACATATAGATAATCAGAATAATAAGTTTGTTATTTATACGACAGATAAACCCAATTTTCTACCTGAAACAACAACAACTGGATCTTGGTATTATAATAATCCACACTTTAATACTAATAATTATGCTTCTTTCATGATGTTGGCTAAATATTCAGAAACAGGAAGTCTGATTTTCTGCACATATATTCCAGATAATTGTTTCGTTAAAACGGATAATGATGGAAATGTATATTTGTTAGGAAGTACTTATTATAAAACAATTACTCCTACATCAGGTAGTTTTCAAAATTCATTTCATGATGTTATTGATAGCAATGGTAATAGTGAGAGGAATTTGTTTTTCACCAAGCTAAATCCAAATGGTGGATTATTGTGGTCTTCTTATGTGCCTGTAAGTTTTGTTTACGATATGGAAGTGTATAATAATGAAGTTTATTTCCTATTTTCTAACCCTTTAGAAGGTGCACCCCAACCAATAGTAACGAATAATGCTTTTCAAACATCTCCATCGACTTTTGGAATAATGAAATTTAATGGAGCTGATGGATCTCGGCTATGGAGTACTTTTTATGGACCTAATAGAGATCAATCTTACACTATTTCGGATTTAAAAGTGAATGAAAACGGAATGTTTCTATCTGGAACAGACTATATTGTATCCAATGCAAATCACACTAATTTTTTTGCAACTTCGGGTAGTTATAGAGAAACTGTTAGTGGTGGTTCTGATCTTTTTGTAAGTAAGTTTACTCATGATGGAAGCAGAGTTTGGAGTACTTATTTTGGTACTTCTGCTAAAGATGCAAATGAATATGGTGGTAATAGCCTAGCTCTAATGGGAGATGATATTTTTATTACAGGAACAGCTTATGGTAGCCATTCGTCAATTGCTACCATTGGTTCTTATCAAGAAACTCCTGAGATTAATAATAATTTAAACCACTATTTTGCAAAACTTAATAAAAAAGGATTTCCTATTTGGTGCTCTTATTATGGTGGTACAAGTAGCTATTATTGGGATGTGAGAATGAATATAGAAGTGAAAAATAAAAATCTTTACCTATATGGTATTACGAATTCTAATCAACAGTTTTCTTCTGTTTATAGTTGGCAACCAAACATTATTTATCCTATGAATTCTCCTCAACGAGGACAGGTTTCCTTTTTGGCTAAATTTTCAATGGAGGACAAATCACCTTTGCCTATTGCTAGCGACGCTTTTGATTTGCAATTGGTTGATAACCCAAACAACGGAAATTTCAGCCTTATTGGTACAACATTGCAGCAAGAAAATTTAAAAATGAAAATTTACGATAGAGCTGGTAGATTGATTTTCACTTCAGATTTGAATAATGATTTTAAACAGCAATTCTCAATGAACTCACAATTGATTAAAGGAGTTTATATTATATCCGTCACAAGATTGAATGACAAAAATTTGAAAATTTTTAAAATGATTGTTCAATAATTATAAAATTCATTTTACGAAATAGTTAAACTGAATTTTAATGACTTGCTAATTTTTTTGGATATTTCTTTATGAACCACTCCTCAATTACATTATAAAAATAGAATAAATGAGAGGGTGAGTAAAATTATTCAAATAAATCCGAAGTTTGCATAATGCTTAGTTTCCCATCTTCGCAACGGATGGCTTCTCCAGGGTAATTTTGTATCATGTGGTAGTCATGGGTAGCCATTACTACGGCACAATGATTTTCGTAGGCCACTCTTTTTAGCAAAGACATAATGTCGTTGGAGGTTTCTGGATCCAAATTCCCCGTAGGTTCATCGGCCAAAATAAGTTCAGGATGATTCAGCAATGCTCTGGCTATCGCAATTCTTTGTTGTTCGCCACCCGATAATTCGTGAGGCATTTTGTGTTTTTTGGTTTTCATACCTACCGATTCCAATACTTCATTCATTCGGATGTCTATGGCTTTGTCATCCGTCCATCCTGTGGCTTTGAGCACAAAAGATAGGTTTTTTTCTACCGTTCTGTCGCTCAGCAATTGAAAGTCTTGGAACACAATGCCTAGTTTTCTTCTTAATCCAGGGATTTCAGCTGGTTTCAATTTTGCCAAATTGTATCCAGCTACCGTTCCGTAGCCACCAGCCAAAGGAATGTGTCCGTATAAAGTTTTTAAAAGTGAACTTTTACCGCTTCCAGTTTTACCAATAAGGTAGCAGAATTTGCCTTTTTGTATGTTCAGTTCTACTTGGCTTAGTACGGTTAGCTTTTTTTGAGCAATGGTTGCTTGGCTAAGACTAATGATGTTTTCTCCCGTTTCGTGTGTATGTGGCATGTAGTGTATGTCTTTGTGGTTAATCGTTCAACAGGGTTCTGTTGTGCTTTTTATTTATTCTTCAAAAATAACAAAAACCTTGTGATGTGCCTAAGTTTTAGCAAAATTTTAACAACAAAAAATGCTCAGAATAGTCATTCCAAGCATTTGATTTGTATGATAGATAAAAGATTATCTCTTAGCGCGTGCTGCACTCACAGTTAAGCTTTTTCTTCCTTTTGCTCTTCTTGCTGCCAATACTCTTCTACCGTTAGGTGTTGACATTCTTTCACGGAAACCATGTTTGTTTCTCTTTTTTCTCTCTGACGGTTGGAATGTTCTCTTACTCATTGTTGTATATCTTTAGTGTATGACTATTTATATTTTTCAGGTTGCAAATGTACTTATATTTTTTATAATTACAAATTTTTATTACTCTTTATTTTTATTTTTACTCTTTTCCTCTCGCTTATTAGTTTTATCTTTGCCAACTAAATTTATCTTTGCCATGTTCAGTCCATTAGAATTAGAAAAAATACAACAATTACTACAACCCAATACACCCGTTGTAATTATTACCCATTACAACCCAGATGGCGATGCTATTGGTAGTTCCTTGGGTTTAAAGCATTTTTTAGAAGCCAATGGACTAAACCCCGAAGTAGTGGTACCCAACGATTTTCCTAAATTCTTGAAATGGATGCCCGATGCAAAAAAAATAACCATTGCCGATTATAAAAGAAAAAAAGCAGCTGAGCTCATCGCCCAAGCCGAAGTTATTTTTATTCTCGATTTTAACGCCGCACATCGTAGTGGCGACAGGGTAGGAGAATGGTTGCAAAAGTCCAAAGCCACCAAAATACTTATAGACCACCACCAGCAACCCGATACTTTTGATTTTGTATATTCCGACACTTTGGTGCCAGCTACTTGCCAAATGGTTTATCATTTCATAGAAGCTTTACAAAAGGAACACCTTGTCAATAAATCCATTGCCGATTGCCTTTATTGTGGTATAATGACCGATACAGGTGGTTTTAGATTTCGCTCGACCAGTGCAGAAACCCATAGGATTACCGCCAAATTAATTGATGCTGGAGCCGATCCTGCTTTTATTTCATCCAATACTTGGGATACTAGTAGCCTTTCCAGAATGCATCTTTTGTCTTTGGTGCTCAGTAGGTTGGAGCTTACTGCCGATGGGAAGGTAGCTATTTTGAGCCTTAAAAGAAGCGAACTGAAAGAATTGGGTTTTGAAAAAGGCGATACCGAAGGTTTTGTTAATTACGGTTTGGGAATTGCTGGTGTACAAATGGCCGCCTTTTTTATGGAAGATCTTTTTGAAGATTTTATCAAAATTTCCTTCCGAAGCAAAGAAAATATTGACTGTAATGTATTCTCCCGAAAATACTTCAATGGAGGTGGACACATCAATGCGGCGGGCGGAAAATATTTGAAAAACCTAGAAGATACCATTGCCGACTTTAAAGAAAAAGTACAAACCATCGACTTTGGATAAGGTGTTTTAGAAAAATAAACTTGTAGATTACTCGAACTATCCTATAATAGGCAGCAACTCTGTGTTTATGATTTCTGAGCAAATACTCGGTCTTTCCCAATGTCCACTATGACCACAATCCAATATATAAGATTTTATATGGCTGCTTTCTGGTAAATTGTTTATCATATTATTGGTATCTACGGCATTGTCGTTTTTTCCAGCGATAATCAAAATTTTTTCTTTGAAATTGTTTAATATTTCTCTTCTGTCCTTTCTCTCTACCATCCCTTTGGCACATGCCAAGGCTCCAAGAGGGTCGGTTTCCATGGCGATGTCTTTGGCTAGCTCAACTTTGTCTTGCAATTCAGAGAGTTCGTAAGAGTTAAAATAATTCGGAATACCAGCGTGAACATAATGCCCAAAAGCTTCTTCTATAATGCGGTAACTCTTGCGTCTTTGTTCCTTTTTTTCTTCGGAATCGGCAAAATAGGTGGAGAAAAACAAGGTGAGACTTTTTAAATATTCTGGGAAAATCTCAGCAAATGCCAAACCAATGTATCCACCCATCGAGTGACCCAGCAAATGGTATTGGCTATACTGAAGTTGGTCCAAAGTTTTTTTTACTTCGGTAGCCATGGCTTCCATTCTTTGTATTTCGCCTAATCGTGGGCTTTTTCCATGTCCCGGTAGGTCTATTTTTATCAGAGTGAATTGCGGGGAAAGTGTTTTTTCCATTTCAACCCATATCTTAGAATTTTCCAAAAAACCGTGGAGCAAAACCAAGTTCTCTTTTCCGCTGCCGGATATTTCGTAGTGTAGCATTTTGTTTTTTTACAAAAATAAAGAGAAAATCGGTAAGGTAAACCATTAAAAAAAACCTTGCAGATGCTCTACAAGGTTTTGTGCTCTATGGAAAGGGATTTTATTTTTTCACAGGCGCGATGTCCATGAGTTTCATAAACTCGTCCAACTTCGGCATGATGATAATTTCCGTTCTACGGTTTTCGGCTCTGCCGGAAATGGAAGCATTGGTGGTTTTCGGATTGTATTCACTTCTACCTCCTGCGGTAATTCTGCTAGGATTTACCCCAAAATCAGATTGTAGTAATTTCGCCATAGAAGTCGCTCTAAGGGCAGAAAGATCCCAGTTGTCTTTTGGTAAATTAGCGGAACTTAAAGGAACATTGTCGGTGTTTCCTTCGATGAGTACGGAGTAAGTGTCATAATCGTTGATTACCTTGGCTACTTTGCCCAGTACTTCTTTGGCCGAAGGTTGTATGTTGTAATCTCCTGTTTTGTAAAGCATTTTATCGGAAAGCGAAATCATTACAACCCCTTTCAGTACTTTTACATCCACATCTTGGTCTTGTACATTTTCCAAAGAGCGTTTCAACTTGTTGGATAATGCCAAATTCAAACTATCGTTTTTGGTTTTCCCAGCAATCAATTGTTTTATATACGCATTGGAAGAATTAATTTCGCCAATTAATTTGTCTATGTTGGCCGAGCCTTTTCCAGTATTGGCCAAACAAGCATCCAAAGAAGATTTTAAAGCGTTATTTTGACCTTTCAATAGGTTGTTTTCACTGTTTAGTCCAGCGTTTGCCGATTTCAAATCTTGAATTTCCCTTTGTCTTTCCGCAACATTGTCTATACATTGTTTGTAATTGGAGTTAAGCGCATCAAATTGCTTTTTAGATACACAGCTCGTAAGAGTGAGGGCTACCGCTCCGATGGATAAATAAGATACAATTTTCATTTGATTATATTTATTGGTTTCTAATTGTTGTATGTAAACAAAGTTCAAAAGTACGAAATGCTTTCTTAAAGAAAGATTATCTTTGTCATGTTTTCCCAAACTATCAAAAACCTTGCTAAACTCAATTCAATTTACAAAAGAAATAGAAAAACTTCTCCCAGATTACCAGGAAAAGACTTTTTTGTGTGCTGCTAGTGGTGGTGCCGACTCTATGGTGTTGCTTCATTTTATGTTGTCTGTGGGACTTAAAATACAAGTGGCACATGTTAATTATAAATTGAGAGGAGAGGCTTCTGATAAAGATCAAAAGGTGGTTGAAGAATTTTGTGCAAAGCACACGGTGCAATGTCATATTTATACCGTTACCGAAAAAGATGCTCAACCGGAAAATTCCATCCAACTTTGGGCTCGAGATCTGAGGTATCGTTTTTTTAATGATCTTCTAAATAAAGAAAATATCGACTTCATTGTCACTGCCCATCATCTGAATGATGAATTGGAAACTTTCCTTATCAACCTTTCTCGCGGTGCTGGGATAAAAGGATTGTCGGGTATTCCAAACAATCAAAATAAAATCATAAGACCATTGTTGGGCTTTTCCAAACAAGAAATTTATAATTTTGCCAAAACCAACCAAATAGCATACAGAGAAGATGCCTCTAACCAAAAAAACGATTATCTCCGCAATCGTTTTAGAAATTTACTGATTCCAGAGTTGGTTTCAATTTGCCCCGATTTTTTACAGCAATTTTCTAGAAGTATTCATTATTTGGCTCAAGCCAATACTTTTATTGAAGAGGAGTCAGAGACTGTTTTTTCAGATTTATCAATTGATAAAGGAAGTTATTGGATTTTAGATAAAACACAATTATTGCAACAACGGGACTTGGTACAATTTCAAATTTTAAAAAAATTCGGAATTACCCATCCTTTGGAGATAAATAAAATGCTTCGTGCCCAAAGTGGAAGCCGTTTTGTATTGGGTGAATATTATTTTTGGATCAATAGAAATGAACTACTTATTTCCACTGATGAAGCCGTTTTTCGAGAAAATTCAGATGACATTTTATTGATTGAATCTTTTGAAAAGGCACAACAAATGAATTTTCAAATGGACTTAACTGAGTATATGCAGGATTTGGATTGTGCTCCATCCATGAACAAAAATAAATGGGTATTTGATTCGTGCAAAATGATTTTTCCAATAAAACTAAGGAGGAAGAAAAAAGATGATGTTTTTTACCCATTGGGAATGAAAGGGAAAAAGAAAGTTTCAAAGTTTTTTAAAGACGAAAAAATATCTATTTTAGCAAAGCCAAAAATTTGGCTTTTGGTTGATGGAAACGACTGTGTATTAGGGGTTTTGCCTTTTCGTCAGGATGGTAGATGTGCCCAAGGTGAATTGAAAAATGCCGAGTTTTGTTTTTTTTGGTCAATCATTTAAGTTAAAATTACGGGAAAATTTAATAATATCTAAAAATCTAAATAGTTACGAAATGAAAATAAAGAACATCTTTATGCTCTTTTTATCGTTTGCATTTTCTTTATTGCTATCGCAGGGAAAAGATCCGGTAAAATTAACCTACAAAGTAAACGATCTTGGAAACCAACAATACGAAGCTGTCCTTACAGCTACCATAGATAAAGGTTTTCACATCAACTCCAAAGATAATTCTCCAGATACCGTTATCCCTACCGAAATGAAAGTGTCGTCCAAGGAAGGAATTACACTGGTGGGTGGCATTGTAGAAGTAGGAAAATTGCATAGAGAATTTAGTGAAGCTTTTGGAGGTGAAGTAGCCAATTATTCGGGAACGGTTTCTTTTAAACAAAAATTTAAACTGAAGAATGCAGATAAACCAGCCAACATTGTTTCTGAGATTACCTATCAAACATGTAATGATCAAGTATGTTTTGCACCTAAAACTTTAGAATTCGAACAAAAAATAACACCAAAAGGGACAGAAGAAGATCTTGCTAAGACACCAACAGAAGAAACGGATTCCATAGCAAGTACTGTGGCAAAACCTGCGGATACCGCTGCGGTAGCAACCACCACCACTGTGGTAGATCAAAATCCTAAAGATTTGAAAATAGCCTCTATCGATTTGGAGAATCCTTTAACGGATTGTGGCGTAGCAAAAGAGAAAAAATCCGAAAATTATATCACTTATCTCTTTTTAGGATTCTTGGGTGGGCTTATCGCATTGCTTACCCCATGCGTGTTCCCAATGATTCCGCTTACGGTTTCTTTCTTCACCAAAGGAACGAAAAACAAAGCCAAAGGTAAGAGGGATGCCCTTTTGTACGGATTTTTTATTTTGTTAATCTTCGTATTGCTTTCCGTACCGTTTCATATTATTGACGGAATAGCAGGGAATATTTTTAATCAAATTTCCACGAGTGTTTGGTTGAATATTTTCTTCTTTGTCATTTTTATTTTCTTCGCAGGTTCATTCTTCGGATTTTATGAAATTACTTTGCCTAGCTCTATTGCCAATAAATCTGCCAAAGCAGAAGAAGCAGGTGGAATTATCGGAATATTCTTCATGGCGCTTACCTTGGTTATTGTGTCGTTCTCTTGTACTGGTCCTATTTTAGGAAGCCTCTTGGGAACTGCTGTAAGTGGTTCGTCCAATGTGCCTATGATGCTCACCTTTGCCTTAGCAGGTTTTGGACTTTCTTGGGCTATTATTTTCGGAGCTTTGGCACTATTTCCTCAAGCATTACAAAGTTTGCCAAAATCTGGAGGTTGGATGAATACCGTGAAGGTAGTTTTAGGATTTATAGAACTTGGTTTGGCACTTAAGTTTTTATCTAAGGCGGATTTGGTATCCAAAACCTTCTTGTTGAAAAGAGAATTGTTTATCGGGATTTGGATAGTGATTGCACTTGGATTGGCTTTGTATCTTTTAGGTAAAATAAAATTCCCGCATGATGATAAAAATGCAAAAATATCCCTCACCAGAAAAGTCTTGGGTGTGCTAGGATTAGGATTTGTAGTGTATCTTGTTCAAGGATTAATCCCATCAGACAAGCCAAAATTACAGATGCTTTCCGGGATTTTGCCTCCACTGAATGTGAGTTATTTCCATAAAGAAGGCGATGGTATTTTGGGAATGTATCCAGAACACGATTATTTTAAAGCCATTGAAATGGCTAAAAAAGAAAACAAACCACTCCTGATCGACTTTACGGGCTATGGTTGTGAAAACTGTAGAAAAATGGAAGAATTTGTTTGGACTCAGCCCGATGTGCTATCCCTATTACAAAACGAAGTAGTCTTAGCTTCTTTGTATGTGGATGATAAAGAAGAATTGCCTGAAAACGAACAAGTATCCATTGATTTGGGAGGTGGACAAAAACAAAAAATAAAAACCATTGGCGATCGTTGGTCGCAGTTTCAGAAAGTGAACTTCCAAGAATATACACAACCGCATTATGTATTGGTAACTCCAGACGGAAAACTCATCAATACGCCGGTGGGAGGCTATATGGACAAAGAAAAGTTTAAAAATTTCTTGGAATGTGCCATTAATTATTACAAACAAAATCAAAAATAAAATGATAAAAACCTTGTCCCAGTCTTGTGCTTCGACAAGGTTTTTTGACTTATTTTTGTTGTATGAACTTTCACTAATGTAAGGTGAAAATATTAATCCCAATACGCATGAGTTTTTTTGAAGAATTGAGCCCAGAAATGGATCGCTATTTAGAAAATAATTGTTCCCAAGAACCGGAATTGCTAAGAAAGTTAAGACGAGAGACTTTTCAGAAAACCACACAACCCCACATGATTTCAGGTTACCAGCAGGGTCGCTTGTTGTCTGTTATTTCTAAATTGAAACAACCCAAACGAATTTTAGAAATAGGTACTTTTACCGGCTATGCAACTCTTTGTTTGGCAGAAGGACTTATGCAAGATGGCTTACTAACAACGCTGGACATCAATGAGGAGTTGGCGTATCTTCCGAAAAAATATTTTGCAGCCAGTGATTATGCAGCACGAATTGATTTTAGACTGCAAAATGCATTGGAATTTTTAGACCAAACACAAGAGGTTTTTGATTTGGTTTTTATCGATGCCGATAAAGAAAACTACCTTCAATATTTTGAAAAAATAAAACGAGTGCTCAGTCCAGGTGCCATGGTATTGTTTGATAATGTGTTGTGGTATGGCAAAGTGTTGGAAGAAAACCCAAAGCAAAAATCCACTCAAGTAATCCAAGAGCTCAACAAAAAAATAACCGAAGATCCCGATTTTGAAAATCTTATCTTACCTTTGAGGGATGGAGTACATTTGCTCCTGAAGAAATAATGGATACTAAAACCGTTTTGCCAATGCTTGCCCACTGTATCGTCGCTGCTTCTCCAATCAGGATTTCTCCACAGCATTCCGCTGAAATGATTTCTCAACTACTCTTTGGAGAAACTTGTGAAATTCTTGAAAAAGATTCGGATTTTGTTAAAATAAAAATGAATTTTGATGGAGTAGAAGGATGGGTTTTGGACTTGCATCTAGAAGAAATAAGTACTGTACAAACCTCGTATTTGGTTCGTACGCCTTGGTTGCATTACTCGCATTTTAGCGGAAATTATTTTCTCTCTTTGGGTGCCGAAGTACTGGAAAATGTAACGCCAGAGCATGATGTAACATCCAAAGAAAAACTCCAAAAGTTGTTCGTGGAATTATTGAATGTTCCGTTTTTTTCAGGCGGTAGAACCGTTATGGGATTCGATGCTGATGGTTTTGTGCAAATTTGTTTTAAAACCATAGGAATTTCTTTGCCAAGAAATGTAGGGCAGCAATCAGAAAAAGGGTTGGTACTCGATTTTTTGTGGGAAAGTGATCTTGGTGATTTGGCGTTTTTCGAAGATGAAAGTGGTGTCATTGTGCATGTGGGAATTATGCTGAACAATGCACAGGTAATCCATTGTTACGATAAAGTAAGGATAGATGATTTAGATTCTATGGGAATTTACAATCGAGATTTGAAGAAGCACACGCACAAACTAAGATTTATAAAAAGAATTTTGTAAACGAAAATGAAGTATTTGTCCATTTTTCTTATAGTGTTCAACTTTGCTATCCTGCTGGGTAATTGGGTTTATGTATTGTTTTATTTTTTTAATTTACCCCAATTAATTCCTACTCATTATGATTTGGGCGGAAATGCAGATGCTTTTGGCGATAAGAAATCCATATTTGTTTTAATGTTTGTAGCAACAGCACTTTGGATGTTGTTGCAATACATGTCCGAAAATCCCTACTCACCAGGGTTGAATATACCCGAAAAATTAAGAAAAGATAAAAATTTGACCAAGCTTTTTGTACAGGGAATGTTGTTCTTTGTGATGGTCTTGTTTTTCGGAATTTCTTATACTATTGTTCAGGATGCAATTGGGGGTATCGAAGGTTTAGAGTTTTTTCCATTGATCATCATTGCAGTGATGTTTCTCTATATGTTCGCCTTTTTTGCTTTTGTTCATTTAAAAAAATAATAGTTTTTATTTTGAAATTTTTGTATTCTATTTTTATATCGATTTTTGCCTTTCTAATGAAGGTTGGCGCTTTGTTTAACAAAAAACTAAGCAAAGGAATTCTGGGTAGAAAAGAATCTCTAGCCAAAGTAAAATCTGCCATTAAGACTAACGACAAAGTAATTTGGATGCATGCGGCCAGTCTTGGAGAATACGAACAAGGATTGCCAGTTTTGGAAAAATTAAAAACAAAATTCCCCAATTATAAACTGTTGGTTACTTTTTTCTCGCCATCGGGTTATGACAATGTGAGTAAAAAAAACACCCTTGCCGATGTATTGTGTTACCTGCCTTTCGATAAAAAAAAGGAAATAGAAACTTTTGTCAATGCAGTACATCCTTCCCTATTTTTTACGGTAAAGTACGATTATTGGTACCATTTGTTTGAGGGATTAAAAAAAATAGATTGCCCAATATATGTGGTTTCAGCCTTGTTTTACCCAGAGCAGGTGTTTTTTAAACCTTATGGAAAATGGATGGTTGCCCAATTGAAAAAATATGTCGATTGTTTTTTTCACCAAACAGAAACTTCTTTTTCTTGGGCCAAACAAATAGGACTTCATAATGGAATTGTTGCTGGAGATACCCGTTTTGATAGGGTGAAACAAATAAAAAATCGCAATAATTTTGTTGAGTTTATAAAAGAATTTAAACAAGACAAACCCTTATTCGTTTTCGGTTCTTCTTGGGAAGTGGAAGAAAATATTGCACTAGAATTAAAAAGTTCGGTTTCTAAAATAATTATTGCACCCCACGATTTGAAGCGAGTTGATTATTTAAAGAAAATTTTCCCTAATGCCTTGCTGTATAGTAGTTTAAAGGAATTTGGAATAAAAGATTACTCAACCCATCCAATACTTATTATCGATAATATCGGATTGTTGTCCAGAATTTATTCCTATTCCGATGTTGCTGTGGTGGGGGGTGGATTTCACTCCAAAGGCCTGCACAATATATTGGAAGCTGCCACTTTTGGGGTTCCTGTGTTGTTTGGAAGTCATTATCGAAAAAATCCTGAAGCCGATGCCTTGGTGCAATTTGGAGGAGCCCAATCGTTTTCTAAAGAATTGGATATGGTGGTTTTTATCAAAAAATTATTGAGCCAACCCACAGAAATGGTAAAAATGGGCCAAAAAGCATCCGAATTTATTGAGTCCCAACCCAATTCTACAGCTATAATATTGGATAGAATGGTTAATTATCAAAAAATGCTTTAATTTATAAACTCTTTCCTCTTTATTCTTTTCTCTTTCCTCTTTTTTCTAATTAAAAATTTTCGAATATTTCATAAAACCGTTGAAGGCCCAATTGACGGTATAATAAAGAGATTTTATGGTAGAAAACTTCATATAATCTTTATAGACCAAATACTGGTCTTTTACAATATTGCTTTTTTTTCTGGATACACTCGAAGGGTGCATTCTGTATTGGGCTAAGGTTTTATTTAAAGGTTTACCAGTTTTAATTTTTTTTAACAAATTCAGCCACATCACATGGTCTTCTCTTTTGCTGCCTTTTGGGAAATATTCTTTGCCCACCCTTTGGCTGTCGTACATAGAACTCAATAATGAAAGTCGGCATGTTTTGAGTAGATTATTAAAATTAACCTCTTTATCTGCGATAAAATCGGACAGTTGAGGTTGTAAATTTTCATTACATCGTGCATAGTTAGAGTAGGCGAGTTCTGCATTTTCTTTTTTCATAAAGCCAAGCATTTCTTCCAAAAATGCAGGCTCCCAATAGTCGTCGGCATCCAAAAAAGTGATGTATCTACCATTGGCTCTTTCCAGCGATAAGTTTCTGGCATGTCCTGCGCCACCATTTTCTTTGGATTGAATTAAAATAATTCTATCGTCTTGGATTTGCTTAATTATTTCCACAGATGAGTCGCTGGATTGATCGTCGGTTATGATCCATTCCCAATCCTGAAAACTTTGATCAAGAACCGATTTTATCGTAGTGGGTAGAAATTTAGCAGAATTATAACAAGGAGTAATAATGGATATCTCAGGCATCAAAAAGTGTTTTTGACAAAGGTAGAATTTTAATGATTTGAAAGCAATTTATTTTTTTTCTCATGGTCTGAGTAGGATTTTTAGTAAAAACTAGCATTATTAATAAAAAAAATTATAATTTTAGCCCGATAAAAAATTAACATGAAAAAATTAGCTTTATACTTTGGGATTTTATTATTATCGGTAAATATTGGATGTAAACAAGACAGTACCGAAACACCTCAATATTCTGTAGAAGGAACTTGGCAGCCGTACAAAATTGTAGAAACCACCATTACCAATGGCGTGTCAGATTCTCAGATTTATAATTTCTCTGCTTGTCAATTAGAGTCCAGATGGGTTTTGAATGCAGACAATACAGGGAATCAAACCACCAAAGATGAGGTGGCAGGCAACTGTGATGTGGTATTGAATGACAATATAACCTATACTTATGATAAAATTAATAATGCTATGGTTATAACCCACCAAAATGGAGATGTAGAATACGGAAGGGTAATTTCACAAACAGAAACCCAAATGAATATGGTGTTGGAAACCAATACAGGAACAGTTTACCATTCTTTAACCTATTCTTTTAATAAAAAATAAAAATTTCATTTTTATAATATACCCAAACACCTCCAATTCGAGGTGTTTTTTTGTTGAGATGAACCTAATTTGTATTTTAATATAGCGCATTTAGTTGTAATTGACTAAAATGTTTTTTAAAATTCACTAAATTTGTGCCTTTATAAATTTAATTTCATAGAATGTTCTACAATCATCAGCAAATCGAAAAAAAGTGGCAAAAATATTGGGAAGAAAATCAAACCTATAAAACGGATAACACAACCGATAAACCCAAATTTTATGTTTTGGACATGTTTCCTTACCCTTCTGGTGCTGGGTTGCATGTAGGGCATCCGTTGGGCTACATCGCTTCCGATATTTATGCGAGATACAAAAGGCATCAAGGGTACAATGTGCTTCACCCAATAGGATATGACTCTTTTGGTTTGCCGGCCGAACAATATGCCATTCAAACGGGGCAACATCCAGCGGTAACTACCGAAGAAAATATTACCCGATATGAACAGCAAATGCGCAAAATCGGTTTTTCCTTCGATTGGAGTAGGGAACTAAGAACCTCCGATGCCTCTTATTATCAATGGACACAATGGATTTTTATTCAATTATTCGATTCTTGGTACAATCAATCCACCGATAAAGCAGAACCCATTTCAGCATTAATTCAGCATTTCGAACAATTCGGTTCTCAAAATATTTCTGCCGTTCAGAACGATGCTTTAGATTTTACTGCAGATGAATGGAACACGGCCTCCGAGTTGGATCAGCAAGATATTTTGTTAAACTATCGTTTGGCATATCGTGCCGAAACCACCGTAAATTGGTGCCCGGGATTAGGAACCGTTTTGGCGAATGACGAGGTGAAAGATGGGAAATCGGAGAGAGGAGGTTTTCCTGTTTTCCAAAAGAAAATGATGCAGTGGAGCATGAGAATTACCGCCTATTCCGAAAGATTACTGCAAGGTTTGCAATCTTTGGATTGGCCACAACCACTGAAAGATGCCCAAGAATACTGGATCGGAAAATCGCAAGGGGCACAAGTAACTTTTGATGTTAGCGATTCAGCAGAGCAAATATCTGTATTTACAACAAGGCCGGACACTATTTTCGGAGCGACTTTTATGGTGTTGGCACCAGAAAATCCTTTGGTTCAAAAAATAACCACCGAAGGTCAGTTAATCGAGGTTGAAAACTACATTGAGCAAACTTCCAAAAAATCCGAAAGAGACCGAATGTCCGATGTGAAAAATGTAAGTGGAGCATTTACAGGTGCTTTTGCGGTGAATCCGTTTAGCCAAGAAAAAATGCCGATTTATATTTCGGATTATGTGCTGATGGGGTACGGAACAGGAGCGGTTATGGCGGTTCCGGCGCATGACGAAAGAGACCATCGTTTTGCAAAAAAGTTCGGTTTGCCCATTGTTAATGTCATCGAAAACGACAACGATGTTCAAGTTGAATCCTATGATTCTAAAGATTCAGTCTGTGTAAATTCGGATTTCCTGAATGGATTGAATTATAATGATGCCAAAAAACAGATAATTTCGGAAATCGAAAACAGAAATATCGGTCACGGAACCACCAATTACAGACAGCGAGATGCCATTTTCTCTCGACAAAGATATTGGGGCGAACCCGTTCCGGTCTATTATAAAGAAGGAATGCCTTATACATTGCCCATTGCTGCTTTGCCTTTGGAATTGCCAGAAGTGGAGAAATACTTGCCTACAGAAGATGGTGATCCTCCATTAGGAAATGCAAAGAATTTTGCTTGGGATGAAGGCAATCAAAAAATTGTTTCTACGGATTTAATTAATAATGAGACCGTATTTCCAATTGAATTATCCACCATGCCAGGTTGGGCGGGAAGTTCATGGTATTTCTTGCGCTACATGAATCCGAAAAATGAGCTAGCTTTTGTAGATAAAAATTTGTCGGATTATTGGGGACAAGTCGATTTGTATATTGGCGGAAGCGAACACGCAACGGGACATTTGTTGTATGCTCGTTTTTGGAATATGTTTTTGAAGGATAGAGGATTTGTGCAACACGACGAGCCATTTAAAAAACTCATCAATCAAGGGATGATTTTGGGAATGAGTGCCTTCGTTTTGAGAATTGATGGTACGAATCAGTATGTGTCAAAATCGTTGGCAAAAGAACATCAAGTACAAAAAATTCATGTTGATGTTTCTTTGTTAAAGGGCGGTACTGATGAATTGGATATAGATGCTTTTAAAAATTGGAGAAAAGAATTCCAAGATGCCGAATTTATTTTGGAAGATGGAAAATATATATGTGAACGGGAAGTAGAAAAAATGTCCAAATCCAAATACAATGTGGTGAATCCCGATGATATTTGTGATGAATATGGCGCCGATTGTTTGCGTTTGTATGAAATGTTCCTCGGTCCATTGGAGCAGTCCAAACCATGGAATACCCAAGGATTGAGTGGGGTTTATGGGTTTTTGAAAAAATTCTATAACCTTTATTTTAATGGAGATGATTTTGAAGTTTCTGAAGAAGAACCTACCCGAGAAGAATATAAAGTTTTGCATCAATTAATTAAGAAATTTACTTTTGACATCGATCATTTCTCGTTTAATACTTCGGTTTCTCAATTTATGATTGCGGTTAATGAATTGCAAAAATTAAAATGTAACAAAAAGAAAATCCTTGAACCTTTGGCAGTTATCATTTCTCCCTATGCACCACATGTATGTGAAGAGCTTTGGCAACAATTGGGGCACGATACTTGTATAGAGTTTCAATCTTTTCCTGTATTTGTTGAGGATTATTTAAAAGAATCCGATTATGAATATCCGGTGAGCATTAATGGGAAGATGAAATTAAAAATGAGTCTTTCAGCGGATTTAAATGCAGCTGAGATAGAAGAAATCATCATGAAAGAAGATAAGGTATTGCAAATATTGGAAGGAAAACAGCCCCAAAAAATCATCATAGTCCCAAAAAAGATTATCAATTTAGTACTATAATTCAAAAATGAGTCTAAATATAATATTAAATGATTGTTTAGAAAAAAGGATATTTTTCATTATTATGTTAAATAAACTTAAAATAAGAACAAAAAAAGATAATATATACAGTTTATTTTGAATTAAATACAATAATAAAACAGATTTTGATGATAAAAAAAATGTTAAGTTTTGTCTAAAGTCTTGCAAGAAAGAAAAATTTAACTTTATTTTACGCTCTCAAAAAATTAAAAACAATATAATTTAGTTTAATATGGAAATGAATGTTTCAAACACAGACGAGCAATTAGTTGCTAAAAAAGCAGGAGGATTAAACCCAGCTTTCATTATCCCAATATTATTTGCAATTGGGGTGTTAATTTATTTATTTGTACTAGGTGCTCCTGGTAACTTTAAAGATGCAGACAAGTTAGGAGCAGGTTCTGTTGCTTTTTCTGATGTAGAAGGGAAAGATATTCACCCTGAATCTTTCTTGGGTATTATCTACAAAGGTGGGGTTATCGTACCTATCTTGATTACTTTTATGATTACCGTAATCGTTTTCTCTTTCGAAAGATTTTTTGTTTTGGGTAAGGCTGCTGGTAAAGGTAACTTGGATAACTTCGTAGTTAAAGTAAGAAGCTTATTAAACCAAAATAAAGTGGACGATGCTATTGCTGAATGCGACGGACAAGAAGGTTCTGTAGGGAATGTGGTTAAAGAAGGTCTTACAACTTACAAGGCTTTAGCACATGACAACAACTTGAATAAAGAGCAAAAAATGGTGGCTTTAAATAAAGCAATTGAAGAAGCTACAACTCTAGAAATGCCAATGTTGGAAAAGAATATGATGATTCTTTCTACACTAGGTACTGTGGCAACTTTGGTAGCACTATTGGGTACGGTAATCGGGATGATCAAGGCGTTCTTCGCTTTAGGTTCTGGTGGTGGTACTCCGGATGCTGCTGCACTTTCAACTGGTATCTCCGAGGCTTTGATTAACACGGCTTTAGGTATTGGTACTTCTGCAATCGCAATTATCTTGTACAACTATTTTACTTCTAAAATCGATGGATTAACTTATAAAATCGATGAGATTTCTATGAGTATCCAACAATCTTTTGCTGAATTCCACTAAGAATTAGGCAAGATTATTGCAGTTGATTTTTTAGAAGTTTAATTTAAAATATTTGTACAAATGGCGAGAGTCAAACCAAAAAGACACGGTGTAATAACAGATATGACGGCAATGTGTGATGTTGCCTTCTTGTTACTTACATTCTTTATCTTGACGACCCAGTTTAAAAAACCGGATGTCGAGCAGATCAAACCGCCATCTTCAATTTCGGAAAAATTATTACCCGATACAAGTCTGATGACCATTAATGCAACACCCGACGGAAAATTTTATTTTCAACCGGTTGAAAATGGGTCAGAAAGAGTACAGGTTTTGGAAAATATGGGAAAAAAATACGGCTTAACTTTTACTAATGAAGAAAAAGCCTCTTTCCAAAAAGTTCAAGCCATCGGTGTTCCAATGTCACAACTGAAAGGCTATCTCGATATGCCTGGAGATGAGCAGAAAAATTTTAAAAGTCCTACCGGTATTCCGATGGACAGTACGCATAAAGAATTGATTGATTGGGTACAACAAAGCTTAGCCGTAAATCCTGATTACAAATTAGCGATAAAAGGCGATGTGAGTACAAAATATCCAAAAATCAAAAATTTATTCGAAGGTTTAAGAGATATCGAGTTTCTTAAATTCTGGCTAATTACTTCACAAGAAAGTAAACCTCAATAACCTAATTATTAACTATGGCAGAAGTACAAGTACAAGAAAAAGGCGGAAAGGGCGGTAAAGTCCGTTCCAAAAAGCAGAGTACAAGAGTAGATATGACTCCAATGGTGGATTTGGGTTTCCTTTTGATTACTTTCTTTATGTTTACTACCACATTTAGTAAACCTAATGTATTGGATCTTGGTCTTCCGGCAAAACCGAAAAAAGACCAAAAAGCTCCAGATACTGAAATTAAACTTTCTAACTCCATTACCATTATCATTGGTAAAGACAATAGGGTGTTTTGGCATCAACAAGATAATACATCACTTACTGATGCTAACCTGAATGAAACCACCTTTGATAGAGATGGAATTAGAAAAGTAATAGAGCAAGCAAAAGCCAATGCGGCAGATCAAAAACTGTTTACAGTGATTATTAAGCCAACGGATGATGCAGTATTTAAAAACTTTGTCGATTTATTAGACGAAATGGCCATTACCAAAAACGAACAATACGGGGTAACCGAATTGAAACCTTGGGAAAAAGCCATTTACGAGAAAAAAGTAGGTACAGCAACAACTGCTGCTCCAGCGACAAAGTAATTGTAATTTATATTTAAATACATTATGGCAAACGATTATAACATAGACGAAATCGTCTTTGAACACAGAAATAAAGAATACGGCGCGTATGATCTTAGAACCAAGTATCCAAAATTACTGACTAAGTCATTCCTTGTGGGTACTTCTTTATTTGCCTTGGTAGCTTTTTCTCCTTTGATTTATTTAACCATCAAAAATCTAACAAAACCTGAAAAAGTGGAAGTAGATTCTAAATTGATGAACATTATCCAAGAAGATAAAGTATTTGAAAAACCAGAAGATACACCGCCACCGCCACCACCACCTAAAGTAGAACCTCCAAAACAAGAGGTAATTCAAAATGTGGTTCCGGAACCTAAAAAGGCACCAAAAGTGGAAACTCCACCGCCACCAATTACCAAACAATTGGAAACAACAACTGGCTTGCAAAACCAAGAAGGTGTAAAAACACCTACTTATGCACCACCTCCACCTCCACCTTCTACAGGTAAAGGGAATACAGTGGAAGTGAAGCCGCAAGTGAGTGAGACCCAAGTGTATAGTGAAGTGGAGCAGTTAGCGGAATTCCCTGGTGGAATTAATACATTCAGAAACAAAGTACAGTCTAATTTTGATGGCTCTGTAATGGATGGCGACGAAGGAGTTTTGAAAACTGAAATTACTTTCGTTGTTGAACGAGATGGTTCATTAACCGATGTTAAGGCATCAGGATCTAATAAAACTTTTAACGACGAAGCTATAAGAACCGTTAAGTCTATTAAAAATAAATGGACTCCAGCAAAAATTAATGGCCAAGCTGTTAGATACCGTTTTAGATTACCATTATCCATGCAGTTTGAATAAACTTTAATAGGGTAATTTAATAAAAGAGAAGTCACTTTGGCTTCTCTTTTTTTATTATATTTGCCCTTATGTTCAATTGGTTATCTTTAGTTACAGGTTTTTTCTATGTTGTTTTAGGCATAGTAGTGATAATTTATAAGTTCTTAATTATAGTATTAGAACCCAACATCGCCTATGCCATGGGTTCATTACTTATTGTTTATGGGTTATTCAGGATCTACAGAGCTTATAAAGGAATAAAAGAAAATAATAATGCGTAAATTAATACTACTTTCTTTAGCCCTATTTTCTTTATCTTGTCACAAGAAAGAAGACAAGAAAAATAGTCCGTCTTATAATAAAGGAGAAATGACCATTTTGACTGATGATTCCTATCATTCAGTGGTTGAGGCTCTTGCGGATGGTTATCAAATTCACTATCCAGAGACCAAATTTACAGTAAAAACAATGAAGGAAGATTTGGCATTCATAGAGTTTTTAAAAGGAAATGTGAAACTCATTGCCATGTCGCGAGACTTATCTCCTAAAGAGAAAAAAGAATACGAAAAACATATTGAATTAAAGTATCAACCTGCTAAATTTGCTGCTGATGCGGTACTTTTTGTGGTATCCAAAGATTCTCCCATACAACATCTGAACCTGGAGGATATAAAAAAAGGTTTGGTATCACCAGAAAAGCCTTTTGTTTTTGATGGTGCCAATTCCAGTAATTTGAATTTTGTCAGTCAACAACTTGGGTTGAATCCAGCACAGCTTAAGTTTTTGGTGGTTCCTGGAAATGAGCATTTAACCAAAGAAATCACGAAACATCCCAATAAAATTGCTGTCATCGGGCTGAATACCATTAGTAGAATGTATTCCAATAAAGTGGATGAACTGAGAAAAAATATCCGAGTACTTCCAATACAATCTCAGGGCAAGTTACTTCAAGCGGATGCCAATACACTGAAGGATATGTCTTATCCATTTACTCGAGTGCTTTATTTTTTAGCCAACGAAGGCAATTTTAATTTGGCCAATGGATTTATCCGTTTTTCATGTACACAGCTAGGGCAAATGATTGTGGAGAAAGAAGGGCTACAACCTTACAACTTGTACAAGAGAGAAGTACAAATGAATGAATAAATTTCTAACATAATATCAATTTTGGTCTGATTATTGAGGACTAATACAAACAAATAATTAAAATCTTTATCAAATGAATAGTACAAAAAAAATATTTTTTGGAATAGCAGTAGGTTTTTTGTCCAATATGGCTGTAGCGCAATCGGTACAAGATGGTATTAATTATATTGATGCCAATAAATACGCTCTTGCTAAAAAGAATTTCGAAGAAATGATTGCAAAGTCACCTTCCGCTGAAAATTATTTCTATTTAGGAAATACATTCTTAAGCCAAAATGAACCCAATTTTGATCAAGCGAATGATTATTTTAGTAAAGGATTAGCTGCCGATAAAAAAAGTTATCTAAATAAAATTGGTTTGGCGACCATTAAATTAGGAAATGGAGACAAAGCTGCAATTGCAGAAATCCAAGCAATAGTTTCAGATTCTAGAGAAAAAGACGCCGAAGTACTCTACAGAGCGGGAGAAGCACTTACCCTTTTTGATAAGAATAATGCTCCGGATTTGGCCATAGATTATTTAACCAAAGCGATAGATAAGTCCATGAAAAATGGAGTACCTGCACATTATTACTATACTTTAGGAGATGCTTATCGTTTGAAAAGAGATCCAGGAAATGCCATGACGGCGTATGACAAAGCTTCTGTTGTGGCTAAAAATAAGGCTTCTGTCTTTACCAGAATGGGAACTTTATGGATGGCAGCCCAGCAATGGCCTTTAGCTAAAGAAAAAATAGATGCGGCAATAGCGGTAGATCCAACTTATGCCCCTGCATATAAAGCCAAAGCAAGTTATGATATTAAATATCAAAAGAATGACTTGGCAACTCAAGATTTAATTAATTATGCAAAATATGCAGATGAGGATCCTTATACTCAGCTAGAAATTGCAAAATTGTATTTTACAAATGATGATTATGCAAACTCAAAAACAACATTAGATAAGGTTTTTGATAAAGTAGATGACCCTATTAAATATAAATTGAAAGCGTATTTGGATTTCCAAGCAGATAATAATTATGCTTCGGCCAAAAATAATTTAGAAAAATTTATGTCCACGGTAAAAGAAAAAAATAGAATTTTACCTGCAGACCAAGGGCTTATGGGGCTTATTTTAGCAGGATTGGCTTCTACTGAAAAAAATACAGAGATCAAATCCAAGATGATGGAAGAAGCAACGCAAAAAGTTGCTATTGCCACTGCTGCGAAAGACCTAACCATGGATTGGAAAGCGGAATTGATGAAAGTACAAAGCGGCGGAGGTATTTCTGATGATGCCGTTAATGCAGGGCCAACCAACCCAACCATAGAAGGATTGAAGGCCAAAGTAAAAGCCAATCCAAAAGATGCTGATGCATTAGTAAAATTGGGAACGGCCTATACGGAAGCCAAAAACTGGAATGGAGCAGTAGTTACTTGGGATAAAATGATTGCCTTAGCTCCGGATTGGGTGTATTCTTATTATGCAAAAGGTTCTGCCTATCAACAATTAGGAAACAACGACATGGCAGAGGGGTCGTATCAAAAGTTTATCGACTTAGTGACTAAAAAACCTCAAGCCGAACAAGATCAGAACAAAGAATCTTTGTCGTATGCTTATTTTTTGGTCGCTTACTTTAATCAAACCAAAGATTTGGCCAAAGCGAAAGACTATGCAGCAAAAGCCGTTCAGTTGAACCCTGAATACCAAGACGCTGTAAATCTTAATAAACAATTAAATAAATAAATCAATACTTTGTCAAGGTGAAAGCCTTGACAAAGTTTTTTTACCCTATGAAAGTAGATATAGTAGCATTTGGAGCACATCCTGATGATGTAGAGTTAGGCTGTGGTGGCACGCTAGCCAAATTGATAGCGAAAGGAAAAAAAGTGGCGATTGTTGATCTTACCAAAGGTGAATTGGGAACCCGAGGTACTGAAATGACAAGAAAAAAAGAAGCTGAAGATGCAAAAAATATTTTAGGTGTACACTTCAGGGAAAATCTACACATGAAAGATGGTTTTTTGGTAAATTCTCAAGATTACCAAATGAGAATCGTGGAAATGATTCGTAAATACCAACCAGAAATTATCTTTGCCAATGCCATTGATGATCGGCATCCTGACCATGCCAAAGGAGCAAAGCTGGTTGCAGATGCGTGTTTTTTATCAGGACTAGTAAAGATAGAAACCGAATTAGAGGGCAGCAGACAAGAGGTTTGGAGACCGAAACATATATTTAATTATATCCAATGGAAGCACATCGAACCTGATTTTGTTGTGGATATTTCCGATTTTATGACGCATAAGATAGATGCCTGTTTGGCTTATCAAACTCAATTTTATAATCCAGAGTCAAAAGAACCACTCACGCCTATCGCGACCAAAGATTTTTTAGAAAGCCTTACATATAGGGCGCAAGACTTAGGTAGGTTGTCGGGTGTGCAATATGCAGAAGGGTTTACCACAGAAAAGTTAATGGCTTTTAAAAATTTTGATGGATTAGTTTTGTAAATTAAAAAATATTCCTATATTTGCACCACTGAAAACGGTGATTGTAGCTCAGTTGGTTAGAGCGTCGGATTGTGGTTCCGAAGGTCGTGGGTTCGAGACCCATCATTCACCCATCATAGGTCATCCCGCTTTTTTAAGCGGGATTTCGCTTTAAATAAACCCTGTATTTCTTTAATTTTCAAACACTTACAAAAACTAAAAAACTACAAAAAAGCGGTTCGATATTGCTTGTTTTTTTAGTGCATTTTTTTCGTTCAATATCGAACCGCACACCAAAAACGACATAAATTTTCCGTAATAAAAATGAAAAATCCCTTTATTAGAAAGAGATTGAAAAGAATAGAAAATTTTAAAATCTGTGGTTCGATCCCTACTATACAGTTATAGTTTTTGCTGTTTAATTTCTATAATATCGAATAAATTTCTAAGAGATTCAAAAATTGTTCTTCATGATAAATATTGAAGATATTTCATATTGCCACTTTTTTTAAAGAAGAATTGTATTTTCCAAAATCAATTCCTTCAAAATCTTTTGCTGCTTTTTCTTCAACATCAATATCCTTAGTATGAAGAATGTGCGACATATAAGTTAGTTTTCTTTTTAAATTCTCTATCAAATCGCACCATTTCATAACTTGGATTTCAATATTCTTATTCTCATTTATAAAATAGAAATATGGATTATCTTGTCCCTTCTGCCTTCCCGTAATATCAAATTGAGCATCATCATTAATATCTGAACTTATCAATAATATTTTGAAACTAATATCTCTGCTTATAGAATTTGATTTTTCAATTTCACGAGCGTACTTCATTACCTGCCCAAGCTCTTTAGGACTAATTTTTACTTTTGGTGCTTTTAATTCAACAATTAAAACTTCTCTTCTTTTGTGATCTAAAATTCGTTCATTGTACATAAACAAATCTGTAATAGATTTAATTGGCTTTTCATTGATTTCAGATATATTATCATCCTTTTTTGACGCTTTGTATTCCATGCAATCATTTCTCAATTGTAAGAGATTTTTTTCTAAATTTTTATCTGATAATAGCTTAGTTGTTTCGTTATATTCTTCGCCAAAAATCCATAACATTTTTTCTAAAAATTTATGTAATTCTTTTCGTTCCTTCACATTTTTGGCTATTTCACTATACACCAATTTTTCGACAAAATTCAATTCATCATTTTTCTTAGCTACTTTATCTGAAAATTCTATTATATTTTCTAAATCTGTCTTTTCTAAAAGTTCCGAAAACTTATTTGCCATTTTAGAATTAAGATGAAGAATATTCTTGAGTATATTATCTAATTCTCCGTTAGATATAGTTCTGTCAATTAAAGGATAAATTATTTCTCTCAATCTATTATCTTGATTCAGTAAATTGTATTTATCCTCAACTAAAAACGCTAATTTGTCAAATACAACCACTTTTGATTTAGAGCTACTGGTGTTGTTTTTGAATGGATAAAACTCATCATTTTTCAATTTTTCCGTGAAATTATCAAACTCGGCATTTCTACTTTTATAAAAATCACTTAAATTTTCTTTTATAAATTGCCTAAAGTTTTTCCAATCTTCATCCATGTCATCCAAATCTATATTTCTATATAAGTCAGTAGGTAGCGTATTTGATTCTACATATACATACCAACCACCAATTTTTGGACTTAACCAAGAAGCATCAAATTCAAATCCATTTGCAATAGTTTGTATTCCAGCATTATTAGTTGTTAAAAAAACTTTTATTTTATCAACTTTTTTAATTTGAATAAAATTAAATAAAACTTTATGTTCAACACCTTTTAAATCCATAAAAGTATGGATTTTGGGTATTGGTTTATCAATAATAAACTGATTTGGTTCTATCTTTTTCCCATTAATAAAGAAAGTAATTTCATTATTAAATATTTTTAAAGGATATTTTTCAAAAATAGCATCAGCAATATTCTGTTTTAAAAACTTATCTATTAATTTCTTTTTGTGTTCTTTGTCAGTGACAACACTATCATAAAACTCAGTAATACTAACTTGGTAATACGTTTTATGATCTTTACCCTTTAATATTTGTTCTTGAGAATCAATATCAATATCAGAAACATTTAAGTTTTTTCCAAACATATTAAAATGTAACGGAATAAGGGACTTTGAAAATTCCTTTTGTTTATCAGAATATCCAACGGTTTCAATTATAACATTTTTTCCAAGTTGAAAACAAGCAAAACGCCCAATACCTTTTCCTCCGTCCTTATTTGTTGTTCCAATATCTAATAGCTTTCTATCCAAGTCTGAGGTATGTACTCCAATTCCATCATCTTTAATTTTTAAATTTTTAATTAATGTGGGAGTAATTTCAGACTCATGAGCATAATCAATGTCAATCCAAATATTTTTAGCCTTAGCTTGGATTGAATTATTCATTAATTCGCTAAATGCCGCAAACGTACTAATGTAGTTTGCAAATAATTCATTAATTAGTCTTGAATTGGTTGTTAGCTTTCTACTCATTTTAATATTTCTAAATGTAGATTTTTTTCAAATATACAAAATAGTAAATGAGAAAATAAAAAATCCTTTTTCTTTAAAAAATCCAACGAGATAAGATCTTAAATTTCTATTTAGCAAAGGAATTTTTAAATAATTACTAACAGATTCAAAAAATTTAATAAATAATGCCAAAGTACATATAAAAAGAAATCGATAAATCTAACTGGCTTTTTATTCGAAGAGAAGATTCTGAGGCTTGCCTCAGTATCTTCTATTAATTATTTTACCACTTTGCTAATAAATTCATAAATATTTTGACATGTGATATTGTTAAGTATTTTAACATCGTTCAAATAGTCTGTTTCTCTTATACAAATAGTATTTGATTTCCCTGATTTTTGCAATTGACCAACAGTTCCAACCAATGATTTTTTATGTGCGAATTTTATACCATTTACTTTTTTAAGAATAGTATTTGAAGCATCATACGTTAAAACATCTTTAAATAGATTTGTTGACGGGTGCATAGTAATAATCTTTTCTGCTACATCAAAAATATCTTCATTATCTTGTTTCATTAGAGGAATAAGAACGTCCTCTAATATTCCTTTATCCGTATCCTCTTCCTTAAATATAAATGCCCCTAAAGAAATATCTTCACATTGAATTATTTCTAATTCTTTTATAGGTTCATCGAATTCTAATTTAGTAAATACTTGTTTAAGTTCGTTGGTTACTTGTTCCATTCTTTTTATTGTGCCTATTTCATCAGCATCAAAAAAATATAAAACAGAGATTGTACTATTAGGTGAAGCTTGTATTGCTTCAGGATCTTGAACATTAAATGTGTTAATTGCTTTTACAAGTGAAATTCTTAAAGCATCTTTTGCATCACCTCCTAATGAATAGATTAGTATCAGATTATTATCTTTTTTCAATACTTCAGCAGGTAAAAATCGACTTCTTGCTTCCTGTATTCTTACTTCTGGAATAGATACATTTTTAATATCGCTTTGTAAAAAATAGTTTAAGGGATTAGGAAAATCTTTAATAAATTTAGAATATGTTGAAAATCCATTGGATTTAAGAATTCTATAAATAAATGAGGCATCATGATCTCCTTCAGTAAGAATATATATAAAATTATTTTCCATTATCGTATATCAAAATTTATAGATTCAATAAGTTGCTCTAATCTTTCTCCGTCAATATATTTTGCCTTAATTAATTCATTTTCTTTTACTAAAGCATATGCGGTAAGTTCATTATTTTTATAATTATTTTTTACAAAGGCATCTATACATTCTTTACTATGTGTTGAAAGAAATACTTGAACATTAAATTTTTCAGCCAATTGCTGTACGAATTTTGTAAATGGAATTAATAAACTTGTATGTATTGCACTGTCGATTTCATCTATACAAATAATTCCATTTTTACTATATACCATTAGAAGAGCTATTTCGAATACTCGTTGCAAACCTTCTCCATATTTAGTAATATCAATAACATCATTCATTATGGACGATGTAACAACAAAACGACTTTCCCCGTCACTATTAATCATCTCAATTTTTTCAATAGATGGATCTAAATGTTGTTGTATGAATTGAATTACTTCATCAAAGTACTTTTCTTCTACTGCAAAGGCATGAGCTTTTCTCAACAACTCACTATTATATCTGTAAGGACTCGTAAATGTGGCAGTGCACAAAATAGCTGATTTTGTAAATTTTAATTCCGCTCCTTTATTAGAATATAAATGTAGATTACTTTCAAACTTTGTGGTTTCAATATTTGCTTCTGCTATTATTGTTGTGATATATCCTGATTTATCTATATTTTCCTCTGTATTTTCCTTATCAATAAATATTAATGTTTTAGATGTATTAAAAATTGATTCTATTTCAATATTACTGGTAAAGTTATCATTTATCCAATTTGGATTTAACTCTTTTTCAAATTTACCTCTATATCTTTCTAGCTGTAAAAATGAATTAAGATCATTAAGTTGACTTGCTAAATAAAAAGCTTCTAAAATGGAAGTTTTGCCCATATTATTTCCTCCTGCAAAAATGTTAACCCTAGAAAGGTTTTTAATACTTATTCTATTAAGTTTTCTGTATTGATGAATAAAAGTATCTTCAAAATGTTTGTTTATTGCTGGAAAATAATTTAATGTTGATTTATTACCCACAAACAATTTAGCCTGTGTCATAGGAATTAATCTGTCCAGTTTTGTTTTAAGTTTTTCTATTTCAGAATAATCGTTTTGATTCAAATATTCGCTAAAGTTGAAAGCAACTTGTACTTCACTATTAATATTTTGCAAGGCATTTTTTAATCTATTTTCTCCAATAGCTTCACTATAAGAATATCCCTCAGCAATACTTCTACTTTCTTCCATTTTTCTTAGGGCGGTCGGATCATTAACAAATTCAGCTACCTCTTTTATTTGGCGATATTGAGTAATTATAGGTTCTCTAATGATAATTCTTTCAATGCTTTCTTCGTTTTCTTCGATTTCTTCAGTTTCGGAGATCCAAGTGAAAAATCTTTCTAAGTTTGGATTGTTTTCGGCTACATAATCTGTATCATTCCAACCAATCCATTCTCTCATAATAGGGCTACTTATTACAGCATCAAACATATAATACATGTCAGTCTGAAATTGGTCTCCGTAATCACTTTCTTTATACTGCTTTATGAGAAATAGCGTTCTTCTACTTCTTCTTAATTTAACTTTTGATATACCCAAAGCATTACATACTTCATCTTCTGATTTTGAATGCTGTTCTATTAAATCGTTTACTAATTGTGCTTCATTTACAGCACTCCATCTTTTTTTTCCACTAATATGATGAAGTCCCATTGTAATTAAATGTTGAACAGGATCTTCATCAATTATTTCTACCAAGTTAATGCTTTTAAAATCAGATTCTTGTAATTTACCTACGTCACCCCCGTTTTTAAATTCCTCCCATAGATATTTTAATGTTGCGGTTCGTCTATTGCCTTCCAAAACCAAATATCTATCTCCAATTGGTTTAACTTGTATTTGCTCCATATCTAAAAAGCCATTAGTGGTAAAACTACTAATCAAGTCTCGAATGTTTTCTTGATTTTTGCCCCAAATGAAATTTAGAGTTCTTTGTTGGATACGAGGATCGGCAACTTGTTCATCAGAGACAAATTTATAATCAGATCTATCTATAAATCTATAATTATTGGGATCTAATAATAGCCTATCTACATGACGTTTTATTCTGTTACTTTCCATTTTAGTTGGATGTTATTTTTTACTTGATATTTTATAAATACAATTAATTCCAAATTCAATAAGGTAATCGCACAAATTTAATTCAAATTTTGCGTTTATTATATAGCAATAGTTTAAAATACATTTTCAAATACAAAAAAGCAGGTAAATACTACCTGCTAATATTATTTAGGAAATTTTGAAATACTTACTTAACCCTCAAAAACTTAAGTTTCTTCATCTGTGTAAGCACCAGCTTAATAGTTTCGTCCAAATGGGAAGTTTTAAAATACTTGGGTGTGTAGATGAGTTTTTCGTTAAAAATAGACTTTATAATCTGTCTTTTTCCCTCTAGGGTAGCATTCTCATAAAACCCGTTTACATTCTTAAAAATTGAAATTCCCTCTTCGAGATGCTTTTGAAAATCTTTGCCCCTGCTTTTGATCTGCTCCAGCTCCATTTTTATTTCGCCCATCTGAACATCCGTTTTACGCTTCATCTCGTTATAGGTTTTCACATCAATCACATCATCGAAAAACTTCTGCTCCACCGATTCCAGTCGGGATTGCAGTTTCCCCAATTCTCTTTTTAAAGACTGGATATGCACCTCTTTCGTTTCGCCCTCGTCCTGAAAAACTTCTGCCAGGATTTTTTTGTAAAGCATCTTTATTTGATCCTCTTGTATAGAAAATTCGTCCAACAACTGACCAAACAGCGAATGAACTTCGCCTATCTTATACCGTACCTTGCAAGGCGGATTACAATGGTAATACCAATAGGAGTTAACTCCGTTATGTCCTTTGGATGCACTTCCCGTTAAAACTCTTCCACAATCAGGACAAAGCAGAAATCCACGAAGAGGAAGTTGTTCCACAATATTTTCGGTTGCCCTTCTGGGCTTCGGGCATTTACCAGCCATCACTTTTTGCACTTGCTCGAAAGTATTCGTATCGACAATGGCATCGTGCAAACCTTCCACAATCATTTCGGGTTCTTTTTTCCATTCGGAAATATAGATTTTACCAGTGTACATTACATTTTTCAAAAGGTGTGTAAAACCGTTTTTGCTCATCTTTAATCCTTTATTGTAATATTTTTTTCGAATATCTTCCGTAGAATAAATCCCTTTTGCATATTCAGCAAATACTTTTTTTACCAAAACGGATAATTCAGGATGGGGAGTGAGTGTAGACTTTCCTTCTTCGTTTCTGATTTTTATATATCCGAAAGGAGCAGCACCGCCCATATAGCAGCCTTCTTTTAACCCTTTTCTTAATCCTTGTCTTGTTCTGAGACTTATGGAATCGTTCTCAATTTCTGGTAAAGTAAGGCTAATCGCCAATAACATTTTAGCACTGCTTTGTGTTAAATCTAATGGCTGTTCTGTTGAGTTTATTCCAATTTCCCAGTCCTTAAACTGACGAATAACGCTATAGGCTTGCTCTGTATTACGGCTAAATCGATCCCATCGGGTAAACAAAACCGAATCAACAATTTTTTTATTGGCTTTTATATAGGTCATTAGTTTTTTCCATTCGGGACGGTTTTCAAAATTTTTAGCAGAATAGTCTTCCTCAAAGTGCCTTAATATATTGTATCCTTTCTGATTACAATAATTTTCTAAAGATTCCTTTTGATGCTTTAAAGAAAAACCTTTATCTGCCTGCTCGTCCGTACTCACACGGGTGTAAATAATCACGTTCATTTCTTCTTCATTTTTTGTTGATAACATTCATATTCAATCAACGCCCAAACCCGTAATTTTTGGGCAATCCTTGCCCATTCCATTTCGGAGTATTTCGGCGTATTGTCTTGATTTTTAGGGGCTTTTGGGTTCGATATTGATTTCATGCGAACATAATGGTATTAAGTTGAAAATCAAAGGAAAGAGGGCAGAATCTGGGCTGTAAACCGCCGATTTTATGCAGTTCTTAACAAAAGAAAAGAGTTGGGTAATTCCTGCTGAAAATTTGAAATTTTATAGCTGTTTTGGAGAATACAGCAGTGCAGAGGAGTGCGAAAGCAGGAAATTAGAAGTTAGTTCTAAACAAGGTTTAGAAAAAAAATTAAACCTGTCTGGTAAAGATTGTTTTCGCAGATTTTAAATATTCAATGGCGAACTGACGCTGATTCTTCACAAATTCTTTGTGTACGCTGTAGTATTGGTTTTGCCCCAAAATTTCAATCATCACAAGTTCTTTCTCGAAAATCCAGTCTGATGGGAGCATAGAACATTGAATAGAAGCAACAATGGACTCACCAGCAAAAGAAAATCCTGAGCGGTGGGTAATGTGAATGTAGTCATGCCAGCATCGAAACATCAAATTTCCTTTTTCTGAGCCATAAATATTGTCGGAACTCGCTCCGTTCCATATAAGGATGGTATTGGTAGAATTAAAATGTTCAACATAAAGTTGTAAAGTCTCCTGTATACTTTTTGCGTCAAAAAAATCGTCTTTGTCAGTAAAAACAAACAGAGATTGGTGCAGTTTGAACCATTTTTCAATCCACAAATTTAAACGAGGGCTAAAAGGGACAGAAGACTTTAATCTTGAGAAGTTGGAAATTAAATATTCCTTTCTGTGAAAATTCTGTTCCACTGCATCAAGATCTTTTAGGATATCCATATAATTTTTTTGAGATAAATTTTTCATGATGTTTGAATTTAAGTTAATTTAGGTTTAAAACAGAGGCAGTATTTTAAACCGCCTCTGTGAAAGTTGAATTGGATTATAAAGAATTCCACTCAATAGGTTTAGAATACCCAAAATTCCCAAACAAGATATTGTAATAATACTGAGGTGTAATGGTTTTCTCTTTGTCAACCGAAGCAGGAATCAGGACGGAAATTTGTGTTACCTTACCTAGAGCGGAGTCAGAAAGCCCAAACACCTTTTTCAGCTTTTCAGTATCAATTTGTGCTTTATTCTCCGCATCTTTTTTGTCTTTCGGGAGATCGGAATCCCAATTAGACAGATTGCTGGACTGCACCATATCACTGATAAAAAGCACTTTAATATTGGAATACTGACCATTGAGTTTCTCAAACTCCGCCAAAAGCTCAATGATTTCCGTCCGTGAAGACTTTTGTTGCGGCATTTCATCAAACAGCTTTTTACACAGTTTATTAATCATTGCCGATTTTTGCTCCTCATTTTCGGATTCCATTGCAGACTCCTCAAGCATTTTGGCACTCTTGCTTTGGTAGCCCGAAGAGGCTTTCTCTGTTACTTGCCACTCGATTTTAAAATTATTGGTTACCGAATTTGAAGTCGAATTAGAATACAGTAACATTAAATCGAAGTTAGAGCTCATTTCTTTCTCTAAAAATCGAGATACAAACTTCCGTTCCTGAGCGATTTCTGCCGAAGAAGGATTCAGGGACATTGAAAGATCCTGAACGACAACGATCACAGATTTTTCCTGTTGGGAATTGTTTTCCTGCTTTTTGTTGCAGGATAAAAGCAGGAGACAAAATACTGCAACTAAAAAATTAGTTTTTGCTAAATCGGTTTTAATTCTGATGAAGAATGGATTGAATTTTTTCATTGTGAAAATTTTAAATGTTAAATATTAAGAAGTATGATTTTGATAATTATGCGAAGAGCGGTTTTTACCATTAAGCGGTAAGAAAGTTTCCTCGAAATTTTTTGACTGTTGGATCGTTGTATGCGGAGACAGGTTATTATCCGTCAAGCGGTGTAGATACTCTAATTCAAAATACAGTCTTATAATACGTTGGCTTTTAGCACGGAATAATCCCAGTTCTGTTTTAGTGGTATCAAAATGCTCCTGCAAATGAGTGATGCTTTTGACTGCTATCTCCAGTCTTCTTCTCAGGAAAAGCGATGTGCCCAAGATGAATCCGATAGCATTCAATAAACTGGAACATAAAAGCGTAATCGCCATGGTACAACAAATTGTGATGATCTGTAGAAGCGTAGGTTCATCATTTGCGACAAATAGTTTGTCTTTTAAGCGTTTCAACTGTTGCTCATGATCTCTCATTTCCTGTGCTGAAGCGGTGGAAGTGTCATCTTGCAGAGCTGCATTTTTTGTTGCACTTACATATTCCTTTTTAAGCAAAACATACTTTTGGGTCAGTTGCTCGTTATAGGACATTTCAAGGAATAAGTTAGATACCGAAATACAATACAAAAACGAGAGTATGAATACCGTAAACATCAGTCGGTTAACTGCCACTTTCTTTATTCGGAATAATTGACCGTTTCGTTTAAAGTATTTCAAAACCGGATTGATAAGCAGTATTGCATTAATCTTAGCGAATAATAGAAATGCTAATCCCATCAGCCAAAACTCCCAACTCTCATGATCTACATGAAAAATAAAACTTACCGCAGTAGCCATAATAATGGTTTCAGGAATTACCGCCAGTAAATTGATTCCATTGATGACATAAACCTCCTTTTTTTCTACAGTAGCCAACACCGAATTTTCTTTTATAGGCGGAATATGAATCGATTGAGATGTGTTGTTTTCAAGCACTATATCCTCTTCAGGCGTTTCTTCTTCATTGTAAATTTCTCCGAATCGATACCCAAAAGTCATTTGTTTTTCCAAATGATTTGATAATAAAGTAAATTCCTCAACAGGTTTGGTAAATTCTATTTTGCGAGCGAAATTGGCTAACTTATCGGCAATTTTTTCAGTTTTCTTTTGAGCATTTGCCGCATATTTTGGGGTACTTTTTATGTCAAAAGAAGAAGTGGCGTTAGTGTTACTTTCATTACCCACACCCATGTTTACATTCAAATCAAATTCAGGGGCATCAGGATAGTGAGGTGCTTCAAATTCTTTCGGTAAGGAACCCAATTCCTCTAAAGCCTTTTTAGGATTTTCAATACTTAATTCCTTTAATCGTTCGTGTTCTGCGTGTGCTAGATGAATAACCGTCCCTTTCATCTCTACCATTTTTAAATGATCGGTAGCCTTTAAAGATTCTGATTGTAATTTTTTTAATGCAATATCCGATTGTGTAGCATGAATATCACTTACTAAAAGATCAGAATGATTTTGATGCAGTTGGTGTAACCTCAATTTTTCTTCATCCAGCTCTTTCTGCTCTACAACTGCCATTATTTCATTGCTTTTATCTTCAAGTAAAACAAAGTTTAAATAGCGTTTAAGATCAGTTTTAAAGTTTTTGCATTGAGCCAAGTGTTTGTTTTTAATGACGTTGAGTTCGGAGATAAACCTTGCGATAGAACTATCTTTAAATTCAAAAATTGAAATTTTTTGAGGGATTTTAGTCAAGGCTAACTTTCGTAAATCTTCTGTTTCCGAATTTATTAACCGCTGAAGGAAATCTTTAGAACGAGCCAGTTCGTCTCTTTTTCTGAAGGTAGGAAGAAGCGAGGCTAAGAATTGTTTAAACTTTTGCATGATGTATAATTTTTATGTTAATTTCTAGTGATAATGGATTTTTTGATAAGAGGGAGTTGTTTTCACAAAATATCCTGTAAACTGTGCTTTAAATGGTTAATTTGATTGAGGAGTTCTTCCGCTTTCTTTTTACGATCTTCGCCAGATAGGAAATCTTCTTGGAATACTCCATCAGATTCTACAGCGTTAAAAAGTTGGGTGTATTCCCGTTTTTTAGCTTCCAATTCTGCTACAATCTGTTGTCTGAGTTCATCGGATTTCATTTCCGGGCTGTTGAATGCATCTTGTTGGATGAGTAAAGACTGTATCAGCAGTGGAATAAGTGAAATAATAAAAACGATGGCTAAAACACTAAATTGATACTGGCGATAGGCTTTTTGCTCATTGGGTTGAAGAGTTTCCGTAACGGTTTGCATGGCAGAGAAGCGTTCCAAAGGAGAATCTATATTCTGTAACAGAACCATTTTTTCCTCTAAAAGGTAAAAACAGAATACATCACAAACGATCAGATAAGCTGAAATGGAATACAGAATAATATAAACCAGAATAAACTTTAATTTCCCTTTTTGATGGGTTCCGGATGAGAATAAGAAGTAAGCACGGTTTAGCATGGTATAAATAATGAAAGAGAAAACCCATGTGCCTACTAATAAAAATGAATTATTAGAATGGAGGTACACCCAAACTGAAGCAGATGTAGCAAAGAGCAATGAAACTAAAACTGAAGCGGTGGCAAGCATAACCAAATGGCGTTGCTGTTTGGAGCTTATAAAAGAGCTATTCTCTTTGCCTGTTATAAATAGAATGATTTCGCTGGGTTGAGAGGTGTTAATTTCTGTCATGATGAGATATTTTGATTTTTTAGTAATTTTTTAAAGAAAGCCTCTTCGGAGTTGGAGAATCCTCATAGAACTAGGAAGAGGCTGTTGCAATTGACCGTTAAGATTAGGTCGGAAAATTGCGATTAAGAAATAGGTAGATTAAATGTTGTGTTGTTTAGCATATAGCTTACTTGATTTTGGGAAGTTTTTTCACCAAATTTTAATAATGCTGTAATAATAATTTCCAAATCATTGGTGGTTATGAGGTAATCTGAATTGTGAATAGTAATTATTAGTATTTCTTCTTGGATAATTTGATAATGTTTAGACATTGCATAATTTATTACAGTATCGAAAAGACACTCAAAAGTTGCTGGAATTTGGTCAACAACGTAATATTGCCACTTGTCGAAAACGTCTTGATTAATAAGTTCTCCGTTCTGATTTCTTGTAGACAAGAATAATGTTACTGGCAAGTTAGTAAGGCAGGTAGCTTTCGTTTTGCTCCAAAATGAGCGAATTAGATTTTTCATATATTTGGTATTTAAAATTTAATTTGTTGAAGAACAAGCCTCCCATCTTATGGGATTAGGTTTAAAATTGGGAGACTTGTGTAAGCAAATGGCAACAGTAAAATATTGAACAATAGTTGCGGAAACATGAGCTTGTGAAGTATTATTATTTTTATGTATATTATTTTTTTTCATTATTTTAATCTCACAGGACAAAATTATTTTGTTGCTATGAGTTATGAAATGCAAGATGAAACAAGATGAAACAAGATTAGGGCGAGATGGTAACTAATTGACTTTTAATTAGAAAAAATGGGATTAGATGAAATAAAGAAAGACGAAATAAGATTGATAATTAAAGAAAAGTATCAATCTGCAAGTAAATGGTCGGAAACTGATTATATTAATTTAGAAAAAGTTTTTGAAAAAAAACTTAGAAACATCTATTTAGAAGCTCAAAAAATTTACTACGATGTTATAGAAAATATACAAGCTGATGATTTACGTACGGAAATAACAGCGTTGAAGAAAACATTAAAAAAGACTTATAATTCAACTAAATACAAGAGTTTTTTTGATGATTTAACTATTGATGGGTTTACACTAACTGACAAAATTGAAGACTTAAAAGCAGATGATCGCTCTGTCGAAAGTTTTTTAAATAATGGTGATATTAAAGGAAGTACAAAAGATTTTTATGCCGTGTGTATAGGCAGAAAAGGATGGAAAGATTTTACTTCAGAAATAAATAACAATTTAGAAAATGAATATTTAAATATTCCTGTTTCTTCATTTATTGATGATCCCCGACAACTCAAAATAGCTGGAGCTATTATTATAAATCAGCCGTTCATAGAGAGTATTAAAACACTGCACTTTTCAATGGCAGAATTTTATACGGCGATACAATCAGAAAACGGTCTGTGTCAATTTTATGGAATTGCGAATCATTTAGATATTGAAAGAAGATACTATAGGAAACTTGAGCAGGCAGTTATTACAAGCCTTAATCAAAAAAGAGAGTATAAAATATGTGGTATTGTTCACGGCACGGGTGGTTCAGGTAAATCAACAGTTTTAAGGCGTCTGTGTGTAGATATTCAAAAAAATGAAAATGTCACAGTAGTTTGGATAACCGATGTAATGCAATTTTTCCAGTATAGTATACCAACTATTAAGCAAGATTTAGAAACTAATAATGAAAAAAAGTATTTAATTGTTATAGAAGATTGGTACAGGATGTTTCATAACGATTCAGAAATTGGTTCTGAACTCCTTAAGCAATTACATAAACATAATAATGTCAGAATAGTTATAGGCGACAGAACTACTGTTGGTAAGCCCTATGAATACTATGGGAGTGATTATAACCTTTTGTTATCATCTAATGAGAACAGAGAAATTATAGAACAGATAATTAAAAAACATCCCGTTTGGCAGGAGGCTTCGGATAGACTATTTGAAAGTTTAAAGAATGATGAGACTACATTATTTCTACTGCTTTTTATTTTAGCCCGAATCAGTCAAGAGAATTCAGGGAATACTTCAGATAATCTCTCAGATCCTTTAGTAGTTTTCAAAAATATCATAAAGAGTGATCTAAATTTTATAGCCAAACAGGAGGAAGAATCATATAAGGGATTGGCGAAAGCACTTTATTACTGGGCTTGCATTTATGTTGAATATAAAGTATTGATTTCTTATGAAACATTTTTAAAAATCGCAGATCATTATAATGGAAAGAAGACTTCTGAAATAAGAGATTTATTTAGCTTATGGAATGCAGATGAAGATATACTGGACAGATTGAAAATTTACGTCAACAAAAGTGAAAATGGGCAAATTCAATTTAATCATGACATTTTAGCTGAAGCTATAAGTAACATAAATATTGATGGATGGAAAAAGTTTGGAACTAAAATTAAACTTGATCTATTGGATGTCATTACTGAAAAGGGAGATGATATTTCTGCATCGCAATTTCTATATTTTATGATGTTTAAAGATCAAAATATTTTCTTGTTAAATAGAGAGAAAAAAATATTTTATATTGTAAATTTAATTAAAAAAGGCAATAGGCATGCCCTATATCTATCAAGATTACTAGAAATAATCAGGACTGAAAAGGAACAAAATCAGTTTGCGGAATTGTTATGGGAAAAAGAAATTTATTCTTCTAGTTTCTGGAGGAATTTTTTGTCTAAAACGTCCAACAAAGAATACTGGATAAACAAAATATTTCGTTTTGAAAATGTTGGGAAAGTTGATCCAGCAACAATAAAAGCAACATTTTATTATAAATATAGTGAACCATTGTTGAAAAATTATTTGGAACATTTTTTTGAAGAAAACAATTGGAAAAAATATCCAATAAACTTGATTGATATATTTAACTTTTTTCCAGATGAAAATATAGTACAATCTATAATTAAGGAAATTTTGTATGATGTAGAATGGAAAAAACGAGAATATTATGTTATCAGTAGGGCTTTGTCTACATGTAATGATGCAATGTTGTCTCAAAGGTTTTCCGATAATATATTAAAAAATAAAAATTGGCTAGATTATCATCCCTTTCTTATAGCAACAGCCATACGTTATTCATCAATAGAAGTTCAACAAAACTTCATTAAATCTATTTTTAAGAAAAATTTCGTTGAAATTAATATAGAATTGCTATATGAAAGTTTATATTATTCTGATGATAATTTAAGGCGAAAATTTGCATTAAAATTTCTGCGTGATATAAATTGGAAAGAGACTAGCCATGTAATTGTTCCATTAGCAATTAAAGAGCTATCGAACAATGAAAAGCAAAATCTGTTTAAAGGAGTATTAACTTCAAACAATTGGATGAAAATAAATTATACTATAATAGATTTTTGTCTTAAAGATTGTGAAAATGAAATTATAAAAAATCAATTTTTATTTAAAGTTCTTAATTCTCCTTTTTCAAAGGAAATATTTGAAACCTTTTTTGTGGCATTAACCCATTCAAAAGATGAAATTTTAAAGAAGGATTGGTGTGATAATTTTCTGATGAAATCAGCTTGTCTAAATGATCATTTACAGCGAGGAATTATTTACAAGTCTCTAGAAATATCTAAAGATAAAAAAACAGCATTGTATTATTTAAAGGATTGGACGGAGAATGAATTTAGATATAATGTTATGGATAATATGTTTTTAATTTGCCTATCCTGCTTTGAAAATGAAATTAATTTACCCGATGAAGTTAAATTAATAATCAAAACAATAATTGATGATTTTAATAATGATTTCGCCAAAGGTACTTTTTTCTATTATAAAGGGTTAATGAAATTAAGTTTTCACAATGATTTTTATTGGAAAAATGAAGTTCAACACATTATCAGAAAATGGAGAAAATATGACAGGCGCATAATTACTAACCTCTTATATAGCCATCTTAGGTATTTTGATGTCATTAAACGTTTATGTTTGCATATTCTAATTGGTTATAGAAGAGAAATATGTAAAATCTCTTTTAGTGAATATAGTTCGAAAGAGTATGGAGGTCATGTTAAAATTGCTTTTGGACACCCCGATTTAAGAACGCAAGCTAAACAAATAGCATTTTTAATATTCTCATCACAGAATATTAAAGCACCTGAATGTATCAAAGAAATTTCCCAACAAATCGTAGAAAACGACATCTATCCCGAATGGAAAATCTAACTTCATGAAATTGGGTTGACTTTTACAAACAATTCATTATAAATGAGTTATGTTATAAATGTGAATTTATGGCATGGCTATACCGGCAGCCTTCTTGTCGGAAAATAAAACAAAATTATAATGAAAATTAAAGTCGAAGTCGAAGACATTGAAGTCAAGAAAATCTTGTCTGATATTATGAATTTGGGAGGTATTCCTATTATAAAGTATCAGCCTGAAAAAGAATTTGAAGAATTATCTACTGAAGATGTGAAAGAAATTGTTGTAATTGTTCCTTCAGAAAATGAAAGTATTGATGAAAAAGGGAGCAGTTCCATTAAAATTGGGGATATTGATATTGAAAAGAGCAATGGTACTTGGCTTTCGTGTAAAAGCAAAGAGCAATATATCGCTTTAACTCCTAAAATGTTTAATAATCTCTTATTTCTTAAACTGTATTCAGAAGGTTACGGAATGATTACTGACGAGGATTTTTCTTCATAAGTAAATCCAAAATTTAAATTGATATGGCACTCCATATCAATTTTTCATGAATAAAGATTCCCCAACTGTTCCAAAATTTAGAACAATTATTTCCAAAAAACTATAAAATCACACCATCAACATGAAAAATCCTTTTACCTTGCACAAGTACGATTGTGCGAAGCTACGAAATATGTTTTCCAGTCTATATTTTCTAAAGATTTTCACAAAATATGCCAAGTTAAATTTCAAGTAGTTGAAAAATTATATACAGTATTAATGAAAACTTTACTCAAAAAAAATTCCCTTGCAATCCATCAAAATTTGATTATAAATACCATCATTATTTATCTTTTACAAACTACAAATGCTCGCAGACCAAATGATTTCGGTAAGTGATTTAAGATACAAAACCAGATCGGTCATTGATTCTCTAAATACCTGAGCCAAATATGTTTTGCTCAATAACAAACTTGAGGCAGTAATTCTTACACCTACAGAATATGAATATTTTAAACAGTTGCAAAAAGCAGAAGAATGGCGCTTAGATATTGAAGAGGCTAAGAAAAACAGTCCTGTGTATAATAATGCAGAAGATTTATTGTCTGAACTTTTAGCCTAAATGAAATTTCAAAGGACTTCCAAGTTCAAAAGACAGTTTAAAAAATATCATAATCAGCCAAAGGTTTTGGAAAAATTTTCAGAATGTATCTCCCAATTATTATCTTGAAACCTTTCTCCCAAACGAAAAAATCATAAACTTCAATGAGCTTTTAAAGATTTTCGGGAACTTCATCTCGCTCCAGATATCCTACTGATCTATTATATAGAAGGTGATATTTGCTTTTTATCACAAATCGGAAGTCATTCTGATTTGTTTGGATAAAACCTATGAATTTATGTATATCGAAAAATATCAATCATAATAGGTAATCTTCCTTATACTTTTCGAATATTTTTTTCCGTTTTTGAATACCATTTTCTGTATCCAATTTCCAGATGAGTCATAGAAATATTCGTAGGTAAATTCGTTCTCTGATTTTTTTAGACCATTCGAGAAAAATTCGATGGTAGTGTTATCGTTAAGTTCTGTTTGTGTTAGTATGCTTCCATTTTCATAGTAAGTATAGGTAAATTCATACTTTTTGCTTATTTCTCCTTTTTTATAGTTGGTTTGCGAAATAACGTTTCCATGGTCGTCATATACAAATTCTGTTACTCGACTTTCTCCGTTCTTTTCTCCGAAATATTTTATAAGAAGATCATCTTTCAGAACAGCTGTAAAAGATTTGTTGGACTTCTTTCCATCATCCGTAATATCTGTGCTTATAAAAACTGAATCGTTACTGTATCTGAATGTCATTATGCTTTCGGTAACGAGTCTGTTTTTATCAAAATTCCGAAACCATACTTTCTCCTGCCTATCCTGTGAATCATACGAAAATGCTGTGCTAGATTTTCTGTCTGCACTAATTTCTTCTTTCTTCAAAATTTTCCCTTTCAGACTGAATTCCAATATTGTGGTTTCTCTATTTTTTTTCTTTTTGGCAACGTAGTTTTCCTCAATTAATTTTACCCTTCCCTGCAAAAGAAAATCTTTCCAATTCTCGGGTTGATTGAGTTGAGCTTGAGAAAAAGCAAAGAATATTAGAAAAGAGACAGTGAAAAATAATCTCATAGATGGAGTTTTTAATTGTTAAACTTGGAAATTAATTCAATACTTTTTTGTATTTCTTCGGGAGTTAGATAATTTTTTCTTTTATAATTTTTGTATTCTTCCGAGGCGTTAGAATGATTTAAAACAAAATCTGACCAAGTCTTTAAATAAAGTCCCAAACCTCTTTGTATGGTTAATTGGTCTATAAATGTTTCGTAAGATCTGATATCTCCTTTGGTTAAATAGGTTCTTCCAATTTTCATTAATTTAAAAAAAGATTTATTTTCGTAATCTAGAATATGAGCGAACTCATGACCAAACAAACCAATTTTTGCATCTAAAGGAACTTCGGAAACGAGAATTCCAAAATTATTTTCAATAGTTGTGTCAACAAATATTTTATATTTTCTTTTTTTAGAAAATAAAAAACCAATAACAGGTCTTGTTTCCATGGTGGTTTTTGTATTTGCATAGATCACTTCAATATCTATATTTTTTAGCTCTGGGAAATATTGAAGCGCAATGTAAGCAGCTTCTTTTAAATTGTTAGGGATAATCAGTTTATCATAAGAAGATAATTTTTCTTGACCATAAAAATTGGTATTGATTAAAAATAATGCGAGCAAAATAATTTTCATTTAGTTTGTAATTTTGAGATAATGAAACAGAATAATAAGGCTGTCCAAAATGAAAACATCGCATACACTAAAGATACTTTCCCAAATTGTTCATTATGAAGTAATGTTCCTGAAATAAGAAATGCCATAGTGGTATTGTGAACGGCACTTTCTACAGAAAGAGAAATCTCATTCTTTACTCCGAGTTTGAACAATTTGGACATTAAAAATCCAGTTGAGAAGCATACTACATTTAAAATTAATGCGAAAGGGAGTATTTCGAAAATTTCTGTATCGGTTATTCCTGCTTTGCCATTATCTCCAAGAAATTTGAGCAAAAAAACGAATCCTAAAAGAATCATAAGAACAGGTTTTGCATACTTCCCGATTTTTTCAGCAAGGGATTTATTTTTTGTTCTTAGCAAGATACCAAGAGAAGCTGGTATAGCGGTCAGAACAAAAATTTCTACCATAGTATCTTTAAAAGGGAGATGAAATTCTGTGCTACTACCATAATAAATATGTAGTGCAAAGTTGACAATTAGTGGTATGGTAAAAATTGTTAAAATAGCATTGATTGTTGTAAGGATAATGGAAAGAGCGGTATTCCCTTTGAAAAGATAGGTAATAAATCCTGCTGTGGTTCCTCCTGGGCTGGTTGCCAAAATAATCATTCCTATTTTGATGTAATTAGGGGTATTTATAATACTGCATATTATAAAAGCAATTGATGGTAACAGAATCATTTGCGAAAACAAAGCAACAAGTAATGCCTTAGGCGATGACAATACATTAGCTGTATCTTTCCAATTAAGAGAAACGCCAATACCAAACATAATCAACACCAAAACTGAAGCAACAAGTAGGTCAATTATTCCCATATAACTATGAATAAAAAAAGGATTGATGGAATTTCAATCCTTTTTATAAGATGATTTTAAATTTAAAATGAGCAATCCCTTGAACATCCAGATTTGAATCCTCCACTATCATTTATTTTTAACCATTCTTTGGCTCCATTGGAATTAATAATGAGTTTACCTTGGATCCAATAATGTGTACCAGTTAATGAACCATACCAACCAATAACCATAGGAACGGTAAAAGCTCCAGTGGTTGTATTTTGTCTTACGTTCAAATAATCTACTTGAGAATAGACATTTTTACCACCCCAAGTTGAGCAGCAATTCATGAGTCGGTTGGCTACCGTGAGCCCCACATCGTCAATATCTTTTTTCAATTGTACTTCCTTGTCGAGATTTACTACAGAGCCTTCGCCACCGCCAGTTCCTCCTGAAGCGCCTGGAAGTCTTGTTTGTGAATAAAACATTATTGAGACAAGTAAAAATAATACTGATAAAGTTTTTGTTTTGAACATCATTTATATATTTTTAAAATTAGTTTGAAATTTGCATTGTAAAATTATAGGTGCAAATATGGCTACATCTCATTGATTTTATTACCTTTGTGAGGTTATAATATATAACCAAACCGTTATAATTTATTACTATGATATTGGGAAATAAAGTAAAAAGGATTAGAGAACTAAAAAATTATTCGCAAAAGTACTTGGCAGATAGAATGGATATTAGTCAGGCTGCTTATAGTAAGTTGGAGAGTGGGGAAACTAAAATTTCTGATGAAAAGCTCTCTCAGATAGCAGAAATTCTGGAGGTGAAACCTGAAGACATAAGAGAATTTGACAGCCAAAAATATTTTAATAGTTTTAACAATGTGACGGGTGATAAAAATGGAAGCTTCATTATTGAGATTGAAGATACTGAACTGATCAAAAAACTTTATGAAGACAAAATCACTTTATTAGAAGAGTTAATGAGTCAACAGAAAAAAGAACTTGAAAAATACAGATCAAAATATGGAGAGCTTTAACGGTTCTAAAGAGGCTTTATACTTAACTCGCTCTCAGCAACTACATATGCCATACTGAAATTTAAGCTATGTGTGATGGTTATATGCCAAAAGTTAATTCCTAATTTTTCAGAAATCTTTAAAACATTACCTTGCAGTTGTGCGTATGGTTTACCACTTTCAGATTGTAAAATCTGAACATCGGACAAAGCAATCCCATCTTCCATTCCTGTTCCTAGACATTTAAGAATTGCTTCTTTAGCTGCAAATCTCCCACAAAGGAATTTTATTGAATTTGACCATGAGTAAATTTCTAATTCTTTTTTTGAAAAAATTTTTTTTTGAACAGCGGAGTTTGAATCCCATTTTAATTTTTGTGCCTCTTGATGCTCAACAATATCACACCCTATCCCTATAATCATTAGTTTAAAGAATATCTTATTTCTCTATTAATTGCATTAAAATGAACAATTCCTCCATTGTTTTTTGTAAGCAGTCTAAAAATTTCATACGCTTTCAAAATAGCAAATTCCCATTCTTTTGTTGTTCTAATTTTAACCTCGAAATTCTCGGTCATCTCTTTTATAATTCTCAGCGTCGTTCTAGAAACATTAGAAGTATTTGCAAAGAATTTTTTTCTCTTCGCCTCATTAAAAATAACCATTGAAACAGCTTCTTCAGTAATGATAGCTCTTGCTCCATCTTCAATTCTATCCAACAATTCATTGCTTTTTCTTTTTCTTTTCATCATGGCTCTTGCACACGGTGACCAACCTAAAAGTGTTGCAAAGGTATAATGAAAAATATCATGATAACGATAAAAATCATTTATATAAGAGTTATCGTTAATCACATCTCCAAGTTGTCTTTCATTGTTGAGAACAACTCTTAATTCATTTTTTACATCATTTCCAACTTCAGTAAAAGATAAAGAGAATTCCCTTGGAAATTGTTCTTGTGGCATAAATCCTTCATCAAAGAATTGCGTGGAATTAATTTTATTTTGTATCATTTTGTTTGGTGTTTTCTTTTAAAATAGTATTAACTCTTTCTGTAACAATGCTATCTATATTAGATTTTTTAATAATACTGTCAACAGATTTTTCAATTCTTTTTTCTTTCAAACCAGCATAATATCCATCATTGAATTTGGATGAATCAGTAAATAATTTTAGGAACATCGCAATACCTAAAGTCATAAGTATTCCCAAAGCCCAAAAAACATTTTTCAGATGAGACTCATTTGTTTTTATTCTTTCAAGCAAAACATTTGGAGAAGCAAGTTTTCCACTTAAAGCACTTATGTTGTCAGCAGAAATTTCCATTTGACCTTTATGCTTTCCATTGTAAGGATCAGAAGAACTTGTTAAGTTACTAAACCAAATCATAAAATATGGGCTTCCTTTATCCAAGATAATCGTAGCAGGGCCTGCATTGTAAACTGAGAAAATAATTTTTCCTTTGAATCCAGGATCAACATGAAATCCGGAAACATTAATTAGTCCTTTTATCTTTTGACTGAATTTTATAGAAATAAAAGCAATTATATTATCTGGTATTGTTACAAACTCATCTGTAATCAAAAGAGCAAATTGTCCTGGTTTTATTACTACTTGAGTATTTTTCTCATCTAATACTTCTTTTTTTCCTTTTTTAGAATCTGTTAGATATGCTTCGCCACCTAATGATAATTCATAAGCAACATTGTTTATTCTTTTTGAATCGAATTTGTCAATACAATTTGGAAGAATAGTTTCTAGTTCTCTTGTTCCTAAGTATGCCATATTTCAGTATATCAGTTTGTTAATGACGTTATAAAATTACAATTTTTTATTTATTGAATGTAGTTGTTAATAATTCCTTACCAGTGATAATTCTATCATTAATACCCCATTTCGGCGGAAACCAGTAATTGATGGGTTTTGCGTTAGTTTTGTACACTTGTTTTATTCTCACTCTATCACTCGTTCCCTTAATTTCAGGATGCATTACTCTTGCATATTTATCAGTTTCACAAAAAAGATTTTGACAATCAATAAGCTGTAGTCTTCTGCCCCAAAGATTTTTAAAAGATAATCCAAGTCTTTCAAATTCTTTTTCTTGCCTATCTGTCATTAATTTAATAATTTCCACATTACTAAGACCAGCGGTATCACTAAAACATTTACTAATGCCACCAATAGCACCTGGTCCCGGAACTACAAATTCTGATTCTGAAAAATCTATAATTGTTGAATAATTAATATCGATTAACAACTGGTAAGCCAAAAAATCCCCTAGTCCGGGAAAGCTTTTGATGAGTTCAAATGCTTGCTGCATCTTTTTGGCTTCCATAAGTCTTTCAACGGTATTGTTTTCCAATATATATTCAATCAGTTTTAAATGATTTGAATGTTTTCGGATATGACCAAAACGAGACTTGCAAGATGGCATTATATAAGCTGCAGAATATATAGTTTTTTTATTTGTAAGAACCTTATTTAATATTTTGTCGTAAAGTTTAAAATCAAAATCTTCATATACGAGGTGACCTAGTTCAGAGGTCAGTAATTCCCATGTTTCTATTTTATTAAATAATTTAAAAAGTAATATTCTAAAAAGAATCTCTTTTGGTTCGGAAGGTAGATCATCATTATAAATTACATTTCTTATAAGATATTGGCTAACTCTATCCGCAGCACGATAGGTATTTGTAAATTTATATTTACTTATGACAGGATCTTTAGTCCAAGGGAATTCTTTACCATTGATTCTATTAAAGAACGTTTCTTGTCTCAATACCGCAAATTTCCAATAACTATCATAAACTTCTGTTACTTTTGCAGGTGCTAAAGGCTTATATATTGTAAAACCAGATGTTTTTTTATCCTTGTTCATTTCCTTCGTCTGGTTTTAATTTATTTAATAATCTTTTAGCTTCTGTTTTGGTGATTTCCAATTGTTCTACACCTATAAAACAGTTAAATCGTTCGAGCTCCAATCCACTTTCCCTTGCGATGAATTTACCCAGATTAATTAACCCGAGCCAGTTTCCATAAGCTTTTTGATATAAATACTGTACAGCATAAAAGCTATTAATTATTAAACCACCAGATTCTGATTTATAAAAAGTCACATGCTGTAAACACGGAAATCCTTGAAACATTTTATTGGTATGATCTCTTAAAGGGTCAAAAGTGGAGGCTTGCAATTTTGACCTTCTTTTTATAGTCGAATTTTGCAGAGAAGAAATAATAATTTCAAGTTGGTTCACTTGATGAGACTCTCCATAAGATATCAATCTTTCAAAGTAAGTGCCTTTAGCATTTCTTGTATCTAATTTTTTGATTCTTTTTGAACTGCCAATATAAGATTTATACAATTTTTTACGATCATAATCAAAATATTCATAAAGAGAGTTAGGAAAAATTGTTTCGGAAACAGTTTCAATAGAATTAAAATTATTTCTTTTTAGATTAAGATTCAATTCATTTTTAATAATTTTATTTTCGGTAAAATCGGTAAGTGTTAATATTAAAGGGGAGATTTCTTTTCCAGAATAATCTACTACCTTCTCAAAAATTTCGAGCCAAGCTGTTGATAAGTTTAAATTATCTCCTTGTATTAAAGTGGGAATATTCATTTGTTGTTTTTATTAGTTTTCAAGATGTCTATAAGTTGCAAATCCAACATAATCTTTAGGCTGTATCCTTACAAAATAACTCATATCTCCAGATGCTGAGGTTATAGAGGTAATTCCAGTTTTTTTTGCAGAAAATATTGAAGACTTTTTAGTATTTATTTTTTTTTCTAAATAATCTTCATCAACAATATAACCTTCAGGTAGAATAAGATAATTGGATATTTCTAAATCAATTGGCATAGGATCGCTTAAGCCATCAATAATCTTAAAATGAGATTTATCTCCCACATTACCAAATTCATTTTTAAAAATTTTAGAAGGAGTCACTTTAGACAATTCTATAGATTTAAATTCATTTATTAAACTATAAATTCTACAGTGGGTTACTAAAGATTGGTAACCCACTCCAAATACAGAACTGATAATATAAAAATCCAAAGGAGATGCAGTTGAGGGATTGATATTACGCTTCAAAAATTCCGACTCGACTCCAGCAATCGGCATTAATAGGTTTGCGGAAAAGGTATCTACTAATTTTTCATCATCGTCCTTAAATTGATTATTTATGGTATCTTCATTAAGAATATCTAATTTAAGTCCATGGTTAAAAACATGATGCCCAAGCTCATGTCCACATGTAAAAACACGTCGAGCAAATGGACGCTTGTTCGAAATTAAAATTCTATTGAAATTAGGCTTACTAATATAGAAGCCTTCCATATTTATATCAACAAATTGTACATCAACATCGAGTTTTTCGCAAACATCGTAAATATTTATTGGTTGATACAAATCGTAACCTAGCTTTAAACGGATTACAGAGGCTTTTTTAATTCCTTGAATGTATAAATTATTCATCATCCCGTTGTTTTACTTTTTTGTAAATACTTTAATGAGGTCAATGAACTTATTCCTATCACCAACATTCATTTTGTTTAGCTCTCTTGCAACCATTCGCAATTCTTCATCTATTTCAATTTCTTCATCATGTAATATCCAAGATGTACTTACTTTATAGAGCTCGCTAAATTGAATAATTTCTTCAGCACTTACTTTTCGTTTTCCTGATTCTATTTCAGAAATAGCAGGTCTTTGCAAGTTTAACATTTTTGCTGCATTTTCTTGAGATAAACCAGATAAAATCCTTGCTTCTTTAAGACGATTGGCGATTTTTTCTCTTTCTGAGATTTGTTCTTTATTTTCCATTTAGCTGTACGGCTTTTTCTATAAGTTTTTGTGTTGCTTCTTTTATTGTTAATTGCCTATGACTCTTTTTATCATAAAAAATATAGCAATCCTCAGGTATTTCTAAACCTGTTTTAGCTTCGATAGTAGAAATAGCTACTGAAACCAATACAATGCTTTTGATAAAATTACCAGGACAAAAATCTGAATTTACTTCTTCATCGATGTTCTGCTTCTGACAGATCATTTTAATAACATCTATAATTTCTGTTTCTATTTCATCTGATTCTTGCGTTTTCATAATGTAAGAATTTTTTACAAATATAGTAAGATTTTCTTACAATCAAAATTTTTTCTATTTTTTTTTTCATTATCAAATTAGAGTAAATGTAATTTGAGAGTGTATAGCTGTTTAGCTAGAAAATATTATTGTCAATTCAAAATGGTAAGGCAAAAAAATAATTTACAAAAAATCCTCAAAAAGTTGGCTCTTTACCAAAAAGTTTTTTAGTACATATTTACTTTCTCCCCGTCAAACAGCCACCAATCCTCAAAAACATTTTGTTTAATCTCCTCTAAAGATTTAAATAAGAAGTGAAATTTCGCTTCTGTAAAACGTTCGTCTTCAAGAAGTCTCTTCATCGCCATTTGCTTATACACCTCGAGTTCGAAGATACAGAGAATACGGCTTCCATAATCTAGCCCAAACATTCTGCTCGGTTGCCCTACTGACAATGCCCTCAAATGATGAAATAAAGACTTATGAACACGACTTGTATCATCTCCGTTATACATTTCAATGGCATACAACTCTTTTCTATTCGGTGTTTGAAGCATACAAAGTGCATCAGCAATCAAATAATCGTTTTCAGAGATTTGAATGAACGATTCCGCTTTGTAACCCTTCTTCTTTCCCGTAGAAACCTTATCAAAATAGGTCAAGAATAGTAGCATTTCACAATCATCAATTTTAGAAATTCCTTTGTGTAAAGCGATTTGCACATTAATCGTGTTCATTCTATGGAAGTAATCCTTTTGATAAAATTGACCTTCATTTTTCGGAAACCTGACAACCTCTTCTCTCAAATAATCTTTAACAATTTCAGCACCATGAGCTTTTAAAAAATGTACATTTTCGAGTTTCCCTATTGCAGGATGAACTCCGAATGCAATAGAACCCACTAACGGATCTTTCCGAAGTCTGAGTTCTGCAATTTGCTTGTTGAGATTCGCTCTGTCAGACATAATTCCGAGACCGAGCAACTGCCCTGCTGTTAAATATTTGTAACGAGCCAAAGCTAAAAGGATTTTTTCCTGTGAGGGAGAAAGTGTTTGAAAGAATAATCTTTTAGTAACCATTTTTTTTTGAGTTTTAAAAAATTAAAGAATTGGCGAAATGCCATCATTTTTATAAGAGGAAAACATTAGAGATGAAACTTAGGCTTAATACTTCCGCTGGACTCTGTGGAATTTTGAGGTACGGATTCAGAATTTTCTTTTGCTGGAAGAATTGTAGCTTCGGAATCCGATGCCGGATTTACAGTTTCATTAGTTGTATCTGCTGAAGTCGATTTGGCTTTTGAAGGAATCAAAGTTGGCGCATGAACTGGATTTGATGTAGGTTCATGCGGCGGATTCTGACTTTTATTTTGAAACTGCGTTTGTGTTTGAATTGGATTTACATTGATGATGTCTCTGTAAATTTCCGATTCAGACAACAAATAGGCTTTTAGTTTTTTCAGTTCTTCTTTGTTACAAAAGTATCTTTTCTGCTGTCTAATTAGAAAATCGGGACTTTTAATTTTTATGGCCGGAAAATGATCGTACTTTAAGTAGAACTCATAAGGTAACAAACTCTGCATTGCTGAATAAGAAACTCCAAAATCCCCTGCCAATTCTTTAAGTGCAGGCAAGCCGTTGATTCCTGCTAATTTAACAGCTGAGTTATTCAAAACTGAATTCTTTAATGATAATGGGATTTGACCGACACTTTGTGTTCCAACAATCAAACGCAATTTGTACTTCCTGGCCTCAGAAAATATGGTTTGAATACTTCCGCTTTCTGTCGTGAAATTGTGAAATTCATCGATAAACAGATAACAGGGCTTTCTTGAATGTTCGGATTCGAACGCCCTCTGAAATACAATGCTCAGAATGGTTGCGGAAACAAATCTCCCGAGTGCTCTGCTCGTATCTTCTCCCAATTTTCCTTTGGATAAATTAAACAGGATTATCCTGCCTTCCTGCATTCCTTTCTTTAGGTCGATATTGCTTTTTCCGTTCATCATGTGGTAGAACATCATATTGTTTTGGAGGTGTTGCAATCTTGTATAGATTGCCAGTTTGGTAGGAGCATATTTTTTACTAAGGAATGCTGTTTCAAAAAACTGGCGGTAGACCTGAAATGAAGATTTTTTGCCCAATTCCACCCATTTTGCATTTTGGGTGTCATCCATAAATATTTGCAAGTCGGATAGCCCACATCCTCCTCTTTCAAGCAAAACTGCTAAACACGGTTTCAGCAGCGCTTCCATTTGAAGCGACATTCCTGCTTCGGGAATTAATTCCGAAAACGCTTTGGCGAATTGCTGGGACATCACATCAATTAAAAACGGCTCGGAGACTCTCCGCCAAAATGGGTTGATGCAGGGAATTTTTTCATTTTCCAATTGCGGATCGATGTACCAAACACGGTCGGGCTTTTGAAGATTGATACGGAATCCTAATAAGCTCTCGGATAGGTCTCCATGAGGATCCAAAAGAATTATTGAGTGTTGCTGTTTCAATTGGGATTGATGCTGAATTTGGTAAGCAATCGCTTTCATAAATTCCGTCTTTCCGGAACCTGTCCTGCCGCTAATAAAGCAATGCCTGTCTAAAGCGGAAACGGGAAATGGGACAGGCTTTGGAGCAAAAAATAATGCGTGTAGCGAAGGTAGACAAAGTGAAAGAAGTTTTTGATAGTCGTGTTCATCATCGCTGGTAAAAGAAGATAAAATTTTCGGGTGTTTCAATAAAAGATTCCAATATTCCAAAGCAGGCGAAACGCATACTGCCCTCTCCAATTTTTCTTTGCTTGTCGCTTTCTTGGTTCTCATTTCTTCAAATTTCTTGAAGGTCAGAAATCGTTTTTGAAGTTCTTTGCGGTAATGAATTGAATTTCTATCCAGTCGGGAGAGGTTTTTATCGATTGCTTTTATTCGTTCTGAAATTAAAGCATCCCGACCCGAAGGATGTCCGGCAAGTAAATAACTTCCTGCAAGTAGATAAGGTTCTTGGTTTCTGATCTTCCATAGAAAGGAAGTTTTATTCCAGAATTGAATTGTTGAATTCATGATAAAATAATTTTTGTGTTTGAGTTTCAGTTTGAGTTTGAATTTTCAGATTAAATTTTTAAAGAATTCAGGTTTGAATTTTAAAAAATTGAGTGGTATTGCTTAACAAATTGCCTGACTCGGCAGAAGAAATAAAACAGAATAGAGATGCATTTGTTTTTTTGAATTAAAACTTGGCTTAAAAAAGCATGGTTTTGTAACGGAAATAAAGAGAAGAATTCTTGGCTTTTGATTGAATTTCCGAGAATGGGTTGTTAAAATATATCGGAACTGTTTCTCACAAAAGTGATGGTGCTACTTATGGATTTTTTATGTAAAGTCAAGTTCTTTCGATTAAGGTTTGTCGAGTGTCTATAAAATGTCAATATACTTTAGAATACCTTATTGAGAACCTTTTAGACTACCTTTTTAGCAACCTCCAAAGGAAAGCGGAAATCGCCCTGTTTACCGAGCTTTTAACTGCAATTTCTATGCCATAATATCTTCCTTTTTCCACTTTCCATTATTACCATCTTCCTATCTATAAAAAGTAAAAATGTAAAGTCAAACTGCATCAACTTCTCTTGCAAGTCAACCAAAAATCCATACAAGCACCATCGCCGGCAAACATACCAAATCAATTAAAACAAAAATGTAAAGACACAAAAAATCTATCAATGTATCAATCTACCAATTTAACAAAAACAAAAATTCAAAAAATTAAAATCCTAAAACAAAACGAAAAACAATCAACCAAAAATCACAAACAATGTAAAACAAACTATCAAAAAAAATCAATTCAAAGTCTATCAAAACACAAAAAATTAACAAAACCTATTCAAAATCAAAACTCAAAAACAGTCAACTGAAAAAATTCTTAACACAAAAAATCTCTAAACAAAATGAAACAATCCAAAACGACAAACAACCATCAACAAATTAAAACCCCTTATAACAAAGAATGAAAAAATCAACAACGTAACAATCAACGAGTGACAAAAAAAATTAACAACAATCAAGAAAAACAAAATCTAAAAATTTAAAAATCCTAAAACAAAAACAAAATGGAAAACAAAATCAACAAAACCGTCAATCTAGACTTGACGACTATCGACAGTAACATCTTCGCCATTTTTGGAGCGTTCTCCAGACAGGCAAGACGTGAGAAGTGGACGCAACAAGAAATTGATGCCGTCCTCGAAGAAGCCAAAAGCGGAGATTATGATCATGCGATTGCTACCATCTGCGAGTATTGTGACCCTGAAGACGATTCTAACTCTGAAAACGAAGAAGACTAATGGGAACAAGAAATTTAACCGTGGTGGTACAAAACCAAGAAGTGAAAGTTGCTCAATATGGGCAGTATGACGGATTCCCCGATTCCCTTGGAGTAAAATTATTAAAATTCTTTAGCAATCCTGAGAACACCGAAAAATTAAAAGAAATCCTTCCGAAAGTACGTCTTTGGAATGAAAAAGACCAAAAGCTACAGGACGAATTTCTGGAATCAATCGGTTGTACCAACGGAATACTCAACGACAAGCAAAAGGAACAATTCAAAATGAAGTATCCTTTTCGCTATCGTGAACGCTACGGAAAATTAACCGAAGGGCAAATCTTGGAAATATTGCTGGAGTTTCATCATCTTGATGAAATCGCAACCATCGATGCTTACGATTTTGCTTCCGACAGTCTGTTCTGTGAATGGGCGTATGTGATTGACTACGATAAAAATGCTTTTGAAGTGTACAAAGGTCTCAACACCTCGGGAATTTCAGAAGAAGACCGCTTCTTTCCGCTTTATGACGGAGAAAACGATTATTATCCTGTCAAAATCATTGCCTCATTTCCTTTGGATCAACTTCCCGATGAAAACGAATTTCTTTTTCAATGCTCAACGTAGTAAGCAATATGCGGTAGGCTTTAAGCTCTCAATTTTAATGTCTGCTATCTAGTGTCTAACCTCTAAAATCTAAAAAACAATGAACAAAAACAAAAACCGCCTACTGGTAATGTGCTTTATGAAAATGCTTCAGCAAAGAATCGAAAGAGACAAAGTGGAAACCCTAAGTCCTATATTCGGTAACATCTTAAGTAAAGAAGAGCTTCAAAACATTTTGAAGTGGCTGTACTTGGATAAAGTGCCTGAACACTACGATTTGAAAACGATGGACAGTCAGGATTTGCTTGAAGCCATCGGAGATGACATTCATATCCTTTCGTATTCCATAGAAAAATGGAAAAAGGAACTGGAAGAGAAAATCACGCCACAGAAAGTCTATGAGGTACTTTGCCAGCTCCAACTCGAAACCCATTATCTGATGACCAAAATTTTGGCAGATTGGGACGAGTACGACCACAGCAACTTCAAGGCACTCTGCCGAAAGGCGGGAACTCCTCAACCCTTATTTGCTGTATTTGAATCTTCTGTACTAGAAGAGGACAAATATATTTCTGTTCCTCTTTCTAAATATTATGCTACCGAGTGGGAAGCAACATCTAAAAAATCACTTCTCATTTCGGAAGAACAGTTTGAGGAACATCAGCTCCAGATCCTAAGCCTGTAATCTTTTATCCAATTATTTTATAAAACAAAAATGAAACAATCAATCTTAGAATTTTATTCTAATCTGGACAAAGCCAGAGACAGAGCTTTATGGCTGGAGTTTGAGTACAGAAATATTCCCAAGCATTTTATGGTATTTGATGGGCCTGAAAACAATTTCGCCGTTGCCGATTTAGAAACGGCAGAAGAAATGGAAATGACGCATCATTACTACTCTCTTCCTGAAAATTATCAACATCTTTCTTACGGAGATTTGAAAGGAATTTCGGGCGACCCAGAGATGTTAGGACACTGGGAAAATATCCTTGGAAAGTTCTCGGTAATGGAAGGCGAATTACTTCGCTTTATCCTGAAATATCAGGTTCCTCTAGATAAAATTATTCGTTACGAACTTGGGTGTAGAGGATTTGACCATAACAATCAATGGATTGGATTTAATGAATCTGAAAAACTATGGCAACAATAAATAGTATGGATACAGAAAACAATAAGACAACTCTGGAGGAAGTCTATGTGATTGCTCTTGCCGAAAATGACGGGGAATTTGATTGGGTTTATATTCTTCCAAAACCCTATTATCTTACCGAAACAGAAGCCTTGGAAATCAGAAATTCATTAATCGAAAATGAAGAATTTATTACCGAAAGTAACTGTATCGTAAAAAAACTATACAGAGTAAAACCCATACAAGAAGAATAAGAAACAATCAAAAACAAAATGGAAAACAAAAAATGGGTAAAGCAAGTGATGATTATTGATGATAAACTGCATCAAAGCTATCTGCAAACTTTTGTGGAAGAACCATTGAACTTTGAGGAGTTCGTCAATTTTGAATTGGGAAACCTCTTTGATGAAGACAGGAAGATTGAACAGATTATCCCGAATGAAAATGCCACTCAATTTGTCATCATTTATTCTATAAAGCTATGATGATAAAAGGAAACTATGTGTTTATTTATGTTCACTTTGTCATTCTCCAAAAGGCTCCTCAATTGGGAATGGATTACATTGTATGTCATCCCAAACCTTTTTATCAGACCTATAGAATGGCAAGAAACATCAGAAGAACACTCATTGAAAACGGAAGTCTTTCCGAAGAAAACTCAAAAATTGGTGGATTTCAAATCCTTGCGATTAACCTTAATTGAATTGCGTTAAGCCTTAAGCAATAGGCTTTAAGCTCTATTGTCTAATATCTAACCTCTTAAGTCTAACCTCTAATATCTAAATTTATGAACGAAAACAGAACGGCACTCTTGAAAATATTCTCAGCAGTGCTAAAGGACAGAGTAAAATCTGAACCTCAGTATCAATCCATCAGTACGGAAATGGTCAAACATTTTTCCCGAAAAGAATTGATTGAAATCATTACCCACAACTTCGAGGGCGAAGTTCCATCGGAATTTAACCTCGTGGAAATGGAAAATAATGAACTTTTGCAATTGATTGGAGATGATTTCAAAATCATTTCTTATGTGATGAGCCGTTGGAGCAAGGAAGTTTCACTACTTCCAACCCTCCAAGAATGGATGCATTCTAAAGTTCATTCATCTCCTGAAAAGGAAATAGAAGAAAACTTGGAATCAAATTCATCAGAAACTTCATCAGAAAATTTGGAGAATCCTCCAACAAATGAAATGATTTCTGAACATCCAGATTCTACTTCTGAAAATTCTGATAAAACCAATTCGGAATCTCCTAAACCTTCGGATGTATCATCTGAAGTTAAAAAATTTGAAGAGAAACTGAATTTCAATCCTGATTCTAAACCTGCTTCAGAAAAACCGCATTTCGGTAGGAAGCAGGAGGACAAGAAAACTGAAAAAAGCAAGTAACGCCTTTGGTATTCAAAGGCTGGGAATGGTTTCCGTTCCAACAATGAACTCATGGAAATAGCCCAAGTTTTTTACTCGGGCTATTTTATTTTCTTAAGCAACACTCCCCTGCAATAGATACATTTACTTTATTTACAAAAAGTGAAAATGAGCCATTCCTCTGAAAATAAAATAATTACCAAAAACAAAACTCCCCTGCTCAAAGCAAAAATGAAAACCCCGATTACGTATTACGGTGGGAAACAGAATTTAGTAAAAGAACTTCTTTGATTAATTCCTCCTCATAAAATCTATGTAGAACCTTATTTTTGAGGCGGAGCACTGTTTCGGGCTAAAGAGCCTTCTTCTTCTGAAATTATCAATGACACCAACATGAATGTGGTTAATTTCTACGAAGTTTTGAAGAAAAACTACAAAGCACTGCACGAAAAAATCGAAGCCACTCTTCACAGTAGGGAAACTTACAAAAAAGCGCTTTTCATTTACGAAACTCCCCGGCTTTTTGCGGACAATCCTGTAATAAGAGCACGAGCTTTCTATGTATCCTGCAATCAATGATTTTGCAGTCGTGTTGGGAGTTGGTGATATGATAAGGGAAAAAGATGTGCTTCGGTTTTTCAGAATAAAATAGAAAACTTTAAAGAAGAAATGAGCATTCGTCTTTCTTACACGCAAATCGAACAAAACTCGGCTCATCTTGTCATTCAGTCGAGGGATCATGAACATGCCTTCTTTTACTGTGATCCTCCTTATATCGGGACGAATCAATGACATTATGGAGGTTATTACGAAGACGATTTCATCAGAGACCTCACGGTATTATCACAAATCAAGTGAAAGTTTTTATTGAGCAATTTTCCATCTAAAATACTCGATAGGTTTGTAAAGGAGCATCAATGGTATGTAAAAACCTTTGACCAACCTTTGTCAGCCTCTCACAACAGCAAGAAGAACTTAAACAAAAGAAAAACGGAAGTGTTGGTGGCGAATTATCCGATATAATACCCCAACAGAGCCCCCAAACCCCCAAAGGGGGCTTATTGAATATTTTCCCCTTTTGGGGGACAGGGGGCTTTTACATTAAAAAACAAAAATGAAATGAACACCTCAAAACCAAAATACAACAATCAAAGAAAAAATGTCGTGATGCGTAAGATCAAACCAAGAATGAAACAGAGAGTTTTCAAAAACGAAGAAATCCCCATCCATAAAATCAGAAAAGATTACGAAAAATTTAAAGTATGACCGAAGCTTAAAGCATGATTACCCTCCTCCAAATAATCTAAAAGTATTCTGAGCCTTTGTTGGTGGTGGCGGTTCTACAATGGGATACAAACTCGCAGGATTTCAACATTTGGGTGGTGTAGAAATAGATGGCAGAATGGCAAAAATTTACCAAACCAACCATTCCCCTGAACATTTTTATCATGAAGACATCAGAGATTTTAACCAAAGAACTGATTTACCAAAAGAACTCTACGAATTAGATATTTTGGATGGCTCTCCTCCTTGCAGTGCCTTCTCGATGTCCTGAAAACGTGAGGAATACCGGGGAAGAGAAAAAGTATTTAAAGAATGACAGAAAAAACAAATTTTGGATGAACTTGTGTTTATATTCTGTGATATGGTAGAAAAGCTTATGCCCAAAGTTGTTGTAATGGAAAATGTTCCGGGACTCGTTGCCGGAAGAGCAAAAAAATATGCCATTGAAGTCTATGAGAGACTTAATTTGCTATGATATCAAGTCCAAATCTTCAGACTCAATTCAGCTACAATGGGTGTTCCCCAAGCTCGTGAACGTATTTTCTTTATTGCAAGAAAAAAGAGCTTGGAGCTCCCCCAATTAATTTTGGACTTCAATGAATCCCCTGTATATTTTGGAACAATTGCCGACAGAAATTCTACCACCCATCCTCCGCTCCGACCTTCCATTGAAAAAAGACGACCGTTTGTAGAATACGGAGATCAGAATTTAAAGTTTGCCGATGCAAAATACAGAAATTTAAATACCTTCAATGCGTTCTTCAGTACCTATATTTTGTACGATGATATTGTTGCTCCTACATTGACTTCAAGTGGAGCATGAGTATATTACCCCGAAAAACGCAATCTTAATGATACCGAATATATTCGTATGAGTAGTTTTCCAAACGATTTTGATTTTTGCAACATATCAACCCGTTATGTTTGCGGAATGAGCGTTCCTCCATTGATGACCGCTAGAATTGCAAATGAAATAAGAAAACAATGGTTTTCAATAATTTAGCAATCTGAAATGTACCAATGTTTAATTGAAATACATATTCAAAAAATTGTTAAACTGTTACATTATTCGATTGTTACATTAATTCATACTCCTCTCCTCTACAACATTAACAAGGCTTTTCACAGCCTTTATAAAGATTACATTCACCGAAAAATAAGATAAATAATTGTTTTTCTGAAACAATCAACAAGGTGGTTGTCAAAGGTTGATACACTCCTCTGCCAAACCTTAACAAGGCATTGTCAAAGTCTGCCACAACTTTATCAATCCCATGACAAACCTTCTACAATGAATGTCAAGGCATTGTTAAAGTAAATCACTTGAAAAAGCCTTTTCGATGCTTATAAATCCGTAAGGAATTAAAAAGGGATGTTATAACCTTTAACAATCCCCTGACAAATGTTTGAAGAAGTTTTGTAAAACCTATGACAAAGATTTAATCATCTATTGTCAAACGTAGAGCAAAGTAACTAAAAACAAGCATTCAATTGATTGTATTCTGTATGATAACCAAAAGTTATCGTGAAAAAAGCGAGTATTTATCCTATAAAAATAATTCTATGGAAATTTCAAAATCAGAGGCAGAAAGACTGCTGGGTGTAAGTTCCACCACCTTGTATAATCGGGCAAACAAAATGAATATCAAATTCATCAATAAAGTAGACTCCAAAGGAAAGAGCAGTTACCTTGCCCAATCCGATTTGGAGAAAATGGCAGAAGCAATGGGTAAGACATTGAAAACCGAATCCGCCCCTGAAAAAGAAAATCCGAAAACGGAAAGCAGAGGAGCAGAGGAGTGAGAAGCCCAAGAATTTGTACAGGAAAAATTTATGCTTCAACTCAAAATCAAGGAACAGGAAGAGGAGATCAAGTCCAACAACCAAATCATTGAATTTTATAAAGAAAATAATTCGCAATTGCTGATGAACCAACAGGAAGCTAAAAATCAAATCACTACTATGTACTGAGAAATGCTTGGAATTTCGAAAAAAGCCACGACCTACTATATTATCTCTATTGCCGTATCGGTTGTGTTACTCCTGTTTGTTGTTCTTGTTGCCACAGGAAACCTGAAATTTTAAAGCAGAGGAGTCTGCAACCCTGAAAATGTAGCCGTTGATAACATTACAAATGATAGATTTGGATGGTAAAATGATAAAAACCAAGCAAAAAAGCCAATTTTAAAATATAGAACAGTTCTAATAAAATCCACCCTAAAAATGTAGCCGTTCATAGCTAAAAGCCATAAACAGAAAGCTATGAGCTGATAAAAAAAACCTTTTCCCATAATTGCTTTTAGACTTTCCCCTATAAAAACAAACCTAAAAATTATACAACAAAAGTTTTATTTATCCCTGTTATAAGATGTTATATATTTTAAGTTCTTATATTGTTTATAGCCCGAAAGTTTGTTTATGACAAAGGATTTACGAAGCATTTGGTATCAAATTCAGGGTTAAGCATACCAAAAACAGGGTAAAGTATAACCGACTTGGGGCGAAGTATACCATTTTCAGGGTGGAAAGGCTACTAAAACAAGGGATATTGGCTACTTATTTGGGGCATATCATCAAATATAAAAAATTCAGGGTGCAAGACAAACAAGCGAAAGAAGTAGGAAACACGATCAGATAATGAAAATTAAAAATATTTTTGAAATATACCATTGAAGTCATACCGTAGCTTGTGAATGTAGCTTTTAAAGATAAATGAAAGAACAAAGACTAAAAAACAATAGTCGTCAACTTTATACCGTATATCCACACATGATCCACCAACTTACCGTCAAAAAGTCCCACGAACTGGTCACTGCAAGATATTCTTTTAATTTGATGGAAATGAGACTGTTTACCTTAATCATCAGTATGATCCAGGACAAGGATGAGGATTTTAAAACTTACAATATTCCGATTAAAAACATTATTCAAACTTTCGGGATTAAAAACAAGAATATTTATGCTGAGATTAATTCGTTGACCACTTCGATGCTTAAGAAAATCATTACAATTCCCGTAAAAGAGGAAGGTAAAAACAAAGAAATCAAAACGGCTCTAGTTTCATCATTCAAATATTCCGTTGACGGAAGAGGAGTCTTGGAAGCAAGTTTTCACCCTGTACTCAAACCGTATTTGTTGCAATTAAAATCTAAATTTCTATTGTACGATCTTAAAAATATTCTTAAAATTTCTTCCGGACACAGTATCCGTTTTTATGAACTTTTAAAGAGCTACGAATGAATTGGGAAAAGAGTTTTTGAAGTTCAAGAGCTGAAAGAAATTCTATGTGTGGAAGACAAATATGCAAAATATGCCAACTTCAAAAAGAGGGTTTTGCTTAAGGCACAGGAAGATATCGAAAAACATACGGACATCCGTTTTACCTTTGAAGAAATTTCCGAATTTTCCAGAAGTGTGGAAAAGTTGGTTTTCACGATACATAAAAACAAAAAAACGGTCATTGAAAGTAATAATACCGATTATTCTACAAAAAATAAGAGTAAAGATGCTCACGTAAATAAATGGCACTATGAGATCAAGTCTTTCGGAGTTTCGCAGACTGTTTTGGAAAATCAAATTTTGGGAGAATTCGAAGAAGAGTTTATCAAACAGACTTTAAAATTCTGCAAAGATTATTTCAAAACCAACTACGTAAAACAGAAAAGTGGATTTTTCCTCAAAGCCTTGCAAAACGAATATTATAAACAAGAAATTGAAAGTCTCTCGAAAAAAAACCAAAAGAAAAAAAATATTGGACAGCAAGAATCCAAACAAACCGAGCTGGAAAAACAAAAAAATCTTGCGAAAAAGCAGAGAGCAGAGGAGTTAAGAGCGCAGTTTTTAACGCCCGAACTGATTGAAGAAATTATTCAGGAGCAGAAAGAATCCAATATTTTCATGTACAATATAATCAATAAATCGTATCAGCAAGGGATTATCAATCCTTTTCTGGAAGGGTTGATTGATAAAAAATTGTTGGAGGAGTTTGGGGGTAATCAATAAAAGGCTGATGGATATAAAGATCTTAAGTTCAAATTTGGTTTTTCAATGTCTATTCAATTAATCTTCAGTTGTTTAATGTATCTTACTATGTAATATATTAAAAAAGCAATGTGTTTAATAGATATTTTCCTATAATAAAAATATTTGGTATAAAAAACAGGAATTTTCCTGTTTATTTCCTTTAAATAAATTCCATATATTTGGAAAATTTCCAAAATTAATCATAAAATAGGCTATTATGATGATAAAATTATTTTTCAGAACAATTATTTTTATTTTTATTCTTATTTTTAATTACAATAATGCACAGTTAGTTGGCTCAAATATGCAAGTTTGGGAAAAAGCACCAGTGAGTTATGTAAATGACTCTACAAAATGTAGGAATAATAAACTACTAAATTTCAATTGTGATATCAAAGATAAAATACCTGTAACTATTATTAAATATCATAAAACAAAATCGCATTCTTTGGTAGCGGTTCACACATCTGGCGATAATGAATGGATATGGAAGAATCAGGAAAATAAAGTAAATCTTGCTAATAACAAATATCAAAAAGTAAAAGTTAACCAAACAGTAGGTATGAATAAACGCCCTAGTCTTTATTCTTTTGTAAGCCCCCCAGTTCAAAATGACAGTTTAACGGTGGACAGTTTAAAAATTAAATTTGAGGACAAAAATCTATACGAAATTATTTTTACCCCAAAGAAAATTCGCCCGTCAGAATTAAGAAAAATACAATCATATCTATCAATTAAGTATGGCATATCATTAGAAGAAGGAAAATATTACAATAGTTCTAATGATATTATTTGGGATCCAGGAAAACACAAGAACTTTAAATATCGACCAACAGGAATAGGTAGAGATGATGGGAATGAGCTTTATCAAAAACAATCTAGCAATCAACAGGATAAATTTTTAATTATTGGTAAAAATCAAATTAAGCGGTTGAATTTTTTAAATACGGCAACATTAAACAATAAAGCATTTGTGATATGGTCGGATGATAATAAGGACATGGCTTTTGAAAACGATGGAAATTACGATGTACTAAAAAGAAATTGGGAAATCAATTTTATAGGACAAATTGAGAAAAATAACTATAAAATACGCATTGATAAAACAGTTATGAATCCCCAATTAATTCCTGTATCTTATTGGATTTTTCTTAAAAAATCCGATGGAAGTATACAAAAAATCCAAGGTGTTGAAAACAATAACAAAATAGTTTTCAACGACATTATTTTTGATACGGATGAAAATAATTCTACAACGTTCACTTTTGCTAAAAAGTCTCTTGAAGGTATTGAAAAAATTAATTTAGATTCCAAAAATATTGGAGCCAACGCATCAGTAGCCAATGCACAGGAGATTATACTTTATCCAAATCCAGTGAAAATGAACGAATCATTTACTATTGAATTCCCAGCTTCCAAGGGGATGGAAATATCTATTTATGATGGCGGAGGAAGGCTTCTGAAAAGAGAATTTATAGATTCTAATGCAACTCAATATAAAAATCATCTTGTTGTACAAGGAACATATATCATCATTTTGAACCAAAACGGTCAAAAAATTAAAACCTTCAAGCTCATCGTCCAATAAAAAACACATCATTATCATATGAAATCCGATTATTCAAAATTGTCTGCCCAAAGTAGAAAGACTACTCTTATTATACTTTTGTTTGTTTTTTATTGTAGTTTTGCTGCGATTTCAAAAGAACAAATCTATAAAGTCCATCAATTTAAAAAAGAATTGTTGGGGCAGGATCAAGAGAAAAATTTCCCTTCCGAAAAAAATACATATGATGTATTGTTTTCCGATGGGTTACACTCAATCCACGGATCCGCGAGAGAAACTTCACTTCTAACTCCTCATGCTTTAAATAATAATGAAGGTTTTACACTTAATAATTCTTCACCTTTAAAAGATTTAATTACCGAAAGTAGTAACACCAATAAAAGATTAGGTGCAAACGAGGATGTGTTCGATGCTTTAGAAAAACAAGGACAGATAGGTGTATTTTCTGAAGACGAAGAAGATAAAATTTCTGATAATTTTTTCACAATTAATATTCCAAAACAATCAGAACCAATAGCTGCGGCATATCTCACCTATGATTTGTTTGGATTATCGGGTCATGAGTCAGTACCAAGATCCATCAACCAAAATCCAGCTGTGGGAGGTAATTTGATAGAAGCAAAATACGCTTGGAGCAACCAAAAGGAAAGTATTAATTTGAGTCTTCTCAAAGAAGGGAAAAACACAATTTTGTTCACTCCACCTTCTGCAGGAATTAAATACAAGGTGAAAAATGTAAAAGTCGTTTTTGAACGTATTCCTTCTTTAATTACCTCTTAATCAATTTACAATAGATTATGAATTTAGTAAACCTAGCTATAATGATCCAAACCCTAGATTGGTCATGAAAGAAGTTAGAATCATAAATCCAGATGTAAGTTCAACAAATTATTTGGTTTCAGATTCTTCAAAAGATATTGTGAAGAAATATAGATACGAAAATTCAAAATATGATAGAAGAGAAAGAGAATACTTTGGTTTCAATAAGGTAATTTCAGAAGAAATGGAAGGGAATTCTGTATATCGATCAGCTATTCAAACCTTTTATAATAATAGTTATTTCTTGAATGGAATTCTTAAAAAGTCTGAGACTTTTGCTGGAACAAATAATTTATTATCAGTTTCTGAAAATATCTATAAATTATATAAATTTAAAAACAACAATACCCAAATTGACTTGACAACTCCACTTTCTGAATCTTTCGATACAGGAGGCAAGGAAGGTAGAAAGATGGCAATTGTACTATTGCAAAACACCAATTCAACGATGTTGGATAATGGAGGACAGATTCAGCTATCGACTCAGGTAACCTATAACGACAAAGGACAATTAATTAAATATCAATATACAAGTCCTTCAACATCTTACAATTCCATAATAAGTTACCATACTAATCTTAATAATAATATCTCTAGTGTTCCTAAAACAATTGATGTGTATAGTGGAAATACCACTGCAAATGTATTGCGCCATAGAGAAACACAAGTCTCTAATCTCAATACAGGAGATGTGTCAAAAGTTATTGTTAAACTTAACTCTGTTGAAAATGCTGAAACTGATATCACTTATGATATTTATGGAAATGTAACAACAGTTACTTATCCTCATAACGAAACAGGTCAGCGATATAAACTTACCTACACCTACGATTCACAACTATCCAAATATGTAACACAGGTTACTGATGTTTTTGGCATAACTTCTTCTTCAATATTTGACCCAATGTTTGATGCTGTTACAGAAGCTAAAGACGTTTCAGGAAATAAAATGAAATATGTGTATGATGCTAAAGGGAGATTGAAATCGATACTAGGACCAAAAGAAGTAGGAATTTCTCCATATACTGTTGAGTATAATTATTTATACCTCCCACATAGCCAATCGCAAAGTAATCCAAGATACTTGTTTGGAGCGGTAACTAAAAATTTCGATCCTCAAAACCCTTCTAATCCAATTGAGACCATCAGTTTTTCTGACGCATTAGGAAGAATAGTGCAGGTTAAAAAAGATATAGATTTAGATGGAGTGGAGAAAATGTCTGTGTCTGGGCAAACAATTTATGATGTACATGGTAGAGCTATAAAACAATACCATCCTTTATATGAAGATAAAGACAACGTTCAGGCATATAATGGTCTTTTTAATTCATCATTGTCAAATTATTCTACTACTTCAGTATATGATGTTAAAGATAGACCAATTACGGTAACGGATGAAGATGGCAATGACACGAATTCTACATATTCTATAGAAAATAATCTTCTGAAGACAGTAGTTACACAAATGCAAAATTCTTCTGTACAACTAAAAAATGAGATACTTGCTAATGCTGAAGGAAAAACCATAAAAAGTAGAAACTATTTGGGAGGTCAGGCTCTAGAATCAGTTTTTGCCTATAATCAAATCGGGGAACTTAGAACAGTTACTGATCCAGAGGGAATTATTACCCAATATAGTTATGATTTAGCAGGAAGAAGAACCAGACAAAGACATGCAGATCACGGAGATACCACCTATGAATACAGTAAGGCGGGACAATTAATTCGTTTGTCTACTGCCAATCTGCAAAATGACCCCAATATACAGACACACCACATTCAATACAATTATGAATTCAATCGTTTGGCTGGAATACAGATGCCGAATTTACCAAACGGAAATCCTAACCCTTCAAATGTCAAATATAAATATGGAGCTGCCAATACAGGTAACCAAACTGGAAGACTTATTAATAAAACAGATAATTCTGGGGTAACAAAATATACTTACGGAAATATGGGCGAAATGGTCTTGGAAGATAAAACCATTTATGGAGTCAATATACCTACTGTTAACTCTAAAACCGCTTTTGAATATGATAGCTGGAACAGAATAAGAAAGATAACCTATCCCGATGGAGAAAAGGTTAATTATAGCTATGATCTAGGAGGTAATCTGAAAAATATGGTTGGAGCTAGTCCTTACATTGAAAATATTGTTTATGATCAATATGAGCAAAGAACAGATGTTTACTTTGGAAATGGAATCCATTCTAAATTTAGCTATACTCCTACCAATAGAAGACTACAGAGTCATGTGATGAACCATTCCAACAGCGGAAACTTGTTAAATAATAATTATTCATTTGATTTTGTAGGAAATATCACCAATATTGTGAATGATGCTGTACAATCTCCTAATGAAATGGGAGGAGCTTACAACTTCAATTATGGATACGACCAGCTCAATAGGTTAATTGCTGCTTCTGGCGAGTTTGGAATTGATAGAAAGACGGGAACATACCAAAGTTCTTCTTATGATATATCCAATTCAGAATTTGCATTGGATATGAGTTATACCCCTTCTGGAGGAATTGATTTTAAAAATCAAAATCATCTACAAAACCAACAAACAAATCCACAAAATACCTATAGCAACAGGTATAATTATATAGGAGGAACCCATAAGTTGGAAATGATAGAAAACCAGAGCGCAGGTACTACAGAGGAGTTTAAATACGATGAAAACGGGAATGTTATCATGCATTTGAATCTTACTGATGGAGAGAAAAATATGTTCTGGGACGAGCAAGACCGTATGAAAGCCTTTTATAGCAACGAAACAGGAACTTTCCATTACTATACCTATGACGATAAAGGCGAAAGAATTATAAAATATAACTTAAAAGAAGGAGCACAACTTTTCCAAAATGGAGCATTGGTCGATGGACAGATGGAAATGATTGGTTATAAACTCTACCCAAATGCGTATTGGACACTGAGTAGCGATGGCACCAGAACCAAACATTATTTTGCAGGAAACCAAAGGGTAGCCAGCCGAGTATTGGTAGAGGATCCCTTCATGAAACAATCTGCAGCAAAAACTACCGATACTAGAGAAGAAACTTCAATCCCTAATCCAGAAGAAGACCTAAAAGTATATTTGCGGAAAGCAGGATTAGCCGATAGCAAGATAGCAGCAGAATTTAGCAAAGCGACAAGCACTATATCGGGATTGTATTACCTGCATGGCGATCATTTGGGTACAGCAACCTATGTTACCGATAGCAATGGCGAAACTACCCAGTTTTTCTTAAACTTACCATTTGGGGAAACCATGGCGGAGCAAAACTTGCCTGGTGAATACTACAATCCTTATCAGTTTAATGCCAAAGAATTGGATGTAGAAACAGGATTATACTACTATGGAGCAAGGTACTACAATCCTAGATTAAGTATTTGGTATGGCGTGGATCCGCTCGCAGTCTATAATCCCGTAATGGAAACGGAGTTCTACGGAGATGGGCAACATAATGGAGGGGTGTACAACTCCGGGAACCTGAATCCGTATATTTATTGCTATCAAAGCCCTGTTATCTATATTGATCCGAATGGAAAACAATCATATTTTAGTGGTCCACATAAATTTGGAAATTCTACTTTTTCAGTTTGGCAGATTAATGTAAATAATAGAGTTGTTTCTTATAACCAAAGGAGTGGTAGGTATGAAGAAAGAAATGTGGGAACTCATACAGAATACAGAATGAGATCTTCAGATTCTAAATTAAATAGATATATGGGAAATGAAACATCTTATTCTATCAAAGATAAAAATGGAAAATGGAAACAAATTTCTTCACAAAGTACAGGTCGTTCCGATGTTTCTGGCGTGGTTGGTAAACAATACAATCCTGTAGATATTGATAGAATAGAAACGACGAGGAAAGCAGGAAAAATGATGGGTGATGCAGGAGATGCTATTTCTACAACAGGAGTTGTTACTGGAGGAGCAACATCGATAGTGGGAGGAGGAATTAGTGCAATAGGCACAGCAATGGAAATGACTGCTGATTATCAGGAAGGTAAATATGATGCAATGAAAACAAAGGGAGTAGTTAATATGAATAGCGAGATACTTGGAGTTGCTGGTGATGCGGCAATAGATGGTACTGTGAAAAATCCAGTCGCAAATAAAGCAGCAAAAGTACTATTTCAGCAGACAGTCAAGAAAGGAGGTAATTATGTAAATGATAAGGCAGATAAAAAAAATAAATAAATTATGAGTTTTAGTTTGATTTTTGAATATATATGTGTACAAGGATCTATTGTTGTTATTGCTTTTTTTGCATATAAAAGATTAAAGCTTCTTTGGAAAAAAGACGAGGCAAATAATGGGTATGGAATAGGATCTTCATTTGGAGTTATACTAGCTGCAATAGGGCTTTCTTTTTGTGCATTTTATGCTAATTTTATAGAACATGTTTCGTTTGTAGAATTTATTATTAATCTTTTCTCCGACAATCCCGATGTCGCGGATTTGTAATCCGTGACCAGTAAGAAATGTTGGTGGAGCAGAGCAATAATGAGTACAATAATCCGTTCAAGTACAACGGCAAGGAACTGGACGAGGCAACACGGCTGTACTATTACGGGGCGAGATATTATGATCCGAAAACGAGTATTTGGTTATCTGTAGATCCACTAGCAGTCTACAATCCTGTAATGGAAACAGAGTTCTACGGAGATGGGCAACATAACGGTGGAGTCTACAACTCTGGAAATCTTAATCCTTATATCTATACCTATCAGAATCCGATTAAATATATTGATCCAAACGGAAAGCAGACTGTAGCTCCTGGGACATATAACACAGCTTTTGTATATTATGTTTCTGGGGATGTTGGTCATACTTCTGTTGGATACTATGGTAAATATGACACGAATCCGGGTGTATTATACGCCCCATTATCAGGAAATGCAGCGAATAGACAATCAAGAAAAGGCTCTGACGGAAATTGGTATAGCGGAGTTAGTGAGGCTTTAACCATAAAATCATATTTAGATAGCGGAGATAAAGTAGAGCGTTATCATTATAAATTAAGAGATGAAGCTATGGAATCCCTAGCATTAAGTATTGAGTCAGATCTCATTAATCCAGGAAATACATTTGACCAACAATATTGTACACTACAAGCTTCACAGGCGATAAGAATGTCATACGAAGGCATTAAGGGAGTGGATCCAAATAAAGCTGCTGAAAAAATAATTCCTTATCGCTTTCCTAGTGACTTATCTAATAGTGAAGTTCTTAAAACAGGTAGTATTAAATATGATGTATTTACTAAAGAAAAAGACAAATATTATATGACGACTCATTCTTGGGATCCAAGGAATGTTGGAAAAGATTGGTTTCAGAAAAATATATTAGGAATGGATGGCTGGTCTTCTACTAAAAAAGAAATAAAATTTAGCAAATGAAAAAGATAATCAGAATATCATTTTTCATTATTTTGATTTCGATTTTTGTTATCACATTTTTTCAGATAAAAGTTGAAAAATATCGTTTAGATCTTATTGAGAAATACGATTTTACATATTTGAAAAAAGATCGTATTAGATATACTCCATTTGTTTTTTTTCTTTATAAATCAAAAATTTGTAAACAAAATAAATGTTATTTTAAGAATATAAATCTGCCATATGTTAACTATGAATTGAAAAATAACATTTCAAGAGAGCCTTATGCAGAGTATTATCAACTATATAATATTGAATACAATGCTTATTTGATGTATTGTTACTATAATATTGATCAATTGAATTGTAAATAGAACGGCTCCCTCCCACGAACAGAAGTTTCAACAAAAAACATCTGTGAAAGAGGAAAGTCTTTGTAGAAGGCTTAGAGAATATGAGTTACCCCGGCTCCCTCCCACGAACAGAAGTTTGGATAAAAAACATCTGTGAATGAGGAAAGTCTTTATTAGAGGGTTATGAGAATGTAAGTTGCTTACCATCAGTATGTACGAATATTCGTGCATACTGATGGTATTATAAAATAGAATTCCACAATTGCATAAAAAGCGAAATTTTAGTATTTTTGTTTAGTTCAAAAAGCAAAAAAGTTCTTTGACTTTAATGTTAAAATGGAAGTTTAAGAAAAAGGATATAAGAATAATCCTTGAGACTGTATTTATCTTCTGAAAACCTTAAGCCACCTTACAACAAGATGTACGATTAGCTTCTAATCGTTCTTTGTTGATGCGCTCTAAAGTAGGTTTTATATTCGCTAATTCAGGATTTAAATGAATCTCATCAGGCGTATACATTTGGTGTTGATAATGAGGTCGTACTGAATTATAATCTTTGACAAAATAGTCAATCACTTTGTGAAACTCGTGAGAATGAATTTCACCTTGGCTTCTGAGAAACTTCTTAAGAGTTTTGAAATATCCTTCAATCATTGAATTGGAAAAGTGAACATCTTTTAGTGCAATTTTCTTGTGGATTTTCACTTGACAATGGCGAATGAAATTTCGGATTCGAAAGTTATTGTTTTCAGAACCACCATTGACAATCAAATCTAATTCTTTTGGAGAAAGAATAGGACTGAATTGTAAGAGAATGGCTTCTTTCAAACTGATTAACCTAGTTTTTGCTGTTTTATCTCTGAACACTGTATAAGCAATAATTTTCCTTGAGAAATTATCCAAAACAGAGTGTACATAAAATTTGACATTATCGGAAGTTACAAACTCAGTAACATCTGCATGCCAAATCTCATTGGGACGAGAAGCTTTTACAGAACCTTTCTTGCATTGTTTTCTTCTGGACTTTCGTTTTGAGGTAACACCTAATCGGACACAATATCGATACCACGAAGTTTTGGACATTGAAATATGGTTTTTCTTGACGGCATATCCCCAAACTGAAGTGATGCTCCAAGAAGAAAATCGCTTTCGAGACATGAGGCTTTTCAATGTATTCATTTCTTTCTGAGAAATCTGATGTGGAAAACGTTTGTTGCAATATCCGATGATAGACAATGAGCATCTAAAAAGTCGATTACTTTTCCAAATATTGAATTGATGTGGAGTAATCAAAAGAAACTTGCAAACTAAATCACGATTAAATTCCACAGGAAGATTAGAAACGAGATCGATTACCGATTCTCTATTCTGAAGAATGATTTTTTCAAAATTCTTTTTACCGATGAATTCGAGAATGGTGATATACAATCTACAAAATGCATAAAAAGCAATAGTCATCTTTTTAAGTCTTTCATCAAGAATTAATTTTACCTTTTCCAAATCATTTTCTACTTGTGAGGCAAATTCATTACCAACAAATTTTTCAGGATGTAGCTCTTTCCAGTTTTGAGTGGTTGAACGAGGAATCATTTTAGTAAAAGAATCTGGCAAAACTTGAGTTTCAATTCCCAGTGCATAGGAAGTTTTAATAGTTGAATGATACCTGTTGTATTCGTTCATTCTACAAAAATAACGAACAAAATCCATTTTTAAACATCAAAAAAAGTCAAAAAAGCCTTATAAATAAGCAAAAATACTAGTGACGAAAATTCGTCAGCTAATCATAAACAAACAAATGGTTCGAGACCCATAAAGGGTTGTAAATCAAAGTAAAACTTTGATAATCAGCGACAAGCGGTTCGAGGTGTGACCTGCCATCCACCCTAAAAGCATCCAAATTTTGGATGCTTTTTCTTTTTTTTATACTACTGAATGGATTGGAGAGGATTAAGGGGGATCAAATGTTTTAAAAAATTAAAAGGTTTAAATTTTTGTGTATTTTTTAATCAATATTTTTTTCAATTAGATTACTCCTAACAGAAGGAAAATCTGTAAGATTTACATTTTTGGGAAGATATGAGATTTGTTCTTGTCTAAAGTCTTCTAAGGCTTTATTCTCAAATGCAAATACTTTTTTATAATCATAAATTTTGTCTTTATTCTTTTCATAAAGTGTAATATATTTCTCAGGAATAGATAGATTTGTATTTTTTACTATACTTGTAGCTTCAAACAAGAAGGCACCGTCGTCAACATCGGCTTTTAATATTAATCCTGGCAAACCACCTAACTTCCATGGACCAATTGGAACGGGGATATCTAAAGTGTACCATACGGCATATTTTCTACCTCTAAAATCTGCTGTTGCCAATTTACATTTATACCCGAGTATCGTTTTGTTTTCTTTAGAAGATTGCGTATTCCATTTTATGTTTACTTCGTCTTTGTAAAGTGCTGATCCTTTTTTAATGAAGTTGGTTATACCAAAATATTCATTAGAGAAAATATTGCTTTTCTTAATATTTACTACAAATTTATCACTTTCCACAAATTCTTTGTCTGCTAATAATTCTTTATAATTTGCATAAAGTTTAAGATAAGATTGAATGTTGTATGAAGAAATATCATTATAGATTAAAAAAGAAATATTAGTTTGGCCTTCGGCTTGTCTAAACTCTTCATATCTAACAATTGTGTTTTGTGCAAAATAAAAACTTGAAAAAGATAAAAGAATAGTTAAAATAAAAGTTCTCATAATTTTGTTTATAAAGGTAATATTTCTAGCGCTTCACTGAATTGATTTAAAGGTCCAGCTTGACAAGGTGATTTTAAATAAAAAACGCCAACTTTTAACAGTTGACGGAAGTATTGTGGCGTTCAGAAATTAAATTTCTTCTTCGCTTTCTATCGTATAAGATTTGGGTTTGAAATCTTTTTCATGTTTTTCCGAAATTACATCTTCGCCTTTTTGGGTAATGATAAAGTCTGTAGATTCGTTGAAGAGATCCATAAATGCTTTAAAATCTTCTTTATATAAATAAATTTTATGCTTTTCAAAGCTTGCCTCGCCATTTTCACTGAAGTTTTTCTTGCTTTCGGTAATGGTTAGGTAATAATCTCCTGCTTTTGTTTCTCGTACATCAAAGAAATAAGTTCTTCTTCCTGCTTTCAAGACTTTCGTGAAAATTTCATTCTCGCGTCTTTCCTTATATTCACTCATCGTTATTGGTTTTAATTATACTCAATAAACAAATATATAAGAATTATCCGAACTGAAAAATATTTTAATAAAATTAATTAAAATCTATTGAATTATTTTATATAGTTTACTGAATTTTACTGAGATTCAGAATTTTATCTGCGTATTTAATGCTGGATTTACGGTGAGAAATGATGATGGATGTTCTGTTTTCTATTTCCTGCTTTATATTTTGAAGGATATTTTCTTCCGTTTCTGTATCCAAGGCAGATAGTGCGTCATCAAACAATAATATTTGTGGTTCTTTTATTAATGCTCTTGCAATGCAAATTCTTTGTTTTTGCCCACCAGAAAGCATTACTCCTCTTTCGCCAACTTTGGTCTCGTATTGTTCTTTAAAATGGACGATGTTTTTATGTACATCTGCTTTCTTTGCAAATTCAACTATCTTTTCTTTCTTCGGTTCATCCATTGCAAATCCTATATTGTTTGCGATGGTATCCGAAAATAAATAACTCTCCTGCGGAATATAACCCAAGTGTTTTCTGTAGTTGAATACATTATGTTCTTTTAAATCTTTACCATCCACAAGAATTTGCCCTTCGGTTGGGTCTATTAACCGACACAAGAGTAAAGCAACTGTTGTTTTCCCACTTCCTGTTTTGCCTATAATGGCTAAGTTTTCACCGGCTTCTAAAGTGAAGCTCAAATTTTTTATTGCAGTAATTCCCGTGTTGGGATAAGTGTAAGAAACATTTTTAAATTCAATTCGCCCTTTAATTGGGTATTCTTCTGTATTGTGATTTGCGATTTCGGATTTCTTGTCCAAAAATTCGTTTATTCTTTGCATTGCAGCTTCCGCTCTTTGGTTAACCGATGTTACCCAGCCTACCATAGAAAAAGGCCAAATGAGAATATTGATGTACATAAAAAAATCGACTATGGCACCTACTTTTAGTTCTCCAGCAATATATTTTTCGCCTCCAATAAATAATATGGCAACATTGAGTAGGCCAATAACAAACAAGATAATGGTATAAAAATAGGCTTCTACTCCGGCAAGGTCCATGGCTTTTTTTTGATAATCGCCAACTTTTTCTTGGTAATGTTTTTCTAAATATTGTTCTTTGGCAAAAAATTTAATTACCCTTATGCCAGAAAAACTGTCTTGTACAAAAGTAGATATTGCAGCTTGGCTTTTTTGAACAATTTTTGATTTCCGGTTGATGATAGAACTAACTTTATAAATAGCATAAGACAAAATAGGCAGTGGAATAAGCGTCCAAAGCATCATAGAAACATCGGTTTTTGTCATGTATATTGCGGTAATAATTACCAGAACAGCTAGGTTGACAACATACATTACACCAGGTCCCAGGTACATTCTTACGGCAACAACATCCTCGCTCAATCGGTTCATAAGATCTCCTATCGTTGTGTTTTTATATTCATTTAGGGAGAGATTTTGATACTGTTGGTAAATTTTATTTTTTAATTCGTATTCAATTCTCCTAGAACTCACAATAATGGTTTGTCGCATCATGAAGGTGAAAAAACCCGTAAGGAGGGACGAAAATATAATAATTGCCACATTAATGAGCACTGTATTGTTGATGCCTCCCGTAAGGTTGCTGGTGAGTTCATCTACAGATTGACCAATATATTGAACTTTAAAAATATTAAAAAAATTGCTGGCAACAATAAATAAGAAACCCCAGAACAGCATCATTCTGTGTTTCCAAAAATAAGGGTTTAGCGTTTTTAATGCATTCATATAATGTAATTCTCCTTTCTCTATTACAAACAATTGCCTGTAATAGCAACAGACTAATTTTGCAAAAATAAGAATATTCCTACCACTTACTATGGTGGTGGTCATAATTTTTATCCATCATTCATTTTCATAACTTTGGATTTTAGTAAGTCATAGTATAGTTTTTCTGACAGGGTTTTACATTATTTATTTTCAAAAAAAGTACTATCTTTGCAGCCATAAAAAGCTCTTTGAATGTTAGGAAGAAGACAAATTCGCGAAAAAGTGGTGGAAACTCTTTATTCATACCACCAAAATCCAATTAAATTTGATGTTCTGGAAAAACAAATGTTTTCTGGAATAGACAAAATTTACCATTTGTATATTTATCAACTCAACTTTTTGGTTGCTCTGAAGGATTTAGCCGAAAGACAAATCGAGATTGGTAAAAATAAATTTATAAAAACCGACCAAGAGCTCAATCCTAATCAAAAATTTATCCGAAACCAAGCCTTAATCCAGATTGAGGAAAATGTGGAAAGACGAAGCTTTACTTCTAAATACAAAGAACTAAAGTGGGACTTGCATGACGAATTATTGGTGAAAACTTTCCAAAGAATGACTGCCGGGAAAAGATACCAAGATTTTATGAAAGAAGACGAAATTAACTTCTTCGAAGATCAAAAATTTCTGGGTAAATTATTCCTTCGTTATGTGGCAGAAAATGAAGACTTTCATGCCCGATTAGAAGACAAAGAAATAGGCTGGGCAGACGATTTCCATATCGCCAACTCCATGGTGCAAAAAACCATTGGATTTCTGAAAGAATATGACATTCCTCACACCCTAATCCGAATGATAAAAGATGATGAAGACCGCTCATTTGCTCAAAAACTACTCAAAGAAACCCTTAATAATTGGGAAGCACTGGAGAGTAAATTGGTGGATCGTTTACAAAATTGGGATGTAGAAAGAATCTCACTGATGGATAAAATTATCCTACTTACAGCCTTCTCCGAGTTGGACTCATTCCCATTTACTCCCTCTAGGGTCATCATCAATGAATACATTGAAATAGCCAAAGTTTTTGCAACCGAAAAATCCAATATCTTTGTAAATGGTATTTTGGATAAATACATCAAAGACAATAATAGAAATTAATTATTCTCTGAAACATCATTCAATAATTATTATCTTACAGATTCTTATTTAAGTATAAAAGTGCCTTAACCATTTGTTTTACAAATTAAAAACAATGAAAAAAGTCGTTTGTATTTGATCATTAAAAAAAATATAAAGAAATATATGAAAAAGAAAATTTTAGCAAGTATTCTTGGGTTATCCTTAGTATTAATCGCATGTAAAGAAGAAAATAAAGGGGCTGCTTTAGAAGAAAATTCAACGGAACAAACAGCTGATCAACCTGCGGAGCAGTTAGCTTTGAAACCCGAACTTGCGAATAAAATAGGAACGGAAGAAATGCCTTCGTATAAACCGGAAGACCTAGCAAAAGATGTAAAAGACAAGCCAATTACCAACTTAGTGCTTTCCGAAAGTAATTTCAATTTTGGAAAAATCACCAAAGGGCAAGTGGTAGAACATACCTACGAAGTAACCAATACCGGTGAAAATCCATTGATTATTGCTCATGTAAGACCAGGATGTGGTTGTACCGCTCCTGATTTTACCAAAGAACCAATTTTGCCAGGGAAAAAAGGAAAGATAACCCTAAAATTCGATTCTGCCAATTTCGATGGAATGGTGCAGAAACAAGCAGAAGTTTATGCTAATGTTAATGCAGTTCCCATTATGCTTACCTTCACTGCCGATATTCAACCTAAATAAAAAATCAATATGATCACCTTATTACAAGCACCAGGCGGTAGCAATACCACAATGATTCTTATGATGGTCGTAATGTTCGTAGGATTTTATTTCCTGATGATCAGACCTCAAGTTAAAAAACAAAACCAAGAAAAGAAGTTTCAAGAAAGTCTAAAAGTAGGACAAAGAGTGGTTACCACTTCCGGAATGCATGCCAGAATAGCCCAAATCTTAGAAGATGGCATCGTACTAGAAACCCTTTCGGGGAAACTAAAATTCGAAAAATCCGCCATTTCCAGAGATTACACACAAACACGCTTCCCAGAAACAAAAGAATCTTAAATACCAATGAAACCATCCTAATCGATGGTTTTTTTTATTTGGGAATGCCCCTCGCCAATGCTTTTCCAACCCCTCGGGTCGGGCTATACATTTCAATCTTTTGTTCGTTCCTCACAAAAGGATTTCCATTACTATCCCTCATTCAACCTAAAAGAAGGTATAAAGCCAAACAACAAGTTTTAAAAAATCAACCTATTAATTCATCGATTGTAAGAGGATATGAATAGTGTTGGCTATATTACATTAGCTAACTTTTATTCCTCTTTGTCAATGCACATTCTTCCACAATAAAAAAAGCAGTCGTACAAAACAACTGCTTCTTATTATTTTTCAGGATTGATATTTAATCTCTGTTTTTCACCAAGATCCATCCAGAAAATTTCACTGGTGTTTTATTGGTGTCATTTTCTTTCCATGTCATTACATACCAGTAGGTACCTGTGGAGAGTTTTCTGCCTCCTAGTTTACCATCCCATTTGTAATTGTTATTTTGATTGGCTTGGTGTATAATTCCTCCATATCTGTCATAAACAGTAAAGGTTAAGTCGCCCTTCATAGCCAATGCAGAATAGTCAATAACATCATTCACTCCATCATCATTAGGGGTAATAAGGTTCACAAGATTAGGAACTGTAATTTCAGTAATCAGCGGTTCACAGTTGTTTTCATCTTTTACATACACTTTTACCATACCTCTAGGTACGCCAGTAAAGGTATTAGAATCTTGCCAAACAATATTGTCAATAGAGTATTTGTACGGTGCTTTCCCTCCATATACGGTTACTGTGAAGGTGCCGTTGCCTATTTCTATATTTGTAATGGTTGGTGTTTTTACTGGGGTTATTTTTACTTTTTGTAGGGTTTCGCATCCGTCTTTCGTCAATCGTACCCAATAATCGCCCACTCCCACATTGGTAATGCTTGGGGTTGTGGCTCCAGTGCTCCATTCATAAGCTAAGTATCCTGGGCCAGCATCCAAAGTAGTTGTTTTTTCAGTACATATTTCTTGGTCTTTCAATAAAGGCGAAGGTGCAGGTGCTTCTACTTTCAAAGTAATTTTTGCAATGTTGTAGCAACCTTGTGCTGTTGTTAGTTTTACAAATACAAATCCACTAGGTGCGTTGTACACGGTTGGATTAAGAATTTCGTTTGTGCCATTTACAGCATCGGTTGGTGATGGGTAGTATTTTTTTATAATACCAGGTGTTCCGGTTACATTGGCTTGAGCCAAATTAAAAATACCATTGGTAGGTTGTGCTTCCAAGTGACATTGTTTTAATTCTTGATCTGTTTTTACAGCCAAAGGATGGAATTTCAAAGTAATTTTCGCAATACTTGTACAGCCAAACGGGCTTGTTGCTAATACATAAGCTGTTCCTTCTGCTGAAGTATAAACAAAAGGATTGGCTATTTCGTTACCAGCAGTCAAATCTGCCATGGAGGCAAAATATTTTTTGGTCACCGTAGGATCGGCAATTACATTGGCATTGGTAAGATTGTAAACTGCTACCCCTGAGTCGTTATTGCTACACTCGGTAAGTATAACATCTTGGGTTTGTATTGCTTTTTGTATGAATTTAACTGTCCCAAATTGCTTGCATTTAGATAAAATACTGTTCGGATTATTCGGGTCAGTATAATAAATAGCATAGATGTAGGTGGCAGTAGTGTTTACATTAACTGTACCAATAATAGGATTGTTTCCAGAAAGTGCATCATTGTTGGTTAAATGGTAACTAACATTAAAATTCGGATTACCATTAACGATACCCGCAGTTAAAGTACTGAAATCAAAAGTTGCTGGATCTGTACAAATAATTACTTCACCGTTTTGGTTTTGTCCTGGTGCTATAAAAGGATTGGGTTGTAATTGTTGGTTGAATGGGTTGGAAAGAGTTGCTGTACCGCCCCAAGTGAGTACAAAACCATTGTTGTTGGCAGTGAAGTTATCTACAATTAAATAGTAAGTTTCCCCTGGAAGTACATCCAAGTATCTACAATATCCGGTACCACCTGCAGGGTCGGTTAGGTTGGTAGCGGTAAGGCTTAAACCTGTGTTTTGTGGAGGTGGTGCGTCATAAGAACAACGGATAGGAGCACCTAGGTTGTTGCAATTTTTGTTAGGCCCATATACCGCCCAGTCGTAATCGGCGTTTCCATTCGGGACGATTTCAAAAGTTAAAGTACCCGCAGTGGCGGCAGTAAAGGTGTACCAAACAGAAAAATGCTCGTTGGATGAAAGACAACCGCCTAAGTTTTCTAAAACAGAGCCCGGCCCTGTTGGTGTATATGAAATTTGCGAATTACCACAAGCAGGTAGCGCAGTGCCACAATCGGACTGTGCCCAAGCAAATTGTGATAATGATAATAATAGAGTAAATAGAATTTTTTTCATGTCCTAAAAATAACAACAAATCTATGAATAATTGTTATTTTCTACAAGCCTTTTTTTAGTTTGTGTAATTTATTAATAAACTGATAGTATTGTGTTTATAATTATTGCTGATTGTGATAAATGTATTAATTATTTTAAAAAAATGTGTTTAATCGATTGTTTTTGTTTTGATTAATATGAATTATTTATTGCCAATGGAGAAGTGGTGTTAATATTCCATTTTTCTAAGTTTTGGAAATCGAATACCGATAAATGTAACTACGGCTATTGTCATAAGCCCACCAAAAACCACGGAACGAACCACGCCCAGTAATTTTGCGGCCAATCCGCTTTCGAATTGTCCCATTTCATTGCTGCTCATAATGAAAATTGAATTCGCACTTAGTACCCTTCCACGGATGTTGTCCGGTGTTTTTAATTGAACGATTGTTCCTCGGATAACAACCGAAATACCATCAAACATTCCACTTAACATCAAAAATAAAAAAGACAACCAATACCAGGTAGATAGTCCAAATCCAATGATGCACAAACCAAATCCTGTTACTACACCTAATAATATTTTTCCTTGGTTTTTCTTTAATGGGAAAAATGATAGACTGATAATAACACAGGCTGCGCCTATGTCTGAAGCGGCGTTTAGTATGCCAAATCCCTCAGCACCCACTTTTAATATGTCGCTGGCAAATACAGGAATCATCGCTACGGCACCGCCAAATAAAACGGCAAACATGTCCAGGCACAAAGCACCTAAAATTTCTTTGGTTCTGTAAATGTATGAAATGCCGGTTTTTATACTGGCAAAGACTTCAGGTCTTTCGTGTGTGTAAGTAGAAAATTGAGGATTTAGTTTCCAAAAAAATAAAGAGGCAGTAAGGATAAGTCCTACAATGATGACTAAAGTCCAGCTAATGCCCATCCAAGCAATTAGGAAACCACCCAAAGCATGTCCCAGTACCGAAGAGCTAAGGAATGTAGCTTGGTTAAGGGTGACGGCTCCAGCAAGTTTTTCCTTACCTACAATTTTGGGAATCATGGAAGGAACTATGGGGCCTAAAAATGCCCTTGCGATACCGGTGAAAAAAATAACACCATAAATATAATAGGTAATCTGATGCCCTGTGAAATGAAATTTATGACTGAAGAAAGCCGGAATCATCAAAAGGCTAATGAGGACGAAATAAGCATAGGTGCAGATGAGCAATAGCTTTTTCTTTTCATTCATATCGATTACATGTCCAGCGTACAAAGCGCAACTTACTGCTGGTATTACTTCCGAAAGTCCGATAAGTCCTATGGAGAATGGGTCTTTGGTTAGTTGATATACCCACCAACCAAGAAGGGTGGCCAGCATTCTGAATGCCAAAATAATAAGGAATCTCCCGAAGAGTAAATTTCTGAATTCGACAATTTTTAAAGTGGATAGTGGAGCTGATGGAGACATGGAGCAAAATTAATGTAAAAGTTTAATGATGACCAAATAGAAAGATTGAATCTTTATTATATGTATTGGGATTCAAGCCGAAAGAATGATAATCTTCCCATAAGAAAAAACTTAGTATTTTTGCCTCATGAATTGGATATTGATTGTTATTGCAGGTTTGTTCGAAACTGGGTTTGCTATTTGCTTGGGTAAAGCGCAGGAATCTCAAGGGAAAGAAAGTCTTTATTGGTGGCTAGGATTTGTTGCAAGTCTTTCGTTGTCTATGTTTTTAATGTATAAGGCAATATCAGGGCAAAATGCAATTCCCATCGGTACAGCGTATGCTGTTTGGACGGGAATTGGTGCTGTTGGAGGCGTTGTCGCCGGTATATTATTGTTTAAAGAGCCAGTGGCTTTTTGGAGAATGTTTTTTGTTTGTACCCTTATTGCATCAGTAATAGGATTGAAGGCAGTAAGTGAGCATTAATTAACGACTTGCGCTAATGCCAATCAAGGCGGCGGCGGCTACTCCAATTGCGGTACCTACCGTAGTTACTGTGGCTTTGGTGTTGTCTCGAACGGCTGTAACATTCCCTTTTGCTAAAGAAATCTGAATACTGTCTTTTTTGCCAGTAAATCCAACGATGCTGTCATTTTTAATTTTATGAAAAACCATTTTTTGCTTCAATTTGCTATCTCTTAAAGAGAAGGAATATGATTTGCCACTTTGTAGTTGCGAATAATCATTTTTACTTAAATCTTCAGAGTATTTGGTTGTTGCACAAGAAGTGATTAAAAATAATCCGGCGAATAGGGTTGATTTCAAAAAGTATTGTTTTTTCATTTTATAATATTTACTCTTCAAATGTATTATTTTTTTGAATACTATCCTAATTTACTTAGATAATCTTGTATTCTTTTAAGAAATCAGCGATTTTTCTATCGTTGGCCAATCGTGGTATCTTATTTTGTCCCCCTAGCTTACCTTCGGATTTGGCATAATTTTGAAATGCATTTTTGGATAAGCAAGTTATTTTTATTGCTTGTAAAATATTGCCGGTGACTAAATCATCATAATAGGTGTTTCTTTTTCTCATTTCTTTATCCAGTTGAAGTCTGAAGATGTTTAAATTTTCAGGTTCTTGCTCAAATTCTATCAGCCATTCATGGTAGGGTAATTCTTGGTTGATTGGATTGACTTGTGGTGCCAGGTGAAATTCGGTTATTTGCGCTGGAAATTGTTCAACTGTAGCCTTCAGGGCTGCTTCAACTTCACCTGCGATAACATGCTCTCCAAAAGCTGAAGTGTAATGCTGTGTTCTTCCTGTAACGATTATTCTATGAGGCTGTAGAGAAATAAATCGTACTACATCACCAATAGAATAAGCCCATAGACCGGAATCGGTGGTTAGGATTAAAGCATAATCTTTATTTAATTCAACCTCTTTCAAAGTAAGTCTTTGGGCGTCTGGTTGTCCAAAATTTTCCAAAGGGATAAACTCATAAAAAATTCCATGATGGGTGAGTAATAAAAGTCCTTCTTGGGTGTAATCATCTTGAAAGGCGAAGAAGCCTTCGCTGGCCGGAAAAGTTTGGATGATGTCCACTGTTCCTCCCAATAATTCTTCCATTTTTTTTCGGTAGGGCTCGTAATTAACACCACCAGTGACCAAAAGTTGCAAGTGGGGAAAAAGCTCTTTTATTTTTTTACCATTTTTTTCAATGAGTTTTTCAAAGTACATAATGAGCCAAGGTGGGATACCTGAGATTAGCGTCATGTTTTCTTTTTCCGTTTCTAGAACAATCTGGTCAACTTTCATTTCCCAATCTTCTATACAATTGGTTTCGAAGGTAGGCAATCTGTTTTTCTGTAAATATTGTGGGATATGATGGGCAACAATGCCAGAAAGTCTTCCCGTTTTTATGCCAGCAATATCTTCTAAAGCAGGGCTTCCTTGCAAGAAAATCATTTTACCGTTCACAAAATCCGCATTATTTTTCTGAGCAATATAATGGAATAGTGCGCTTTGTGCTGCCTTTACTTGGTGTTGTATTCCCTCTTTGGATAATGGGATGTACTTCGTTCCCGATGTGGTGCCTGAAGTTTTGGCAAAATATTCCGGTTTTTCTGGGTACAAAATATTTCGGTCTCCATGTTTTATTTTTTCAATATAAGGTCTTAATCCCTCATAATCAACAATTGGGACTAATTTTTGAAAGTCTTGAATATTTTGTATTCCTCCAAATTGATGGCTCAGTCCAAAAAGGGTTTTCTCCGATTTTTTAACCAATTCAAGCAGAAGTTTCTCTTGAAATTCGGCTCCATTTTTTTTGAAATCTTCACAAGTTTGCACATGTTTTTTTGCCCAGCTTTTGGCAATACTTTTTTTGATAAGTCCTAGCATAGAGCAAAAATACAAAAGCCTATAGAATTTTCTACAGACTTTTGTGAAAAATGAAAAGTTATGAAATTTATTTTTTGTTCTCTTTGAATCTCTTATCTGGTGTACCGTCTTTTTTAAGGTGTTTGTTTTCTTTGTATCGTTTGTCCACCGTGCCGTCTTTTTTTAGTTTAACTCCAGGTTTTTGGATAGATTCTTTTGCTTTTTCTGTTTCTTTTACGGCATGCTTTTCTACCTTTTTAGCTTCGTGTTCTGTTTTTTTAGCTTCTTTTTCCACTTTCATAGCTTTAGCAGGTGGAGTTGTGGTTGCTTTGGCAGGAAGTGTGTGTTGTGCAGTTGCAAGTCCTAGGCCTAGTACGATGGACATTGCGGTAAGTAATTTTTTCATTGTGATTATTTTAATTAATTTGATGAAGTAAAACTATCAAATATCATGCAATGTACAATGTAGTTTCATAAGTTTTAACCGAAGTTTATTAATCATTAAAAAAAAATTAATGAATAGGGTGGGATTCATCGGAGGTTGAGAGGATTTTTTAGGTTGATGCTGCAATATAAGTTATTTACAAATTCTTACCTTTGCCTTCCATTTACGATTTCGAGAAACGCTCGGAATCGTTTTACTCGTTATTGATAATCCTAAAATTATGTCTCTGAAAACGATACAACAATCTTTGATTCCCGAGCTTTTGAAGAAAAATTATGCTAAAGAATTATTTCATCATACTCAGAATCATCAGCATCTACTGGTAACGGGAGCCGCTGGGTCTTTTCCTTCTATTTTTGTAGCAGAGTTTTTTCTTAGCCAACAACAGAACATTGTTTTTATCGCGGATGACAAAGAAGCTGCTTTTTATCTCACTACCGAATTGGAAGAAATGCTGGGCAAAGATAAAGTGCTTTATTTTCCTGAATCTTTGTTGCAACCTTACCAAATAGAAAAAACGCAAAATGCTAATATTGTCCTTAGAACCGAGGTGCTCAACAGGATAAATTCTGGTAAGAATCCCAAAATAATAGTTACCCACGCAGCAGCTTTATCGGAAAAGGTGATGAAAAAGGAAGACTTTAAAGCCATTTCGCATAGCATTAAAGTTGGCGATCAGTTGGATTTTGATTTCACCGAAGAATTGCTCCATCAGTTTAATTTTTCTTTTGTCGATTTTGTTTCACAACCAGGCGAGTTTTCTGTAAGAGGAGGTATTGTAGATGTTTTTTCTTATGCCAACGAAAAGCCTTACCGTATTTCATTTTTTGGCAATGAGGTGGAAAGCATCAAGGAATTTGATATAGAAACTCAATTGTCCACCGGTAAGGTAGCTGGATTTCAATTGGTGTCTAATATGAATTTTGCCATTTCCGGAACCAAGGTTTCCTTGTTGGAATTATTGGATAAAAATACCGTAGTAATGGCTAAAAATCTGAATGTTAGTTTCAAAAAAATAAAAGATTTTTTCGCTAAAGCGGAAGAGAATTATTCGCAACTCAACAAGGATATTCAACACAGTAGTCCCGAAGAATTATTTGTTTCAGAATTTGTGTTTGCCAATGTACTTTCTGTTTTTAAAACAATAGATTTCAGTTCCCAAGGCATTTCGGGATTAAAGCCTTTCGAGTATCATTTGCAACAAAGCCCACAACCTTCATTTCATAAGAATTTCGAATTGTTGTTGGAAGATATTATCGAGAAAAGAAATGCAGGTTATGAAGTGTGGATTTCATTTTCATCAGAAAAACAAAAAGATCGTTTAGAATCTATATTAAGTGAAATTTCTAAAGAAGACATGGCTCAATTTTGGGAAAAAGATTTTGTGTCCGAACTTCATGAAGGATTTGTTGATCCACAAAATTTAATTAGCATTTATACGGATCATCAGATTTTTGACCGATACCAACGCTATAAAACCAAAACGGCTTTTGCTAAATCAGAACATATCACCTTAAAGGATTTGATGTCGCTGAAAGTTGGCGATTACATTACCCATATCGACCATGGTATTGGGAAATTCATGGGGTTGGTAAAGGTAACTAATGATGGTAAAGTTCAAGAATGTTTTAAACTCAATTATAAAAACGGAGATCTCTTGTATGTCAGTATTCATGCATTGCACAAAATATCCAAATACAATGGCCCCGAAGGAAAAGAAATTCAACTTTCCAAATTGGGATCGCCTACTTGGAAAGCTTTAAAACAAAAAACCAAAGCCCGAGTAAAACAGTTGGCGTTTGATTTGATAAAATTGTACGCCAAAAGAAAGACCACCCAAGGGTTTTCCTATACTCCAGATACTTATTTGCAAAACGAATTGGAGGCGAGTTTTCAGTATGAAGATACACCCGACCAAGAAAAAGCAACTGCTGATGTGAAAAAAGATATGGAGGCCGATACAGTAATGGATCGTTTAATCTGTGGCGATGTTGGTTTTGGTAAAACAGAAGTAGCCATTCGTGCCGCTTTTAAAGCAGCTACCGATGGTAAACAAGTCGCAATATTGGTGCCTACAACCATTTTGGCTTTCCAACATTACCGTAGTTTTATGTCTAGATTAAAAGATTTTCCGGTTACTGTTTCTTATCTCAATCGCTTTAGAACTGCCAAGCAAAAAAGCGAAACTTTGGAAGGATTAAAAAATGGAAAAATCGACATAGTTATTGGGACGCACCAATTGGCTTCGGAAAAGGTGAAATTTAAAGATTTAGGCCTTTTGATTATTGATGAGGAACATAAGTTTGGTGTCTCAGTCAAGGATAAATTAAAAACCATGAAAGCTAATGTAGATACCCTTACCCTAACGGCTACTCCTATTCCGCGTACTTTGCAATTTTCTTTGATGGCTGCACGAGATTTGTCTGTGATAAAAACACCACCACCCAACCGGCAACCCGTGGAAACCCAAAGTATTGGCTTTGATGAAGAAATTCTGAGAGATGCCATTTCCTACGAATTGCAAAGAGATGGGCAAGTGTATTTCATTAACAATAGAATAGAAAATTTAAAAGATATAGCCGGTATTATTCAACGATTGGTGCCCGATGCTAGGGTAATTACCGGACATGGGCAACTAGAAGGCAAGGAATTGGAGGCCAGAGTGCTCGATTTTATGGACGGCAAATACGATGTTTTAGTTTCTACTACCATTGTAGAAAGTGGAGTAGATGTTCCTAATGCCAATACGATTTTCATTAATGACGCTCAAAAATTTGGCATGGCAGATTTGCATCAGATGCGTGGCAGGGTAGGACGAAGCAACCGTAAGGCTTTTTGTTACTTGATTACACCTCCGTATGATATGATAACCTCCGATGCCAGGAAAAGATTAGAAGCAATAGAACAGTTTTCGGATTTAGGGTCGGGTTTTCAAATCGCGATGAAGGATTTAGAAATAAGAGGAGCAGGAGATTTATTGGGCGCAGAGCAAAGTGGTTTTATTAATGAAATGGGCTTCGAGGCCTACCAGAAAATAATGCAGGAAGCTTTGGAGGAATTGCAAAATGACCCTGAATTTGATAATTTATTCGAAAATGAGGAAGGAAGGAAGAAACTCTTCCGTTCGCATAAAGAAGTTAATATCGATACGGATTTTGAGCTTATGTTGCCCGACGCTTATGTGAGTTCTATTGAAGAGCGATTGTCTTTATACCAAAAATTAGCTGAAATAAGCAGTCAAGAAGAATTAGTTCAATTTGAAAGCGAGTTGATCGACCGTTTTGGAACATTACCAGAAGAAGCGGTTAATTTATTAAAATCTGTAGAGCTTAAATGGTGGTCTGCAGCAATTGGTTTTGAAAAAATAGCCATGAAAAATGGAGTGTTTCTTGGGTATTTTCCGGATAATCCTCAGGATAAATTTTATCAAAGTGAAAAATTCAGACATATTTTGAATTACTTAACACAAAATCCTCAAGAGGCTGTGTTGAAAGAAAAAAACAATCAATTGATGATGCGAAAAGAAAAAGTACAAAATATATTGGATGTCAATGCTTTACTGATGCGTATTTTGCGATAATTTATGATTTTGGTTATTAAAAAGTTGTATAGGAGATAAGTTTTTTTGATTAATTTTGTACTTAACAAAACAAAACACGATGAAAAAAGCACAAATATTATTGGTGTTCTTCTTGGTATGTGGGTGCAAACAAGAAGATGCTAAAAAAGTGGAATCCGAAAGTTTGACACAAACAATAGAAAATGTTTCGACGGTATCTAAAATTCCCCTACTCGAGAACGAAG